>DATATB010000100.1:0-79336 GCA_036268995.1 Pirellulales bacterium | reverse complement strand
GTCAGCTTGCGCACGACGTCCAGCGGCAGCGAGCTGCGATCGATCTTGCCCGCTTCGACCGCCGCCACCAGCGCAAGCGCCCAAGCCTTGCGGCTGGCCAAAAGCGTCTGAGCCACGCTGCGCACGTCGTCGGTGTAGCCGGGGTACGCGGCCAGCACGATGCCGCCAAGTTGCGGACTGTCGTAACCTTGCAGTGCGCCCAGTGCCGCCATCTTCAAACCGTCGTCGCTCGAGTCGACCGCCACGCGCGCCAGCACGTCAGTCGCTTGTGGCTGTCGGGCCTCGCCCAAGATCTGCACGTACTGCAGCCGCTCGCCGGCATCGGCCTTCGGATCGGCAATGATCTTCAAGGCCTTGGCGACGGCCTCCGGCTTGCCCTGCCGCAACCCAAATACTAACGACTGGCCGCCCAGCCGCGCCATGGCTTCGACCAGCTCGTCGGGCAGATTCGTCATGGCCCGACCCTGATACGCTTCTTCGAAGCCGCGTAATAGCAGCTTGCTGTGGTCGTCGCTGGGCGACAGCTTAAGCAGCGCGGCGCACGTTTGCAGATCCTTGCGCGTGCCGGCCATGGCGTAACGCCGCATCAAGCGGTGCAGCAAATGCTCGCGCACCAGCGGCTCGTCCCAGAGCGAAGAATCTTGCAACAGCGCCAACACTGCCGGGCGATCGGTGTCAGCCTTGGCTTCGATCACCCACCAGACCAACAGCGGCAAATGAATGTCCTGCGCGTCTTCGTCGTGACGCACGAGATTCTTGACGATCGGCAATGCCTGTGCGGCCGGCAGGCGGCGGGCGGTGCACGCTAATTGACTGCGGACGTCGACTTGTGTTTCCCGAGCCGCCAGCGCGGCCAGATCAGCGGCCAGGGTCGTCGAGATTTCATGGCGATCGCCCAGTAGCCGCACGGCCCAAATCCGCACATACGGGTCGGCATGCTTCAATGCGGACTGGGCCGTCGCGTCGTCCAGTCCGCCGACCGCGTTGATGGCCCACAGGGCCTCGAGCGCCGTCTGGCCGTTGCTCTTGGCCAGCAATGTGCGAAGTTGCGGCGCAAGGTCTGCTTCGTGCCGATCTCCCAGCAGGCGGATGGCCTCGCGACGTTGCCATTTGTTCGCGTTGCCCAACAGCGCGATCAATTCAGACGATTTGAGTTGGCCCAAGTCCGTCTGCTTGGGTGTCGCAGCGCCCTTGGCCTTGATGCGATAGATGCGGCCGTTGCTGCGGTCGATCTTGCCTTCGTGGTGCAGCAGATGCGCGATCTGGCCTTCGTACATATCGGCCACGTACACGGCTCCGTCGGGTCCGGTCTTGATATCCACCGGCCGGAACCATTGATCAGTGCTGTCGATGGCGTGGCCCACGTCCTTGGTCTTGAACGTCGAGCCGTCGCGATCAACCTGGCTGATGACCACGTGGCTCATCAGCGGGTGCACGCCCATCAGTTTGTTGGTATACGTGCCGGGCAGGGCGCCGCCTTCGTAGATGATCGTGCAATGCGTGAAGCGCGGCACCTTGTCGTGCTTCATGGCCGCGAAATAGCCGAACGTGTACGGATTCGACAGCGGGCCGTGCTTGGCAAAGCCCTTCTGATAGTAGCCGCCTTGCACGTAGTGGAACCCGCGCGTGTCGCCGCCGTTGTGGCCCGAGAAGATGCGGCCCTTCGAGTCGATCTCGAGTCCAAAGGCGTTGCCGCCGCCTTCGGCGAATATTTCGTAGCGGTGGCTCTCGGGATGATAGCGCCAGATGAGTTGGCCGAGGCTGTGAACCGGCTTCTTGCCCGGCTTGCCGTCGATGCCCGGCCGCACGACGTCGCCGCTGACCGTGCTTCCCTGGGCGGCATACAGCCAACCGTCGGGGCCCATTTGCAGACTGTTGACCACCGAGTGCGTGTCCTCCATGCCGAAGCCCGACAGGTGTACTTCCGGATCGCCGTCGGGCACGTCGTCGTGATTGCGGTCCGGATAGAACAGCAAGTAGGGCGGATTGAGCACCCACAGGCCGCCGCGTGCCGGGGCCACGGACGAGACGATGTTCAGCCCGTCGACAAACGTCTTGTGCTTGTCGTAGCGGCCGTCGCCATCGGTGTCTTCGTGAATCGTGATCTTGTCGTTGCCGCGAAAGTGGTGCGGTGGAGCCGGCGGCACCTTGTCGTAAGTGGCCCGCAGGAACTTATCTTCGCTGAGGATCTTGAGCCCGGCGGGGAAGGGATATTGCAGATACTGCACGACCCACATGCGTCCGCGCTCGTCGAACGTCATGAACACCGGCTGGGCCACGTGCGGCTCGGCCAGCACCTGCTCGATTTCCAGATCGGCCGGCGTGGTCAAATGCGCGGCCGCTTCCTCCGGCGGCAGGGCCTCGCCGCTCGACTTGCGCTTCAGCCGCACATAAGGAGTCATTTCCTCGGCATGCCCAGACTTCAGGGTCCACGAGATGGCATTGGCCAGCAGCTTGCGAAACTGCGGCTGGGCGAAATGGTCGGGATGCCCGAGCGAGGTATAAAAGATTCGTGCCCGATTGAAATTGCGCTGCCAGGCCACCGGCTCGTGCGGCTTGCCGGGCAGCGAGCCGGTGAGCAGCACCGTGGCGTCCTCGCTGATGGGCGACACCTGGTACAGTTCGCCGACCGCGTTCCAGGTTGCTGGCTCGATGCCAGCCAGCAGTGGATTCTTGGCTGCCGCCGCGGCGACTTCGACCTTGGCCGTGTCCTTGGCGGGATAGTGGCCGTGATAATTGCCGCCCAGCACGTCGTCGTCGAACGTTTCCCACGTGCCCAGCCCCTCGGGCAGCGATTGCTGGATGGCAAAGGCATGGCTGGCCGTGCGCAGAGCCACCAGCGGCTTGCCCGCGTCGAGATGGCTGTGAAAGAGCGAAAGCTGCGCCAGCGGCAGGGCCTTGCGGCGTACAAACAGCACCAGCAAATCGGCCGACTTCATCGCGCCGGCATTCACGATGCGGCCATCGTCCACCGGCAACACGCTGAGCCGATAGCCTAACTCGGTTTGCAGGCCTTCGGCAAAGCCGGGCAGAGTGGTCAGCGGGCGATAATGATTGTCGTCGGCGATAATCGCCACGTGCGGCCGCTTGTCCTCGGAAAAAACAAACGGCACGCCGCCGGCCAGATCAGTGCTGACGATCGTCGGGCACCAGTATTTTTCGATATGCTCGATGACCAGCTCCGTGCCGCGAAAGTGATCTACCTTGGGCGCCATGCGCGAGTTGTACATGGTGTCGGTCAGATCGCGCGCCAGCACGACGTGCTTGCCATGCCGCACCAGTTGCCGAATGCCGAACGGCCGGCCGAGCACGCACATATTCGTGTGCACGCCCATGATGACGACGTTTTCGATCCCGCGCTTCTCGAACAGGCCAAACACTTCGGCGCCGCTGTCGCTGATCGCGTCGCCGGGCTGAATTTCGATCGTCGAGATCTGCTTCTTCCAGGGCTGGCCGGTGGGGCAGGGGGGCTGACAATTGCAGCCGCCGTCGGAATCGTCGATCGGCAAGGCCGCTTCGTGCTTCGGATCGAGCCGGCACCATGCAATCGGCTCTTTGGTGTCGAGCTTGGCCTGCTGGGCCAGCTTGCGGCCGGGCGCGTCTTTGTAAGCCTCCATCGTGCCGCTGGGGCAATGGATGATGAGCACGCCCTGCCGGCGGGCCGCCTTAACCACCTCGTTCATCCGCGGGGCCAACTCCGCCGTGCGGCGCTCGGCTCCCTGGCAATGATGGTGGTCCCACATGTCGCAAATGATCACGGCCGTCTTGCGCGGATCCCACTCGGTCGAGCGGAAGCTGCGGACGAACTCCTGGCCGTCGGCCGCTTTTTCACGGCTCTGCAAATGCAGCACGAGCGGCTTCGAATCGCTCGCCGGGGCAGCCTGGACTGCCGTTGCGCAGGAAAACAGTACGAGCCATCCGAGCAAGTAGCGGTGCATGGCAAGGACCTTGCAGGGGAATGTCGGTGGGAAATTTGGGCGAGCGTCTGGCGGGGCGCCTGGGGCTGGCCCGGGCGCATGGTTTGAGGATACCAGCCCCGCCGCCGCAATGCGAGCAGTTTGGCGCCAGTGATCGTCCACTCACCCTCAAAAGCTCACGGACCGGGGTCCGAGGGGCCGGTCATGCTAATCGGCCGCCGGGTCCAGAATCCAGGTTCGCGCCTGGTCTGCCTGCGCGCGATCGAAATACTTGATCTTGGCCGTGGTAAACGGCCGGCAGAATGTGGCCATGCCTTTTTCCCACTTGGATTCGCCGACGATCGCCAGCTTATTAATGTGCGCAAAGTGCTTGACGTCTAACTTGATGTCTTCCCACAGCGCGCCGGCGGTCCAACCGTGGAAGTCGTGCATCTCGACCAGGAAGTTGATCTTGCCGTGCTCTTGCACCATGCGGTCGATCACCGGTGCGAAATGCAGGTAGTCCTCCTTGGCGAGCTTGCCGCTGATATGCACTTCCAACAACTTGCCGGCGGCCTCTTCTTTCAATTCAACGGTCATGAAAGCACCTCGCGAAATAGTTGGAACCGATGCCCCTCACTGCTTGATCTTAAGGGGCAAACCGCAATTTGCGAAACGCACAAGTCCACGGACTGCGATCCGTGGGGCCTTCGCCTGCTGGATCTCCACTCGCCAGCCGACTAAGGTAGCCGGCAGTGCCGCCCGGCAGACTTTGAGAACAAAACCACGAATTATTTTCCGATCGCGAGACCCCGCATGCCGAATTTAGGCCGTCGTACCCTGCTGAGTGCCACGGCCGGTATGGCCGGAGCACTGCTAACCTCCGGCACGCGGACTCTAGCCCGGGAGCTGCCTGTGACGAATTCCGAACCGACGTTCCGCTATTGCTTGAACACGTCGACCATTCGCGGCCAGAAGCTGGGGCTGGTCGAGGAAATCGAGCTGGCGGCCAAGGCCGGCTACCAGGCGATCGAGCCCTGGGTGCGGGAAATCGACGAGTACGTGGCCCACGGCGGCACGCTCAAGGAGTTGAACAAGCGCATTCGCGACCACGGCCTGACGGTCGAAAGCGCGATCGCTTTTTTTCCTTGGGTAGTCGACGATCAGACCCAGCGCGACCAGGCCATGATCGAGGCCAAGCGCAACATGGACATGCTCGCCGAGTTGGGCTGCCCACGCGTGGCCGCTCCGCCCATCGGGGCCACGCAGCAATCGAATCTCGATCTGCAAGCGGCCGGCCGGCGCTATCGCCGCCTGCTGGAATTGGGCGAGCAGACCGGCGTCGTGCCGCAGCTAGAGGTCTGGGGGCATAGCCAAAGCCTCAGCCGACTGAGCGAAGCGCTGTACGTGGCGGCGGAAGCGCAGCACCCCCGGGCATGTTTGCTGCTGGACATCTATCATCTGCATCGCGGCGGATCGGATTTCGAAGGGCTGCGGCTGGTGAGCGGCCATGCCATGCACGTGATGCACGTGAACGACTACCCGGCCAGCGCCGAGCGCGAAAAGCTGACCGACGCCGACCGGGTCTATCCCGGCGACGGCGTGGCGCCCTTGACCGACATCTTCCGCACCCTGCGCGAGCGTGGTTTCCGCGGATTCCTCTCGCTCGAGCTCTTCAATCGCAGCTACTGGCAGCAAGACGCCCTGACCGTGCTCAAGACCGGCCTGGCCAAAACCCGCGCCGCGGTGGAAAAGAGCGAGTAGCTTCCGCGCTCCGGCGGCCTTTCGCTTGCAAAGTGGCCCAATTTATTCGTTGCCGATGGCGGCGGGTGGGGGGTAGAATACGAACTGCAACTTCTGTCCCCGCGTAATTTTCAGCCCGCCCTAACAATGGCATGGCTTCCGACGCGATCCGCTCGCTGCTCGGAGGCGTGCGACCTGCCAGTTTGCAGATGTCCAGTTGCGAGAAGTCCTTCGCATGAGCGATCAACCATCTTCCGGCGCGATCGATGTTTCGTTCTCGGTGCCGGTTGTGCACCGGGTGCGTTTTACCGATGACGTGCTGGGCGCCGATAGCCAGGTGCTAGCCGACGTGCTCGAGCCCTCGGGCAAGCAGCCGGCCCGGGTGCAGTTCTGGCTGGACGAGCACTTGCTCGGGGCACGGCCCGAGCTGCGGCAACGGGTTCGCGCCCTGGTGCGGGCGCAGGCTGGGCGGCTGGTTTTGGCCGGCAATGTGCAGGTCGTGCCCGGCGGCGAAGTGGTCAAAAACGAGATTCATATCCTCGAGCGGATGCTCAAGGTGTTTCACGCTGCCAATCTCGATCGCCGCAGCTACGTGGTGGTGGTCGGCGGCGGGGCCGTACTCGATGCGGTGGGGTTTGCGGCCGCCATTGCCCATCGCGGCATCCGGCTGGTGCGGCTGCCCACCACGACCCTGGCCCAGGCCGATTCGGGCATTGGCGTCAAAAATAGCGTCAACCTGTTCGGCAAGAAGAACTGGATCGGCACCTTTGCGGTCCCTTGGGCCGTGATCAACGATCGGGCGCTGCTGTCCACGCTCTCGGACCGCGATTTTGTCTGCGGGTTCTCCGAGGCGGTGAAAGTTTCGCTGCTGAAAGACCGCCCGCTATTTGAGCGTATCTGCCGACTGGCTCCCAAGCTGGCCCAGCGTGATCCGGCCGCTTGTGGCGAGGTCATTCGGGCGTCGGCCGAGTGGCATTTGGCCCATATTACGCGCGGCGGCGACCCATTCGAGGCGCTCGAAGCCCGGCCGCTCGATTTTGGGCATTGGTCGGCCCATAAGCTGGAAACCATGACCGAATTCCGCCTGCGGCACGGCGAGGCGGTGGGTATCGGCGTGGCCATCGACACCGTGTATTCGTCGTATGTCCACGGCTTATCGAAGGCAGCCGCCCGCCGGGTGCTCGAGTGCCTGGCCGCGCTGGGATTGCCCCTGTACCACCCGGCGATGCGCGACTCGGCCGTGCTGCTGGCGGGGCTCGAAGAATTCCGCCAACATCTAGGCGGCCGGCTCACCCTGACCATGCTCCGCAAAGCGGGCCAGGCGATCGACGTTCACGAGGTCGACCGGGAGCAGATGTGCCAAGCGATCGAAGAAGTCGCCCGCTTCGGCCAGGCCCGCGGCTTGGTAGCCGGCGCCGAGCCCAGCATGGTAGGAAAGAGGTAACCACGGATGACACGGATGGCACGGATAAACAAATAGAAATCCGTGCCATCCGTGCAATCCGTGGTCGCCGCTTCCCGCCTGTGGCCTATCTCTTTTCCTTATAGAAACGCGCCGCAGGATTCGATCGGCACACGTTTTGCTATGCTACAAAACCCTCTGGAGTGTTATCGACACGTTTACATAAGTCGTTATTATTAATGTGTTAGCGAAGTGGGAGGCCTGTGACGGGCTGCCCACGGGGTGTGCAGCGGATGCCCGCCCTTGAGGCCAAGAAGTGCCTACTGGACATTTGAGGTCGCCCATGTCGCGGATCTTGCCCGTCGTGGTGCTGCTGTTTGTCGGCACCCATCTTTGTCGTGCGGAGACGGTCTCTTTCGAGCAAGCCGGGGCGCGCAAAGCGGCCGCCCGCGTGCGAAATTGGTTCAGCGGCTATCAACAGGGCCCGCTGTGCAATGGGACGGGAACGCTCGTTTCCGTCGAACAAGGGCACGGGGTGGTGCTAACCGCCGCGCATTTGTTTGCCGAGGCCATTGGGCCGATCACCGTCGAATTCTTCGACGGCCAGATCTCCGGCGCCACGCTGTTGGCGTTGGACAAGCGATTGGACGTCGCCGCCTTGTGGATCTATGCCCCGCGCGGGATCGATCCGCTGCCCATGGCCAATGAGTCGCCCAAGCTGGGTGAACAGTTGGAAATCTGGGGTTACGGCCCCGAGCGTTTCCGATCGTTTTTGGCCGTTCGGGCGAAGCCGATTCCGTTTTTTGCGGATCAGCCCGGCTCGCTGCTGGGGGCGCAGGGCGTCGAGAACCACCAGGTCACCATTCCCGGTGACAGTGGCGGTGCGGTCGTGTGGCATGGCCGGCTGGTGGGCATGCACTGGGGCTATCGCGGGGCGGAAGATGATCCGCGGCGCTGCGTCCACGCGGTCAACGCCCGGCAACTCCGCAGTTGGCTCGATTCGCGTCTCAACGCGTCCGCTCCGTCGGCGCCGCTGGGCACGTTGGCCAACGTCCACCACGAGATCGAGCCGCGCTAAAGCGCCGGTGCGTTCGCCTCGAAGGCCGCATCGCGCTACAATTCGCCAGTGGCTTGTACCCGCGAATTGTTTGGGCCCGCGCGATCATGCCGGCGAAGAACCCCGATCTGCACGGCAACGTCCCCGACAAGGCCGACGTTGCCCTGCTGCTGATCGACGTGATCAACGATCTTGAATTCGAGCAGGGCGAACAACTGCTCCAATTCGCCCGGCCGATGGCCCGGCATCTGGCCGATCTCAAGCGGCGGGCCCAGCAAGCCGGCGTGCCGGCGATCTATGTGAACGACAATTTCGGCCGCTGGCAGTCGGACTTCAACGCCCAGGTGGATCACTGCCTGCGCGACGGCGTGCGCGGGCGCGAGATTGCCGAGCTGCTCAAGCCGGAGCGGGACGATTATTTTGTGCTCAAGCCCAAGCATTCGGGCTTTTATTGCACGGCGCTCGATATTCTGCTGGCCTATTTGCAGGTAAAGAGCCTGATCATCACCGGCATCGCCACGAATATTTGCGTGTTGTTCACGGCCAATGACGCGTACCTGCGCGACTTCCATCTGCTGGTGCCGGGCGATTGCGCGGTGGCCAACACCGAGGAAGAACATCGCGAGGCGCTTGCCCAGATCGAAAAGGTGCTCAAAGCCGACGTCCGCCCCTCGACCGAAATTCGCTTCCCTCCTCAGTCGGCAAAGGCTCCTTGATGTCGCTCATCCGTTTTTCAATGCGCCACGGCCGCACGCTGGACGAAGCGCGGGCCCAGTTGGAAGCCACCGTATCCCAGGTTCAGACGAAGTTCGCGCCGCTGATCCAACGCGTCGAATGGAACGCCACTCGCGACCAGGTCATGTTGTACGCCGTCGGTGGCCAACTCGACTTGCGGGTCGATCCCCAGGAGCTGCACCTCGAGGCCGACATCCCGCTGGTGAGCCGGCTGCTGGGCCAGCCACTGATCGCCGGCCTCAAGGGACTGCTCGAGCAGACGTTTCAGAAAAAGCTGACGTGAGTTCTTCGTGCTCCCCTCTCCCCTTGCGGGAGAGGGGTCGGGGGTGAGGGGTTGGAGTACCAAACACTTTGCCTTAGCGGAACGACCGATGCAACAAAACGCCAGCTTCCTCAAACGGAGGAGTTGGGCGTAATCTGCGCGCCACCCCCTCACCCCCGGCCCCTCTCCCACGAAGGGGAGAGGGGAGGAAGAATGCGCCCGCGCCGGTTGCGCTGCAACTAGCTTTTGTCGCGCTTGCGCGTCATGCGCCAGGCAATCGCTCCCAGGCCGAGCAGGGCGCCGGCGATCAGCACGGTCGAGGCCGTGCGGTTGAATGCGGCCTGGCCACTGGTGTCGGGCATCACGGCCTGCTCGGGATAGTAGCGCGGCAGGCCTTCGCGCCGCTCGTGCAGAGCCATCTGAATCGCCTGGGCCAGGTGGATGGCGTGCCGATCGGTGGCTTGCTCGATCTGCTCGTGGCAACTGAAGCCGTCGGCAATGATCAGCGTGTCTTTGGCCGCCTCCTTCACGGCGGGCAGCAGCTTCAAATCGCCGACCGCCTGCGATACGTCGTAGTGGCTCGCCTCGAAGCCGAACGAGCCGGCCATGCCGCAGCAGCCCGAGTCGATCACCTCGTAGTCCATGCCCAACTTATCGAGCAGCTTGCTCTCGAACGGCAACGTGTGTTTGCGCTCCAGCGCCTTTTGATGGCAGTGGCCGTGTACGAGAGCCTTGCGGGGCAGGGGAGGCGGCTGGAAATCGGGTGCCCGTTTTTCGAGAAACTCACCGAAGAAGAACGTCTGCTCGCGCAGTCGATGGGCCCCTTCGTCCTCGGGAAACAGGTTGCTTAACTCGTCTTTGAACACGGCCGCACAGCTCGGCTCCATCGCCACGATGGGCGTGCCGGCCTGAATGTGCGGCCGCAGCGTATCGAGAATCTGCCGCAGCTTGGCCTTGGCCAGATCGAGCATGCCGAAATCGTACAGCGGCCGGCCGCAGCACAGCGGCTCTTGCGGCACCAACACCTGAAAGCCGGCAGCCTCCAGGACTTCCACACCGGCCTGGGCCACTTCCGGATGAAAATGGTTGTTAAACGTGTCGGGCCAGAGGATGACTTGCGGGCGACCCTGGTTGCGCACTTCGCGCTGCCGGAACCAGTCCTTGAAGGTTTGCGGTGCGAAGGCCGGCACGCGCCTCTGCTGCGCAATGCCACCTGCCCATTTGGCCAGCGGAGCCAACAGAGGCGACTGGCTGAAAAAGTTCGCCAGCCGCGGCGCTACGGCTGCCAGCCGGGCCCACCAATGAATCAAGCCCATCGCGTAGGCATGCCGTGGCCGCGCGTGCCCTTCGTAATAGTGCGAGAGAAACTCGGCCTTGTACGTGGCCATGTCCACGTTCACGGGGCAATCGCCTTTGCAGCCCTTGCAGGCCAGGCACAAGTCCAGCGCGTCCTTGACCTCCTCCTGCCGCCATCCGCCTTTGAGCGGATTGCCTTCGAGCATTTCGAACAGCAGCCGGGCGCGGCCGCGCGTGGAGTGCTTTTCTTCCAGCGTGACGCGGTAGCTGGGGCACATCGTGCCTTTTTCGTGCCGCCGGCACTCGCCGATGCCCACGCAGCGCAGCGCGACGCCTTTGAAGCCGCCCTCTTCTGGGAACTTGAAATGCGTCACCACGTCGGGATGATCGTAGTGCGTGCCCAACCGTAAGTTTTCGTCCACGCGGTAGGGCCGCACCACCTTGCCGGGGTTCATCTTCCAATCGGGATCCCAGATCGATTTGAACTCGTTAAAGACCTCGATCATCTCGGGCCCGAACATCCGCGGCAGCAACTCGGCCTTCGACTGGCCGTCGCCATGCTCGCCGGAGAGCGAACCGCCGTAGCTTACGACCAGGTCGGCGGCGTCTTCCAGAAACGAGCGGAATTTCTTGATGCCTTCGGCGCTGAACAGATCGAAATCGATGCGCGTGTGGACGCAGCCTTGGCCAAAGTGTCCATACAGCGAGCACGCGTATTGGTGCTTCTCCAGCAGCGCGCGAAAATCGCGCAGGTAGCCGCCCAGCCGCTCGGGCGGCACGGCCGCATCTTCCCAGCCTTCCCAGGTAAGCTTTTCGCCGGGCACGCGGGCCGTAGCCCCCAACCCCGACTCGCGCACCTTCCACAGCATCTGTTCGTGCTCTTTGTTGTCAAACAGTTTGGTGGTCGGCGCGTCGGGCAGCGTCTTGAGCTTGGCCATCAGAGCCAGAGCTTTGCCGTCGGCTTCTTCCTTCGTTTCGCCGCCGAACTCGACCATCAGCCAGCCGCCCCCCTCGGGCAGCAATTGAATGTCTTCGGGATGAATACGGCACTTCTTCATGTCTTCGACCAGCCGGTCGTCGAGGCCTTCCAGCCCCACCGGCCCGGCCGCCATCACCTGCATCACATGGTCGCCGGCCGAATACACGTCCGGGTAGCCCAGCACGAGCAGCGAGCGCACCGGTGGGCTGTAGACCAGCCGCATCTTGGCTTCGAGCACCACGACGCACGTCCCCTCGGAACCCACCAAGGCCTTGGCCACGTCGAAGCCGTGTTCCGGCAGCAGTTGTTCGAGGCCATAGCCCGACACGCGGCGCGGAATCTTGGGAAACTTTTCGCGGATCAGATCCCCGTAGCGGTCGCGTAGCTCGCGCAAGCGGCGATAGATCTCTCCCTGCCGCCCGCCCACGGCAATGATTCGCTCGATCTCTTCGGGACTGTGATTGCCGATCGTCATGCGCGTGCCGTCGTAGAGCAGGATGTCCAACTCCTGGACGTTGGCGTCGGTTTTGCCGCCCATGACCGAGTGTACGCCGCACGAGTTGTTGCCGATCATGCCTCCCAGCGTGCAATGATTGTGGGTGGAAGGATCGGGCGCGAACGTCAGATGATGTTCTTCGGCCGCGTTGCGCAAATGGTCGAGTACCAATCCCGGCTGCACGCGCGCATACCGCTGCTCGACATTCAGCTCGAGAATATTGTTCATGTACTTGGAAAAATCCATGACCACGGCCACGTTGCAGCATTGGCCGGCCAGGCTGGTGCCGCCACCGCGGCTGAGCACCGGCGCGCGAAAGCGCCGGCAAGCCGCGACCGTGGCAACCACGTCGTCGACCGAGCGGGGAATCACCACGCCGATCGGCACTTGCCGATAGTTCGAGCCGTCGGTGGCGTACAGCGCGCGGCTGCCTTCGTCGAAACGCACTTCGCCCTTCACCACTGCTCGCAACTCGGCCTCGAGCCGCTCGGCGTCGACATGGGCTGCATAATCCGGGTGCTCGACGCTGGCTTCGCGCGACGTGTGCTGGCGCTCGGCCTGGGTCGTGACAGTCGCGGCCGATGCATTCATGAGAACTCCCCTCAAAATCTTTCGGATCGCAAAAAAACGTCAATGCCCCGACCACCCCATTACGTTGCGCCGCCACGGTGATGGCCCCTCCAACGGATCACGGTCAACGGACAACGGACCAACTAGATCATTTCCTTGACCTTGTCCTTGAAAATGGTGGAAGCGATCTTGCTGCGGTCCTTTTCGCCGCGAGCCATGGATTTGGCGAACTCCAGGGCTTGCTTGACCGTGGTCTTGGGCGGTAGCGGCGCCTCGTACGGATCGACCACGGCTTCGATGATCACCGGACCGTCCACGGCCAGCGCTTGGTCCAACGTCTGACCGCACAGCTTCGGATCCTCGATGCGGAAGCCGGTGCCGCCGCAGGCCCGCGCAAACTCCGCAAAATCGATCGGGTGCAGGTCGCAAGCGAACTCGGGATTGCCCAACATCACCATCTGCTCCCACTTGATTTGCCCCAGCGCGTTGTTCTTGATGATCACGATCTTCACCGGCAGTTTGTATTTCACGCAGGTGACGAACTCGCCCATCAGCATCGTAAAACCGCCGTCGCCGACAAACGCGATGCACTGCCGGTCGGGATGCGCAATCTGCGCGCCGATGGCGTACGGCATGCCGCAAGCCATCGTCGCCAGCGTGCCGGAGATCGAGTGCATCTGGCCGCGCTTGGCGGGAATCTGCCGGGCCCACCACGTGGCGATCGTGCCCGAGTCGCACGAAACAATCGCATTGTCCGCCAGCCGGCGACCCAGCTCGCGGGCCACGACCTGCGGCTTCATGGGCATGTCCATCCGCGTGCCGCGCTCCTCCATCAGGGCGCGCCAATCTTTCATCCCCTCTTGCGCGGTCTCCAAAAAGCTGCGGTCGGCGTTCCGCTTAAGCAGCGGCAACAGTGCGGCCAGGCTCCGCTGGCCGTCGCCCAGCAGCCCCACTTCGACCGGATACCGCAGTCCGATGCGCGCGGGATCGAGATCGATTTGCACGGCGCGAGCTTGTCCCGGCTTGGGCAGAAACTCCATGTAGGGAAACGACGTGCCGACCATCAGCAGCGTGTCGCACGTTTCCAGGGCGTCGACCGATGGCTTGGTCCCCAGTAGCCCGATGCCGCCCGTGGTGTAGGGGCTATCGTCGGGGACACAGGCTTTGCCCAGCAGCGGCTTGATGATCGGCGCGGCGAGCATTTCGGCTATTTTTTCCAGCACGTCGCCGGCCCCCAGCGCACCGCGGCCGGCCAGGATGGCTACCTTCTGACCGGCATTGAGCACGGCGGCCGCTCGTTCCAGGTCGCCGTCGGAAGGCAGCGCCGCCCGGCGGGGCAGAACGTTCGAGACATGGTTCGGCGCGTTGCGCTCGCTGCGCTCCTTGACCGGCATCGATTGAAAATCGACCGGAAAATTGACGTGCGCCACGCCGCGATATCCCAGCGCCTTGCGACAAGCCAGCTCTGTGACGTTTCGCACGTGCTCGGGCCCCATCACGCGGGCCGAGTACACGGCCACGTCCATGAAGACCTTATCCAGGTCGATGTCCTGCTGCGAATGCGTGTCGATCAGATCGTGGAAGTGATGGCCCGTGATGGCCAGCACGGATTGGCCGTCCATCTTGGCGTCGTACAGGCCGTTGAGCAGATGAATGCCGCCGGGGCCGCTCGTGGCCAGGCAAACTCCCAGGCGGCCGGTGTATTTGGCATACGCGCAGGCCATGAAGGCGGCGGCCTCTTCGTGCCGCACCTGGACGAATCGCACCTGGTCCTGGCGAACGCGCAAGGCCTCGATGATGCCGTTGATACCATCGCCGGGCAGACCGAAAATGACCTCGACGCCCCAATCGATCAGCGTTTCCAGCAGGATATCGCCACCCGTTTTAGCTGCCATGTTTGATCGTCCTTCCTGCAAAAAGAGTCGTGTGGGCGGGGACTCCGCCTGCCAAGCTTGCAGGCATCCGCCCGCGCGGTATTCCCGGGCCGCCAGGCCGTGTGGCCGACCGACAGGCAAATCACGCACCCAGCCCGCGCGAAATTTGGCTTCCCCGGCATTTGGCGCTCTAACAACCGGAGCCCCGATACGGCTCCGCGGACACAGCGAAACCCGATAAACCCGCGGGTCGATCAAGCCCGGTGGGCGGCTTAGCAAGACACTGAATTGAGTCCAAAAAATCGGCGAAATAGGCTCGGCGAAATGGTTTTGCACCGACCATCCTGGTCGCCCACTTGAAACCGGCTGAAGGTCCGATCCAGCAAGAGAAAGAGAAGCGAACTCGCGAGATGGTCGGCGACCTTGCGGCCGGTGCGGCTATCCAGCGAGTTCGCTTTTATGTGAACCGTCGGGTCTGAACACTTATATGCGTGTTAGACGCGGCGGGTATGCCACCAGCTCGCGGAAAACATCCTGCTTAACCGTGCGCTCGTCGCTGTGCCGGTAAAGGCCACCGCACAACTCAACACAAACAGTCCTACGAGCGCGAGCATTGCCGTGCCGTGAGACAGGGCCAGAATGCCCAGAATCAGGCCCGCAAGCCCGGAGACCACATGCATTCCACCGGACGCAAAATTCATCGAATCATGCGTTCCGCCGACACTTTCCACCACGCCGTAGCAGCCCACCATCAGGGCGCAGGACAAAACGATAACTGCCACTGCGGTAAGCACTTGCGGCAGCACTCCCACCAGAGCGAGGATGCCCAGCAAGATGCCTGTCAGGCCGCCGAAAAAGCCGGCCGACATGCCTGCTTCGTTGCGCATTGCGCTGCCTTCGAAAGCCAAGGCGGCACCCACGCAAATCGCGGCAATGGGAACAATGTAGGTCGGCGTCACGCCGGCCAACCCAATGATCGTCAGGACCACGGCAGCCAGCCCGACCACTGCTTCGGCGATCGATCCGCCCGCCGCCCATTCCGTCGTGCGGCTGGATTCGCTGGAAAAGCCGTGGGATTGTACAGTAGACATAACAACACCTCCGTTAACAAAAGAGCCACAACTCGCGCCGTCTGCCGGCATGTTGCCCCGAGAAAACCGGCCCACGGCCTGAAAAGGCCATCGAACCTGGGGATGGAAGCGGCCGCCTCATCGATAGGTGTCGAAGCTTACCTCTTTATTAATTGCAAACGGCGTGCCTGCTAGCGTAGCCGAAACATCTTGTCGGGCGGACTTGCGGCGAATTTCCGCACGATGAAACCGACTGTTTTCGATCGAACGCGCTCGAATTGATTGCCGGCCAAACAGCGGACAGTTAAACTGACTCTTCTTCCGGCTGTTTTTGTTTTGCGGCCGGCACGCCCGCGTCCGCTTGCCCCCCAAAAGACGGCAATTTGGCACGTCTGAATGCCTCCGGTGTTTTGAAGGCCCTTTGATCCATGAGTTATTCCAACTCCCGTTCGTTTCGCCGCAAGCGCAAGGGTCAAGATCCGCTGGCCATGCTGCTGGCCGTCGTGAGTGTCGTCGGTCTGCCCGTGCTGGGCTTTGCGGCTTACAAGTTGCTCAACCGTCCGCCGACGGTGATCGTGACGACCGAGCACATCACGGCACCCCCAATCAAGTACGAAAAATTCCATCCCGATCCGCCAAAAAAAGACGCGCAGGCAATGGCCTCCGCGTCGCGCGGCAACGACTCCTTTGGCCCGGGGCTGGGTTCCGGCGGCAGTGCGGACGGCCGGGTGACATCCATTCCCGATGCCGTGAACCGGATCACCGAGCAACTGTCCAAAGCGATCACCGATACGAAGTCCCACCAGGTTCTCGTGGTCTGGCTGTTCGACGCGTCGGCGAGCAATGATCACGCGCGCGGCGAGGTGCTCGGCCGGCTCGATGCGTTGTATCAGGAGTTGGCGGCCGCGGCGAAGAAGACCGACGAGGACAAGGCGCCCGCGGTGCTCTCGGTGGTCGGCGCGTTTGGTCCCAGCGTCGAGTTCCTGACCAAGGAGCCGACGGCCGACACGGCAGCCGTCAAGCACGCGGCCGACGGCATTAAAAGCAACACCAGCCACATCGAAAACACCTTTGCCGCCGTGCAGGCGGCAATGGAAAAGTATTCGTCGTATCGCCTCAAGGGCCGTTACGTGAGCCTCGTGATCGTCAGCGACGAAGCGGCCGACGACGAGCAGAAAATCGACCAGGTGCTGCCAACGCTCAAGCGTTATAAAATTCCCGTGTACTGCATCGGCGTGCAGGCGTCGTTCGGCAGCATCGCCGGCTCGAACCAAATGAGCGAGGGACGCGGCGCCGACACCAAAGAGATTCGCGTGCGCCAGGGTCCAGAATCGCGGTTCCCCGAATGGATCCATCTGCAATATCCCGACGGCCGCGACGCCAACGTCGTCGTCGACACCGAGCTGGGGCCGTACTCGCTCGCGCGGCTCTGCCAAGAGACCGACGGCGAATACTTTGCCCTGCCGCAAATCGGCGGCGGCTTCGGCATGAATGATGGCGGCTTCGGTTGGAACGAGCCGAAGCGAGGCAAGCGCCGGCCCGCCGCGATGATGACGTCACCCAATGCGCTACCCAGAAAATATGCACCGGTCTATTTTCCGGAGCAGGAAATCCAAGCCCAGTTGGAAACCAACAAAGCCAAGAAGGCGTTGGTCGAAGCAGCCAAGTTGCCTTCGGCCGAAGTGCTGGCCAATCCCACCACCATGTTCACCAACGCCGACGACGTGGAGCGCACCCGCGCACTCGACAAGGCGCAAAAACCGGCGGCCAGGATTCAGCCTGGCATCGACGCCTACTACAACGCGCTCAAGCCTGGCGAGCCCGACGAAGCGAAGCTGGCCGGCGAGCCGCGCTGGCAGGCCGGCTTCGACCTGGCCTACGGTCGCGCCATGGCGGCCAAGGCCCGGGCCGATGGCTACATGTCGCAACTGGCCGTGATGAAAGGTGGCCCGAAACGCAAAGATCCCAAGCCCGTGCAATTGCTGCTGGAACAGACCAACGACCCGAGCGGCAACAGCGTGGTCGACAAGCTGGCCAGCAAGGCCCGCGACCTGTTGAATCGTGTCATCAACGAGCACCCCGGTACGCCCTGGGCCCTCTCCGCCGAGCACGAGCTTCAACAACCGATGGGCTGGAAGTGGATCGAACAGTAGGCGGCCGCTAGCTGTTCGTTCGTCATTGCTCTGAAAGCCCCCACATCGATCTTTGACCGTTTCGCCCGCAGCGGTATCATCCGCCTCGATGCCAGCCGTGCAAGCTTCAAAAGGCGGCGGCCGGGCGACCGCGGCGCTGCATGCGCCGCCACGCAAACTGCCGCCCGCTTCCCATAGGTAGGACCAAGGAGGAACGATGTCATGGATTTGCGGGAATTCAACACCAATGAAGACCACGTAGCAGCCGGTGTCGATGTTCTCAATTATCAGCCATTCATCCTCAGCGACGATGTCCAGACGGGCGTAGGCTATAGCTGGCGCAACAGGTCCGACCCGCGATTTCCCACCGGATTCGTATTCCATCGCGAGCAGCGGCAGGAGCAGTGGAACGATATCACCGAGGCCAATGCCATGCTGCGTCGCACCTACGACGGCCTGATTCGCTTCATCGCCGAGCGGTTTCCAGGCAAGACCCTGCTGGACGTGGCCTGCAACAACGGCTATTTCCCCGTCCGCGCGGAGCTGTATGGCATGGCGCCCAGTTTCGGCATGGATATGGGCAGCCAGCATTCATATGCGATCGAATTTCTCAATGGCACCTGCGGCACCCATGCGACTTTCCTGCATGCGTCTTATGATCCCATCAGCCACACTGCGCCGGTCGAAGGCAAGTACGACGTCGTCGTCGCTTCGGCCATCATGTGCCATCTGCCCGATCCACTCAACTTCCTGGCGTTCTTGGCAAGCAAGGCCAGGGAAGCCGTGTTCTTTTGGGGCCAGGTCATCGATACCGACAACTTGCTCGTCTGCTACAGTCCGCCTCACCAGAACCTGCACGACAGGCCGTTTCCCTACTGCTTCAACGACAACACGCGCATTTCGCGCGGGCTGATGGAGCTGTCGTTCAAGCAGCTCGGCTTCAAGGAAGTGGTCGAAGCGCCCTGGCAGGACAACTGGATCTCGCCCTATATCACCAGGTATACCCCGGCCAGCCTGGAGCCCCGCGCCGCCCCCAAGCTGAAAGGGCGCATCGCCAGGAAGGTGGCGCTGAAGTTGCTGGGCCCAGGTGCAAAGCGCGCGATGCAAGGCTTCAACCTGATCGACGACATCGAAATCAGCTCGAAGCACGTGGGGATTCTGGCAATACGCTAAGCCGCAGGCGCGCCGCGTTATGATTCCAGCCCGAACTTGCGGAGCTTGCTGAACAGCGTGCTGCGGGGCAGCCCGAGTAGCCGGGCGGCCTGCGCTTTGTTGCCCCGGCATTGCGCCAGCGCGGCGACCAGGCGCTCGCGCTCCATGTCGGACAGCTCTTCCGGCAGGCCATCCGGCGCCGCCACCGTGGCGCCCACCGGCACTGGCGCCAGCCGCCCCGGCCGCTGGCCGCCGCGAAGGCGCCCGGCCGGCACGATCACGCCGTTGAGCTCGGGCGGCAAGTCGGCCAGCCCGATCGAATCGCCGTCGGCTAGCACCACGGCGCGCTCGATCGCGTTCTCGAGCTGCCGAATGTTGCCGGGCCAGTGATAAGCGGCCAGCGTTTCCAGCGCGTCTTCTTCGATCCGCACGATGTTCTTACCGGCCTGCCGAGCGTAGACGTGCAAAAAATGCAGCGACAGCTCGAAAATATCTTCGCGCCGCTGTCGCAGGTTGGGGCAGAGCAGACTAATCACGTTCAGCCGGTAGAACAGATCCTCGCGAAAGCGTCCCTGGCGGATCAGCTCTTCCAGGTTCTGGTGCGTGGCCGCAATCAGCCGCACGTCGACCTGCACGGTCTGGATGCCGCCCACGCGCTCAAAGGCCCGCTCTTGCAGCACGCGCAGCAGCTTGGTCTGTGTCTCGAGGCTGATGTCGCCCACTTCGTCGAGAAACAGCGTGCCGCCATTGGCCATTTCGAAGCGGCCGATCTTGTCGCGATCGGCGCCGGTAAACGCCCCTTTGACATGCCCGAACAGTTCGCTCTCCAGCAGCCCGGGACTGAGCGCCGCGCAGTGTACCTGCACAAACGCGCCGGCCGCCCGGGGACTGTTCACGTGAATGGCCCGGGCAATCAACTCCTTGCCGGTGCCGCTTTCGCCGCGGATCAGTACCGATGAAGGGCTTTGAGCGACTTTGGCCAGTTGCTCGAGCAGCCGCAGAATGATCGGGCTGGAGCCGCGGATTTCGTGCTTCAGCCCCTCGACCCCGTTGCCATTGTTCGCGGCGCCAGCTTCGGCCGGCGGTTGTTCGCCCGGCTGGCGATTGAGCAGCTCGCTCTGCAGATACATAATCCGCCGCTGCTGTTCGGCCAGCTTCTGCACTTTTTCTTGCAGTTGGTCCTTGAGCGCGTCGATCGTGCGATAGCCCTGGGCGCCGCGCAGCGCCAAGGCCGCCGTGCGCGCCAAGGCCAGTAAAAAATTGCGGTCCTCAAAGCTGTAGGCCGAGCCGTCTTCCTTGGGCCCCAACAGCAGCAGCCCCAGCGCCGTGCCGTCGGATTCGAGCAGGTAAGCCAGCCGCGCATCCCACGCGCGCAGCAGCCGCCGATCGGCCGTGTAGCCCCGCGTCGCCAGTTCGCGCATCAACGTAGCATCGCCGGCAATCTGCTCGGGCGAGCCGGCCCAATCGGCCTGATACGCGAGCTTCAGCGTGGCATCGTCGTCGCGCAAATACACGGCCGCGCGCTGGCCGCCCGTGCTGTCGCGAACCGACTGGGCCAATTGCCGGGCAAGTTGCGCCGGTTCCACGAGTTGCTCGACCGCCGCGCTCAGCCGCCGCACGGCCTGGTCGAGTTGATATTTCTCGCGATAAAAACGGCGGTCGATGGCCCGTTGCAGCCGGTCGCGAATCCACCCCAACGACACGACCACCAGCATGGCAGTCATGCCGGCCATCGCGGCATTTTCCCAGCGGAAATAAAAGCTGCCGACCAGCGCCGTGGTCACCCCCACGAGCGAGCAGAACAAGGCCGTCGCGGCGAAGCTGATGCCCACGTACACGAGGCCGCGGTTCAAGATCTGCCCGACCTGCATCAACTTGTAGCGCGTGATGCTCACGGCATAGGCCAGCGTGAACACCAGGCTGATGACGTACAGCGCGACTTTGGGCAGCGGCGCGAAGGCAAACTCTCCGCGGTCGCGCAGGGCCGTCCAGAGCAAGTACAACAGCGGCACGGTTGCCACCAGCGCCGCGCCCAGCAGCCACTTGAGCTGGTTGCGTTCGCCCTGCGTGCGACCGTGGACGTACTTGTGCCGCAGCACGGCGAATCCGGCCAGAAACATCGCTCCGGAAATCGCCAGGTAAATATGGAACAGGCTTCCCAGCCGCTCCAAGGGCAGACTGAAATCGCTCGGCGGCCGCGAGTCCTCGAGCAACTGGTGGACGCGTACGAGATTGTAGAACGTGAGCACGATCCACACCGCCGGCACCGCGTACAGCAGTCCCACAGTCGTTGCCGGCGCGCGGCGCACCCAGGGCAGCGGCCGCGGAAACAGCGCATAAAAGTGCAGCGTCATGGGCGCCAACAAGAGCGCGCACAGTACGAACGGATACGCCAGCAGTCGCGAGCCGGTCAGGTCTGGCCAATGAAAGCCGCCCACAAAAGCCACAACATTCACAGTACACAAGGCGAAAAACACGCCGGCCGACGGATCGCCCGGCCGCTTCCACATCACCAAGGCACCAATTAACAAGATCACCATTTCCAACAGAAACCAGGCCAGCGAGGCCAACATGGCCGCCCGCGAGGTCGGCTCCAGTCGCAGCCAGGCCTGATGCAGCGGGGCCGAAGGCAAATCGCCCGGCCGCTGAAACGCCACGCGTGCCCAGCGCTGGCCGGCCACATCGGCCCAGTCGACCCCCTTGGGCAGCTTGAGCAAGTCGGCCGCCTGCTCGACATTGGCGTCCGCCGGCAGCCGGGCAGGGGGGCGAATCGAGTCCAAACGCCGTTCGAAGTGCAAAATCGTGGGCACCGGCTCGCCGGCTACGCGAATCAAACGGTCGCCCCGCTCGGGTGTATCGGCGCCCACCGATTCGGCTTCAGGGTTCGCCCAGCGCACGAGCGGCCCGGCCACGCTTGAGCGGTCCAGATCGTAGTCGGAGAACAAGGTCCGAACGCCCAGGCTCGAGCTGCTCCGCAAGTGGATCAGCACGCCAATGGCATAGCCAGCCACGGCCAGGATGGTCGCGAAGAATAGGGCCTTGCGCGCGAGCTGCATCTTCTGCACCCATCGCCGGATTTTGAGGAGGTGACAGCGGGTCGCGCCGGCGCTTGTCCGGCGCCGAGATTTCGACACTGACTGGAACGGCCGCCCGCATTGGACACCATTCGTCGGCGCCGAGCAACCATTTCGTGGCAATGCCAGCCCTCAAGGTTTACTGTCGCCGATGCATCTTATCAGGATGGAACTTAAATTACGGCGATGGGAAGCGAGACCGCAGGCGGCTTTCGCCTTTTTCCAACTAGGTCCATCCGCGGCATCAAAGCTGCTACGCCAGGGCTCGGCGTTTCGGCGCCGAACAAAATCGACCCACACGGCCTTCAACGTTTTTCTTGCGGATTGGCTTCTTAGCTCAACGTTCCCAAGTCCTCGACGGCGCTGACCCACACCGTCCGTCGAGGAAATCTACATTGAGCCCGCCAAGCTGCCGCAGCGTTCTGAAGGCCTTTTTTATGCGCAGGCCTGGGCAGCGTCGTGGCGGAATCCGTGAGGATTCCGACGGGGGCAGAGACCAAGGAAGTCTTACGACTTGCGCTACGGCAAGTGCTCACGCACCAGCTTTAAGCAGCTGATGCAAGTGAAAGTGAAACTTGCCCAGCTTGCCACCGTAATTGCCGGCGCTGATGCGCAATAACCCAGCTCCTGCGGCTGCACGCATGGCCGTGGTCATGGACCGGCCGACACTTGCCTCGTCAACGCCGTCGATCACGATCTCGTAGGCGCAATGCGCGTCGGGGTGCAATTGCGACTCGACGCGGCCTTTGAGCGTCGGGCAATAAGCGTCGGCGGTCGACGCGGCCAGTTTGGCATAGCACGATCCGACCTTGCTGCCGCTGCGGGCAATGCCGCCGGGAAAAGGTGTGATCACGCCCGGCAGCTCGGCCAGCGACTCGACGGCCCGCCGGGCGGCGGCCAGGCCGCTGGTCAGATCGGCGGCCTGCAAAATCAGGTTGCCACCCGCGACCCCCTTGTTGACGCCGGCCGTTTCTTCAACCAGAAACTCGCCATCCATTACCGGCACGCGCCAAAACCGCCGGCCTTCGAGCAGCTTGCTCTTTTGAAAACCATCGCCGAAGAAGCGGATGAATTTTCCCAATGGGATTCGTTCGCCGGCTTCCGGCAGCCCATCGTAAACAGCCGTAGTCGGGCAGGTCATCAAGCACTGGCCGGCGCGGTTGGGAACGGCCTTGCCCAGTGCAGCGGTCGAAAAACCGAACACCAGCAGGGCCACGCCCGGCCGCGCATCGGGCGAATCGGCGGGAGTCAAATGCCGCTCGATGCCGGCTTCCGCGTCACAGGCGATCACACTGCTGGCATAGCCGCAGAACTCGCTGCCCGCAGCGGCCAGCCAATGATCGTCATGAGCCGTCACCAGCAGGCGCGCGTAGCGCATGCCAAACGCTTCGGCGAACGTGTCCTCGATTTCGGTGTCGCCGAGCTTCACCGGCCGCCTCGCGAATTCTGGCGGCTGGTGGCGGCCGTTTCGCGCCGCCCTGGCGATCCGCGGAAATGACGCGTTGCCAATAGCTTGAACTCGGCCAGGCTGCCGACCTTCTGCACCTCACTGCGAAAGGCCGCAAAATCGGGAAGCGCTTTGGCGAAATAGCAGCTCACGCGAGCCAAGCGCCGCAGTGCCACCTGACTGCCATACAGCCGGAATTCGCCTTCGACCAATTCGACGAGCGCCCGCACGCGTTCGTCGGCCGTCGGCCTGCGCGGCAGCGGAGTTCCGGCCCACGCCGCTCGGGCTTCGGCAAAGATCCACGGATTGCCCAGGGCCCCGCGACCAATCGATGCTCCATCGGCCCCACTCAGTGTCAAATACTCGCGGGCATCGGCCGGCTCGCGGATGCCACCGCTGCCGAGCACGGGAATGGTCACGGCCCGCTTCACGTCGGCCACGACGCGCCAATCCGGCCCGCCGACATAGGCCTGGGCCACGCTGCGGGCATGGACTTCGACGGCGGAAGCCCCGGCTTGTTCGGCCTCACGAGCCACTTCGCAGGCAGTTTGCCGCTCGGCATCGGGCCCGGTGCGGATTTTGAGCGTGACCGGAATCGAGGTCGCGCGAACCACGGCTTGGACAATCCGGCCGATGGCCGGCGGATCGGCCAGCAGGGCCCCGCCTTCGCCTCGGCCCAGCAGCCGGCGGATCGGGCATTCGAAGTTCAAATCGACCAGGTCGAAACCGTGCTCCTCGACCACCCGGGCGGCTTCGGCCATTTCGGCCGGCTCGCGACCGCTGATCTGGCCTGCGCGGGGGGCCTCCTGGCTGGCCGTGTACAACATTCGCAAGGCCCTGCGCTGGCGGCGGGCCACGTCCACGGCGTCGATCCGTTCGCTGCACACCAGGCTGGCCCCATGCCGCTTGGCCAGCAGCCGAAACGGGTAGTTCGTATGCTCTTCCATCGGCGCCAAGGCGATCGGATGGCTCAGCCGAATGGAGGCGATTTTCATATTCAGCCTGTGGATGCATGCTGACTTTGATTGCGTAACGTTTTCGAATATAACTACAAGGTACATAAGACGGAATCGCAGCGGACGAAGGTTCGCTCGCTGCGGTGCCGGTCCCCCCGCCGTTGGCCGGGCGAGGACGATCGACAGGCGCGAGCCTTGCACGGGTCGCGATGGATCGATCTTCTCGACCTGGTAGCCTGCCCGAAACAAGCCTTCCACGAACCATTTAGTCGCAGCGGAGCACGTCATGCCCATGCGCTGGTCTGCCTGGCTCGCGATGCTCGTCTGGGCCTTCGCCGCCGGTCCGTCGCATGCGGCCAATTCGCCCGCCGGGGCCGAGCAATTGCTGCACATCGAGCCGGCGGCCATTGTTTTGGAAGGCAGCGAAGCCCGGCAGCGGCTGGCCGTCGTGGCCATGCCCATGACTGCCGCCGGCAAAGTGGATCCGGCCACCCCGACCACCGACTGCACGCTTGCGGCCAAATATGTCTCCAGCGCCCCGGGCGTGGCCAGCGTCTCGGCCGATGGCATTGTCACCCCGCACGCCGATCGCACGGCCACGATCGAAGCCCGGGCGTTGGGCAGCGTGGCGCGGGCGCAGGTCACCGTTGACCGGTTTGCCCAGCCGCGGGCGATCAGCTTTCGCAATCAGATTGTGCCGATTTTTTCCCGCTATGGCTGCAACTCGGGCGGTTGTCATGGCAAGCAGGCCGGGCAGAATGGTTTCAAGCTGTCGCTCTTGGGCTTCGATCCGCAATTCGATTACGGCGCCCTGGTCAAAGAAGCTCGCGGCCGCCGCGTGTTTCCGGCCGCGCCGGAGCAGAGCCTGCTACTGTTAAAGGCGTCGGCCAGCGTGCCGCACGGCGGCGGGTTGCGCATCAAGCGCGATTCGCCGGAATACTCGTTGCTGCGGCGCTGGATCGAGCAAGGCGCACTCGCCGGCTCGGCGGATGATCCGCAACTGATGCGCATCAAGGTCTGGCCGCAAGCGGCCGTCATGGCCCGGCACGCGCAGCAGCGCGTGATCGTCAGGGCCGAGTATTCCGACGGCCACACGCGCGACGTGACGCACGAAGCCCAGTTCAAGAGCAATGCGCCGCAAGTGGCCGGCGTGGACGACGAAGGCCAGGTGACCACCGACGACGGCACGGGCGACACGGCCGTGATGGCCCGATACCTGGGCCATGTCGATGTTTGCCGCATCATGGTGCCGCTGGCGTCGGCCGGCGGCCAATGGCCGAAGCTGCCGGCTGGCAACTACGTCGACCGGTTGGTCGAAGCCAAGTGGAAGCAGCTCAAACTGGCGCCGAGCCCCCTGTGCGATGACGCCACATTCCTGCGCCGCGTGTTTCTCGACACGATCGGCACGCTGCCCACGCCGGAAGAAGTGCGCGAGTTCCTCGCCGACACAAATCCGCACAAGCGGGCCGCGTGGATCGATCGTGTGCTGGCGCGCAACGAATATGCCGACTTTTGGACGGCGAAGTGGGGCGAGCTGTTGCGCAACAAGCGGCGGACCGGCCGCGAAGCGCAGCGCGGGACCTACGCGTTTCACGCCTGGATTCGCAACGCGTTTGCGTCCAACATGCCGTACGACCGCTTTGTCCGCGGCATCGTGGCCGCGCAGGGCACGGTGGATCAGCATCCGCCGGTGATCTGGTATCGCGAGGTCCGCAACCTGGTCCATCAGACCAACGATACGGCCCAATTGTTCCTGGGCACGCGGATCAATTGTGCGCAGTGCCATCATCATCCGTACGAAAAGTGGAGCCAGGACGACTATTACCAGTTCCAGGCGTTCTTCGCCCGGCTGGGTCGCAAGAGCGGCGAGTCGGCGGCCGAGCCGGCGATCTATGTCCGGCCCGACGGCGAAGTGTTTCAGCCTGTGACGCGGCAACTGATGCAGCCGCGCGGACTGGATGGCCCGCCGGTAGTGGTCGGCGACGATGAAGACCGCCGCCAGAAGCTCGTGGACTGGATGGCCGAGCCGAGCAACCCGATGTTCGCGGCCGCGATTTGCAATCGCTACTGGGCGCATTTTCTCGGTCGCGGGCTGGTCGAGCCGCTGGACGACATGCGCGTGACCAATCCGCCGAGCAATCCGCCGCTAATGTCGGCCCTGGCCGAGGATCTGCTCAAGCACCACTTCGATCTCAAGCATCTGGTGCGCACGATTCTCAATTCGACCACCTACCAACTCGCTTCGGATCCCACGGCCGCCAACATTGACGACGAGCAGAACTACGCCCGGGCGTATCCGCGGCGGGTGATGGCCGAAGTGATTCTCGACGCGGTGTCGCAAGTGACCGGCACGGTCGAAAACTTTGGCGGCCTACCCAAGGGCACGCGGGCGATTCAACTGCCGGACGAGTCGATCGGGTCGTATTTTCTCGACGTGTTTGGCCGGCCACAGCGCGAAACGGCGTGCGAATGCGAACGGCCGCGCGAAGCCAACCTGGCGCAGGCGCTGCACATGCTCAATTCGGTCGAGTTGCAGAGCAAGGTGTCGGCTGGCGACGGCCGCATCGCGAAATTAATGAAAGACAAGAAGCCCAGCGACGAAGTCCTCGACGAGCTGTATCTGGCGGCCTTGTCGCGCTATCCGCGCGCCGACGAGCGCCGCACCGTGCTGGCCTACGTGGCCGCGCAGCCGAATCCCCGTCTGGCCTGGGAAGACCTCGTGTGGGCCATGGTCAATACCAAGGAATTTCTCTTCAATCATTGAGAGCCCCTCACCCCGGCCCTCTCCCACGAGGGGAGAGGGGAGTTAAGGAGTTTGCCATGTTATCCGTCTTGGGCGACCGCTACGCCAAATGCGACGGCACCTCGCGACGCGGCTTCCTGCAGGCCGGCGTGCTGGGGCTCACCGGCCTGACCATGGCCGACGTGCTCCGCTCGCGCGCGGCCCAGGCCGCCTCCGGCAAACCAGTCAAGGACACCTCCGTGATCCTGATTTGGAAAGGGGGCGGACCGAGCCATTTGGATACCTGGGATCTCAAGCCGGCAGCCCCGGCCGAATTTCGCGGCGACTTCCAGCCGATCGCCAGCAGCGTGCCGGGCATTGACGTGTGCGAACTGCTGCCGCAATCGGCCGCACAGATGGACAAGTTTGCCATCGTCCGCTCGGTGACGCATCCCGACGCGGGGCACGAATCGGCCAGCCATTACCTGCTCACCGGCTACAAGCCCACGAACGATATCCCGTCCAACGAGATGCCCAGCTACGGTTCGGTGACGGCCAAAGAGCGCGGCCCGCGCCGGCCCGGCTTGCCGGCCTACGTGGCACTGCCGCAGGCCCCGCGCTCCAGCGCCGCGGCCTACTTGGGCGTGGCCTACAACCCGTTCTCGGTCGGAGCGGATCCGAGCCAGAACAATTTTTCGGTCCGCAATCTGACGCTGCCTAATGGCTTGAGCCTGTCGCGGCTCGATAGCCGCCGGGCGTTGCTCAAGAGCATCGACACGCTCCGCCGCGAGAGCGATCAGAGCGGACTGATGGAGGGCCTCGACGCCTTCACCCAGAAGGCGTTTGAAATGGTCACGAGCCCCGCCGCCCAGCGGGCCTTTGCACTGGATCGCGAAGACGCCGAGCTGCGCGATCGTTACGGCCGCAACAAAATGGGCCAGAGCCTGCTGCTGGCCCGCCGCCTGGTCGAGGCCGGCGTGACGTTTGTCACCGTCGATGCCGGCGGCTGGGACACGCACGCCAACAACTTCGAGTCGCTGCGCAAAAAGCTGCCCGAGTTCGACCAGGGCTGGGGCACGCTGATGGCCGACATGGCCGCGCGCGGCCTGCTGGAGAACACGCTGGTACTCGTCTGGGGCGAGTTCGGCCGCACGCCGCGAATCAACACCAACGCCGGCCGCGATCATTGGCCAGGCGCCATGTCAGTCGTGCTGGCCGGCGGCGGACTGCAAATGGGCCAGGCCATCGGCCAGTCGGACGCCAAGGCCGAGTATCCCAAAGAGCGGCCGCTGGTGCCCGAGGACATCCTTTCCACGATGTACCACGTGCTGGGCATCGACCAGGAGAAGGAGTACTACAACGACGCCGAGCGGCCGATCAAGATTCTCGGCACCGGCTCACCGATCAAGGAACTCGTCGGCTGATGCGGCAAGGCACTTTGCACATACCAGGAGGCTCGCGCCTCCTGCTCGTCATTGGGCTGCTCGTCGTTGCGCTGCTCGCAATGGCTTCGCCCGTGGCGCAAGCCCAGTTGCCGGTGCCGCAATTGCAGAGCATCTTTCCCTGCGGTGCGCAGCATGGCACGACGGTCGAGTGCGCGATCGGCGGACGCGAGCTGGTCGCCGCCGACGGCCTGTATTTCGGCCATGCCGGCATCAAGGCCGAAAAAATCGCCGACAATCGCTTTCGCATCGTCGTGGCCGCCGATGTGCCGGTCGGCCGCTACGACGTGCGGGCCGTGTGCAAGGCCGGCGTCTCGAGCTGCCGCTCGTTTGTCGTCGGCGACCGGCCCGAGACGATCGAGACCGAGCCGAACAATGCGCCCGGCGAGGCCAAGCCCGTGGCCTTGCCGCAGGCCATCGAAGGCCAGATCAGCGGCGGCATCGACGTCGATCATTTCGCGTTCCACGCCCGCCAGGGCCAGCGGGTCTTCATCAACTGCTGGGCCTGGCGCATCGACAGCCAGTTGGACGCTACGCTGATGCTCTACGACGCGGCGGGCAAAGAGCTGGCTTATTCGGGCGATTTTTATGGCAAGGACCCGTTCCTTGATTTCACCGCGCCGGCCGACGGCGATTACACGATCAAGATTTGGGATTTCGTCTACGGCGGCGGGCCGACCAGCGTGTATCGGCTGGAGATCGACAGCCTGCCACACCTGGATGCCGTTCTGCCGGCTGCCGTGCACCCGGGCGAGCCGACACCGCTGGTGATCTACGGTCGCAATCTGCCGGGCAGCAAGCCGGTGCCGGGCGTCGTGATCGCCGGGCATCCGCTGGAGATGGTCGAGCGCACGATTCAACTCGGAGGCAGCAGCGCAGCGGGCGGCGACGAACACGCGTATGCCTTGCACGCCGCCGAAGCGGTGCGGCCGCCGCAAACCTCGATCGACGGCTCGGAGTATCGGCTCGAAACCGAAGACGGCGCGTCCAACTCGCTGTTCGTCGCCTTTACCCGCGATCCGATCGTGCTGGAGCGCGAGCTGAACGACACGCTGGCCCAGGCCCAGCCGCTGGCGGTGCCCTGCGATGTATCCGGCAATTTTTCGCCCGAGGGGGACAAGGACTTTTTTTCCTTTCGTGCCACCAAGGGCGAGAAGCTGGTGATCGAGGTTTTTGGCGAGCGGCAGTCGGGCTTGGTGGATCCGATTCTTAGCGGCTTCGACTCCGGCGGCAAACGGCTGACCACGGCCGACGACAACGGCCGCAACATCGGCCAGCTCCGGTTCACGACCACCAGCCGCGACGGCCGCTGGGATCTTACGGCCCCTGCCGATGGCCAGTATTTCGTGCAGGTGCGCGACTTGTATTTTCAGCAGCGGGGCGAGCCGCGCTTTACGTACCGGCTGAGCGTGCGGCCGCCGCGGCCCGACTTCCGGCTGCTGGCCGTGCCGGTGGCCGAGGTGCAGCCCGACGCGACCACCGTGCGCCGCGGCGGCGATCATTGGATCGACGTGCTGGCCTTTCGCGACGACGGTTTTGACGAACCGATCACGGTCACGGCCGAGCGCTTGCCGCCGGGAGTAAGTTGTCAGCCGGTCGTCATCGGGCCGGGCAAGACCAGCGTGCCGCTAGTGTTTCACGCAGCCAAGGACGCACCGCTGGGCTATCGCGAGATTAGCATCACCGGCCGCGCGAAGCTGCCTGCCGACTCCAGCAGCAAGCAGGGCGGCGAGCTGATGCGCCGGGCGCGCGGCGGCAGTTTGATTTGGGAGACCGTGAACACGCCGGGCATTGCCCGACTGGCCGACACGATTGTGCTGGCCGTGCGCGAGCCGCCACCGTTTGTGGTGCAGGCCAAGCCTGTGGCGGCCACGCTGTCCGCCGGCGGGCGACTGGCGATCGACGTGACGCTTAGCCGCGCGGCGGATTGGAACGAAGCGGTGCAGCTCTCCGGCTTCGATTTGCCGAGTGGGGCCACGATGCCGCTGAAGCAAATCGCCAAAGGCGGGACCAGCGGCCGCGTCGAGCTGCTGCTTGCCCCCACCGCCAAGCCCGGCACGTTTACGTTCACCGTGCAAGGCTCCGGCCAGGTGCCGCGCAATTACGCCACCGAAACCGACCCCAAGCGCCGCGGCAACAACATTCGCGCCGTGGTCACCAGCAATCCCATCACCGTGACCATCGCGGCAGCGGCTGGGAAGTAAGCACGATTCTCGGCGAGCCGGGAGCGTTAGCGACCGGAGAACGCTCGCGCCGAAGAACTCCGGTCGCTAACGCTCCCGGCTCGCCAAATCTTCGCCGCCCCGGCATTGTCAGCATGTCAATAATCTTGACAAGTTCGTCAATGCGGCCGATCATCGTCGAGAAGATCGGCCATCGGGACAGGTTTTATGAAGATTGAAATTCCGTTTCTGGAGAGCAAGGCGCAAACCGTGACGCTTGGTGGCGAGCGCTTCGTGATCGTGCCAGAGAGCGAGTATCGACGATTGCGGGCAGCTGCCGAAGGGCAGGAGCCGCCGAGGCGCTCCAGGTTTCAATCGCCCGATCAATCGGGCGTTCGCGCCGGGCGCGCGGGCTGACACAAGCCGAGCTGGCGCGCCGCGCCGGCATTCGGCCCGAAACGCTTAATCGAATCGAGCAGGGCAAGCACGGCCCCAGCGTAGCCACGCTAGAACGACTCGAAGCGGCTTTGGCCGAGGATGCAGCGCCGCGACGCCACACTACAAAACGAAAGCAGTAGCCGCGCCAAAAAACTCCGGTCGCTGACGCTCCCGGCTCGCCACGATTTGCCGATGCTAGCCTGCGAACCTTTTGGCTTGACCGGCGGTCTTAAGCGAGAGTACATTCCGCAGGTCCGATTCACGCTTGAAACGCTGGCGACGACTCAAAACCATGTCCCTTGCAAAGCTCCTATCGCTGCTGCTACTGGCCCTAGGCGAGGGCCGGCTTTAGGGGGACGCGTACGTTACTTGTCGGGAAGTGACTATCAACCCTAAGGCCGCCCAAGGCCTTGGGGTTTTTTTGTTGACCGAGACCGAACCGCGGCGTGTGGGATACAATGACCATAGACGCCCCGGCGGACGCCACGCCGCCGCGGGCCATCCTTCAGCATTCAGAAAGCAGACGCCAATGGCTGAGCCTCGCACAATCAAGATTTTCGATACCACGCTCCGCGACGGGGAGCAGTCGCCCGGCTGTAGCATGAACATGGCCGAGAAGCTGGAAGTGGCCCAAGCCCTGGCCGAGTTGGGCGTGGACGTGATCGAGGCCGGTTTTCCGATCGCTTCGCCGGGCGACTTCGAGGCCGTGCAGCAGATCGCCCAGGCGGTGCGGGGCACGATCATCTGTGGGCTGGCCCGCTCGAACGAGCAGGACATCGATCGGGCGTGGGAAGCCCTGCGGCAGGCCGAGCGGCCGCGGATTCACGTGTTTCTGGCCACCAGCGCGATTCATCGCGAGTTCAAGCTCAAGATGGACAAGGCCGAGATCATTCGCCGGGCCGTCGCCAGCGTGCGCCGCGCGGCGAGCTATTGCCCCGACGTCGAGTTCTCGCCCGAGGACGCCGCCCGGACCGAAATTGATTTTCTGTGCGAAGTGGTGACCGCCGCGATCGACGCCGGGGCCACGACCGTCAACATCCCCGACACGGTCGGCTATGCCGTGCCGGCGCAAATGGGGCAGACCATCCGCACGCTGCGCGAACGGGTAACGAACATCGATCGGGCAGTGATCAGCATCCACTGCCACAACGACCTCGGCCTGGCCGTGGCCAACAGCCTGGCAGCGGTGGAGAACGGGGCAGGGCAGATCGAGTGCACGATCAACGGCATCGGCGAGCGAGCCGGCAACTGCTCGCTCGAAGAAATCGTGATGGCCCTGCGCACGCGGCAGGATTATTTCCGGGCCGATACGCGGATCAACACGCGGCGGCTGGTGCCGGTCAGCCGGCTGGTGTCGAACATCACGGGCATGCAAGTGCAGCGCAACAAGGCCATCGTCGGCCGCAACGCATTTGCGCACGAAGCCGGCATTCATCAGGACGGCATGCTCAAGGAACGGACCACGTATGAAATCATGCGGCCCGAGGACGTTGGCCTGTCGAAGACCGATCTTGTGCTGGGCAAGCACAGCGGCCGGGCCGCGCTGTCCGATCGGACGAAGGCGCTGGGCTATCAGCTCACCGGCGAACAACTGCAAACCGTGTTCGAGCAGTTCAAGCAATTGGCCGACAAGAAGAAAGAGGTGTACGACGCCGACCTGGTCGCGCTCATCGACCAGCACATGCGCGACGTACCCGAGACGTGGAGCATCACCAACTACCGGATCATCACCATCAGTGGCACGGTGCCCAGCGTACGGCTGACGCTCAAACGGGCCGACGAGCTGGTGACGGTGGACGTGAATGCCGGCGACGGGCCGTTCGACGCCCTGTTCTGGGCGATCGAAAAGGTGACGGGCATCGACGTCGTCTGCCACGACTTCAACGTCCACAGCGTGAGCGTGGGCAAAGACGCGCAGGGCGAAGTGACCGTCGAGGTGGAACACGGCGGGCACTTGTTCCGCGGCCGCGGCGTTTCGACCGACAGCATCGAGGCCAGCGCCAAAGCCTTCTTGAACGCCATCAACCGCATCATCGTGTCCGAAGGCGTGGCGGCCGAGCGGATCAGCCCGTTCGAGAATCGCGGCGCGGCGGCCGAGAGCGCGAAGGCGTGAGTGAGCGAGTTACGTCACCACGAAGGCCAGCCAGTAGAAGAGCCAGCCGGTGAGCGAGGTCAGCAGCATGTCGATGGCGGCCAGCCAGCCCCAGAATTTGTGGCTGGCGCTGTGGGCGCCGGGCTGTGGAGGATCGGCAAATCGCCGCACCGCGCGGAGAATCACCCAGCCCCAGATGATGGCCGAGCTGATGGCAAACACCAGATGCACGGCGAGCACGTCGAACACGAGGCCGGGCACGTAGTCCCAGCCCAGCGTCTGGCGAAAGAAGCCATCGAGTGCGGCCGGCGGCTCGCGCATCGGCCCGAAGTAAGGCGACGGGCCGGCCCGATCACGCCAGCCGCTGACGAAGCGCATGTCCAGCTCGAAGAGAAACACGGCGATCAACAGGATGCCGGCCAGCGTCAACTGCACCCGTTTGTGCAGCGTGTAGCGGCGCCGGATTTTTACTTCGAAGATGCTCCAGGCCAAAAGCGGCACGATCACGAACATCGCCAGGAAGACCACGTCGATCATGATCGAAGCGCGCGAGCCCAAGAATCCGTCGATGCCGCGATATGTCATGTGCCTGGCCGTCGGGGTCAGTGATCAAGCTCCGAGATTCTAGCAAAAAAGAAAAAGCCGCGTTTGCCCGGGAACCGAAGTCCCGGGCAAACGCGGCAAACGCGCGTGGTAGTCGACTGCGAGCGGTTATTTCGCAGGCGGAGCGTTGGTGGTGGTGCTCTCGGCGGCCGGCTTGGCTTCGGCAGCCTTGGCGGCAGCAGCGGCCTTTTTCTTGGCGGCCGCTTGCTTGGCTTCGGCGCTCAAGGCGGCAAGCCGCGTGCGCTGTTCGGGCGTGAGCAACGCGTTGATTTCGGCTTCGCGCTTTTCGTTCAAAGCCTTGAGCTGCGCCTGCAATTGCTCGATCTGCGGTGCGTAGGTCTGTTGGATTTGTTGGATTTTCTCACGCTGGGCACCGTCGACTACCTTCGAGTAGTAATTCGGAAGGCGGCCCTTGAGCTTGCTCTTTTCCTTAGCCGCCGGCGCGTCGTCGGCCGCGCTGCAAAGAGTTGCCGGCTGCGACCAAACCACGGCCAACGCGAGCAGCAAGTACGCCAGCATCGATCGCGACATCTGATAACCCATGTTGTTCTCCCTCCCAATTCAGCGTGAGTGAATCAAAAGACGCCCCCGGGGGGCTATGGTAACGGTGTGGCGCGCCCGGACCCAAGCAAAATCCGGCCAGTTTTGTGTGAGCGGGCGCCAGATGCCGACCCGCCTCGAGCGGAACGCTCCAGAGGCTTGCGATCGGCCGGCAACGACTTACTGAGGGATTCACACTAGGGCGTGCGCGTTTTCCAGATCGCCGCCGAGCGGCCGCGCAACAAAAAAGGTCATGGTAATTCGATCCGTCGAATTACCATGACCTCTATCCTGAAACGGGATCCGGAGTCCCGTCCTCCCGATAAAGCCACAGATGTTTTTATCGGCAGCGGCCGCCCAGTGCTTGAGTCCAAGCCGCAGCCGAGCGCTAGCGATCAATCGCGAATCGAGGAGTTCACGCGGCCGGATTGTACGTCGGGCTGGAAATCCGTCGCCGCGGGAACGGGCCCGGTGACGGGCATTGCGGTCCCGTAAGGGTAGGCCCCGACACCATTCTGGCAATTCGCGCACGGAGCGCCGGCGCCCATGCCGGCAACGGGGGCCGCGCCCATGTCGGTGCCGAGATTGCTGTACACTTTGAGTATTGGCGCTCGGTTGTAGTCGGGTTGAGCGCCAATCAGCGAGCGTTGATAGTCGGCCGGATCGCCCTGGTAGCCGTCCCAGACGTGCAGCCGCCAGTTGGACGGGATTTCGCAGCAGCCGCGACCCCAGTTATTGGACATTCGGCAGCCGGCTTGCTTCGACGGCGCGTTGTATCCGGGGCCGTAGCCACAGCCCATCCACTGCTGGTAGCAATCGCCGGCTTGCGCCTGACTCGTCATCGGCAGCAGCAAGACGGCCAGTAACAGGCTTCGCCCGAGACTTCGTGTCATCGTCCAGATTCCTTTCGTGCGCCCGCGCCGGGGCGATGCGAGAGCCGTGTTTTCGTGCTTAGGGACCAGGGCGAAGGCGGGCGAAATTAGCGACGGCTCTCCCATCCCCGCTTTGTCCAATTCAAGTTGTCGGCCATATTGGACGGGAGAAACCAGAAGCATGCAGCCCGCTCGCGCGAACCAAATCCCAGGCAAAGCACGAACAATCCGCGCCTGCGACCTGGCGGCCGCTTGCCCGGCTGGTGGTGGGCAACCGGATAGAACGGGGTTGTCGTGCAAGCGCCCGCTGAACATGATCGATTGCCGTGACTTTACCGATTGCCCAAAGCCTGATGACCGAGCCTGCCCGCCTGGCGACCGTAAGCCTGTTTGGCTTGCTCGGGCTGGTGCTCTGGCTCCGCGCGTGGCGCTGGGTGAGCGGTTCGACGCTCGCGGCGGCCTGGGCCTGGATCGGCGTCACGCTCGCCGCCCAGATCGCCGCGGGGCTGGCTGATGATTCCAGTCAGAGTGCCTGGGGCTATTTGGCGGCGATCACGGTGTTCGGCCCCACGATGGCCGTGCTGGGGGCCAAGCGACCGCAGCATCGAGCCTGGCAATTCGTTGTGCTGGTGCTGTTGGTGGTGCTGGCCATGCCGGGGCTCGAGGCGCTCGTGTTTGCCCGCCGCGCGGTGGAAGTACATGGCCTGCACGCTTCGCTCATGGCGCTGTTGATCGCCATCGGAGTCTTCAACTATTTGCCGACGCGGTTCTGGCCTGCGGCCCTGTGCGCCGGCGCTGGGCAGGCATTGTTGTTGGGGCCGTATCTGCCTGGCGTATCCGCGTTGCTGTCGGCGCCGGAGCCGGTGGCCGCGCTAGTGTGCGAGGTTTTGGCGGCGGTCATGGTCGCCGGATTGCGGCAATGGACCAGCGGCGCGAGCCAGCCGATCGATCGGCTGTGGACCGATTTTCGCAACTCGCTGGGCGCCATTTGGGCGCTGCGCGTGCAGGAGCGTTTCAACGTGGCGGCCCGGCAGCATGCCTGGCCTGTGCGGCTCGAGTGGAGCGGTCTGCAAACCGTGGATCAAGCATCCGATCCAGCGCAAGCCGGCAGCGCCGTGGCCGATGCGCGCGATTCAGCCGCACGCCGCCAAGCGGTGGCCGAGCGGACGCTGCGGATGCTCCTGCATCGTTTCGTATCCGAGAGTTGGAACCAGCGGCGGCTCTAGCGCCGAGCTTCTGCCAAGCTCCAACAACGACGCGAGCCGAGGGTCGCCCCTCGGCTCGGTGTGCACATTGGCTGGCAATTGTTGCCAGTCCGTATTTATTGATTGAGCGAGGAACCGGCTCCGCCGGCACTGCCCATCGAGGTGCTGCTGGCGGGCGTGGCATAGCGATCGCCCACCAAGCTCGCCGGCGGAGCCGAACCGGCCGCCGCGGCGCTGACGCCGGATGACACACTGCTGGGCAGACCGCCGGATGTCGAGTAACCCCCGGCCTGCGTGCCGCCGCTGGCCGGCGACGTGCTGCTGGTGCCGCCCGGCGTATAATCGCGCGTGCCGCCGGGACGATATGGCGTCGAGGTGGTCGGCGGCGTGTACGACGAAGCCGGCGACTGGTAGGGAGCCGCTCCCGCCGGCGCGTAACCGGTCTGGCCGGGTGTGTAGCCAGTCTGGCCCGGCGTGTAGCCGGTTTGGCCAGGCGTGTAAGGCGAATAGCTGTTGGCAGAACCCGCAGCGGGCGAGGCCGTCGCCGATGCCGGACTGCCGTTGGGAGTCGAACCGCCGCCGGTAGTCGGATAGCCGCTGCCGGCCGTCGAAGTTTGTCCCCAAGCCGAAGCCGCCGCGGCCGAAGTCCCCGTCGCGGGCCCGCCGGATTGGCCATCGTAGGGCGACCCGGTGCCGTAGCGCGGAGCCTGCGCCGTGCTAACCGGCTGATACGAGTTGGTCGAGGGCGCGCCGGCCGTGGGATACGCCGAGCTGGCTCCGGCAGCATCGACATAGCGCGTGCCTGCCGCGGATGCCGCCTGCGGATACGCGCTGGACGCGCTGGCAGTGGTCGCCGGCGATGCGCTCGGATAGCCCGTGCCGTAACCACCGGCGGCCGCCGTGCTGGGCGTACCATAGCCAGGAGTGGTCGTGGCCGCAGCCGGATAGGCCGTCGGATAATAGCCGGATTGCGGAGCCATCGCGGTCGAGCCGCTGGCAGTGGCTGCGGCCTGCGTCGCGCCGGACGGATAGCCGCTGGTCGGATACGCGCCGGTCGCGGCCGCGGTCGTGCCAGGATATGCGGTCCCCGGATACGAGGTCGCGCCCGGATAAGCTGCGGTGGCACCGGCGGCCGTGGGACCGCCGTAGCTCGTGGGAGTTTCGGGATAAGCATTCGCAGCAGGGTTCGTGCCTGCAAGTGCGCCGGCCGTGCCAGGCATCGTGGCCGAAGCCGTGGTCGCAGTACCGGGCGTGGCATTGGGCGGAGTCAACGTGCTGGGCGTCGCGCCGGCCGAAGGCAAGGCGGGATAGCTGGGCGTCGCGCCATTGCTGGCATAAGGAGCGGTGGGCGGCGTGCTCTTCTTTGCGAAAGACCAGCCGGGCTTTCCGCTCTGGCAGCCCGCAAATCCAGCGACCAGGAGGCCGACGGCGGTCAGCCGGCAATATGTTGCTCGCATGGCGCACATGCCCTTTATTTGATGCCCGACAGGAAGCGGTCGGCGCGGCGACATCCATGTCGCGTTAAAAGAGCCGTCCTCGTCCCGAAGTCACGATTGCGTTTGAAGTGCGTCCGGCGGCGCTTGTTTGCGCGCCGCGGACGGTGCTAGTCGCCGCTTGCTGCTTGGGTGCTGTCGCGTTTCGCACTTGCCCGGGGCATCGCGCCCCAGTGGCTCTCAAAACGCGCCACGTCTGGCTAAATCGGCGTAGTCAGCTGCATTGCATGACTTAATCCGATCAATTTACCGAGACGGTACAAGCGGATCCGCAGCAGGGCGGGGATTATAGAATCGCGCGCGTGCCAGTCAACGGCAGAATCCGCGCAAAGCATGCGCCGGCCCCCCCCGAAACGGCTCATGAATGAGCCGGCTAAGTAGGGCACCGATTGATTGAAGGCGAATTGGCCGCTGGCTGCTAGCGGATCGCGGCCGCGTAGCGATCGCCGACGGCCTTCCAGTTGATCACGTTGAAGAAGGCGCCGACGTAGTCGGGCCGGCGGTTCTGGTACAGCAGGTAGTAGGCGTGTTCCCAGACATCGAGCCCCAGCAGCGGCGTGTTGCCGTGCATCAGCGGATTGTCCTGGTTGGGCGTGCTTTCGACGAGCAGCTTCTTGTTGCGGTCGACGCTCAGCCAAGACCAGCCGCTGCCGAAGCGGCCCAGCGCGGCCTTGGTAAACGCTTCCTTGAAACTGGCGAAGCCGTTGAGCTGCGACTTGATGGCGTCGGCCAGCGGACCGCTGGGCTCGCCCCCGCCGCCGGGAGTCATGACGGTCCAGAACAGCGAGTGATTGGCATGCCCGCCGCCGTTGTTGCGGACCGTCGTGCGAATGTTCTCGGGCACTTTGTCGATCGACGCCACGAGCGACTCGATGCTCTGATTGCCCAGGTCCGTGCCTTGGATCGCGTTGTTCAAGTTCGTGACGTACGCGTTGTGATGCTTCGTGTAATGGATTTCCATTGTCCGGGCATCGATGTTCGGTTCCAGGGCGTTATACGGATACGGCAGTTCGGGCAAGGTATAGGGCATGAGCAAGTCTCCAATTCTCTTCGGAGCAGGCGGAATATCGAGTGAAGTAGCCGGTTGCCAGCCGTGCGCTTGTTCTAGCGTCGGCCACGCTGCAACCGTGCGGTTTCCAGCATTTGCTGGCAGATCGAACGCTTGCGAATCCTACCCGATGGTCCGCGCTCTGGCAATGAGCCGGCGGAGGGGCCGGACTGACCGCGGCGTCAGCCCACGGATTCGCATTCGGTGGCCCACTCGACCGCTTGAAAATGGTCATTATTTTGTCTATTTTTATGGTCCGATATCGAACTTCTCGCCAATGATCTTTTGGAGATTGAACGTGAGCCGTAATTCAATCGGTCCTGCCGACCCCGGACTATCCTTTGCCTCCGTGCCAAGCGAAGCGCTGCTGTTTGCCCGAGCGATCACCGGAGATCCGTCCCGAGGCTGCGTGCCGGACGATGCCGGCTCGGGAATCGATTGCGAATACCTGGAATGGCTGGCCGCCATCTCTCCCGAGTACGAACGCCGATTGCGGAATCTGGCCAAAAGCCCGCGTGGCGATGAACTGCGGCGGGAGCAGTTGGATTGGCTGGCCGAAATCTCGCCGGAGTACGCGCGGCAGCTCCGCGATTTGCAGCGTGAAGAAGCGATGGCGGCCGAGGTGCGCGAGCGCAGCCGGCATATCATTGAGAGCTTGGAGCGCGCCGCGGAGGAGTGGGACGACTCGAAACATCCGCGCGCAGGCGGCCCGCCCAACGCCGGCTGGTTCGCCTCGACCGGCGGTAGCGCCGGCCTTGCGCGGCTGCCTGCGAACCCGTCGCTAAGGCCCGACGCCCTGGCTCACCCGCCACGCCGGCAGGACCAACTCGCCCGGGCGCCACGGTCCGCAGCGACGACTGCAACCGGCGCGGCCGACAATCCACAGTTCGCAATTTGCTTTGCGGCCGGCACACCGGTCCTGACCCGTCGCGGCTCTGTCGCCATCGAACAGGTCGTTGCCGGCGACGAGGCCTGGGCCGTTCCGGAGAGCGACCCGCTCGCCGCCGCGCGCTGGTGCCGAGTCGAGCAGGCATTTCATAACGCCCCGGCCGAATTGATCTACGTCCACGCGGACGGCCTGCCCGTCATCCGCTCCACGTTCAACCACAAATTCCACGTCCGCGACAAAGGCTGGGTCGCCGCGCAGGACCTCCGCCCCGGCGACCTGCTCCGGACCGCCGACGACCACTGGGTCTCAGTGACGGAGACGTTCCGCAACGGCGCCGTCGAGCCGGTATATAATCTTTGCGTCGAGGGGTATCATACATACTTCGCCGGCAATGCATTGGTGCATAATCAAAGTCCGGCGGACGCCGCCGACGGGGCTTCCGGCGTCCCAATGGGAACGAAGGAGAACGGTTATCGAGGCACTGGCACATGGAAATTTATGGGCGAGCGGGAAGCGGCAGAGTTTTTCAATGTGCTGCTAAATCCGAAGGAAAACAATTTTCCGGATGCGTGGACGTTGGTTCTCCATAACGGATGTGTGGGATTGAACCAGCTACGCATTGGCTGGGGCGGACTGCCAACACGACCGAGGAACGCGCTTTTCTACTCCGACGCGCAGTTTAGCGCTAATTCATCCGTCGCCGAGGGCGTATTAAAAACCCTCCAAAAGAACAATCCGAAGAACAGCTACCTTTTCGTGGCAGCGCAGCTGCCAACGCGTGGAAATGGAGCACAAATCGCGAACAGGCTTGGGGACAAAATCGTAAATCTCCAGGCGGCTGGTAATTTAAACCTTGACTTGAACCGAAAGGAGGCGTTCAACTTCGCCACTTGGTTCCCGGCTGGCAATGCGGGCGGATACTGGGAATATATGAACCATGGTTTGGACTATGACGATCCGAAAGACCCGCCAGCGGTTAAGCATAACGTCAAGCTACCGGACTTGGGCGACGAATATTTGACCCTCTACGGGGTGGTACAGCAGCGCCCGTGGAAGAAGTAGTCGCGGAGGCCCTGCAATGACACGGCGAGCTGCGCCTTTGCTCTGGTTGGTCGCGGTATTTGGCTGTGGCTCCGCTGATGGTGTTAATAAGGATGGCCCCAGGTCGAGCCTCCAGGCGCAAACCGACAGCGGCGACGGCGCGGCTACTCCCGTTCGCGCGTGGAAGACCGCCGGTGAATTGAATGGTCATCCGCCAATTCCAGAGTTGAACGCAATCGAGTCCGTTTCCGCGGAATCGTACGGTCACCCATTCATGCTGGGCGACACGGGCTCTTTCGTTGTGCCGCGCGCACGTTGTGAAAGACTACTCGCTTGGTTTCGCGGCGCAACCATCGACACAGCCGCATGGTGCGAGGACGACGAGCTCGGCACAATGAGAATTAAACTGGTGGGGGGCAGGGCAATCCGCATATGTTGGTACTGGACTGGGCAGGGAGCGCATCTTTCGTTCTCGTGCGGGGGCATTCGGTATCGGCGCAGTGGGCCAAAGGAGTCAAAAGACGAAACGCTGGCATTTGATGCTGCTGTTCGGCTCATTCACGAGGATGTGAAGAATGGCCATTGACGACTTACCGCAGGTGGGCTGAAGCGCTGCCCATTAATTTCGATCTACGAACTGCGGGCAACGACGGCGCACGTTCAAATTGCCCGGCAAAGAGTCGGCTGGGCGAGGCGCTTTACGGCTATTTGCCGAGCCAGCCGAGGAGCGAGAAGCCGCCATTCTTTTTGGCGGGGCCGCTGGAACGTGGGGCGGCTTCGATCTTGGGGGCCGCCTCGGTGGCCATCAGGTAAGCGCGTAGGCTGATCAGCAACTGCCGGCAACGGGCCAGCACTTCGGGCTTGCGGCGATCGCGCTGGCGCTGCGGGTTGAGTTCCACATGGATGCGCGTGCGCGCCACGCCCGAGCGCCGCTCGCCCGGCTTGGCACTGTGTTCTTCGCTGAACTCCAAGTCGATGACCAGCCGGGCGGGGCGATCGCTCTTGCGGCCGAACAGGTCGCCGTCGTAGCCCAGCTTGATGCGCATGTGGCGCCCGTCGACCTTGACGATTTCGCCATGATGATCGGCGATAAAGCCGCGGAGCTTTTCCACGGTCCGATCGATGGGGGACTCCGTGATCAGGTCCTGCACGAGCAAGGCGGCGCCCGCCTGGCTGACGGCCGCTGCGGCCGCCGCGGCATCTTCGGCCTGGCCGCCGGAGCCGAGCTGCACGACCCGGTTCCGGCCGGCCTCTTTGCTCAACAGCAGCGCGCGGTCGGAGCGCCGCAGCATGTTTTCGGTCGTATCGCCCGGCTGGACTTCGGTCACGCCGAAGCTGGCCGTGACGCACTGATTGTCCAGCGCCGTCTGCCGATGTTCGGCAAAGCTGAGCCGGATTTCCTGTGCCCGCCGCGCGGCCGTGGGGTTGTCGCAGTCGGCACACAGCAGGACGAACTCTTCGCCGCCGTAGCGGGCGACCAGGTCGCCGGGGCGGCAGGAATTTTGCAATAGCCTGGCAAAGCTCTGAATGACTTCATCACCCGCCTGGTGGCCATACGTATCGTTCACGTGCTTGAAGTGATCGATGTCGGCCATGATCAGGCTGCAAGGACGATTGCTCTCGCGATGCGCGGCCACGAACAGCTCGTGTACCCGATCGAACTCGGCGCGGTTGGCCACCTGCGTGAGCGGATCCTTGGTGGACAGCTCATATAAGCTGCGGCAGCGCTGCTCGAGCGAAATCTCGGGACTCACGTCGTGCAGCAGCAGCGTCAGGCCGTGCGTCGTGCCCTCGCTGGTCACCACCGGCACGGCATGGGCATCGACGGCAATGTCACGGCCGCCTCGGCCGTTGATCGTCAGCCGCCGGATCCATTGCACGCCGGTGCGGATGGCCGTCGAAATGGGGCATTCGTCGTCTTTGATCGCGTTGCCGCTGTCGTCGCGCGTGCTCAACAGGCTGGGCAACCACATCTGCTGGTAAACGCTGTGCGACGAAATGCCGGTCAGGCGTTCCGCGCCGCGGTTCCAGAGCAAGATGCGCGAGCTGTTATCCAGAAACACCACGGCATCGGACATGTTGTCCAGCAGCTTTTGCTGAAACAGCGTGTCGGCGGCGCGCGGGCTGCCCCAGTTGGGCTTTTCGCTGCGCCGCCAGTAGGAGTTCACAATTTCGGGGTCCAGCTCGCGCAGCCAACGTCGGGCCACGTCGTGCATCTGAAACTGGTTGGCCTCGAACAGCTTGATGAACAGCATCACGAACTGCGGATCGAACTGCGTGCCGGCATGGCGATACAACTCGTTGTACGCCCGCTCCAGCGACAGCGACCGCCGGTACACGTGGTCCGACATCATCGCGTCGAAGGCATCGACGACCGTCAGCATGCGGGCCCCGACGGGGATCTGCTCGCCGACGTGGTCCATGCGGTTCTTGCTGCCGTCGAACCAGGCGCGGGCGTAGGTCACGATCTCCAGCACGCCGGGCAGCGCGCAGCTTTCGCGCAAAATATCGAGGCCCGTTTGCCAATGCGTGTCCATGATGGCCGTTTCGCGCGGGGACAACGCGCCGGCCTTCATCAGAATGTCGTCGGGCACTCGAATCTTGCCCACGTCGTGCAGCAGCGCGGCCAGTTCGAGTTCGTCGCGCTGGGTGTCGGGCAGCCCGATCTTCTGGGCCCATGCCGAGCAGGCCAGCGCCACGCGCAGGCAGTGCTGGGCCGTCGGCTCGTGCTTGCCGCGCAACGCGGCAAACAGGCTGCTGGCGATTCCCAGGCGGACCTGGATGAGTTGATTTTCCTGGGCCTTGGACAAGACGCCGGTGGCCGTCTCGCGGGCGCTCGAGGACTCATCGCTCAGTTCGCCCAGCAGCGACGAGACCGCTTGGATCTGCCCTTCGACGGCTGCGCCCGCGTCTTTGGCGGGCAAGCCGGCAATGCCTTGTTCAGGAGTTGGATATCCGTCCATTACGATTCACTCTTATCGCCAGCCGCAGTGAGCTCGCCGCCAACCGTCCGGGCTGGCGCGAAGTCACCACACGCAGGGCTGCTTCGAAAATGAATACCAAACCCTAGGTTGGCTTCGATTACGGGTCAAACGCCCTTGATGCTTGTTCCGATTGCCGGCATGGACTAAGTTGTCGACACTTGCTCTAAAGCCATAAAGCCGCGACCGTTGGTCGCGAAATCGCAACTTAGCCCCGTGGCTTTATTTTCCGCGCGCACGCGATCCCGCGTGCGGTTTGCAACGATCGACGCGAGAGGTGCGATTGTGAGGCTTGTGACTTATCTGCAGAACGGAGCGGCCCGGCTCGGTGGCATTCGTGACGGCGGCTATGTCGATCTCAACGAGGCCGATCCCTCGCTGCCCGCTTCGCTCAAACCGTTGCTCGCATTAGGCCCCGGCGGCCTGCGACAGGCGGCCGACGCCTTGGCCCGCGGCCGGCTGGTGGATGCCCAGTCGGTGCAACTGCTGGCCCCGGTGCCCGACCCGCAAAAAGTGATTTGCGTCGGACTGAACTATGCCGATCACGCGCGCGAAAGCGGCCAGACGCCTCCGGCCGAACCGGTGATCTTTTGCAAGTTCCCTACCGCGGTGGCCGCTCACGGTCAGCCGATTGTGTTGCCGGCCGTCAGTCAGCAAGTCGACTACGAAGCCGAATTGGTGCTGGTCGTCGGCCGCGGAGGTCGCAACATCCGCAAGTCTGAAGCCCGCAGCCACATTGCCGGCTATTGCCCGGGCCACGATGTTTCCGCTCGCGATTGGCAATTGCGCAAGCCTGGCGGGCAATGGCTGCTGGGCAAATCGTTCGATACGTTCGCCCCCTTTGGCCCGGCGCTGGTGACGGCCGACGAGATCGTCGACCCGGGCCAGCTTCGCATTCAATTGCGGCTCAACGGCCGCACGATGCAGGACTCCAGCACCTCGCAGTTCATCTTCAACGTGGATGAGCTGCTGGCCTACGTGTCGCAAGTCTGCACGCTGGAACCTGGCGACGTGATCTTCACCGGCACGCCGCCGGGAGTCGGTGCGGCCCGCAAACCGCCAGTCTTCTTGCAGCCGGGCGATGAAGTCGAGATCGAGATCGACGGCCTCGGCGTGCTGCGCAATCCCGTGGTTGCCGCAGGGGGCGTGTAATGGCGAGCGGGAGTGCCATGCCCACGCCGGGTGCCACTGCTGGCTTGTCCAGCAGTGGATCGAAGCGCTCGGCACCAAACGATGCTCGGCCACCGGCACGGTTGGTCGGTGCAGGCCGCGTGGTGGCATCGCACTGCTGGACAAGCCAGCAGTGGCACCCGGCAACGAAGAATCCGTGCCGCGTTCGCCCCGCTCAATCGGGCTCGACGGTCACGAGCTCTTGCGAGACGGCCTCGATGTGGGCCTCTTCGATCATCGCTTGCTCGTCGGCAAAGGCGATCAGAAGCGCCAGATCGCACAGCCGATTGATGCGCCGCGGCATGCCGTGGCTCAGGCGATGCACGGTCTCGAGCGCGCCGGAAGTGAACATCGAGCTATGCGCTCCGGCCAAAGCCAGCCGGTGCTGCACGTAGCTCATCGTTTCCTCGACCGTTAGCGGCCGCAGCAAGCATTTGACGCCCATCCGCTCATCAAGCTGCGGCAGGCGTTCGACCATCGGAATCAGCATCGGCTGGCCGACGAGCAGCAAGGTCATGCCGGGACGGCCCGCGGTTTCGAAGTTCAGCAACAGCCGCAGCGTCTCGAGCGTACGCGGGCTATCCAGCAGATGGGCTTCGTCGATCGCCAGCACGGCATGGCGGCCGGCTGCCGCGTTCTCGGCAAGAAAATGCTGGATGCGACGCACACTGTCGTCAGTGGCGGCAGCGCCCGGCGCCCGGTGCTCGAACTCGGCGGCCAACCAGGCCAAGAGTTCGGTCGCCGACATTTGCGGGAAGACGAGATGCACAAACGGCTGGAATTCCTCGGGCATGCGTTCGGCCAGCAGCCGCACGAGCATGGTTTTGCCCGACCCGCCGGCTCCGGCCAGCAAAGCCCCGCCGCTGCGGCATTCGATGGCGTAGCGCAGCTTCAGCATGGCGGCCTGGTGGGCCTCGCCCGGATAGTAGGCGCCGACGTCAACGCCCGGCTCGAAGGGTTTGCGCTCGAGCTGCCAATACGCTTCATACATGGCGAAGTTTCCAAACGATGTTCTGGTCGGCCCGCTTAAGGATCGACCGAAAAATGACTTCCGTTTTTCCGGCCCCTCACCCTACCCTCTCCCGCAAGGGGAGAGGGGTTGCGGAGAAGTTATTTTTCGGTCGATCCTTAAGCGGATGAGGTTCAATCGGCAGCGCGAACCGCTATGCCGCTTGCACAAAGTTTTCGATGATGTGCCAGCGCGACACGCCGGCCGCCGCCAGCCGGCGGCTGATGAGTCGCAACTCGTCCGTCGCCACGCGCTGCGGATCGCGCACCACAACGGCGTCTTGCACGACCGAGCCGGCGAGCAGTGCGGCCAGGTCAATGGCCTGCGCGTCGCTATCCAGCGGCGGTGCGTCGACCAGCACGAGGTCGTGGCTCCTGCGCAGCAATTGCAGCGTGGCCGACACGCGGCGCTTGGCGGCCACGCGATCCGGATCAGCCAGCGGCCGCACCAGCGGCAGCACCGACAGCGGCTCGGCCAGCGATTCTACCAGCGCGTCACCCAGCGGCATTTCGCCGCCAAAGACTTCTTCGCCGCCGACTTGGGCCATGATTCCCAGCCGGTCGGCCAGTTCAGGCTTGAAGAAGTCGAGATCCACCAGCGAGCAGCGCAGGTTCCGCTGGGCCGCGGCCTGGGCCAGGGCCAGCAGCACCGTCGTGCGTCCTTCGCCCCGCAACATGCCGGCCATCAGCACGACTTTTGGCGAGCGGTCGACCAAGGCGGCCAACCAGGCGCTGGCCCGAGCGAACTCGGCCGGGGCGCGGGCGAGAAGTTCGGTCACGACGGTCGGCCAGATGAAATGCGGGACTTCGAAAGCCGCTTCGATGGGTGCGGCCTCCGACGAAGGGCGCGGAGCTGCCGCGGCAAACGTGGCGTGCGGCTGCGGCACGGCGTCGCCCTGCCGGGCGTGCAACGTTTGCGGCCGAAGAGGACTTGCGGCCGGCGCGGACACCGGGGCGTTGGGCCTTCCGGCCGGCGCCTGCATCCGCTTGCGGTAGGCCTTAATAAAGGCTTCGTCGAGTACGCTCATTTGCCGGCTCCGCCAGTGGCTTGTTGATGGTTCCCTTGAGCTTGGCCACTGCTCGTGGCCGCTGCATGCTGCCCGCTCGCGACGAAGGCCGGTCGGCTGACAACGACGCAGTCCGCTCGTCGTCGGGCAGTTTCGCAATCGTGCTGGACCCGTCGGGCGGCGTCAGCGCGGGCGTCGTTTGCGCGGCGGCCTCCGCGGTCGGCGAGGTCAACGCTGGCGACGATTTTTCGCTCGACCAGTTCTCCCACGGCGGGACATCCTTTTCATCGATCGTTGGCACGGCCGGCTTGGCCATGCTCCCGCCGATCGCGCTGGCATGCTGATCGTGCTGGTGATCGCGATGTTCGGAGGGGCTTGCGTCGGGTTTGACAGCCGCCGCCAATTTCGGCTCCTCGGCGAGTTCGTCGGGAACTCCCGGACGTGGCGGCGCCGTCATGCTAATCGGATCCGGCTGCGGCCGCGGCAGCGCCAAATGCGGCTCGTCAATCACGGGCGTCGAGGCGGAGTCGGCCGCCGGCACGCGTCCGACGGCAGCCTCCGAATCCATCGCAATCGGATTGAGTTGGTTCTGTTCGAGCGCCGGCGTATCCAGCGTAGTGCCCAGCGGCTGCATGATCGGAGCCGGCTGGCGCTCGACCGGAGCTTTGTGCCACAAAAGCATCAAGCTGTGGCTGGCCACCAAAGCCACGACGAACATCGCGACTTTTGCGTGCTTGGCAATCCAATGCCGAGTGTCCTGCCAAACGCGATCAATGGCAGGCAGCCCCTGTGGCTCGAAGAATTCGCTTTTCGAATCCTCGCCCGTTTCGATCGGCGCCGGCGGCCAGCGGCTAGCTGGGCGCTCCACGACAGCGGATGCCACCGGCTGGCTGACCGCTGGCTGACTCGTGATCGGCTGCGAGTGGAATGCCTGCGAGCGGGCCGGTTCGGCGGTTTGCTGCCGGGTGACACGCAAGTCCGGCAAGCGGGCCAGCACATGCGGAATGCCGCTGGAAACCGCCGGCTTAGGCCCACTCGGCGTCCTCTGCCAGTTCCCCGCTGAGGGCGGTGTGCCGGTCGTCGCGTTGGCTGCCGTTTCCATCGATAAGCTTCCGTTCTTGGCTCATGTCAGGCGAACCGACCGCGCGATTGCGCAATCACTCAGTCCGGCGGCCCAGAGTCTCATCGGGTTCGGAATGTATCAATCTTGAGTCCAGTGCCTTTGGTAACGATTCAGCCAGCGGTGCTGGTGATATCATGGCGGCGCATTTAACTAGGGGGCGAAGCAGGGTTTTCCGTAGCCCAGCCCTTTTAGGGCTGGGACCGCCCGGTCGCGCAAGGCACTTTCCCATTCCGATGCGGCCGGGCCGCATCGGAATGGGAAAGTGGGATCCGGTCGCCGACGGAAAACCCAGCCCTAGAAGGGCTGGGCTACGGAAAGCATGCGGCGGGAATATCGCCGGCTCGGCGATGCAATTTCCTATGTACCTTTAACGACTTGCACCCAGCCCACATCTGCCGGCTTGAAGCCCTGGGGGGCCGGTGGCATACTGGGATCTAACCATACAAGTGCTACGGGCATAAAGACTTTCGTAGCCCACACGCGAAAAAACATCTCCTCGTCCCACAACCCCTCGCGCCCCGCATGGCTACAGCCCATCGCACCGATGCAACGACCTTGCTCGAGCACTTGCTCGAGCAGCGGGTACTGATCCTCGATGGCGCGATGGGCACGATGATCCAGACCCTGAAGTTTACGGAGCAGGATTATCGCGGCGCGCAGTTCGCCGATCATCGGCACGATCTGAAGGGCTGCAACGACCTGCTGGTGATTACCCAAGCGGAAGCCATCGAAAGCATTCACCGTCAATACTTCGAGGCGGGCGCCCACATCGTCGAGACGAACACCTTTAATGCCAACTCGATTTCGATGGCCGACTATGGCCTCGAGTCGCAGGTGCGGGCCATCAACCTGGCCGCTGCCGCGTGTGCCCGGCGGGCGGCCGATGCCGTCGGCGCACTCGATCCCGAGCGGCCGCGCTTCGTGGCCGGTTCCATCGGACCCACGAACCGCACGGCCTCGCTCTCGCCCGATGTCAACGATCCTGGCTTTCGAGCCGTAACGTACGACCAGCTCGTGGCATCCTATTACGAACAGATTGCGGCCCTGATCGACGGCGGCGTCGACATTTTGATGCCGGAAACCACGTTCGACACGCTCAACCTCAAGGCTTGCCTGTTTGCCATCGATAAGTACTTCGAAGATGAGGACGTGCGCCTGCCGATCATGGTTTCGGTCACTATTACCGACCGCAGCGGCCGCACCTTGTCGGGCCAGACGCTCGAAGCCTTCTGGACGTCGATCTCGCACGCCAACTTGTTGAGCGTCGGCCTCAACTGCGCCTTCGGGCCCGAGTTGATGCGGCCCTATGTGGAAGAACTGGCCCGGATCGCGCCGGTCTACATCAGTTGCCATCCCAATGCCGGCTTGCCGAACGCCTTTGGCGGCTACGACGAAACGCCGGCGCAAATGGCCCACACGCTAGGCGAGTTTGCCGACAACGGCTGGCTGAATATCGTCGGCGGCTGCTGCGGCACCAAGCCCGAGCACATTGCGGCGATCGCCGAGGCGCTGGCGACGAAACAACCGCGCAAACGGCCGCACGTGGCCGGTGTCACGCGCTTGAGCGGTCTGGAGCTGCTGGCGATCACGCCCGAAAGCAACTTCATCATGATCGGCGAGCGGACCAATGTGACCGGCTCAAAGAAGTTCGCTCGGCTGATCTTGAACAACCAATTCGAAGATGCCGTGGCCGTGGCCCGGGCCCAGGTCGAAGCAGGGGCCAACGTCGTCGACGTGAACATGGACGAGGCCTTGCTCGACGGCGAGGCGTCGATGACGCGCTTCCTGAACCTGCTGGCCACCGAGCCCGACGTGGCCCGCGTGCCGTTCATGGTCGATAGCTCGAAGTGGTCGGTCATCGAGGCCGGGCTGAAATGCGTGCAGGGCAAACCGATCGTCAACTCGATCAGCCTCAAGGAGGGCGAAGAGGCCTTTCTGCGCGTCGCCCGACTCGTGCGACGCTATGGGGCCGCCGTGGTCGTCATGGCTTTCGACGAGCAGGGGCAGGCCACGACCGTCGAAGACAAGGTGCGGATCTCCCAGCGGGCATTTCGCCTGCTGACCCAAGAAGTCGGCTTTCCGCCCACCGACGTTATCTTCGATCCCAACATTCTGACCGTGGCCACCGGCATCGAAGAGCACAACCGCTACGCCATCAACTTCATCGAGGCCGTGCGGCAGATCAAAGCGGCTTGCCCCGGCGCCAAGATTTCCGGCGGCGTCAGCAATATCTCGTTCTCGTTCCGCGGCAACGACGTGGTGCGCGAAGCGATTCACGCCGCGTTTCTGTACCATGCGATCCGCGCCGGGCTCGATATGGGAATCGTCAACGCCGGCCAGTTGGCCGTGTACGAACAGATCCCGCCCGAGATGCTCGAGCGCGTCGAAGACGTGCTCTTCGATCGCCGCCCCGATGCCACGGAGCGGCTGGTCGAGTTTGCCGAAACCGTGAAGCACCAGGCGGGGCAGGTGGCGGTCGTCGACACGGCCTGGCGCGACGCCCCGCTGGAAGAGCGCGTCTCCCACGCGCTGGTGCGCGGCATCGTCGAGTTCATCGAAGCCGACATGGAAGAAGCCCGGCAAAAGTACGCTACCGGATTGGCGATTATCGAAGGCCCGCTGATGGCCGGCATGTCGATCGTCGGCGATTTGTTCGGCGCCGGCAAAATGTTTCTGCCGCAGGTCGTGAAAAGCGCCCGAGTGATGAAGAAGGCCGTGGCCTACTTGCTGCCCTTCATGGAGGCCGAAAAACTGGCCAGCGGCCAGGCCGGCCGCCCGCGCGGCAAGATCCTGATGGCCACCGTCAAGGGTGACGTCCACGATATCGGCAAGAACATCGTCGGCGTCGTGCTCGGCTGCAACAACTACCAGATCATCGACCTGGGCGTGATGGTGCCCTGCGACAAGATCCTGGAAACGGCCAAGCGCGAAGCAGTGGACATGATCGGCTTGAGCGGCTTGATCACGCCCAGCCTCGACGAGATGGTGCACGTGGCCAAGGAAATGGAGCGGCAGCAGTTCGAAGTGCCGCTGCTGATCGGCGGCGCCACGACCAGTTCCAAGCACACGGCCGTACGGATCGCCCCCGCGTATAAGCACGCCACGGTCCACGTGCTCGACGCATCGCGCTCGGTGAACGTGGTCGAGCAACTGCTCAATCCCAACGCTTTCCAGCAGTTCAATAACCGCAATCGGGAAGAGCAGGCGAAGCTGGTCAAAGCGTATCAACAGCGCCAGGAAGTGGAGCTGGTGCCGTACTCCGAAGCCAAGGCCAAGCGCTTTCAAACCGATTGGACGAGCGTGGCCATCGACCGGCCGGCGTTTCTCGGCACGCGCGTGCTCGATGCCGTGCCGCTCGAGATGCTGGTCCCCTACATCGACTGGTCGCCGTTCTTCTCGGCCTGGGAATTGCGCGGCAAGTACCCGGCGATTCTGCACGACGAACACGTCGGCCCCGAGGCGACCAAGCTGTTTGACGATGCCTGCCGGCTGCTGGAAACGATCGTCGGCGAGCAATTGCTCACCGCCCGGGCCGTGTATGGCTTCTGGCCGGCCGCATCGATCGGCGACGACATCGTGCTGTACAGCGACGATAGCCGCACCACGGAGATCACCCGCTTTCATACGCTACGGCAGCAATGGCAGCGCAAAGGGCAGAAGCACTTCATGGCCCTGGCCGATTTTATCGCTCCGCTCGACAGTGGCCGGGTCGATTACCTGGGCGCCTTTGCCGTCACGTCCGGCATCGGCACCGACGCGATCGTGCGAAAGTTCGAGGCCGACCACGACGATTACCAGGCGATCATGGCCAAAGCCCTGGCCGATCGGCTGGCCGAAGCGCTGGCCGAATGGCTGCACAAGCAGGCCCGCACCGATTGGGCCTACGGCCGAACCGAAAACCTCACCAACGACGAGCTGATCGACGAGGGCTATCGTGGCATCCGGCCCGCGCCGGGCTACCCGGCCTGTCCCGATCACACCGAAAAACGCATCCTGTTCGATTTGCTGGCCGCCGAGCAAGCCACGGGCATCGAGCTGACCGAAAATTTTGCCATGTTCCCGGCGGCCAGCGTCAGCGGGCTGTATTTCGCGCATCCCGATGCCCGCTACTTTTCCGTCGACCGCATCAGTCGCGACCAGGTGCAAGACTACGCGCGGCGCAAGGGAATGAACCTCGCGGAAATCGAGCGCTGGCTTTCCCCGAACTTGGGTTACGATCCTTCATAGAGGTGATGGCAATTGGGAGGGCGAGGCTCCTGCCGAGCCTTGGCCTCGGGTCGTGCGGTGCTTCCGGCTCGGCAGGAGCCTCGCGCTCCCAGAATTTAATCCACAACGCTGCCCGCCCAAAGGATCCATCCATGACGCGCACTCTGAGATTCCTATCGTTGGCCGGACTGCTGCTCGCCGCTGGGGCCGTCATGGCACAGCCTGCCGACGACGCGGCTCCCAAAATCGATCCGCGGGCCCAGCAGGTGATCGAGCAATTGTCGGCGCGTTTCGATCGCCTCAAAAGTTTTTCGGTCGACGTGACGTCGTCGATGATCATCGAGGCCCTGGCCACGAAGAACGACATCACGTCGCATTACAAAATTTCCGGCGCGCGGCCGAACCTGCTGGCCATTCGATTGACCGAAGGCGAAACCGGGGCCACCGTGGTTTGCGATGGCAAGCAACTGTTTACGTACTCGCCCGGCATGGATCGCTATACCCTGTCGGCCGCACCGCCCACGCTCGAAGGCATCCTGCACGACGGCATGTGGCGCCTGGCACAGATGGGCAACGCACCCACGTTTGCCGCCTTGGTGCTCGCCTTTCGCCATCCGCAACACGCCATGCAGGGCGTCACTGCGGCCGAGTATCTGGGCGAGGAACAGGTCGAGGGCGTCGCTTGCCATCACCTGAACGTCGCTCAGGGCTCGATCGATCTGGCCCTGTGGATCGAGACGGGCGATCAGCCGGTGTTGCGTAAAGTGGTGCCCGACATGCGCCGCTCGCTCAAGATGGAAGGCGCCGTGCTGCCGCCGGGCTTGAAGATTTCGCTCGTCGGCACGTTCGACCATTGGCAGTTCGATGGGCAGCCCGAGGCGGACGCCTTTGCCTTCAGCCCGCCCAAGGATGCCGTCAAGGTCGACACGCTGATCGAGGATGCGCACGTCACCGGCCACGAGCCGCAGCAATTGCTCGGGCGTCCGGCGCCGCAGTTCGCGCTGAAAACGCCCGAGGGCACGCAGGTCCGGCTGGCCGATCTGCTGGAGGCGAAAAAGATCGTGGTGCTCGACTTCTGGGCCACGTGGTGCGCGCCGTGCGTCGAGGGCCTGCCGCGCGTCGCGGAAGTCGTCGGCAAGTTCAAGGACCGCGGCGTGGTGTTCTATGCCATCAACCAGGAGGAGGACGCCGACACGGTGCACGAGTTCCTCAAGCAAAAACAGCTCGACCTGCCGGTGCTGCTCGACGCCGATGCCGAAGTATCGGCCGAGTACAAGGCCGAGCCGATCCCGCTGACCGTGATCATCAGCCCAGACGGCCGCGTGCAAGCCGCCCACTTCGGCGTTTCCAAGGACTCGATCGCCCATCTCGAGCAGCAACTCACCGACCTCGTCGCCGGCAAGCGGCTGGTGGAAGACAAGCCGGCCGATAAGTAGCCATCCGTCCGAAGGTACACTTGATGGGCATGCCACGCGATCCCGAAGCGCGCAGATATTATCGGGCCGCCAAGCAGCGGTTCGAGGACGCAGGGCTGCTTTTAGATGCCGGGCGAACAACGGGAGCCGTGTATTTGGCGGGCTATACGGTAGAATGCCTGTTGAAGGCGGTGATTTTGGAATCCGTGCCGAGCAAGCTGCGGAAACAACTATTGATCGATTTTCGCGGGCGGCAAGGCCATGATATCGAGATGCTATGTTCGACCTATCGTCGGCAGGTGCAGGCTGCAATTCCTCGGAGGGTTACCCAGCATTTGGCGCGTCTCAATTCGTGGTCAACTGATTTGCGATATACGCCAGGCTCCCTGCAGCCAGGCGATGCCGACGAGTTTTTTGAGTCCGTTCATGCTGTGCTGACTTGGACCGATGGTAGGCTTTAATATGACGATAAAACTCCGAACATCGCGGCCGGACAAACTTCTAAAGGAAATTGTCGCGGCACTCCGAGAATACGAAAAAAAACACACGCGTGCGCAAATTGAAGTGTATCGGCATAGTTCCGTTTCGATCCGTATTCGCGTAATTAATCCCGAATTCAAGGGCCAAAGCCGAGCCCAGCGCGAAGAGGAAGTTTGGCGCGCATTCGATCCGCTCCCGGACGAAACAGTCGCGGAGGTCAGCGTGCTACTTCTGTTGACCCCCGACGAGGCTACGCAGTCATTCGCGAACGTCGAGTTCGAGAATCCCGTCCCCTCCAAGCTCTGACCGACCGCAACGCGCCGACCGGCAAAGGACCCGGCTGGCGCGCCGGCAAGCGCAATTGGCCCATCAAGGATACGCACATGCCGACAATCGGCAAACGCATTCAGCTTGCCGCCCTTGAGTTGCTGGAGCAGGCGCCGGAGGGGATACGGTATTCAGCTCTTGTTAGGCGCGTCATGCAACTCGATGGCGAGTTCAAACAAAACACGGTGCACGGAAATGTGTGGAATCTCGATGTCAAATATCCTAACCAAGTGGACAAACCGTCGCGCGGCTTGTTTCGGCTGGCGAAATACCAAGCGGACGATCTCGGCCCGCCCGTGCCTGGCCCAACATCCGCGGGGCCCGCGAAATGTCTGGAACGCGATTTTTACGCGCTTTTCGCTGATTGGCTGGTGAACGAGACGGAGGAGTGCACAAAAGCAATCCCGCTCGGCGGAAATAAGTTTGGGGGCAGGTGGGGAACCCCAGACGTAATCGGCAAACGCGAGTCGAAGGCCGGCGACATCATCAAAGCGCCGGTGGAAATTGTGTCCGCCGAGATTAAGTCAGATGTTTCGCAACTCGTCACTGCGTTCGGTCAAGCTTGCGCGTATTGCCTTTTCAGCCACAAAACATACCTGGTCATCCCGGACAAGGCCCCCGACGACGAGGTTGCGCGCCTCGATGCGCTGTGCCAAGTGTTCGGCCTCGGGCTCGTCCTGTTTGATCCCGGCACCCCGATCGATCCGCGGTTCACAATTCGGTCGAGGCCGCGCTACCGGCGCCCCGACCTGTTTTATGCCAACCGCTACATGAGGCTGATTGAAACGGAGCTGTTTTAGGGCCGAATCCCCGGCGGCCGGCCAGCGCTGCACGCGTGCCCGCCGCGCAGTCGAATGCACGCCGAATGCAAGCGGGCCTTGACGGCCAAGAGGGCCTTCCACCGGCTGGCCGGCCAGGAAGCTAATCGCTGAAACGTGGCATCGCGCCCCAGAAAACCGCGCAACCGGCAGGGTTTAGCGGGTCGGCCGGGCTAGCACCCGTCGGTCCATTGCCGCGTGCAGGCCCCGCGCCTAGACTCACTTAGCGGGCTGTCCGGGCAAATCCACGGCAAAAGCGGAATCAGTGCATGCTATTGCGTTGTGGGCTGGTCTTGTTGTGCTCGATCGCGGCGACCGCCGGGCAGGCGGCTGAAACGCCCGAGCAGCGCGGTTATCGGCTGCTGACGACCAAGTCCTACCTGCCGCCCGACTTCGATCAACAGGTGTTCGACCAGCTTTGGCAATGCTGGGAAGAGCCGCTCCGCTCGCAGGCCGCCAGTGCCACGCCCGAGCAGCGACGGCAGATGGCTTTTGCCCGCTATGGATTGACCCCTTCGCCCGATCGCGACACGCCGGTGGCCTGGCAATATGTCGACGATGGCCGCGGCGGCTGGGTGATGAATTGCCTGGCCTGCCACGGCGGAACCGTCGCGGGCCGGGCCATCGCCGGCTTGCCGAACTCGCTGTACGACTTGCAAACGCTCACCGAGGACGTGCGCGCCACTAAGCTGCGGCTGAATAAACCGCTCTCGCACATGGACCGCGGCTCGTTGGGCATGCCACTCAGCGGCTCGATCGGCACGACCAACGCCGTCATGTTCGGCAAGCTGCTGCTGCACTATCGCGATGCCGATCTCACGGTCCGCCGCGATCGCAGTCCGCCGGCCATGATTCACCACGATCATGACGCGCCGCCCTGGTGGCATCTGAAACGCAAGACGCATTTGTACATCGACGGCTTTGCGCCCAAGACGCATCGCGCGCTGATGCAGTTTCTGTTGATTCCCAAAAACGGTCCGCAGCAATTTCGCAGTTGGGAAGACGACTACAGCGACATCCTGGCCTGGATGCAATCGCTCGATGCTCCCGCCTGGCCCTGGAAGATCGACGCCCCGCTGGCGGAGCAGGGCAGGGTGGCATTCAATCGCGTCTGCTCCTCATGCCACGGCACTTACGGCCCCGACGGCCATTACCCGGAAAAGATGGTGCCGCTGGACACCGTTGGCACCGACCCGGTGCGGCACGCGGCGCTCGAGGTCGAGGGCCGCAAGGCTTACGCCCACAGTTGGTTTAACGAGGGTGCGACCGTGCCGACCATCGAAGACCCGGCCGGCTACGTGGCGCCGCCGCTGGACGGCGTGTGGGCCAGCGCGCCGTACCTCCACAATGGCTCGGTGCCCACGCTCTGGCATCTCTTGCACCCGGCCGAGCGACCGATCGTCTGGCGTCGCACGGCCGACGGCTACGACCAGGAAAAAGTTGGACTGGAAGTCACCACGCTGGACTCCATTCCGCCAGAAGTACCGGCCGGGAGCCCTCGGCGCCACTACTTTAATACCAAGGTCAAAGGCAAGAGCGCCGCCGGCCACACCTTTCCCGACGAGTTGAGCGAAACCGAAAAACGCGCCGTGCTCGAATACCTGAAGACGCTATAGGTGCGCGAGCCCGTAGGTGCCGCGAGCCGAGCGGCACCGGTGCGCGACATCGGTTGCAACCACGTCCGCCACCGCTCACGAAGCCCGGCTCGGCTCGCCGGGCCTACGGCGCACACCCGCCTCGATGAATTGACAATCATTCGCCCAGGGTTAGGATGACCCGCGGTAAATCCAAGTCGTGTTCGTTAACCGGAGTCGGCTGAAACCATGACGCAAATCGAACAAGCCCGAGCGGGCACGATCACGCCCGAAATGCAATACGTGGCCGAGCGCGAACGGCTCGAGCCAGAGACGGTCCGCAGCGAAGTGGCTCGCGGTCGCATGGTCATTCCGGCCAACAAGGTGCACCTGACCGGCCGGCTGGAGCCGATGGCCATCGGCGTGGCCGCCAAGACCAAGATCAACGCCAACATCGGCAACTCGGCGGTCACCAGCGATATCGACGGCGAGCTGGAAAAACTGCACACGGCCGTACACTTCGGCGCCGACACCGTGATGGATCTTTCGACCGGCAAGGACATCGACCGGATCCGCGCGGCCATCATCGCGGCCTCGCCCGTGCCGATCGGCACCGTGCCGATCTACCAAATGCTCGAAGAGTTGGGCGGCAGCATCGAGGACATGCGGCCGCAGCATTTTCTGGACATGGTCGAGCACCAGGCCAAGCAGGGCGTCGACTACATGACCGTCCACAGCGGCGTGCTGATGGAAGCCTTGCCGCTGACGATGAACCGCATCACGGGCATCGTCAGCCGCGGCGGGTCACTGATCGCCAAGTGGATGATGGCCCATCGGCAGCAGAATCCGCTGTATACGCACTTCGAAGATCTCTGCGACATCATGCACCAATATGATGTCACCTGGAGCCTGGGCGACGGCCTGCGGCCCGGCTCGATCGGCGACGCCAGCGACGCGGCCCAATTCGCCGAGCTCAAGGTGCTGGGCGAGCTCACCCAGCGGGCTTGGAAGAAAAACACGCAGGTCATGGTCGAAGGGCCCGGCCACATCCCGATGGACCAGATCGAGATGAACGTCAAGAAGCAGATGGAATGGTGCCACGAGGCGCCGTTCTACGTGCTCGGCCCGCTGGTGACGGACATTGCTCCCGGCTACGACCACATCACCAGCGCCATCGGCGCGGCGCTGGCCGGTTGGAGCGGCGCGGCCATGCTCTGCTACGTCACGCCCAAGGAGCATCTCGGCCTGCCCGACAATGAGGACGTGAAGCAAGGCGTGATCGCCTACAAGATCGCGGCCCACGCGGCCGATTTGGCGCGGCATCGGCCGGGCGCTCGCGACCGCGACGACGCGTTGAGCCGGGCCCGCTTCGGCTTCGATTGGAACGAGCAATTCCGCCTGTCGCTCGATCCGGAGACCGCCCGGCGAATGCACGACGAGACGCTGCCGCAAGACACGTTCAAGAGCGCGCATTTTTGCAGCATGTGCGGTCCCAAATACTGCTCGATGAAAATCACCGAAGAAATTCGCGAAATGGCCCGCCAACAGCCGCCGGTGACGATCAATCCGTAATGATCGCGGTTCGGAAACCCACCGGCCGCGTTGGTGGGTGACGCGCTCCCGCGTGAGCGTCATATTTGTTGGTGTGGCAAGGCGGATTTCCGTAGCCCAGTCCCTTTTAGGGCTGGGCCAACACGTCCGCGCAAACGTCCTTCCCATTCCGATGCGGCCTCCGGCCGCATCGGAACGGGAAGGAAAAATTTCGATCGCCGATGGAAATCCAGCCCTGAAGGGTCTGGGCTACGGAAAACGAGTGGCGGAATCCGCCGCCTCGGGCGTTGCAATTCTCACCTAGTTTCGCGACGCACGCACCGGGCGCCCCCAAACATGATGTTGGCGCATTCGGTGAATTTTCTTTACGTCCGACTGGCCGCAGCGGTAGAATCCGCGTAGGAACAGCGTTCACTTCTTTCCGATTCGCGGAACAATTCGGAACTAGAGGAGGCTTGCCATGGCTGCCACGGCTCGCGCGCTGGGCTGCGCGCTCGGTTTGTCTTCACTTCTCGCTCTCGGACTCGCTTCGGCCCGCGCACAGGCCGATGCCAAAGCGGCCGAGAGTATTCAACGCGGTCGGCAACTGTTCGAGCACGTTTGGACGTCGCCCGGCAACGGCGTGGTGGGCGACGGTCTCGGCCCGATGTTCAACGAACGCTCTTGCATCGCTTGCCATTCTCTAGGCGGCATCGGCGGCGCAGGACCGGCCCTGCACAACGTGGAATTGCTCACGGTCAAACCGCCGAAAGACCCGAAAAAACTCCGGGACGCGCTTGGCAAGCTGCCCCAACTTCATCGCGCCTTCAGCAGCAGCACGAGCATCGTTCTGCATCGATTCAGCACAGATCCGGGCTACGGTCTTTTCCGCGGACGATTGCTAGGGCTGATTCCGCCCGAAGATGATCCGAATATGCCCGTTTTCGACTTCGAGGCAGCACATCAGCCACCGGATGACAGGCCGATCAAGCCCATCGACAAGGAAGCGGTCACGCTGCTGCTTAGCCAGCGCAATACGACGCCGCTGTTCGGCCTGGGGATGATCGATTCCATCTCGCAGACGACCATCCAAGAGACGATTGCCGTTCAGCACCACGAGGATCAAAACGTCACCGGGCGGTTTGTCGGCCGATTTGGCTGGCGCGGACAGGTTTTGAACCTGCGCGGATTCGTGCTGGGCGCGTGCGCTGTCGAGTTGGGTTTGCAAAACAAGGACCACTTGCCGCCGATCAGCCCATTGAGCGGCGCCGCTGCTAACGCCAATGACTTGGACGCCCAGCAGTGCGATGACCTGGTCGCGTTCGTCGCCGCGTTGCCGGTTCCCGAACGCGCAAAATCCAAAACCCACGGCGAAGAAGTAGACGCCGTCCGGGGCGAGCACCTCTTCGAGCAGACGGGCTGCGCCGTGTGCCATCGGCCGCAGTTGGGCACCGTGTTCGGCATCTACTCGGATTTGCTCGTTCACGACATGGGCACCAGCCTCGAAGACCCGGCGCCGGCAGCCAGCGCGCCAAGCACCATGTACTACGGCCCTCCGCCCGATCTTTACTCGCCAAAGATCGTCCAGCAGCGCCGTGAATGGAAAACTCCGCCGCTGTGGGGAATACGCGATTCGGGTCCCTACCTGCACGATGGCCGAGCGAATACCATCGATGAGGCCATTCTCGCTCATGGCGGCGAGGCCAAACGCTCGGTCGCCAAGTACGTCAGGCTGACGACGAGTCAGCGCTATCGGCTGGCATACTTCCTAAAAACCCTTGCGGCACCCGACCAGAACCTGCTCGCTGGACTAGGGCGTGCCGCCAAGGGCTAAGGTTGGACAACCGCCGTCAACCACCGTAGCCATCCCGCTCCGCCGGGATGAACAGACATCACGATCGACCCGTTCAGCGTCCAGCCGAGTTGCTTTGCTGCGTCTCGGCGGAACGAGGCGACTACGTTGGGTGCGGTGCGCTCGATTCCGTAGGCCCGGCGAGCCGAGCCGGGCCTGTCGAGCGGCGCAATGGGGCCTCCCGGTGCCGCTGGTACTCGCGGCACCTACGGCGATGCCACGCTGGCGGCTCGGCGTCAGTCTTTCAGCCGGCCTTGACGCCTTGGGGCGGTTTTTCTAGTGTCTCGCGGCTATGCGCCCAGCCCTCTGCCATCTCCTGCTGTTGCTGGCTTCGCTGGCTCTGGCCACTGCGGCCGAGGCCCAGCAGTCGCTTGCGCCCGACCAGGGACTGCTGCTGTTGGACGGCGGCCAGGTGCTGCGCGGCAAAATCACGCGCGCCGGCGACTACTATTTTGTCTCGCTGGGCGATGGCGAGATTCGGGTCAAGTCGTCCAACGTCGAGCTGTTTTGCCACACGCTGGACGAAGGCTATCAACGCAAGCGCACCAATATCGCCCAAGGCACGGCGCTGGACCATCTGAACCTGGCCCAATGGTGCTTGCACCAGGGGCTCTTGGGCTACGCGGCCAAGGAAGTTTCAGCGGCCATCGACCTGGATCCTCTGCAGCCGCGGATTCCGCTCTTGGAACGCCGGCTGGAATTGGCCCGCAGCCAGCAGGAAGAAGCCGAAAAGCACGTGGCCAGCACCGAGACGGCACTCTCGAACGAGGATCTCGACCGCCTGGTTCGCGGCATGCCGGCCGGCACCGTCGATTATTTCGCCCACACGATCCAGCCGCTGATTCTGAATCATTGCAGCACGGCGGGCTGCCACGGCCCCGATTCGAATACCGGTTACAAGTTGATGCGCTTTTCGCTGGGCCACACGCCCAACCGGCGGCTGACGCAGCGCAATCTGTTCGCCACGCTGGAGCACATCAATGCGGCCGATCCGGCGCTCAGTCCCCTGTTGCAGCAGGCGATTCGCGAACACGGGTCAGCCAAGACGGCCGTGTTCACTACGCGCGACGCGGTCCAGTATCGGCAGTTGGTGATCTGGGTCTATCGCGTCTCCAAAAGCGCTCCGCCGCCGCAAGTCGAAACAGTGACCGAGCCGGCAGCCCCGCTGCTGCAAACGCTGCCTGGCAGAGAAACGCCCGCGCAGCCCGCCGGTAAGCCGCCCGACTCGCCAGGCGTCCGCCGGCTCAAAGAAGGCCTGGCCGCGCAGCACCGTCCGCCGGTCAAGCCGCAGCCGCCCAGCCGGCTGCCACCGGCCGCGGGTTCGCAAACGGCGGAAAGCGCTGAGAAGCCACCTGCCGATCCGCTGGATCCCGCGGTGTTCAACGAACGGTTTGCGGCGCCGAAATAAGCGACCCGGCCGGCTTGGGCCTTGGCGTGAGCGTCGTATTTGTGGGTAAGGCAATGCAGGCTTTCCGTAGCCCAGTCCCTTTAGGGCTGGGCCGACGCGGCCGTCAGAATTTCCTTCCCATTCTGATGCGGCCACCGGCCGCATCAGAATGGGAAGGAGGGATTTCGACCGCGGACGTATACCCAGCCCTAAAGGGACTGGGCTACGAAAAACGCGTGGCGGGAAGCCGCCGGCTAATGCGGAGTGACTTCCCCACTACTTTCCAGGCCCACGCGCCGGCTTCCGTTTCATCTGGTTTGAGGCTCGACCGTTTCAAATAACGATCGCGCCGCGCTCGAGCATCGCCAAAAACTCCCGATTGCTCACCAGCAAGTCCGGCAGTCCCGCCATTTCTTCGGCCGTGTGCCAATGGCAGGAAGCCACTTCGGCTGGATTGCAGCACATTTCGCCCGTCAACTCGGCCAGCCACCACGCCAGGTCGACGCCCCAGGGAGTCATGCTGCGCCACACCAGCCGCAACGGCCGGATGCAGGCATTCAGCTCCTCGGACAGCTCGCGCACCAGCGCTGCTTCTTCGCTTTCGCCGGCTTCGATGCCCCCGCCGGGAAAACAATAAGCCAGCGGCGCCACGACGGTGGCCGAGCGGCGGATAACCAGGAAGCGCCCCTCGCGCCGGACGACGGCCACGACGCCTCGCCTGGCCGGCGCACTCATCAAGCCGCCCCTTGGCTGCCAATCTCGCGCGCACTTTCCAAGTCGTCCGCCAGATGAAACACCTGGTCCATCTTCAAGACTTCCAGCACGCTGCGCACGAGCCGCGGAATGGAATGGATCACCAGTCGGCCGCCGGCATCGCGAAACCGCTTGTGGCACACCAGCAGCCAGCCTACGCCGCTGGAATTGATGTAATCCGAGTTCGTCAGATCCAACAACACGCGGCGGTGATACGCGCCGGGGCCCAGCAGCGAAGCCAACGGTTCGCATTCGTGCGAAAACGAGTCGGGCGTGATTCGCCCATTGAGCTCCACCTGTGTCAGGTGGTTGTCGTCGGAAATCAGAGCCAACTGCATAAGCATTCGCTGCAAGACCGGGCAATGGCACTCGGGAAGGCCGCAATCACATGCGGCCCGTAGATTATCACCACTCGCCATGCCAGCGTCCACTCGCATTACGCAAATGCAAGCCGGAAGAAACGTAGGCCCGGCGAGCCGAGCCGGGCCTGTCGAGCAGCGCAATAGGTGCTCCCGGTGCCGCTGGTACTCGCGGCACCTAGGCACTCCCACGATTGCGGCTCGCAACGGCCGTTGGACCGGGCTCTGCGGCATCCGTATATTAAGATCGCGCCGTAACGCTTGCCGCCAACGATCTTCTGAAGCCCTCGACGCCGCTCATGCCGCAGCCCGATACCCTGCAACTGGACGTCGACGCCTGGCTGCCGCGGTTCGGCTTGTCCAGTTTTCGGCCCGGCCAGCGCGATGTCATTTCCGCGGTCATGGCCGACGAAGATTGCCTGTGCGTGATGCCCACCGGCGGCGGCAAAAGCCTCTGCTATCAGTTGCCGGCCATTGCGCGGCCCGGCCTGACGCTGGTGGTCTCTCCGCTGATCGCGCTGATGAAAGACCAGGTCGATCAGCTTCAAGCCCTTGGCCTGCGGGCCACCTTTGTCAACAGCACGCTTTCACCGGCCGAGCAGCAGGCCCGGCTACATCAATTGTCGCAGGGAGCCTACGACCTGGTATATGTCGTGCCCGAGCGTTTTCGCAGCCCGCGTTTCGTCGAGGCGGTGCGTGCGGCGGGCTTGCAGTTGCTGGCGATCGACGAAGCGCACTGCATCAGCGAGTGGGGGCATGATTTCCGGCCCGACTACGCCCGCTTGGGGCGGTTCCGCCGCCTGTTGGGCGATCCACCCACGATCGCGCTGACGGCCACAGCCACCGACGCCGTGCGGCAGGACATCATCGCGCAGCTCACGCTGCGCGAGCCGCGAATCTTCATTACCGGTTTTGCCCGGCACAACCTGCACTACGCCATCCAGCATCATTCGTCGGCCCGGCGCAAGGATGAGGCCCTGATTGCCTTCCTGGCCGCCAACCGCGGATCGGGCATTGTGTATGCCTCGACGCGCAAGCGCTGCGAAGAGCTGGCCGAGCTGATCCGCCTGCGCACCGGCCGCACGAGCGGCGCCTATCACGCCGGCATGACGTCCGAAGAGCGGCACGCCGCGCAGGATGCCTTCATGCAGGGCGCCAGCGAAATCGTCGTGGCCACCACCGCCTTCGGCATGGGCATCGACAAGGCCGACGTGCGCTTCGTCGTGCATTACAACCTGCCCGGCAGCCTCGAAGGCTATTACCAGGAGGCCGGCCGGGCGGGCCGCGATGGCCAGCCTGCCCGCTGCCTGATGCTGTTCAGCGCGGGCGATTGGAAGATCCAGGAATTCTTTATCGAGAGCGCGTATCCCTCGCGCGAGGTCGTGTCGCGCGTGTACGAATTTCTGCGCGCGATGGACGCCGATCCCATCGAGCTGACGCAGCAAGAGATCAAGGAGTCGTTGAGCCTGCCGATTGGCTCCGACGGCATCGGCACGTGCGAGCAACTGCTGGAAAAAGCCGGCGTGCTCGAGCGGCTCGAACCGTATCAGAACATGGCCATCGTGCGCATCGACAGCAATCTGCCCACGCTCGTGGACCTGCTGCCGCGCCAGGCCAAGGTGCAGCGCCGCGTGATGCAGGCCATCGAGCGGCTGGTCGGCGGCCGGCGCTATGAACTGGTGTACTTCAATCCTCGCGAGCTATTGGCCGAAACCGAGCTGGAAGCCACGGCGCTCTCGCGCACGCTGCGCGAGCTGCGGCAACTGAAATCGCTGGATTACATCCCGCCGTTTCGCGGCCGGGCCGTGCATCTGCTGGACCGGACCAAGAAGTTTTCCGAGTTGGACATCGACTTCCAACTGCTCGACGAGCGCAAGGCGGCCGAATATCAGAAGCTGCGGCAAGTGATCGACTTCGCTCAAGGCCGGCAATGCCGCCAGGCGGCGATTCTCGATTACTTTGGCGAGGCAGGCAGCCAGCCGTGCGGCCACTGCGACAACTGCACGCCCGGCAAAGCGCCAGCCGCGGCGGCTGTGCAGGCCGGTGTGCCCAGCGACGGGCACCTGCTGCAAGTCGCGCGCATGGCCCTGGCCGGCGTGGCCCGGTCGCGCGGCCGCTTCGGCAAGCACCTGATCGCCCAGATGCTCTGCGGCTCTACTTCCGCCAAAATCACGCGCTGCGGCCTGCAAAAGCTGAGCACCTACGGGCTGCTCAAGCCGCTCAAGCAAACCGAGGTCGCCGAGCTGCTCGATTGCCTGCTGGCCGGCGGATGGCTGGAGCAGGTCGGCTTGGAAAACCATCGGCCGCTGATGCAATTGAGCGAGGAAGGCCAGCGCTTGATGAACCATCCGGACGGCAGCGGCCGGCTGCCGAGTTTTCCGCCCGCGCTGGTCGGCCGCATGCGACAGGTGAAGGTTGCCGGCGCCGAGCCGCAAAAGCAGCCTGAACCCCAGCGCCCGCCGCTTGCCGACAAACCGCCACCGCCAGCGACCGAGAGAAGCGCACCGCCAACAGCTTCGAAGCCGCCGGACGAGCACCGGCAAACAGCGGAGCCGGAACTGCCTCGACCAGCACCGGCCGTAGAAGTCCCCGCAGCGCCATTGCCTGTTGCGCCCTCGCCCGTCGCGGCATCGCAGCCCACGCATTACTGGACGTGGCGGTTGCTCTCGACCGGGTTTTCGGTGGACGACTGCGCGGCGGCTCGGGGTTTGGAGCGCGAGGTGGTGCTGGACCACGCGCTGCGCGCGATCGATTCGGGCTGGCGCGTCGAGGCCCGTTGGTTTCTGAGCGGCGAGCAAATCGCCGCCCTTGAGCGCGTCGTAGGCCCCGGCGAGCCGCAGCGCTTACGGCCACTATTGAGCCAATTGCCCCACGATGTTCGCTACGAAGAGCTGCAACTCTACCTAAAGTGCCGTCGCGCAGCGGCGAATCTGCCCGAAAATCTTGCCGAATCGAAAAAATCGCCTCAGTGCGGTACAATTCCAGCATAGGGCCGACCGAAAATAGCTTTCCTGCAAATCCCGCTCGCTTATGAGAGGGCGTTCTCGCAACCCCTCTCCCTTTGGGAGAGGGCAGGGTGAGGGCTTTTTGATTGAAGGCTCACGTTATTTTCTGGTCGACCCGTAGTTCGATCCGTATTCTGCCGCATTGAAGGATGTCGATGGAGAACCAATCCCTGCCGCCGCCCGAGCGTCCCGCTTCCCGGTGGCCGCGTTTTAACAATTCCACGGCCATGGTCGCGGTGCTGGCAGTCTTTCTGCTGCTGCTGTTTTGGCTGTTGAACGAACCGAACAAGGCCTCGACGATCAGCTACGGCTACTTCCTCAAAGAGCTCCAGGCGGGCAATATCGAGGAAGTGAAGATCACCAGCCGCTATGGGCTGGTCGGCCGATTCAAGGAAGTCCCCAAGCTGCCGGGCGAAGCCGCGCACCACGGGCCGTTTGCCAAAACCGAAGAGCCCAAGAGCGAGTTCTCGGTAGTGCTCAGCCCGCTGGCCGGCGAAGACATCGACCGCATGCTCCGCGACAAGCTGGGGGCCCATTACACGGCCGAAGCGCCGACCGATAGCACTTCGATGGTGCTCATGTTCTACCTGGGGGTCACGGCCCTGCTCGTGCTGGGCATGTGGTTCGTCTTTCGCCGGGCTCGCGATCAGATCATGGGCGGCGGCATCCTGTCCGGCTTCAGCAAAAGCCCGGCCAAGCGCTACGAGCAGGGCGCCAAACGCATCACGTTCGTCGACGTGGCCGGGCTGGAAGGCGTCAAAAACGATCTGGCCGAAGTCGTCGAGTTCCTCAAAAACCCTGAAAAATTTCAGCGGCTGGGCGGCCGCATTCCCAAGGGCACGCTCTTGATGGGCCCGCCGGGAACCGGCAAAACGCTGCTGGCCAAAGCCGTGGCCGGCGAGGCGGGGGTGCCGTTCTTCTCGATCAGCGGCTCTGAGTTCATCCAAATGTTCGTCGGCGTGGGCGCCAGCCGCGTCCGCGACATGTTCAAGACGGCCAAAGAGGCCTCGCCCTGCATCCTGTTCATCGACGAGATCGATGCCGTCGGCCGCGTGCGCGGGGCCGGCCTGGGCGGCGGCCACGACGAACGCGAGCAGACGCTCAATCAGATTCTCAGCGAGATGGACGGCTTCAGCCCCAACGAATCGGTCATCGTGCTGGCCGCCACCAATCGGCCCGACGTGCTCGATCCCGCGCTGTTGCGGCCCGGCCGTTTCGACCGGCACGTCACCGTCGACCGGCCGAACCTGAAAGGCCGCGAGGCGATTTTCCTGGTCCACGCCCGCGAAGTGCCGCTCGATGACGACGTCGACATTCATCGCCTGGCCGCCGGCACCGTCGGCCTCACCGGCGCCGACATCCGCAACCTGGTCAACGAAGCCGCCCTGTGGGCCACGCGCGAAGGCAAGGACAAAGTCGGCATGCCCGACTTCGAAATCGCCCGCGACAAGATCCTGATGGGCGCCAAGCGCGAGGAAGTTCTGTCCGGCAAAGAAAAGCTGATGACCGCCTACCACGAGGCGGGCCACGCCTTGCTGGCCTGGCTCGTGCCCGGCGCCGACCGCGTACACAAGGTCACCATCATTCCCCGCGGCCGGGCCCTGGGCGTCACGCAGCTTTTGCCCGAGGAAGACCGGTTGAACATTGGCGAGACCGAATTGCACGCCCGATTGGTGTTCATGCTGGGCGGGCGGGCGGCCGAAAAGTTGATCTTCGACGAGTACAGCGCCGGCGCCGAGGACGATCTCAAGCGTGCCACGCAACTGGCCCGCCGCATGGTTACGCACTGGGGCATGAGCGAGCGAATCGGCCCGGTGGCCTATCGCACGGCCGAAGAGCATCCCTTTCTGGGCAAGGAAATTGTCGAGCAGCGCGAGTTCAGCGAGCACACGGCGCAGGTCATCGACGAGGAGCTGGCCTCGATCTTGCACCTGGCCGACAAGCGTGCCCGCGGCATGCTGGCCGAGCATCGCGACAAGCTCGAGCTGCTGGCCACGAACCTGGCCGAGCGCGAGATCCTTGACGAGCGTGAAATCGCCGCCCTCATCGGCCCCGCCAGCAATCGTGCCCGCACCAACGGCGAAGTCACCCCCGCCATCATCGCCCCCGAACCCGGCGCCGGCAAAGCCCCCGAGGCGCTGGCGTAGGGTGACTCATTGGAGCTGGCGTCCCTGGTAATAGAGCGTCCCGAATGCGCTGGTCGCGAGTTCGGGCTCGGCTAGCAGCCGAGACCAAATGGTTCGTATTCTTTCGTCCGAGAACGCTTGGTGAAAGCGTATTTCCACGCGCCCCGGCGTAATGAGGCCGGCTACAGCATTGCCGCGATAGTCGTCCTCATAGCTAAGCTCGTGGGTTTTGACGTCGCGATGCTGTTGCGTGGCCGGGAAGAACACAACGGCCCTCTCGTTCAAAATGAACTTCACGCTCGATGCGTTCTGACCCAGCAACTCTGCGTTTAGAACCCGCACGGCGTCAACCAACGTTAAAGGGAATCGCGCTGGAGCAGCTATTGCTCCAGCCAAGTGCGAAGTTTTCGCAAGCAGCTCCGGCACCGTTACCGTTGCGGCGGAACGAGTGAGGTCAAAGATCTTGCCGCGGCGCAGCCAAAACGCGGGGCCGACTCCACCAGTTTCCCACATGTGGAGGTTCTGCTTTTTCAACCAGGCTACTACTTCGTTCCAAATATGGCCCTCCCCATTTGTCAGGTCGACGCGGAAAACCACAACGGCTCTAGAATGGTTCTGCTGATTCCAAACCCGAATGAAATCCTCTAGCCGGCGGCGGGACAAGGCCGCCTCAAGTGACCAGTCGACATCGACAAACAGGAGGCAGTCCTGCTCCGAGAGCATGGCACGGAATTCTTCCGCTGTTTTGATGGTCTCCATTCTGCCAGCCAGGGCGGGTCCATCCGCGATAAATCCCGCTGGCGGCTTGACGCGCGACCAGGAAAAAAGATCGCGGTAGGATGTTCCGCGCAGCACGCCAGGAATGGCTAGCGCAGCGAAGATGATCCATTTGACGATTCGGCGTCTTGTGGTTTGGCTCATTCGGCGGCATCGCTTGCAAATTGCCTGGAAAGTAATTGCGCGGCCACTGGCATGTCGTAGAGCGGTTTTTCCACATGCCGATTATACCGCGAGCGCCGCGAGGCCGGCCATCCGCACAACGCACCCCGTGGCGTTACCGTAGCCATCCCGCTCCGCCGGGATGAAGGGACGCCACGACGGACCATCTCAGCGTCCAGCCGAGTTGCGCGGCTTCATCCCGGCGGAGCGGGATGGCTACGGTGGCCAAACGCTTCGCGACGGGTCGGCGGTTGCTGCTGCGGCGGCGATGAAGTAAAAAAGTCGCAGGATGATTTAATCGAAGAATCGCTCTGCCATGTTCCAACTTCCAGCCGCAACGCGTGAAAGCCGATGAGCAGTCGATGCCGAATCCTTCGCCCGCTTATGCCGATGCTCGTGCTCGGCGGGTTGGCTGGTTGCTGGGGCGTGCTGGGAGGCTCGGGGCTGGTGGCCGAGACTTCGCAAGCGGCCGAGCCGCAGGCGGGCGGTGGGAGTCGGTTGCCGCGGCAGATTTTGATTATCAGGCATGCGGAGAAGACCGGTAACCGCGACGATGTACACCTTTCGTCCGAGGGGCAGGCGCGTGCCGACCGGCTGCCGGAACTGTTCGTCGCCTCGGCCGAGCGGAAGATTCCGTTTGCCAGGCCCGACTTCCTGTTTGCCGCCGGCAACAAGGAGAGCAGCAGCCGCCCGGTCGAGACGATCAGCCCGCTGGCCGCAAAGCTGCGTCTTCCAATCAATAGCCAGTACCACGACTCGGCGGTGAAGGAACTGGCGCACGAACTGCGTCACAACCCAATTTATGCCGGCAAAATCGTGCTCGTTTGCTGGCGGCATGACATGATTCCGGCTCTTGCCCAAGCGCTGCAGGCGAGAAATGCGCCGCAGACGTGGCCGGGCCACGTCTGCGATCGCGTCTGGCTCATCAGCTACAACGCAGCCGGAACTGCCAGCATCTACGATCTGCCCCAGCGCCTGTTGCCGGGCGATTCGCAGTAGCGAAGACAGGAAAGAAAAGTAAACGGGGAGATTTCAGAACGTCGCCTCGCGCCCTGCCAGGCACGATCCAAAAAGAAATCGTTTCGATTTCGGTCCGAGCCCGATAGAATCACAGGCAGCAGGTGCCCCTTAGGGCACAATCGGCCGCGCCGACGAGCCATCCGGTTCGGCGCGGCTTTTTTGTTGACGCTCCTGTCTCAACCGAAGCCAGAATGGAACTACGAAGCAATTGAACAGCCTTCGAGCCCTGAGCCTCAGGCCGAAGGGAAGGCCGCAAAGGCCGCTAAGAAGAAGAGGAAGAAGTAGAAGGGCAAGAAAAATTGTTAGACTGCGGACGATTGGCCTGACGGTGTGAATTGACAGCTTTGGTCCTCCTTCCTTCCTTCGGTTTTCCCTTTCTTCGCGCTCTTCGCGAGCTTCTGTTCAATGGCATTTAAACGTAGTGGGCCCTCCGGTCGCTAACGCTCCCGGCTCGCCGGCGTTGCGCGGCGGCTCGCCGGGGTTGTGCGGCTCGCGGTTTAGACCGTGATGAGTTGACCTTCTGCACGGCGCTCGGTGGTTAGGCGCGTGGCTGGAGACTTGCGCAGGTAGGCCCGGGCGGAGTCGGCCATGGTGACGAGCGCCGCGCCCAACATGATGGCGTCTTTGATGACGAGCCGGCCGGCGCCGCTCAAATAGGGAAAGCCGTGTTGCGCGCCGCCGAGGGCGGGCACCCAGCACTCGGGCGTGGTGATCAGGAACGACAGTGTCACCAGCGACATAATAAAAACCAGCAGCGAGCCCAGCGCGGCCACTTGCGGCAGCCAGGGGTGCAGGCAGAGCATCAGGCCGTAGGCGACAATCACCGTGCCAAGCCCGTAGGCGAACGCGTAGGTTCCGTTGAACTCGTGCCAGGCGCGGTTCGCAGCGACCACTTCGCCTTCGCGGTTCTTGTGCTGCTGGTACTCGCCCGACGGCGCTCGATAGAAAAAGCTCATGAAGGGGCTGTTGGCCACGAAGGGGACGATGCCGTCGGCCTCGTACGGAAAGGCCTTGAGTCCGCCGATCCAGAGGAGCACGACGATCAGGCCCAGCCGGGTGACGGCGATTCCCAAACGGTCGGCGCGGGCGGCGATTTCGAAGAGTTGGCGGATGCGGTTCATGGTTCACGTCCTTCGCGAGAGTATCGTTGCCGGCGGGCCTGTCCCACCGCATGCTCTCCATCGTACGTGGCACCGCTCGGGCGCGAGAATGGACCGAAGACGCTAAGTCATGGACAGATTTTTCCCCCCGCGGATCGCGGTCTCGTACTCGCGAAAGAACGTCGGAGCGCAACCGGCCGACTGCTTGAACAGCCGGCTGAAATACAGCTCGTCCTGGAAGCCGAGTTCCGCGGCAATCTGCTTGACCGGTTTGAGCGTATGCAAAAGATCCCATTTCGCCTGCCGCAGCACGCGCTCGCGAATCAGTTCCGTCAGCGTCTTGCGGAGATGCTTCTTGGTGAGCTTGGCCAGGGCCTTCGAGGTCAGATGCAAGCGATCGGCATACCAGGTCGGGCTGTGCTCGGCGCGAAAGTGCGTTTCGACGAGCTGCCGCAACTCGTCGAGCACGGCGGGCAGCCGCGCGGCGGTGCTGCCCGTTCCGGCCTGCTGCTCGAGCTTGAGCCGCGTCGCCTTGATGAGAAAAATCTTCAGATACGCCAACAGCACTTCCGGATGAGCCAGCCCTTGCTCGCTCAGTTCGCGGCGCAGGGCGTCGACCAGGCCTGCCAGCTCGCGCTCATCGGCCGCTGGGAGCACCACAAGCGGAGCCCCGTACAGGTCGTTGAACAGCACGCCGTTGCAGCCGACTTGTTCGTGATAAGTTTCGATGCAAAAAAAATTGGCGTGGAACTGGATGCACACGCCGCGCAACGGCCCCGAGGGCTGAAAGCGGAAGCACTGGTACGGGACGAGGAACAGCAGCGAGCTGGCCGCAAAGTCGTAATCGCCGAGGTCCGCCCAAAAGGTGCCGCGGCCCTCTTGAATCCAGAACACGGTGAAATAGTTGAAACGCTGCGGCGCCGCGAGGGCCTCGGCGCCGGTAAACGCTTCGATCTTGAGCGCCAGGTCGCCATCGCGTGGATCGTAAAGTTGCAACGCAGGTTCGGTCATTTAGCAGCCCTGAGTTCTAAAGCTTCAATGCAGGAACACTAATCGGCGCTAATTGACACTAATCCAAATCAGTGGGAATTAGTGAAAATTAGTGTTCCTCTCCCAGGTCTAAGACAGAGACCTGGCCGCCGCTTTCACCATAGCCGAAACCGAGCTTGACAGGATTGCGGTTTTTGCCGATCTTCCCCAAACCTTTTTATCCGCCGGACGGCGGTCTTTCTTACGGCTCGGGGTCTGCGCGGGATGTGTGGCATTGCCGGGGTTTTCAATCCGCGCGACTTCGACGCGGCGGCGGGCGAGTTTTCGGCCGCCGTCGAGCAGCTCGAGCATCGCGGCCCGGATCAGACCGGCGTCTTCACGTCGGCCGCCGATCGGCTGCTGCTGGGCCATACGCGGCTGAGCATTATCGATCTCACGTCCGGCAACGATCAGCCGCTGATCACTTCCCGCAGCGTGACGGTTTTCAACGGCGAGATCTACAACTTCCGCGAGCTCAAGGCCGAGTTGACTGCGGCCGGCGTGACGTTTGCCACCGCCGGCGATACCGAAGTCATCGCGCGGGGCTTCGAGCATTGGGGCGACGCACTGTTCGCCCGGCTGGTGGGCATGTACGCCATCGGCATTTTTGATAAACGAATAGGTACTCTGTCGTTGGCGCGCGACGTGTTCGGCATCAAGCCGCTATACGTCGAGCGGCGCAGCGAACAAGTCCGCTTTGCTTCCGAGATCAAGGCACTGGGTGCCCGCGCGAATCGGGCACTCAATCCGTCTGCCTTGCTCGATTTGTTCTCGCTGGGCTTTGCCGTGAGCTGCAAGAGTCCTTTCGACAAGGTCGAACAGGTGCCGCCGGGCGACGTGTGGAAGTTTTCGGTCGATGCCGGCGGCGCGTTGCAGGTCAGCCAGCGCGCGGCCAAGACTCTGCGGCCGGCGGACACTGATGCCCAGGCCACGGCGGCGGGGTTGCGATCGAACCTCAAAGCGGCGGTGGCCGCGCATCTGATTTCAGATGTGCCGGTAGCCGTGGCGCTTTCGGGCGGCATCGATTCGAGCATCGTCACGACCTTGGCCGCCGACCAGGGTTGCCGGGCCAGTGCCTATACGAACACGTTCGATGCGGAAACCGACTTCGAAGTGAAGTACGCGCGGCAGTTGACCGCGGCCGAGGGCCTGCCGCATCGGATCGTGTCGACGGCGGTGCTCGATCTCGAGCATTTGCTGCGCGAAGCGATGTGGTTCCTCGAAGAGCCGATTCCCAACCCGGCCTTTCTGAACAGTTTTTTTGTCGGCAAAGCCCTGCGGCAGGAGGGCTACAAGGTGGTGCTGCTGGGCGAGGGAGCCGACGAGCTGTTTGGCGGTTATCCCTGGCACCGGTTCGCCGCCGAGGGCAGGGGACGGGCCGACGTGACCGAGCTGTTTGCCCTCTACACGGCCCAACGCTCGAGCCTGAAATCCGCACGGGCGTATCTGTCCGAATCCTGGCGGCGCCAGCTCGAGGGCCGCGTGGCGGAGCAGTTTCAGGTTTTTTCGCAGACGCTCGGCGAAGCTCGCGGCTCGCGGCTGGAGCAGTTCTTGCATTTTGATCGGCGATTCCAATTGACCGGTTCGCAACTGCACCGGGTCGATCGAATGCTGATGCGGCACGGGATCGAAGGCCGCGTGCCGTTTCTGTGCGACGACGTGCTGGCCGCCGCAGCGATGACGCCGGACGCGGACAAGCTCGACTTGCGCCGCGGATGGCGGGCACTGGTGGGACGCCGTCCGCCGCGGGGCGAAAAGATCTGCCTGGCCCGGGCGATGCACGACCGGCTGCCGGCCGAGATTGCCCGCCGCAAGAAGTGGGGCAAAACCGGCACGACCAACCTCTTCAACACCCCGGCACTGGAACAGTTGCCGGCCGTGTTCGAGCGGCTCTGCCAGTCGGCCGACTATGCCGAGCACCGGGCGGTGCTGGCCGACGGGATCGATTTCCGGGCGCTGGCCGCCACGCGCAGCAAGAAGACGCGGCTGGTGATCTGCCAGTTGCTATTGGCCGTCGAGTATTTCGTGCTCGGCCGCCAGCCCGTGTGGAATGCCGACGCCTATCGCATCGAAGTGACCGACGCACATCGGCAAGTGCGTCGCAGCGCGGCCTAGATGCGCGTGCGGCAGACATCTCTCTAGTAGCAACGATTCCGTTGGCTAACAAAAATCTCATCAAGTTTCCCAACGTTAATTACGAAAACGAGCCGATAAATTGGCCGACGCTCGCCGCCAGTCAGGCGGCGGGCGCGCAATGGCCGCGCCAGCGTGCTATCCAGGCATGGCTGTCGGCCGATCGATCTGTCGCATGCTGTCACTGGGGCGCTATCCGTGCGGCCGGCTGGCGGGCGAAACAGGCGGCAGGTGTCGCGGGGCTCACCGCTTTCTTATCTAACGAGACAGACCGTAATGCAGTGCGATGCCGCTTCGAGGCTCTCGGGCCACAGCGTGCGCTCGGAGGTCTCTTCGTGAGGCGCCCGATGCTTTGCGCACAGGCCGGATTCGGTGCGGGCGTGACGAAGCTCTGGCTTCGAGCATGGGCGGTCGCGTGCTGCGCGGCAATCGGGTGGATGCTATCGAGCGGGGCGGTGGCGCCAGCAGCGCCACTGGAACCCGTCGAAAAGAATGCCCTTCGGTTGCTGCCGCCGACGGATTCGAGCTCGCAGCCGATGCCGCCGGTCGACACGCGCGAAGCTGACACGCCCCCAGCGGTGCGACTGGCAGTCGAGCCGAAAGGCGAGGTGATTGCCGCGCCCGACTCTTCCAGCCCGCCGGCGGACGCGGATCCGCAGGCTCCTTCGTCGGGTGTGCTCGATGGTGATACGGCCTCGATCGACTTGCCGAGTGCGCTGGCGCTGGCCGGCGTTCAGAACCAACAGTTGCTGCTGGCACGGCAACGCGTGGTCGAGGCGGTTGCGCTGCGGCAATTGGCCGCTGCACAAATGCTGCCGAACCTGAATCTCGGCCTGAACTACGACGATCATGTCGGCGCGATCCAACACTCGACCGGCCAGATCCTGCGGCTCCAGCGGCAGTCATTGTATATCGGCAGCGGCGCCAATGCCGTCGGGTCCGGAACCCCGGCCATTCCTGGAATCCAATACAACTTCCACCTGTCGACCGCCATCTTCGGCTATCTCAGTACGCGGCAGGTATTGCGGACGCGGCAGTTCAGTTCCATCGCCACGCGCAATCAAATCCTGTTGGACGTGGCGCTGGCCTATGTCGAGTTGCTGCGGGCCGAAGGCCGACGAGCCGTTGCCGTGCAGATTCGGGCCGACGTGGCCGAGGTGGTCCGCCTGACGGGCAACTACGCGGCCACGGGAGTTGGCCGCAAGGCCGACGCTCATCGGGCCGCGACGGAATTGTCGCTGCGCAATACCGAGATCCTGGCCTTCGAGGGCGAAGTGCGGATCGCATCGGCGCAACTTGCCCGCCTGCTGCACCTGGATCCCTCGACACGGCTGCATCCGATCGACGGCTGGGTGGTGCCGGCGCCGATGGTACCGTCGCCGATCCCGCTGTCGGAATTGATCGGCACGGCCATGATGCAGCACCCGGAGTTGGCGGCCCAGCGGTCGGCCATTCGAGAGACGTTTTTCGGGCTGCAAGCGCAGCGGCTGCTGCCCTTCTCGCCGCAGGTGATGGTCGGCTTCAGCAGCGCCGGTTTTGGTGGCGGCGGCAATGCCCAGGACCTGGGGGCCCAGTCGGAATTCGGCAACTTTGCCCCGCGCGTCGACATCGAAGTGGTCACGTACTGGACGTTGCAAAATCTGGGTTTGGGGAACGCCGCACAGATCGCGGCGGCCAGGGCACGGCTGAATCAGAACAGCTTTCGACAGCTCGAAGTCCTCAACCGGGTGCGCTACGACGTGGCCTACGCCTATGCCCTGGCGCACGCCCGCTATGCGCAGCTCGCCACATTGGAGCAAGCGGTTCGCTCGGCCTCGGACGCTTTTCGCGAAGATCTGACACGCATTCGCGCCGCCGCCGGGCTGCCGATCGAGGTGCTCAACAGCGTGCGGCTGTTGGCCCTGGCACAGTTGGAATACCTGGACGCCATCACCGAGTACAACCGGGCACAGTTCCAGCTCTACGTCGCGCTGGGGCAACCTCCGGCCGACTTGTTGGCCCGATCAGCGCCGGCCGAAGCCGGCCTGGAAGCCGCGCCTCCGGCCGACGAAGCTCCGCGTGCTGAAATCGGCTCGATCGTGCCGGTCGAGGGCGATCGGCAGACGATCGATTTGGAAGCCGCCTGGCGGCTGGCCGGCGTGCAAAATCCGACGATCAACCTTGCGCGGCAGGTCGTCAACGAAGCCGCGGCCGTGCAGCGACAAGCGCGGTTGCTGTGGTTTCCCAACTTGAATGCAGGCGCGATGTACTACAGCCACGTCGGCAATTGGCAGTCGCCGACGGGACAAGTGATCAACCTGACGGACTCGTCCTTCTACGTCGGCAGCGGCGCCTACACGATGGGGGCCCAGACCAACGCGATTCCCGGCGTGCAATTGCTGACCCAAGTGAGCGATGCCCTGTACGAACCGCTGGCCACCCGGCAGGAGACCATCGCCCGGCGCTTCGATCTTCGAGCCGAAAACAACCAAACCCTGCTGGACGCCACGCGAGCCTACCTGGAGCTGCTGACGGCCGAAGCCCAATGGGAAGCACTGCGGCTATCGCATGCCGACGTCCAGAAGGTTGTGGAAGCGACCAGGGCCTACGCCCAAAGCGGGATCGGCCGGCGGGGCGACGCCCACCGCATGGAGGCCGAGGGCTTTCTGGTGCTGGCCGATTTAAAGGAGGCCGAAGGACGGTTGGCGATCGCATCGGCGGCATTGGCGCGGCTGTTGCAATTGGACCCGGCCGTGCGGCTGCGAACGCCGGGCGCGGCGATGCAAACCGTCGACCTGGTCGATATGGAGCAACCGCTGACGAACTTGTTGCAAATCGGGCTGGGGCGCCGTCCTGAATTGGCCGCCTTGAGCGCATCGATCGGCGGACGCCAGATCCGTGTCCGCCAGGAGCAGATGCGCCCGCTGCTGCCGCTGCTCTCGCTCGGCTACAGCAGCGGCGGATTCGGCGGGACGGGCAATCAGATCCCGAATCCACCCTTCACGGGCATTCTGCCCCGCACCGACTTCGACGCCATGGCCGTCTGGACGCTGCAGAATGCCGGGGCCGGCAACGTCGCGCGGGTGCGAGGAGGCCGGGCCGTCTTGAACGAGTCGATCTACCAGCGGCGGCAAATGGAAAACCAGGTGCGGATGGAAGTCACCTCGGCCTATGCCTCCGCGCTGGCGCAACGCCGCCAGGTCACCGTCTCGCTGCGGCGCCTCGCGGAGGCCGAACTCGCCTTTCAAGAAGACTATCGACGCCTGCTCGGCGGCGGCGCCCTGCCGATCGAAGTGCTCAACAGCGTGCAACTGCTGGTCCGGGCCAGGGAAAGCCTGATCGACGCCTTCGTCAACGACAACCGCGCCCAGTTCGACCTGTTTGTCGCCTTGGGACAGCCGCCTTTTCAGGCTGCCGCACAAGCCGTCAGCCTGATCCATCCGCCGGCCGAGTGAATCACCGCGCGCCACGCTGGGCACCTGATTGCTTGTCACCGGCCGCGAGAAGTGGCAAAATCCGTTGCTACGTCCACGCGGCCGCGAGAGCACAATTGATACCGACGACTCCATCGCCATTTTCGATGCTCATGAGAACCGCAATTCGCTCGACTGCCGCGATCGCTTGGTTGTGCGCTATTCAAGCCCATGCCGTGGCTGCCGCGCCTTCGACAAAGTTTGATCTGCACGATTGGAAGCTGCAAATCCCCGGCCCGCGGGATATCAAAGGCCTGGAGAACTACTCCTCGGAATATTTCAACCTGAATGCCGCGGGAGAAATGTGTTTCAGCGTCAACGCAGCCGAAACGGGCACGACGCCGAACGCGAAGTACGTGCGTTCGGAGCTGCGGCATTTGCCGAACTGGAAGGCGAGCGACAAACATTCGCTTTCGGCTGAACTGCGAGTGATCTCCGCCTTGAAGCCGGCCAAGGTGACCGTGCTGCAAATCCACGGCATCACCGAAAAAGGCGGCGACGCTCCGCCTCTGTTGAGAATCGCCGAAAACTTTGGCGATCTTGTCGCCGTGATCCAGAAGGGCAACGGCCGCCGCGACAACGAGACGGTCGTCTTGCAGAAGAGCTTGGACGGCAAGTCGGTGAAGATCGAAATAACCGTACAGGCCGAGCGGTTGTCGATTCGAGTCGATGACGAGGAAAAGGTCAGCCGCAGCCTCGATTTTTGGAAGTTTCCCAACTACTTCAAAGCCGGCTGCTATCCGCAGGCGACCGAAGGAACGGCGCAAGTCATGTTCAGTAAGCTGACCGCGAAGTAACGGCGGAGTTTTAGGGGACGCGCGAAATACGCTTGCCGTGAAGGCCGGATTCCAATGGCGTGGTGTGCCGGCCGGATGTGAAATGAGGGCTTGTTGGTGCTCCCGACCCCTCACCCCCGGCCAACCGGCATCAGTCGCGCATTCAAGTACGCTTGGAGAACCCACCGTTGCAGATGACACGCAATGCCGCGTGAACGGGCCGGGCGAAACCGATGACGCCGACCTGGGGCTGTGGTGCGGCCCGAACCTGGTGAACCTCAAGCGGCGGAGCGAGGAGTTGGGCGGTTTCAGTTACGACGCCATCCTGCCGCGACTGAAGGCCGAGCTCGACGCCCTGATCGAGCAGCGGACGGCGGGAGCACGCTGATGCGGCCGTCAAAGTAGTAGTTACGGCACATGAATGTGCCGGCTATTTTGGCGAGTTCGGCGTCCGGCCAGAAAAAGCCACCTAAACTGGCCCCGCGTAGGGAGTTGGCTGCCCTTGGGCGTTTCTGGCGAAGTTGCTAAGATGCGCGCGGTCGGCCGTGCGCCTGCGCGGTGCCGACCAGCTTGGTCATGGAGGACCAAAATGCAGGTCTTGGCGCTCACCGAAGGCCCAAACCACGTCTGTTACCGCTACCGAATCGCACCCTTCGCCGATGCGCTGGACGAACGCGGCTGGCAGCTTAGCGCGCTGCCGCTGGCCTCGCGCACGCTCGAACGCGGCAGCCAGTTGCGGGCCGCGGCCTCGGCCGACGTCGTGATTTTGCTGCGCAAACTCCTGCCGCTATGGCAGTTGAGGGCCTTGCGCAAATGGTCGCGCGTGCTGATTTACGATTTCGACGATGCGCTGTTCCATCGCGATAGCTACAGCCGCAAAGGGGCTTCGAGCTGGGCCCGGCTGGCGCACTTTTGGGCCACCATCTACACGGCCGACGCCGTGCTGGCCGGCAACGATTATCTCCGCGCGCAGGCGACCAGCTACATCGAGCCGGACCGCGTACACTGGATGCCCACGAGCGTCGATCCGCAGCGCTATCCGCTGGCGTGCCATCATGCCGAAGGCGCCCGGACCAGG
>DATATB010000099.1:0-110708 GCA_036268995.1 Pirellulales bacterium | reverse complement strand
CACAGCCTGGGTCGACTATGATGCGGCAATCGAACAATCGCTGCGTTTGGGTGGGCCGGAGTTCGGGCGGGCTTTCGAGTTGAGCCGCGAGCCCGCCTCGCTGCGCAATCGCTATGGCGACGAATTCGGCCAGCGCTGCCTGCTGGCCCGGCGCTTGGTTCAAGCCGGCGTGCGCTGGGTCGAGGTGTCGTTTAATTTGAACTTCATCAATGGCACCGGCTGGGACACCCATGCTCACGGGCAGCGCGAACAACATCGACTGATCGCCAGCCTGGATGTCGGACTCAGCGCGCTGGTCGCCGATCTCGAACGGCAAAAACTTCTCGACTCGACTTTGGTGGTCGTGGCCACCGAGTTTGGCCGGCCGGCCCACTTCGACGGCCAGGGAGGACGCGGACACCAATCGTCGGCCTTTAGCACGGTATTGTTCGGCGGCGGCCTGCGCAGCGGCCAGGCGATCGGTGCGACCGACGACTTGGGCAAACAGCCGATTTCAACGCCCATCTCCGTTCCCGACTGGCACGCGACCATTCATACCGCGCTAAAGATCGATCCGGCGAAAGACTTATATGCCGGCGACCGGCCGGTGCCGATCACCGACCACGGGCGTCCCCTGGCGATGCTGTTTGCCTAAAAGTCGCCCACTCGGACGTCTTTCGGAATTGCCGAACAGATCGCCTCCGACCCCTGAGCGGCGACCGGCGGACCGTTGCCCAACGGAGCTTATGTTACTAAGATAGTTAGTCTGCGGGGGTAGTACGCCAAATGCGGATGGGGTGGCAGCCATGTCGCAACAGAACGATGGTCTCAAGGTTTTGTTAATTGTTATGTTCCTAGGAGCGCTGGTGATTGCCATGCTCAGTTATGGCTGCAGCAGCGACGATCAGCCGGGGGCCGGCGACGAGCCGAACCCGGTATTCTCGCGATGATGCCTACCGGCTGCGCGTGGTCATCTCCAGCGACCACGACCACGAGCACCGCAGCCGCAAGAGCCTTCGCTCATCGGCCGCCCACGCGGGCTTTTTTATTGCCAGCAGGTGGTAATCGCCGCTGGGCTTTTCTAGAATCGCGGCTTTCCGCCGAACGCCGGCCGCCAACAGCAAGGCGGTGGCCGCCTGCGGCTTCGTGACCGCCGGCCCTGGTCGCCGGCAATCTGCTTCGTGCCCCGCGATCGTGGGCTGCTGCAAATGCGCGCCACCTGCCTGCTGCGCACGCGCGGCCTTTCGGCCGAACTGCTTCAAAAGGCGAGACCACGATGAGCCAACGAAAAATCAAGGTTGCCATTGTCGGGCTGGGTTTCGGCGCCGAGTTCATTCCGATCTACAAGCGGCATCCCAACGCAGAATTGGTTGCCCTGTGCCAGCGCAATCGCGACAAGCTGGAGCAACTGGCCGATGCCTTCGAAATCCCCCAGCGCTATACCGATTTCGATCAGTTGCTGGCCGATCCGAACGTCGATGCGGTACACATCAACACGCCGATTCCCGATCATGCCCGGCAGTCGATCGCCGCGCTGCGTGCCGGCAAGCACGTGGCCTGCACGGTGCCGATGGCCACTTCCGTCGACGATTGCCGGCAGATCGTCGAGCTGTGCCAGCAGACCGGCTTGAAGTACATGATGATGGAAACGGTCGTCTACAGCCGCGAGTTTTTGTTCGTGCGCGAGCTGTATGTCGCCGGCGAGCTGGGCAAAATCCAGTTCCTCGAAGCCAGCCATCAGCAGGACATGGACGGTTGGCCGAACTACTGGCCCGGCTTGCCGCCGATGCACTACGCCACGCATTGCGTCGGCCCGTGCCTGGCGCTAACGCGTGCCGAAGCGGACTATGTTTCCTGTTTCGGCTCCGGCACGATCCGCGAGGAGCTGATCGGCAAGTACCAGTCGCCATTTGCCGTCGAGAGCACCCACATCAAGCTCAAGGACTCGGATGTGTCGGCCCGGATCTACCGCTCGCTGTTCGACACGGCGCGGCAATATCGCGAGAGCTTCAATGTGTACGGCGTGCGCAAGTCGTATGAGTGGCCGCTGGTCGAAGGCGAATCGCCCGTGCTGCACACGGCCAAGCGGCCCGAGCCGCAAATCCCGCAGCGGGTGCAGGTGCCCGACTACGCGCATTTGCTGCCCGAAGAGATTCGCGACTTCACCACGCGCGGCGTGTACGACACCGACGAGCATCGGCACCTGTCGTTCACGCAAGGCGCCGGCCACGGCGGCTCGCATCCGCACCTGGCGCACGAGTTCCTTTCAGCGCTGATCGACGGCCGCGATCCGTATCCCAATGCCGTGCAATCCGCCAACTGGACCTGCGTCGGCCTCTGCGCCCACGAATCGGCCCTGGCGGGCGGCAGCATCGTCAAGCTGCCGGCATTCACTCACTTGTCGTAGCAGCAGCAGGGGCTGCAACGGCCGCTGCGCCGCGGCTGGCGGTGAACTTGACGGCCTCGGGATGATTCGTCCAGCCGAAGCGGGCGGTGAACTCGGCCGGCGTGAGCATGAGCTGGCCTTCGGCCGTCTGGGCCACGAAAAACATGTCCGGTTTCGCCGACGCATCAAGCCGATAATTGCCGTGCGCGTCCACCAGCAGCACATGATCGTTCTGGTCAACGATCGCTCCTTGTAGCTCGCCCTCAACTCGCCGCCAAACGTAGACCGTGCGACCCTTCGCCGCGGCGATGACCAGTGAGCCGTCTGGGGAGAACTCGCCGCGTTCGATCGGCGCATGGGCCCACAACTCCGCTAGCTCTTCCGCGCGTAGCCAATCCCAGAGCTGCAGGCTCTTGCTCTGCCGGCCGACGAGTAATAGCCGGCCATCGTTGAGCCAGTCGAGGCTCGTGACCGCGGGATCACCGCCGAGAGAAATCAGGTTTTTCTTCACGGGCTTGCCAGTGCCAACGAACCATAATTGCACGACTTCAACGGTGGTACCGCAAGCCAGCAATGAGCCGTTGGGGCTGAAAGCCAAGGAACGAACCTCGCCCGCAGCTGGGAGCTTGCGTTGCAACTTCTTTTGGCCGATGTCCCACAAGATGACAGCCCGGTCATTGCTGCCCGACGCCAAGAGATCGCCACGATGCGACCACGCCAGGGCGTCCACGGAACTGGTATGCCCGTCGAGCAGTCCCAGCGGTTGACCCTCGGCGCCGGTCAGCCGCACGGCGTGACCCGGCCCCGATGAGGCAAGAGTCTTGCCGTCGGGCGACCAAGCTAAATTCAGCGCAGGCTCGGGCAAGTCCTTCACGACATGCAACAGCTTGCCATCCTTGCCGTCCCAAAGCCGGATCGCCTTGTCTCCGCCCGCCGAAGCCAGGATGTCGCCATCGATTTGCCATGCGACCCCACGTACGGGCGCGGTATGGCCAGCGAGAACCAATAACTTGGCCGCCGTGGCGCGGTCCCACACGCGGAGCGTCTTTGTCCCAAGGCCCGAAACGATGGGCCGCCCCGCAGACCACGCCGGCGGGCGTTCGCCGGCAATGAAACGGTTGGATAAGAGTCGTCCCGTGTTCGGGTCAGATCGCGAAACGCTGGTCCGGTGAAGCATCACCAGCGTGTCGGGCGGCCGCCATACGAGAGCTTCCGTTCCATATTGGAGCGTCCTTTCAGTCTTACCATCGCTGGCCGCAATAATATGTACCCCGTCAGCTCGAATCATCGCCAGCCGCCGATTGTCCGGCGCCCACTCGGCGCCCCAACTGATGCCCGGCCGTTTCCATAGCGGCGAAGCTTGCGGCATGGCATACAGGGCCGCTGCGCTCGCGTCGCCGATCGCCAGCTTCGTGCCATCGGGCGACCATTTGGCACAATAGATCGAACCCTGCGCGTCGCCAATCGTTTGCAGGCTTTTCCCGGTCTGAGCGTCAAGCACCGACACCGGCGTCGATTGAATCACGGCAGCCAACCGAGTGCCGTCGGGGGACCAATCCAATTCCGACACGCGCTGGCCGACTTCGGTCAGCAGCGCGCTCCCGTCAGACGCTACATCCCACGTCCAGATCCAGCCGCTCGCACCGCCGGCCGCGGCCAATCGAGTGCCATCGGGCGACCAGCGAACCAGAGTCACGGATTCTTTGAACTTGGTGAAAACGCGCAGCAGCAAACCAGTTTCTACATCCCACAGCCGTAGCGATTCGTCGACGGAGCCGGCAGCCGCCAACACCTTGCCATCGGGCGACCAGGACAGTGAATAGACTGGATAATCCTGTCCCACCAGCATACGCAGGAGCTTTCCGCTGGCCGCGTGCCACAGGCGGATCACGTTATCCATTCCACCGGTTGCGAATCGTTGGCCATCGGGGCTGACGGCAATCGACCAGAGTCGGCCGCGATGCCGGTGCGTTTCGATGGTCCACGACACCAGACCCGTCAAGGCCGTCGGCCGCTGGACCAGCGCCGACGCGCAAAGCGGCTCGCCGGCGACAAACGGCAGCGGCGTGGGGCGGACGAGCACCACGTTGTCGCCTGCTGGCGGCTCAGCCGCGGCAGTCGAAGCGAGGAGCATCCAGGCGCCCAGGACAATCCATCGGAGCGACGGTACCGCGCCGTCCCGGTGGGTTCGGTCGCGGCGGTTTGCAATTGGCATGTGAACCATCGATGGCCTCCGTCGGGCGCCGCTGCGGTTTCGCCCCTCGCTAGCGCTTCGGCAGCAGTTGCACGGCGTCGACGATCACGTAGCCATCCGCTTTGGCGTTGCTGACGACGACTACGGCCGGTTTACCACGCTCGAAGCGGAAAGTGCCCAGCGGCTGAAAGAGTTTGTCGACGGCCGGCTCGCGGCGCTCGTTGACCGTGACCTGGTGCTGGCCGTCGGCCGCTTCGATGGTCACCGGCACGTTTGTGGCGCGATTCGCCAGCGTTGTGTAGGCCAGCCGCACTTCGTACGAGCCGCTCTTTTCGATGGGAATCACGAACCGGGCTCGCTTGGCTCCCTGCTGCTGCCGGCCGTCGTGCAGATAGTGGCTGCAGATAAAGCCGCCGGTCGTTTGGCCTTCGACCCAGTCGCCTTCCAACTGCGCCTGCGTGTCGTCCATTACGATGCCGGGCAGGCGGCGGGGATCGATGTTCGAGCGGCGCTTCGGGCCTTTCCACTCGAGCACCTGGTCGTCGGCCAGCAGCCGCGCGGCGAGTGCCTTGGTGTCGATCTCCTGCACGCTACGGCCGGCGTCGATGGCCTGGCAGGCGGCCGTGGCGGCCGATTGGCCCAACACCATGAACACCGGCTCCATGCGGATCGAGCCGTAGGCAATGTGCGAGGCCGACAGGCACACGGGCACCAGCAGGTTGCCGCACTCGCCGGCCTTGGGCACGATCGAGCGATAGGCAATCGGGTAAGGGCTGAAACCGTGGACTTCCACATCGCCCTCGTTGCGGGCATGGCCCGTTTCATCTACGTAGCGCTGCGTATTGTGCGAGTCCATGCCATAGGCGGCCAGACCTACGGGTTCGGCTGCCAGCACTTCGCCCTGGCAATGCTGCTCGGTCATCACCACGTCGGCGATCATGCGCCGCGCTTCGCGGACATAAAGCTGATGCGGCCAGCCGCCAGTGTCGGCAAACTCGTCGCGCGCCAGTCCCCAGCGGTTGATCTCTTGTCGAACCTTCGCCGGCACGCGCGGATCGTTGGCCAGGAACCACATTAACCCTTGCTGGTACTGCACGTGCTCGCGCCAGATGCGTTCGCGCGTGGCGTAATCGCCGTCGGGATAGTCATAGTTCATGCCGATATTGTCAGTGGAGACCGCGCCGTTGTTGTTCGTATCCGTCTTGCGATTGGGCATCGGCGCATTGTTGCCGATCACGTCCCACTCGCCGGCCTGCATATAGCGCAGCAGTAGCTCATAACGCAGCGGGTCATAGCCGGCCGGCTTGGGAAACGGCAGCCGGTTCTCGGGCGCGTCGGTCATGCACATGCGAAAGTTGTAAGCCTGCACCCGGCGGTCGCCTTGGCCGTGCTCGCCGGGCGAGCCCGCGTGAATGCCGGGCAGCAGCCCGCTGGTCGGATCGCCGGGCGTGCGGTACGGATCGACCGGGAGTTTGAACTGGTGTTTTTTCGAGCCCAACTGCACGCCGTCGAGCGTTTCGTCGTAAGCGGAATTGCTCTCGCGGCCGACGGTGTAGGCCACGCCAGCCTTGGCCATAAGATCGCCTTCGTAGCTGGCATCGATAAACATCCGGCCGCCAAAGACGCGGCCGCTTTCCATGCGGATCGCCGTGATGCGCTTGCCTTGGCGCTGAACGCCGGCCCGCAGATCAAGCCGCTCGCCAAAGAATACCGGCACCTGCCGCTCGGCCAGCATCCGGCGATAAATATCTTCGGCCACGTGCGGCTCGAACGTCCACATCGTGTCTTCGCCCGGCTTCTGCCGCTTGCTCTGATAATGCTCGCGCGTTTCCTGCTTCCAGGCCTGCGGCCGGCTGTAATGGGCATAAATGCGGCGATAGAACTCGCGCGCGATGCCGCCAATGGCTTGCTTGTTGCCGATGTCGGTGGCGCCCAGTCCGCCGGAAGTGAGCCCGCCGAGATGCTCGCCCGGCTCGATCACGACCGCGCGTTTGCCCATCCGCGCGGCTTGCAGGGCCGCGACAATCCCGCTGGAAGTGCCGCCATAAATCACGACGTCGAAGTCCTCGGCGGCCGACAGGCCGGCCGGGGCGCTGATCAATAAGGCACTCGCCAGGAAAATTCGTAACATGCTCTCAATCCTCGCGCTCATAGGGGTGCTGGGAGCCGCCAGATTACCAGCCGGCAAGCGTCCGGGCGAGCAAGCCGCGCGCGAAAAAATTCTGGCATCCAAAATCGGCGGGGATCGGCCCGCCCGGTGGACAACGGCGCAAAAGGCACCTTGCCCGCCGAGCCACAATCGTGAGAATGCGAAAGTCTCCTGAAAAGGGAATGACCAATGGTCGTGCTGCATCATTCAATACCGCACCCAACGAACATGCACCAAGAGCTTGCCAATACGATCACCCATGCCTTCGGGCTGGTGTTGGCTCTGGCGGCCAGCGTGTGGCTATTGACGGTGGCGGCTGCGCATGGCGACCAGCGGCGTGTGATCGGTTGTGCGGTTTTCGCGGCCAGCATGATCGCCGTGTACGCGGCGTCGACCCTGTCGCACGGCATCCAGACGATGCACTTGCGCAGGCGGTTGCGGATCATGGACCAGGCATTCATCTATCTGATGATCGCCGGCACGTACACGCCGTTTGGTCTCACGTATCTCCGCGGCGGCCACTGGTGGGTACTGACCACGGCCATGTGGGTCGTGGCCTGGTCGGGATTCATCGCGAAAGTCTGGTTCGGCTATCGCGTCGAAGCCGCCACGGTTTGGACCTACGTGCTGTTGGGCTGGATGCCGATCACCGCGGTCAAGCCGCTGCTCACCACCGTGCCGATGGGAGCGATGGGCTGGATGCTGGCCGGCGGGCTGTGCTACACGATCGGTTCCGTATTTCTCACGCTCGACTCCCGCGCCAAGTATTTCCACGCCGTCTGGCACCTGCTGGTGATCGCCGGCAGCGTCTGCCATTTCCTGGCGATCTACTGGTACGTCGCGCTGGCGCCGGCCGCGTAATGGGCTGTCGATATCGAAACAATGTAGGGTAGGCAGTTGCGCTAATGCCTGCTTCAGCGTGTGCCGTGTGTTGCTGCCAGGGCTTAAGCGGGCGCGTTTTACGCGAATTGACATGATATCGTAAAGTGCTATCATTTATCGAATGGGCAAGCACGATAAGACGCTCGCCGCCGTTTTTGCCGACCCCGTTCGCGCAAACCTGCGTTGGGCAGATATCGAGGCGCTATTCAAGCATGTGGGCGGGATCATCGAGAACCGCGAGGGTTCCCCGGATCCACGTCACTTTAATGGGCGTCGATGCGAGTTTTCATCGACCGCATCCCAGCCCGAAAACCAAGAAGGCGGCCGTCAAGGCGGTGCGCCGATTTCTCGCCGAAGCCGGGGTCACGCCATGACGGGTCATTTCTTTACTGAGATCTTCAAGGGCTATTTGGGACGCGCCGAGTACGATCCCGACGACGATTCTTTCGACGGAGAGATCCTCGGCATCCGGGACGTCATCACTTTTTCGAGCAAGACCCCCAAGGGCCTGCAGAAGGCGTTCGAAGAATCGGTGGACGATTATCTCGCCTGGTGCAAAAGTCGCGGCAAAGAACCGAACAAGCCGTTCTCCGGCAATTTCCTCGTGCGCGCGACACCCGATCTGCACCGGGGGTTGAACTCACGTGCCGCCGCGGAAGGCAAAAGTCTCAACGCCTTCGTCGTCGAACATCTGCAGACGCTCGTCAGCATTCCCAAACGCAAACGCCGGCGGCAAGCTGTCTAGGCGAACGGGCAATCGCTATTCAACGTCTCGCGGCCCATTCCGCGTGTTCGGGCGAATTCAGGCCCTGCTGCAAGGTCGCCAGCGCGGCGGCCATATCGCCGCGCAGCAGGGCCGGTTGGTCGAGCCATAGCCCGGGAAACTCGCGGCTGCGCAAAATACCGTTGGCGTCGGCCGTCAGACGCTGGTACTCGCCTGCTTCGAGGCGAAACCAATCCAGTTCGCCGTCCAGCACGCGCCACACCAAATACTCGGGCACAGCATGCCGCAAGTACAGCCTCAGTTTCGAATGCAAATCGCGGCTGACGCTGCTGGCGGCCACTTCGGCCACCAATTCCGGTGGCCCTTCCAAATATTGTTTCTCGGGCTCGACCCGCGACCGGCCTCCGGCACTCAGTCGCAGCAGCGAGTCGGGCTGCACTTCGTTGAGCAGATCGAGCCGCAACGTCGCATTGCCGGCACATTGCACGCCGGGAGTATGGGCCGCATACATGCCCAGTAGGCCGGTCAGGCGAGCATCGGCTTCGCCGTGCAGAATTCCGACAGGTGAACCCACGGAGACGACTCCATCGATGAGCTCCGCCTTTTTCAGCCAGGGCATGGCCTCGTAGCGGCGCTCGAACTCGGGCCGCGCGAGGCAATCGCCGGTTTCCAGCGGCGGCACCAAGGGGACCGCGGCCTCGCCCGTCTGAGAAGTTTGAGCGTTGATCGACATGCTTTGCCCGCCGGAGGACGCGACTCCGTTATTTTACTCGATCCAAGGGGCGCTTGCATCCAGCTTTGAGCGGCTCGCTCGACGTCTCCCCAACCCACCCGCTCACCCGCCCTTGCCGATGCGGACTTGCTCGCGGTATACGGCCTGCGTCGCTTGCACGCCGTATTTGCGCTCGAGCCGGCGAATGCCGAAGTGGTAACGGGCCACGCGATTGAAATGATCGAGGAAGGCCACGTTCAACGTCGCGGCCGTCACGGCGCCGATCACCGGGATGCTTTGGGCCATCAGCTTCTCGGTCACGGCCAGATTGAAGCGGGCCGCGATTTTGGCGATCAGGTTCACCAAGGCCGGCGCGGTGCCCCGGTTGATCATCTCCAACAGCTCTTGCGTGGTCGCGCGAGCCGCGACCTTGGCCGCCTGCGCCACGGCCTCTTGCATGCCGATGCGAGCCGTGAGGTACGTGCTCTCCAGACTGTCGCCCTGCTGGGGCGGACCGCCAAAACCGAACACGGTCAAGCATTGCAGCCGGACCTCGGCATCGGCCAGATCCTCGCCGAACTCACGAGCGATCGAAGCGATCGATCGCAACATGACCGTCGTCGTCACCGGCAGCTCGACCGGCAGGCCGACGATCCCGAAAAATCCCCCCGGCAAACCCGTGATGGCCACCGACAGGTTGTGCCAGAAACTCGTGCTCGCGCCGAGCTGTTGCAGTTGTTCGGGCGTGGAGACCACGGGCTCGGTCTTGGCAGCCTCGGGCAGCGTGTACACGGCCAAAGCCAAGGCCCGGCCCAGCGCGGAGGTGACCGCGCCGGCGACCAAATCCGGAGCGACCTTGTCGACCAGGCTCACGACGGCTTCCAACGGGCGGCCAATCGTGCCGGCCAGCCGCATCAGCAAGCTAGGCCGCTCGAGATACGCGGCAGCCTCGGCTAGCCATTGCACTTCGTCGGGCGAAAACGTGTCATCCGGCTGCATGGTGTTTCCCGATGCCCGCGCACGATGGGCTCATCGGCCGCAGTGAGGTGTTGCAATGGCCGAGGGCCGCGCGCCGTCGAAGCGCGTGACCCAGTCCACGACTCGCCAATCCATCCAACGTCGGTCCGGCAGCAATCCCCGCCGGGCAATGAAGCCCAAGTGTCCACCGCCGACGGTCGTTTCCCATTGCACGCAAGCCGGCAGATCGAGATCGCGCGGATCGTCGTGATCGACCAGCGGATCGTCCGCGGCTTTGAGCACCAGGCACGGCAGCCGAACGTGTGGCAAGAACCGCCCGGCGCTGGTCTGGTGGTAATAATTGTCGGCCGTGCCGAAACCGCAGGCAGGGCCGGTGAACAGATCGTCGAACTCGTACACGCTGCGCGGACGTCGGGCCAGTGCACTCAAGCCGCTATCGGGCCGCGCTTGCCGATGCCGGTGCAGTTGGCTTACCAGCAATGACAAAAAGTGGCGGTTGTAGAAGCGATTGCCCGGCTCGGACATCCGCCGCGAGCAATGCAGCAAATCCAGCGGCGGGCAAACGGCCACTGCACTGTCGATTTCGCTCGTGCCGCGCGCGTTGCCGGGCTCCAGCGTCAGCTCGCCCAACAGCTTGATGATCATTCCCGCGCCGAGCGAAAAGCCGACCAGCGTGACGGGCGACGCGGGACACAACCGTCCGATGTACTCGACGGCGGCGGCCAGATCGTCCGATCGGCCGCCGTGGAACGGATGCCGGGCCAGGCCAAAGCCCGCCCCGAAACCGCGCATGTCCATCCGAAACGTGCGCAGAGCGTGCTGGTTGAGCTTCGACGCGATGCGCGACATGTAGCCGCTTTGGTACGAACCGCCGAGCCCGTGGATCAGGAGCACCACGCGGCCGCCCGGCCGCCAGTCGCCGGGCCGATCGTCGTGCAGGACGAGCGTGTCGCCGTCGGCCATGTGCAAGTACCGGGGCGTGGCCCGATAGGTCGATTTCGAGCCAGGCAGATACACGCCGGCCAGCGTCTGGGCATGCGGATTCAGCAACAGCGGATGCGGCTGGAAGTCCGGAAACCGCGCGCGATCCATGGTGCGCACGCCGCGTAATACTCTGCCTGTCACCGTAGCCATACGACTCTCGACGAACCAACGATTCTTCCGCGCAACGCGGCCAGTGAATTGGTATCATTGCCGGCAAGCGAAAATGCGTAAAGCCCAGCCCACGGATTGCGCGGCGGCACGCCTGGGCGCTAGCAACCCTCGACGCCAGCATCAGCCCCGAGGTCCGATAGCATGCCGAAATTCTCTGCTCTCTGGTTTCGCACGACGTTGCGGTTTCACTTTGTCTTGGTCGCGGCGTTTTTGTGCGGCTGGCCGGTGGCCCAAGCGGCCGACGACGAGTTTCCGCCCGAGCTCACGGAACTGAAACCCTACGAGCATAATCCCGTCTTCACGGCGGAACCCGCGGGATCCTGGGACGCCAAAATTCGCGAGCGCGGCTGGATCCTGCACGAGGGCGACACCTATTACCTGTGGTACACCGGCTACGATGGCTCGCACGAGGGCATTCGCCGCTTGGGCCTGGCCACTTCGCCCGACGGCATTCGCTGGAAGCGTGCGGGCACCGGGCCGCTGGACGCGACGCATTGGATCGAGGACATGATGGTCGTCAAGTCGGGCGACACGTATTACATGGTCGCCGAAGGCCTCAACGACATTGCCCAAATGCTCACCAGCCAAGATCGCGTTCACTGGACGCGGCAGGGCTCGCTCGAAGTACGTCTGACTTCTGGGCAACCGATTTCCGCCGGCCCGCGCGGTACGCCGACCCTGTGGAAGGAGGGCGACACCTGGTATTTGTTCTACGAACGCGGCGACCGGGGCATCTGGCTGGCCACTTCGACCGACACTCACGTCTGGAAAAATGTCTCGGACGACCCGGTGCTGGGGCTCGGCTCCCAACCGCACGACCGCTACATGGTGGCCATGAACCAAGTGATCCGGCACGCCGGCCGCTACTACGCCCTGTATCACTCGAAAGGCGCGCCGGCCAGCCCGTGGGTCAGCAGTCTGGCCATGTCCACTGACCTGGTCCACTGGACGAAATATCCGCACAATCCGCTGCTGGCCGACAACCAATCCAGCGCGATTTACGTGTACGATGGCAGTCGCTACCGGCTCTATATCATGCACGACCAGGTCCGGCTGTATTTTTCTCGCCAGAAGAGCGCGCCATGACGATCGTCGAGACCGAAGACCAACGCCCCGCGTCCCAGCAACCGGCACTTCCGCCCGACGGGCAAAGCCGCGCCAGCGAGCCGCTGGCGCCGCAAGGTTTGGGCGATGTCGATGCCCGGGCTTACGAGCTGATGCTGCTCAAGGGTTTGTCGCAGCGATTCGGCAGCGTGGATGCGGCGATGGCCGAGATCGCGCGGCTCTCGGCCGTGCTGACGTTGCCCAAGGGCACGGTCCACGTCATCAGCGATATCCACGGCGAAGACAAAAAGCTGCGGCACGTGATCAACAACGCCTCGGGCACGCTCCGCCCGCTGGTCGAGCGGCTGTTTGCCGGCCGCATGGACGAGCGGGCGTTCCAGGATTTTCTCACGCTCACGTTCTACCCGGCCGAGATCACCGAGCGGCTCGAACGCACGCTTTCCGACCCGGCCCAACTGCGGGCCTTCGCCGTACACACGCTGCGGCATCAGTTCGAGCTGGCCCGAGCGTTGGCCACGCGTTTCAGTCTGCGGCGGGCGATGGAAGTGTTTCCCGCTGAATATCGAGAACTGCTGGCCGAGATGCTGCACGAGCCGACCACCGGCCGCGGCAAGGAATTTGTCGAGTCGATCGTCGACGAACTGCTCCGTCGCGGTCGCGTACTGCACCTGGTACACGTCACCGGCCGGCTGATTCGCAACCTGGCGATTTACGAGCTTGTCATCGGCGGCGACTGCTGGGACCGGGGGCCGCGTGGCGATCGCGTGGTGGACTACCTGCGGCAGCAGCCCAATGTCTCGTTCGTGTGGGGCAACCACGACATCGCCTGGTTGGGCGCCAGTCTGGGACACGAAGCACTGATCTGCCAGGTGCTGCGCGTGTCGCTGCGTTATCGGCGGCTGGGCCAGCTCGATGAGGGTTACAGCATCCCGCTGGTGCCGCTGGAGCATCTGGCCAGCACCGTCTATGCCGACGATCCGGCCGAGGCGTTTATGCCCCGGGCCGATGGCCTGCGGCCGAACCTGCTCGTGGCCCGGATGCAAAAGGCCGCGGCCGTGATGCAGTTCAAGCTGGAAGGGCAGATGATCGCCCGCCATCCCGATTGGCAGATGGACGCCCGGCGGCTGTTGCACCGCATCGACCGCGCAGCCGGAACGATCGAACTGGATGGCCAGCGCCATCGGATCACCGATTGCTTGTTGCCCACGATCGACCCGGCCGATCCGTATGCTTTGTCGGCCGAAGAGCAGGACTGCATCGCGCGCATCCGGCGGTCGTTTTTGAGCAGTCAGAAGCTGCGCGAGCACATGCAATACATGGTTCGTATCGGCTCGATGTATCTGAAGCGCGACGATCACCTGATCTTTCACGCCTGCGTCCCCTGCGACGAGCAGGGCCATTTCCTGCCGCTAACGATCGACGGCCAGCCCCGAGCCGGCAAGGCCATGTTCGACATGATCGAAAAGGTCGTACTCCGGGCGGTCGAGCGGCCCGCGGCGGACGACCTGGATCTGCTCTGGTATTTGTGGAACGGCCCACGGTCGCCGCTGTTCGGCAAGGATCGCATCACGACGCTGGAGCGCTATTTCATTGCCGATACGGCCACGCACCACGAGTCCAAAAACCATTACTTCTCGCTGATTCACGAGCCGTGGTTCTGCGAGCGCGTGCTGGCCGAGTTCGGCGTCGATCCCGAGCGTGGGCTGATTGTCAACGGCCACGTGCCGGTCAAAATCGAAAAAGGCGAATCGCCGCTGAAGCGCAGTGGCAAGGCCATCACGATCGACGGCGCGTTCAGCGAAGCCTACGGCGACCACGGATACACGCTGGTGCTCGAGGCCGACCGCACGGTGTTGGCCCGGCACCATCACTTCCAATCGGTCGACGCGGCGATTCTCGAAGGCGTGGACATTGTGCCCAGCGTCTCGGTGATCCGCACCTGGGACCGTCCGCGGCGGATGATCGACACCGAGCGCGGCGCCGAGCTGCGCTGCGAAATCCGTACGCTCGAGCGACTGATCGAAGCCTACCGCAACAACGAACTACGGCAAAAAGTGCCCAGCGACGCGGCTGCGCACTGAGCGTATGTAGCAACTGGGAGGGCGAGGCTCCCGCCGAGCCGGCTTGCGTTTCTCGCCGACCCCACGGCTCGGCAGGAGCCTCGCCCTCCCGGTTGATCACCAACCACTGGAGGACGCCAACGCCATGAATCCTTCCGACAAGCACAAACACCAGCTCGACCGGCTGACGACCGAGTTCCGCGTGATCCGCCGATCGACCGGAGCCTGGGACATCGAAGACTCGGCCCGCGGCGACGCCGCCCACACGCTCGTGCTTTCCATCGCCGGCCCCAAGCGGATCTCCGCCCCCGGCCTGCTCACCACCGAAGCCTTCAACACCTGGATCGTCGCCATGCGCGACGAAGGCTTTGACATCACCCTCAGCGACCTCGACGGCAACCCGGCGCACTTGGATGAATAGATTGCCCGAATAGGCCGGCGGTAGGTCATGCACCCCGGACGGCGGCTTCTGCTGCGACGTATTATGTCACGCACGGGGTGCGTGACCTACGAGGCTGGCCGTGCGCGTGGTAAAATATGCAACGGCCAGCCGCCGCGCGCTAGACTCCTCGGCAGAGCCCCCTATTATCGTCTACTGGGACCCGCAGACACCCCGTCCACCTTCGCCAAATGAGCACGAGATCAACAAAAACGCTGCCCGATTGGAAGCAATTCGAGAATGCCGTTGCCGCGTTCATCAGCAAGCTCGATCCAAGGGCCAAAGTAACGCGGGACGCGAAGCTGCCGGACAAGCACACGGGCAGCAGGCGGCAGCGGGACGTTTGGATTGAAGGTATGCGGGCATTTTCCAGTTCGTGTCCTGGTTAGCTGCAAACGATACAAGCGGCTCATTCATAAGCAGGATATTGACAACTTCAACGGTGAATTGCATTCAACGGACGCTCAGAAGGGGGTCCTGTATTCGTACTCTGGATTCCGGGGTGACGCGATCAAAAAGGCAAACGCACTGGGAATCTGCTGTTGCAGGTTATACGAGCACCAGCCGGCTGATTTGCCGCAGTCGTTAGTGGTGCGAGCATATTTTGCCTGCCATGCCGAGCTTTTGCTTTTGCCCGGCCCGAACTATCCCGAATGGGGCGTCGATATCTGGAACGACCTGTTCAGCAGGAAGGTTGGTGGCGGCGATAATGCGAGCACCGTGCTAGACGCGATCGCGGACGAATTTCAGCGGACCGAGCGCGAGGCCGTCGAGAAGGCGGGCCGTGGCGGATTTCCAAGTGACTGGGCGACCGCGCTGCGTCTAGAAGATGCCGACGCCGGGCTGCAACCGCTCACGATAACCATCGCGGGGCGATGGATGTTCTTCACAGCGAAGATGGAAGCCGTCCTATTAGAGGGGTCCTACTCAGTCACGAGTGACGAATTCCTCGGCACGCAATGCGGCCCCATGATCGATACACAGGGCTATGAGCCCGGCAGTTTGTGGCAACGACTAGACGACCGACCAGCTGAAACGACTATTCCTCGGCTAATTATGATTCGATACGCTGCTAACGTTCGACGTGGGGCTGCCGAAGCACTAGGACCGGAGCCGATCGCGGCAGTACGCTCGTGACGAGAAGTCAGGGAGTTTCCTTCCACGCGGCGGCTTCTTCGCCGTCGAGGCGGAGGGTAAGGCATTTGGCGCTGCCGCCGGCTTTGACGAATTCGTCCAGCGGCGTTTCCCGCGGCTCGTAGTTGAGGGCCCGCAACGCGTCGTGCAGGTGCGGGCAGCCGGTGTTGGTGATCACGGTGCGGCCAATCACCACGGCGTTGCAGGCAAATCGCCGGGCTTCGTCCTCGGGCACGCTCACCAGTTGCGGCACCAGTTGGCTGATTACCTGCCGGCCGTAGTCATCAAAAGCCTCGGGATGGTACACGGCCACGCCGGGAGCCAGCGGGCAGAAGCACGTGTCGAGGTGATAGTAATAGGGGTTCACCAGCTCGAGCGGAATGACGCGGCAGCCGACTTGTTCGCCGATGAGCTGATGCCCACGGGCGTCGCTGCGGATGCGATAGCCGGCAAACAGCGTGTCGCCGCAAAACAGGGCATCGCCGGCCCCTTCGAAAAACACGCCTTCCGGCGGCGCTTGCGTCTGGAAGCCGTGAGCGGCGAACCAGGCCGTGTACTGCGGCTCTTCTTTTTGCCGCTCGGGATGCCGGAAATGCGACACGATCGCCCGATTGGCCACGATAACGGCGGCATTGGCCGTAAACACCAGGTCGGGCAATCCCGAGACGGGGTCCACCAACGAAATTTTGGCCCCGGCCGCTTCGATCGCCCCGCGCAGCGCCGTCCATTGCTCGGTTGCCAGCGCGCGATCGCTGGGGCGCGAGCGGCTCATCCACGGATTGATCTCATACTCGATCCCGTAGAAGTCCGGCGGGCACATGAGAATATGGGGTTGTGTCATATGCGTTGCATTCACGCGTTGCCCCGCGACCAGCGGTCGCGGCTTTATGTGGCGGTTTATGCGCCGGCCTTATGTGCCGGCTTTTTCGAGTGATTCGACTTCCAACAAGAGCGACCGCAAAAAGGGCTCGACGTCGGTCACCAGGCCGATGGTTTGAAACGAGCCGCGATCGTTGAGCTTGATGACGGTCGAGGGATTGATGTCGACGCACACCACTTTGACCCAGGCCGGCAGCAGGTTGCCCACGGCCACCGAGTGCAGCGTGGTGGCGATCATCAGGCAAAAGGAAATGTCGCGAATCTTTTCGCGCATCTGGCGCTGGGCTTCCAGCGTGTCGGTAATGACCTCGGGCAGCGGGCCATCGTCGCGGATGCTGCCGGCCAGCAGAAAATCGACTCCATTGCGCACGCATTCGTACATCACGCCGCTGGTGAGCAGCCCGCTGGCCACGGCCCGCTCGATGCCGCCGGCGCGGCGGATGCGGTTGATGGCTCGCAGGTGATGCTCGTGGCCGGCCTCGATCACGGTCCCCTCTTCGAGCTTCACGCCCAGGCTGGTGCCGAAAATGGCCTGCTCGATGTCGTGCGTGGCCAGGGCATTGCCAGCAAACAGCCGGTTGACGTAGCCGGCGCGGATCAGCTTGCAAAGGTGCTCGGAACTGCCGGTGTGGATGATGGCCGGGCCGCCGACGACCAGTGTCTTGCCGCCGCTGCGCCGGGTGCGGACCAGCTCGCGGGCGATTTCGCGAATCGCGGCCCCCTTGGGCTTTTCGGTCGAAACGCTCGAGCCCATGAACTCGAACAACTGCCGATGCTCGGCACGTTGCTCGGGCAGCACGCGCACGCCCACGTGCCCGACCACGAGGCGGTCGCCGGTGTGCACGTCGGTCATGGCAATCGTGCGGGCCTTGTCGCCGTGTTCGATGACGATGCCGCAGTCCATCTCCTGGTCGGCTACCGGATGCCAATGCCCGGCCAGGCGGACTTCGGTCCGCTGGTTGGTAGTGCTGTAAAAACCCTCGGGAAAGGCGCCGTCCATGTCAGCCGTGACGAGCTGGCAGTCTTTCGACTGCGTCGGCACGGCGCCGTGATCCGTAATTTGCTGCAAGATGGCTTCCAGCATGGCTTCGCTGGGGGCCTCGACCTCGACCAAGGCATGGCTCGGATCGTTGCGGGCTTGCCCGATGGCGATGTGCTTGATGCGAAATGACCCGCCGCCGGTGGTGATCAGGTCGAGAATCTTGGGCAGGATCAGGCTGTCGATGATATGCCCGCGAACCTCGACTTCCTCCACGAACCGCGCATGCTGGGCGTCCTGCACTTTCCGATTCATGACTGCTCCCTCGTCCCAAGCCCCGCGGACTGCAGTCCGTGGGGCCTTTTTCGCGGCTGCGAGAAACCGATGCACTGAGCCCAGAGCGTTCCCGGTGCCGCAGGCATTGTCGACGTAATGCGAAGCGCTGGCAAGACTTCCCATAACTGGGCAGAAGTCCTATAATCAGCCGTTTACCGAGTCGGGCCGAACTCGAAGATTGCGCGTGGCAGCGGCCCGCCGGCGCTTTTCAAGTGTCTCTTTTCAACCGCCAAACGGCTTTCAAATCATGACGAGCGAAAGCGGAAAATCCGATCATTGGGGTGAACTGGCCGGCGAGCTGGGTGCTCGTGCAGAGCCTCGCCAGACGCGGCCTGCAACCCCGTCGCCAGCGGCGCCCGCCGCGCGCAAGAAGGAACGGGCCGAACCGGCCGGCACTGCCAAGCCCGCGGCCGATTGGTCGCAACTGGCCAGCAGCTTGGGTTTGCCGCCTCCTCCGCCAGCGCCGGTGAAGCCGCAACCGCCGCAGCCATCGGCGCCGGCCGCTCGGCGCGAGCCAGAACCCGCGCGTCCGGTAGTCCGTGCCGAGCCCGCTGGTTTTGAGCCAGCTCGGCCGCCCATGCGCGAACCCGATTTTTCGCCAGCGCCGGCCCGCTCGACCGCGTATTTCGAAGACGAAATCGATGCCGCTGTTGTCGAAACGACCTCCGACGAAACACCATCCAGCAGCGACGAACGCCCTGCGGCCGCCACGGGCGGAGACGACGAAGGCGAGCGCAAGACCGGCCGCCGGCGGCGCCGGCGGCGTCGAGGCGGCCGCCGCGGCGATGAACCACGCACTGGCGGTCCGCGGTCGGGTCGCAGTCACGCGGGAACGAGCCACGCGGAAACCAGCGAATCGGAAGGCGACGACTCCCATGCCAGCCACGACGAAGCGGACGACGCCGACGTGTGGGAAGACCGCGAGCTAGCCGCCGAGGGCAGCCCGGCGAGTGTCGACCGAGTGCTCGATGAGCACGACGACGAGCGCGATGACGAGTTCGGAGCTTCCGAGCCATCCGGGTCGGAACGATCGGAAGAATCGCTGGGCGAAGGCGAGAGGCCCAAGCGGCGCCGCCGACGGCGCCGGCGCGGCCGCAAACCGGGCGAAGAATCGCGCCGTGAAGAGCCACGCGAGGACTCCGACGAAGCGACTGCTGCTCCGCGCAGCACGGACTATGCCGAAGACCTGGCGCCGGTTTCCGAGCATCGTCACGCGGCCGACGATGAGGATCTGCACGCCGAACACGATGACGACGATGATGACGAAACCCGGCACGGCCATCGGGCCATTCCCACCTGGGACGAAGCCATCGGCCACATTGTCGGCGTGAACATGGAGGCCCGAGCCCGGAATCCCAATTCCGGCTCAGCCCACCGCGGACGCGGTCGCGGCCATGGCGGCGGGGGCCGAGGCAGACGGTGAACGAAATGCGGAAGTTGGAATGATGAATGCGGAATGACGGAGTTCTGACGGCCAAACGTCCACGCTCCTCGTTCTTCTATTCATCATTCATCATTCCTACTTCATCATTCGTACGGCTTTTCCAGCCGGTACTGCGGCCGGGCGGCGAGGAAACTCGCGACGCGTTCGGTGCGGGCTATGGCCTGCGGGAAAAATGCCAGCGCTTCGCGCAAGGCGTCGTCGGGCTCGGCGCAACTGAAGCGGATAAAGCCGCCTCCAGCCGAGCCAAAACATTCGCCCCCCAGGCAGGCGACGCCCAGTTGGTCGTCGGCCCCTTCGAGCAAGTACATGGCTAGGCCGTGGCTCGTGATGCCTAGCCGATTACAGATCGGCTTGACCGACGGAAACACGTAAAAGGTCGCGGCTGGGTCGAGGCAGCGCACGCCTTCGATCTGGTTCAGCCCGGCGGCGAGCAGTTCGACTTTGCCACGAAAGCGCTGCATGGTCTCGTCGCGCTCGGCCTGGTCGTGCCCCAGGGCGGCCGCGCCAGCCAATTGCACAAACGGCGGCACGCACGAGAGCGACGTGTTCAACAGCCGGGCCATAATGTCGATGACTTCGCTGTGCGCTACGGCAAAACCCAGCCGCCAGCCGCTCATACTGTACGACTTGCTGAACGTATAAGCGGCCACGCAGTGCTCGAGCATGCCTGGCTGCTCCAGCAGGCTATGATGCCGGCCTTGCCAGACCATTTGGTCGTAGGGCTCGTCGCTAAACACCATCACGTCGCTGCCGCGAACAAGATCAGCCAGCTCGCGCAGATCGTCGGCCGTGGTCACGCCGCCGGTGGGATTGTGCGGGCTATTGAGAAAAATCGCCCGGGGCCGCGGATCGAGTTCCAAGAACCGCCGCACCTGCTCCATCTCAGGCCGGAAGCCATGTTCCTGGCGCAGCGGGGCCAACACGGCGCGCGCCCCGCGGCGGGCGATGTTCGGCAGATACGTGGGAAAATAGGGACTGAAGACCAGCACGCCGTCGCCGGTATCGAGAAACGCCTCGCAAAAGAACAGCTCGAACGGCTTGGCGCCAGGCGCGACCACGACATTGGCGCCGGTCACGCTCAGCCGATGTTCGCGATTGACGTACGCGGCCGCGGCGGCACGCAACTCGGGCAGGCCAGCGCTCGGGCAATAATGCGTCTGGCCACTCTCAATGGCCGCGATGCCGGCCTGCCGGCCCGCGGCGGTTGATGGAAACGGGCTGTCGCCGATTTCCAGCTCGATCACGCGTTTGCCGGCCGCTTTGAGCGTGCGCGCAACGGCCAGGACATTGAAAGCCGTCTCGTAGCCGACGGTGGCGGCAAATTGGCTATAGCGGAGCGTCATCCGGAGTCATTTCGAGCCGTGGGCGTGCGGGTGCCCGTTATTTCATGGCAATCGTACGGGCCAGCGGACGCAATACGTTGTCGACTACGTAGCTGTCCACCATGTCGTAGCAAATGCGCGAAAGCTGCTCCAGGGCCGATACGAACGTCATGTCCGGCCCCAGGCTGCCGTACTGCCGGGCCGTCAGGTACACGCTCAACTGGTCCTCGGGATAGTCGCCGGTGCGCACCTGGTAGGCGTTGGTGCGGCTTTCGATGCTCAAGCGGCACTGCATCCGGCATTCTTCGTCCAGGGCCAGCGTGATGGAGGGCTCGTAATTGATTACGCAGCCGCCGGGCAACTCGCCCAGCCGCTCCATCGCGGGGCTCACGCCCAGGGCCTCGGCCACCAGTTGGTTATGGTTGCCGCGATACGTGAAATCGAAGCCGAACAACAGGTCCAGGGCCTCGCAATCTAGCGGGCTCACCGAGAGCATGTACGGAGCCAGCTCCAGGGCCAGGCGATGCTGATCCAGGGCGTCGTCGATTTCTTCGGGATTCACCTGACCGCTGCACACGCGGCGGTGCTCGATCGTGGCCCAGCGGTACTGGCCGCGGTCCTTGTCCTCTTCGAGCACGAAATCGCCTTTGTCGCGGCAATAAAAGTTGCGCATCGTCGGATACTTCTTCTGGATGCGCTCGAAGTAGTGCAGGACGGTCTCGCGGTTGGTGGGCAACTCCATTTCGGTGCTGAGGTTCATGTTGACGTAAAAATCGTCACACAACGAACTATATCGATTCATCAAGAGGTTCCTTGCGACGAGACGTCCGGGCGGCGGACCTCTGGTGCCGTCAGCACGACGCAAAAACGTTGGATTGTGCCGCCAAACACCCAGTATAGAATGCTTTCGGCGCGACTGTCAAAGCCGCAGCGAGCCAGCGGCGATCGCGCGAGCGCTCTGCGGCCAATGTGGCCCGCAGCGACGCATACAGCTTTTTCCGAAGAACAAGTTCCATGATTGCCGGCGCACGCGACACGCAACTGCTGGTCTCGGTATTCGATAGCGAGCTGGGCTGGATGGCTTTGGTGGAAAACCGCCGCGCCGTGTTGGGGCTGAAGTTCGGCCAGCCTTCGCCGCTCGCGGCCCTGGCGGCGATGGGCTTTGAGCCGGCGATGCTCGGCGATGTGCGCACAACCGGCCCGCTCGTCCGGCGGTTGCAGGCGTTCGCCCGCGGTCGCTACGACGATTTTCTCGACGTGCCGCTCGAGCTCGGTCGGCAAACGCCTTTCCAGCGGCGTGTCATCGCGGCCTGCCGCAAAATCCAGCCAGGCCAGTGGCGCAGCTACGGCGAGCTGGCCGCGGCGGCAGGAGCCCCGCGTGCGGCTCGGGCGGTGGGCAGCGTCATGGCCGCCAATCGCATTGCGCTGCTGGTGCCGTGTCATCGGGTGCTGCGTGCCGGAGGCCGGCTTGGCGGGTATTCACTGGGTTCCGGACTCCCCCTGAAGCAGCAATTGCTCGACCTGGAGCGTAACCTGCGACCGGCGAAAAAGCGCTCGCGGATAGGCGCAAAGCCTGTTGCGGCCGGAATCTGCGGCGCAATCGGTGCCGGCGGCTGACAACCGGGCTGGAAAATCTCGGCCCACTCGGCGAGAATGGGTTTCCTACGCATTGGTCCCGCCTCCCCACAACCTGCCCGGATGACGTACGCTTTCCATAGAGGTTTCCCCGCGCGCCGGCCACCAGCCAGCGCCTTTGCCTGCCGATGATCGCCGCCCGCCTATGATCATGGAGAACTCCGAAAACTGGTCGGTCGAGCGCCGTAGCGACGGTGCCGTCATCGTGCGCGTCGCCTCGCGCCAGCGCGCCGGCCAGCGCATTCCCGACGCGGTCTTCGCCTTCCGCTCGGGCGATCCGCAGTACGGCATTTGGGAACAACGTCTGCGCGATCTCGAAAGCCGTCGCCACGGCTCCTGATCCGTGCCGATCTGCAACACGCTGCGGCGGACAAAGAACGAAGACTGACCACGGATTTCACGGATGGGCACGGATGAATTACAGACTTAACGATTTCATCCGTGTTATCCGTGACATCCGTGGTCAATCTCTTTTTCCTCTTTGGCCAGCGCCGCGGACGAATTAGCTCGCGAAAAGTCACCCCGCGCATTGGTGGTGGCAGAGCGGATCGTTTACGATAAACGGCCTAGGCTGTTCACGGTTTTGCCATTGGGGGAGATTCGCGACTGTGCAGTCCGCCGCGCCCGCAGAGACTCCGGCAATTGATGTGCAGGCGTTGCGAAAGACCTATCGCGACGGCCTGCTCGGGCGGCGCAGAGTCGAAGCGCTCAAAGGCGTGACGTTTCAAGTCCAACGCGGCGAAATCTTTGGCCTGCTGGGGCCCAATGGCGCCGGCAAGACGACGCTGATCAAAGTGCTGCTGGGCGTCGTGCGTCGCAGCGAGGGCCAGGCGTGGCTGCTCGGTCGTACGGCCGGCGATCGCCGCGGCCGGATTCGCGTCGGCTATCTGCCGGAGAACCATCGCATTCCCCGCCACCATACCGGCAACTCGGCGCTGTCGTACTACGGCAGCCTGAGCGGCCTGTCGCGAGCGGAGATTCGGCGGCGGCGGCCGGCCCTGTTGGAAACCGTAGGCCTGGCCAAGTGGGGTGCGACCAGCGTTCGAAAATACTCCAAAGGCATGCTCCAGCGCCTGGGCCTGGCCCAGGCCATGCTGCACGAGCCCGATCTGCTGATCCTCGACGAACCGACCGACGGCGTCGATCCCTTGGGCCGCTCCGAGATGCGGGCCGTATTGCAGCAACTCAAGAAGGACGGCAAGACCGTCTTTCTCAACAGCCATTTGCTGCAAGAGATCGAGTTGGTCTGCGATCGCGTGGCCATCCTGAACCACGGCGAGGTGCTGCGCGAAGGGCGCATTGCGGAGCTGACATCGCGGCCCGATGCGGAGTTGCAATTTCTCTTGCTCGGCAGCGAAGCCCGAATTCGTGCGGCGCTCGCCGGCTACGATCTGCGGCAGCTTACCGGCACGGGGCCCGACCAGTTTCAAGTCGTCGTGCGCGTGGCGGACCAGGCGGCCGCCGACCGCTGTGTCGACGACTTACGGCGGCAGGAAATCAGCATTGCTGGCATGTCGCGCAGCCGGCAAACGTTGGAAGAGGCGTTTTTGAGCATCGTGGGCGCGACTCCCCAGGCGACGCAAGCATGAGACCCTACCTGGCCATCATTCGCGATTCGTTTGATGAGGCGCTGGCGTCGCGCGTGCTGTGGATTCTGATCATCCTCTCAACCTTGTTTCTGGCGGCGCTCGCGCCGCTGGGCGTGAGCGAGCAAGCGGATGCGCTGCTGCGCCCGAGCGATATCACCGATGCCACGGCCCTGGCAAAAAAGCTCAAGAGCCGAGGCCAGAACAAACGGCCCTCGCCGGCACGGAGAATTTTCGAGCTGGCCGGGGAGGATTTCAAACGCACGCTCGCGGCCACGCCGGCCAAAAGTAAGAGCCCGGCCGACGATGGGGCGCTGCACAACCAGCTTGCCGACGAACTGAACACGCTGCTCCAGCGGGCCGACTTGTTCGACGAATCCGACTGGAAATCGGTGCATTTGGACCAAGAGGCCAAGGGCCTGCTCGACCAAGGCCTCGGCAAGTTGCCGCCCGAGCGACTCGAGCGGTTCAACCGTCTGGCGCTGGAAGCGGCCTTTCCCAAAGAGATCGCCCGTAGCGGCCCGCCGCGATTGCAGTTTTATTACCTGGCCTGGGACGTCGGCAGCCCGATGGCCATTCAACGCGACGACCTGGTGGCGGGGATCAAACAGGCACTGCATTTTTTTCTGTATTTCGTGCTCGGTGTGGGTGGAACGCTGGCGGCGATCGTGGTAACCGCGTGGATCATTCCGCAAACCTTCGAACCCGGGGCGATCGACCTGCTGTTGAGCAAGCCCGTGTCGCGGCCGCTGGTGTTCCTCACCAAGTTTGTCGGCGGCTGCGCATTTATCACGTTAATCGTGGCGTGGCTGATCGGCGGGCTGTGGTTAATTCTATGGGCGCGCTTCGGCATCTGGAATCCACGAATGCTGCTCTGCATTCCGCTGTATTTGTTTTTGTTCGCCATTTATTACGGAGTGTCGAGCCTGACGGGTGTGATCTGGAAGAATGCCATCGTGTCGGTCGTGCTGACGATTCTATTCTGGTTTGTCTGCTTCTCAGTCGGCACGACCAAGGACTTGCTGGAAACTGCCGTCATCAACCCGCAGCGAATCGTCAAAATCGTACCGGCCGGCGGCGCCCTGCTGGCGGTGAACGAGTCAGGAAAAGTCGAGCGGTGGCAAGCAACCAGCCGCGAGTGGGACCAGGTCATGATGCCGGAAACGGGCGGCAACCGGCCGATCGCTTTCGGTCTCTTCGGCGGCATGGTGGGGCCGGTGTACGACGCGCACGAACAGCGAATCCTGGCCATCGACAAGCCGCTGCAGCAGTTCGGCCCCATGAACCGGCCGGCTCCGCTATTGATCGGCAAGCCGGGCCAGGATTGGCGGCGTATCGAAGGGCCGGCCGCTCCTGCCGGCACGGAAGTGCTGCTCGTGGATTCGCAGGGAACACCACTGGCCGTCACGCCCAGCGCCGTGTTCCGGCTCAAAGGAAGCGTCGAAGCCAAGCCGCAGCCGGTCAAGGTCATGGGAATCGAGCTGCCGCTGGAAGGCGACGGCTCAAAATTCGTCGAGGCCAGCCCGCCCTTGCAGATGAGCACGCCGCTGAGCGCGTCCATGAACGCCGCAAAATCAGAACTCGCGGTTTTCGACGGCCGGCGACTGCTGCTGCTCGCCGCCGACGGCCAGGAAAAGTACCGCGTGCGAATCGATACCGAGCTGAATGATTATCTGCCCGGCCTGGTGGCTTACGCGGGCCAGACGCTGTTCGTGGCACGGAGCGACGGAAGCGTGCAACAGTACGACCCGGCCGATCTGCGGCTCGAGCACGAGTGGACACTGAAAAAGAATAGCGCGCCCCGCTTCCTGGCCGCCTCGCCCGACGGCCGCTGGGTGGCGGCCGTCTTTCACGACGGCCGGCTCTGGCTGTACGACACTCAAAAGCAGGTCGAAGTTTCACCGGCCGGCGCGGGCCTGCACGACGTATCCGCCGTAACGCTGACCGACTCTAACCGCCTGCTCGTGGCCGACGACAATACCCGTGTGACCGAATACGACCTGGCCGCCGGAAAGGTGCTCGAGCGACGGCAGCCGGCGCGCTCGACCATCGAAGCCCTCTATTACTATGCCATCAAGCCGGTTTATACCGTGTTTCCCAAGCCCGGCGAGTTGGACAACATGGTGCATTACCTGCTGACCGACGAAACCAGCGTGCCCGTCGCCGGTAAGCGGCAGGCGTTGGGGGCCACGCGCGTGCGAGTCGATATTTGGGGCCCCGTGTGGAGCAACCTGGCCTTCCTGGCCGTGGTGCTGGGCATCGGCTGCGTGTACGTCTCGCGCAAAGATTTTTGACGCGCGGTTTAAGCTGACGGTCAGCGGATCTCCTGGCGGAACTTGCGCACATTCTCCTGCGCCAATAGCGGGAGCTTGGAGCGCAGCAGGTTCGCGCCGTCGAACCAGCCTTGCGGCTCGTCGAACACGATGTGGCACTCGACGAACAGCGCGCCGGCCGGCTCGATCAGCTTCGTGATCTTGGCGTACGAGCCCACGCCCTGGTACGGATGCTTTTCACCCGGCACTAGCTTGCCATTGATGTCGCGCTCGAGCTTTTGCCAGAAAATCGGGAATTCCCGGTCCTGGTCGAAGCGCGGATCGAACACGCTGGCCACCAGGGCCGATTCGTCATTGCGTGTCTGTACCACGTGCGAAGTCACGGACAACAGCACGCGGTCGAATAGCGGAAACGTCGCATGGGCATAAGCCTCGGCCATCCGCGGCGACTTGCCGGCGTGCAGGCCGCGGGCTTGCAATTGCTCGCTCGTGAGCACCTCCGCCTTGCGCGGCAAATTGTCTTCGCCGTGTGGCTTGTCCATGACCTTCATTCGGCTTTTGAGAAACTCCTCGCTCGTGATCCGGTCCAGATCTCCATAGGCCACGAACCACAGATCGACGTGCCGGCCCGCCGTGGCCACAACCTCGCGCTCCGTCCGCAGCACAAACGGCGACAGCACCGACTTGCGCAGCAAGTCTTCCACCGGCCGGTCCACGTCGGCCACCGATGCCAGCGCCGCGCGCTGCCCCGCTACGTCGAGACCATCAGGCATCGTCGGGGCCGGCAGTCGCAGCGTAACGTCCGAGCGGATTTTCACGCCGTCCGCCAAGAGCTTTTCGAAAATCGGATTTGGCTCGGCGCCCGAGACGCAAAGAGCGAGCAATAGTGCAAGATGGCCGGTCATTGAGGTCACCACAGATCAAGCAATTGCTATTAGAAATACAAAAAGAAAAAAGAGAATTGACCACGGATCACACTAATAACACGGATAAAGAAGAAAAAGAATGGTCGAGACCAGCGCGCGAATTGCATTTTATCCGTGTCATCCGTGAAATCCGTGGTCTACTTCTTCTTCTTCGTCGTTGCCTTCTATCGAACTACGAATTTGCTTCGCTCGAGATTCTTCCGTCTTGCATGCGCAGCACGCGCTGGGCGCGTCGAGCCAGGTCGCGATCGTGCGTGACGAGCACGAGCGTGGTGCCGCGCTCGGCGTGCAGGCGTTCGAACAGCGCGATGATCTGCTCGGCCGTTTGCGAATCGAGATTGCCCGTCGGCTCGTCGGCCAGCAACAGCGGCGGATCGTTGGCCAGCGCGCGGGCAATCGCCACGCGCTGCCGCTCGCCGATCGACAGTGCCTTGGGCAAATGCCGGGCTCGATGCGCGACGCCCACCATTTCGAGTAATTCCAAGGCGCGTGCCTGGCGCTGACTGGCCGAGCGGCTGGTTTCGAACATGGGCACTTGCACGTTTTCCAGCGCGGTGAGAATCGGCAGCAAGTTGAACGCCTGGAATACGAAGCCCAAATGCTGCGAGCGAAACTGGTCCAAGTCGGCACATTTCGACAGCGGCTGCCCATCGAAATAAACTTCGCCGGAACTTGGCCGATCGAGCGCGCCGAGCATGTTCAACAGCGTCGACTTGCCGCTGCCGCTTTTGCCGACGATTGCCAGATATTCGCCACGGTCGATCTCCAGGCTCACGTCGACCAGGGCCGTGACCTTGCCGTCGGTGTACGATTTCGCAATGTGCTCGGCCCGCATCAGCGGCGGGCGGTTCGCGGCAGCCGCGCGTCCGGCATCGGCGGTTGAATCGAGGGGTGCCGCTTCACTCATGGCGCAGTGCTTCGGTCGGCAAGAGGTGCGAGCCGTGCCACGCGGGATACAGCCCGCCGAGCAAACCCAGCACAGGGGCCAGCGCCAGGCAAGCGACAATGACCAGCGGCGGAATCTGGCCGCTGACCAGGCCGCCGGCGCCGGGCAAATGCCCGAGCAGCCGGCACAGCAGCACGGCGGCCAGCGTGCCCAGCACGGCACCGGCCAGGCTCAACAGCACGGACTCGAGCAGGATCATCCGCAGCACGCGGCCGCGCCGCCAGCCGATGGCCCGCAGGATGCCGATCTCTTGCGTGCGTTCGAACACGGCCATGACCATCGTATTGAGCACGCCCAGGGTGCCCATCACCAGGGCAATGGTCGACACGAGCACAGCCATGGCCCGGCCCAAGCGGAGCTGCGCGCTGGTGGACACATAGGTGCCAGTGGTCATGGCCGTGAGTCCCCTGCCGAGGCCATCGATGCGATGGATGAGCTGATCAGTCGCTTGCGCATCGGCACGGTCGCGGAGCACGAGGTCGAACAGCGTGACGCGGCCGCGACGATTGGTGAGTTGCTGGAGTTGGGCCAAGGGCACGATCATGGCCGCATTCTCGTATACGTTGTAGCTTTGGAAAATGCCTACGACTTGAAATGGCACGCCGGCATAAACTTCGACCCGATCGCCGACCCGCTTGCCGAGATCCTTGGCCAGCACGGTGCCGAGCAGCACGCTACGGCCGGCGTCGGGCGCCAGGTTTTTGCCGGCCAGCAGCCGCAAATGATCGAACACGAGCGAGTCCGGCCGCCAGCCGTAGACCGTAACCCCGACCAGGTTCGCATCTTCGAGCGACACGACATCCAGCAGCTCAGGAGCCGCTTGCCGCACCTCGGGCAATCCGGCCAGGGTCTGCTCGAGCCGTGCATCGAGCGAGCTGGTGAGCCGCTCGGTGACTCCGGTCCGTACCACAACCAGGTCGATGCCGCGCTGGCGATACATGTCGACCAGCGTTTGCTCGAATCCGGTGGACAAGCCCATCAATGCCGCCACCGCGCCGGCCGCCACAGCCACGCCCACCACCGTGAAAGTCGAACGAAATCGCCGCCGGCCGATGTTCTTCAGTACAAGCGAGACAAAATGCACGTCGACATATCCGTAGGCCCGGCGAGCCGAGCCGGGCTCGCGAAGCAGCGCTCAAATTGTCACCGTGCCGCTCGGCTCGCGGCACCTACGGGAGGCCTCAGCGGCTCTCCAACATGGCGATCGAGCATGCCGGCCGTCAATGGCAAGCCGGTGCGCTGGGGTGGCCTGTGGCGGCCGTTTCGGGCAGCATCAGCTCGCTGATCAGACCGGCCCGGCCGAAATAGGAGCGCGTGATATGGGCCTGCGAGCGGAATTGCGGGTCTTGCATCAACAGGCCGTGCAGTCGGCCCAAGTTCCAGGAGGGCACCGAAGGGAACATGTGATGCTCGAGGTGGTAATTGATGTTCAGCGGGGCGATAAAAAACCGCTCCCAGGGGCTGGGGATCACCGTGCGCGTGGAATCCAGCTCGTGCGTGTTCGGCGTCAGGATATGCTCGGCCGTCGCCCGCATGCGATTGGTCACGTTCAGCATGGTCATTGCCGGCACGATCCAGAGCACGATGGCTGGCAGCAGGATGCCGGTCTGGATCAACACCACCCAGATCGCGGCCGACGAAAGCAGATACAAGACGCGGCAGTGCAGCGGATACGCCGGCCCGAGGCGATCGAGCAGATGCGCGGCCGGCGACCAAACGGCCGCGGCCTTGTACGCTCCGCGCATGTTGAGCGCCAGCGCGCAGCGGAAAAACAAGATCACCGCCTCGCGCCGCGTCTTGGGCCAGCGCCAGTCGGGATCGCGCTGTTGCAGCACCCAATCGGGATCCTGCTCGGTATTAGTAAAGCGATGGTGCCGAAAGTGGGTGTGCCGGTAGAGCGTGGTGCTCATGTTCACCGGAAATGCGCAGCACAGATCGCTCACCAGGTCGTTGACCGTGCGATTGCGATACAGCAAATAGTGCGTGGCGTCGTGTACCAGAATACCCAGCGCCTGCTGCCGGCTGCCGATCACGGCCATCGCCAGCAAATACACCAGCCAGTGCCCCGACTTCGCGGCCAGCGTGCCGGCCGCCAGAATCATGACCCATTGCAGGGCGATGGTGAAGGTCGTGCGCCACGGGCTGACGACCGACAGCCGGCGCACCTCCGGCATGATCGCCACTCGCGGATAGCGGCCCACGGCGACATCAAACTCCTGCTCGATTAAGCTCGGCTGTTCAGAGGCCGGGCGGCAGGAACTATCGACGGCATGGGAAGCGGCTGAAGTCATGGACGGTTACCCTCTCAAAATCCAGGCCTTGCCAGTCGTCCCATTTATTCTAACTCGCCCGGAAATAGGCGGCCGGGAGGTCCTGATTTTTTTACGCCTCGCGCCGGCTCGCCGCTTGTCCCACGGCGGCAGAATCCGGACAATGGACCTGCATTTGCTGCTAAAAAACGTCTAGATCCGGGCAAGTTGCGTGCCTGGGAGGAGAAAAACGGATGTGGTTCGAACGAACTCTCGTCGCGCTGTTTAGTCTCTGCGTGCTCGGCGCGAGCGTGGTGGCCGCGGCCGATGACAAACACCCCAAGGCCTACACCGATCCCTCGGATGCCGGGCCTGACTTCAAACTCCAGGGTGAGTACACCGGCCAGGTAGAAGTTGGCTCTGGACAGTTTGCGGTTGGAGCACAACTGGTGGCGCGCGGCGAGGGAAAATTCTACTCGCAGATTTATTTGGGCGGCCTGCCAGGCTCAGGCTGGGATCGCCAGACGAAATACGACGGCAACGGCCAGACCGAGGACGGCGCGGTGGTCTTCAAGCATCTGCTCGGCGGCGGCCGGTTGGCCGACGGCGTGCTCACGCTGCTCGATCCCGACCAGCAACAGGTCGGCACGCTCAAGCACTCCGAGCGCGTGAGCCCCACGCTGGGCAAGCGGCCGCCCGAGGGAGCGATCGTGCTGTTCGATGGCAAGAGCGCCGACGCATTCGAAGGCGGCAAAATGACCGACGATCACCTGCTGATGCCGGGCGTGACCAGCAAGCAAAAGTTCGGCGATTGCACGCTGCACCTCGAATTCCGCACTCCCTTTATGCCCACCGCGCTGGGCCAGGCCCGCGGCAATAGCGGCTGCTATCTGCAAGGCCGCTACGAGGTGCAGATTCTCGATTCCTTCGGCCTGGATGCGAAGGATAATGACTGCGGAGCCATCTACACGGTGAAAGCGCCCGACACGAACATGTGCTATCCGCCGCTCACGTGGCAGACCTACGACATTGATTACACGGCCGCACGCTATGATTCGTCCGGCAAAAAAACGCAGGACGCCGTGATCACCGTCCGCCAGAACGGCGAGATCGTGCAGAACAAGACCAAGATTCCGCAGGCCACGCGCGCCGCCCCCATCAAGGAAGGCCCCGAGCCCGGCCCGCTGTATCTCCAGGACCACGGCAATCCTGTCCGCTTCCAGAACATCTGGATCGTGGAAAAAAAGTAGCACCGGACGCGCCATTGGTGGGCAGTGCCCACCCTACTTGCCGGCTCGCAGGGCTTCGGCCAGCGGCTGGCCGCGGCGACGGTCGACATCCGCGCGGGCGTCGGCCGTCGATTCTCGCGCTTCGCGCAGTCCGTACTGAGCTGCCAGCTTGCGAACCTGCACGCCGGGCTTTAGCGCTCGCAGCACGAACCACGACTCGTGCGGCAGATAGGTTTCGATCTCGAGCTGGCCGGGATGCTCGGCAACCATCCGCCGAGCAATGCTCAGATAGGCGAAATCGTGCGAGTAAATGCGGCGGTCCAAGTCGAGCGTGAAACGCGCGACGGCCGGCCCCTCGGTATTGCCGTTGGGAATGCCGGGATCCTCGACCAGCTTGCCGGTGATATCGACCACCGGGCAGTTCATGTTGGGCCGATGGTTGTGCGTGGCCGAGACAATGTAATAGTGATGATTGATCGCGTGGGCTTGGAGCGACAAGCCGCCCGGATAGGCGCTGGGCCAGGCCACGAGTTCCGCGCCCTGCTCGGCCAGCTGCTGCCAGATTTCGGGAAACGAAATATCGAAGCAAACCGCCAGGCCGAGTTTGCCGAAATCGGTCTCGACCACCGCGGCCCGGCTGCCGCACTGGAGACTGGCGATGCCGTCATAGCTGCGGCCACGGTACTCGCGCTGGTATTCCGTCGGCACCGGGCAAATTTTGTCGTACACATAGGCGACTTCGCCGTTGCGATCGAGCAGCACCGCCGAGTTCCAGACCCGATCGCCGTCTTTCCGGTAGATCGGGCTGACCAGATACGTGTGATGCTTGTGGGCCAGCGCCGCCATTGTCCGCGTTGCCGGTCCCTCGAGCGGCTCGGGCTGTTTGCCGGTCCAACTCTCAGGCAGCACGATCAGATCGACACCGGCGGCCGCCTCGCGATCGACGATCTTCGCAATGCTTTCGACCGCTTCGCCCATCGCAAACGACAGCGTTACGATCCGCACCGGCCGCCCGACGATCTCGGCCGACTCGACATTCGCTACGTCCGCAAGCAACAAGCCGAGACACGCCGCGACTGGTCGTACCAGATTTCGCATCGCGCAATTCCTCGCATTATGCCGGATACTCGACGGCCTGGCCGGTGGCCATTGCCTGGTTGGCCATCAGCACAGTGGCCGTGTCGCGCAGGCCCTCGCGTACGTCGCACAGCGTCTGACGATCGCCGCGGCGCACGTGATCGACGAACGACACCAGCTCGTCGCGCGTGTCGTCGCCAATGAGGTTGTCGATCTCGATGGGCTGGCCGCGATGGGCCCAGGGGCTATTGGCCAGCTTGAGCGTCTTGCCGGAGGTGATGATCGAGGCGCCCTGGTCGGCCTGCCGGTTTCCCCAAACCACGTCCTCGCCGACGGCCTCGCGAAACAGCAGCCCCTTGCCGGAAGTCAGATACAGCGTGCCGCGCGTGCCCATCACCAGCTCGGCCGCGCCTTCGTACGCATTGTTGCACAGCGACGAATAGGTGACGCGCACGCGATAGGTGCGGCCGGCCGAACCGGCTTGCGCGGGAGCCGGCAGCTCGTAATCGTAGATGCAAAAAATGTTGTCGGCCACTTCCCGGCCGTCGCGCCAGTAGTCGATCCCGCCGCTGGCGAGCACCCTGCGTGGGGCGGTGCCCAGCAGCCAATTGGCGACGTCCATTTGGTGGCTGCCCAACTCGGCCATCAGCCCTTGCGAGCTGGCCCGATAGAGCCGCCAATTCAGCCGCCGCTCGAGCGCGTTCCACTGCGGGTCGCTGCGCGCGACGGGCACAGGCCGCCGCCAGTTGTTGTTGCGATGCCACTGGCTCTTGATGGCCGTGATCTGCCCCAGCACGCCGGCTCCGACCATCGCCACGGCCTGCTGATAAATCGGATTGGCCCGGCGTTGCAGGCCCACCTGGAACACGCGGCCGGAGGCTTCCACCTCGCTCACGAGTTTTTGCGCCTGCTCCAGGCTGTAGCACATGGTCTTTTCGCAGAACACGTGGCAGCCGGCAGCTAGCGCCGTGCTGGCCACTTCGTAATGCAAGAACAGCGGCACGGCCACCACCACGGCCTGCGGCTTCAGCGCATCCAGCATGCGGCGATAATCGGTGAATGTGCGCGCTTGCGGGCCGGCGTATTTAGCGCCGCGGGCCAGGTGCGGCGGGTAATCGTCGCACACGCCGATCAGCTCGACGCTGGGGATCGTCGACAGACTGCGGAGCAGATCGCAACCACGGCCGCCGGTGCCCACGATCGCCACGCGAACCGGCTGCGGATCAGCGGCTTTTGCCGTTGCGGCAGCCGTGACGAGTGCGGCGCCGGCCGTGGTGCGGATAAAGTTGCGGCGCGATGGCATGAGACGTTAACCGGCGGGGTTGCTCGGCGGCGAGATCCAATTGAGAACCGATTGATCGCTGGCACGCTCGATCCAGGCTACGGCAACGCCGGCGGCGCCGCTGCGTTCAATATAGTCCGCCGCGCGCGGCTTTCCCATCGCCAACAGCGCCGTCGATAGGATCTCGGCTTCGGTTGCCAGATTTGCCAACGCCAGGCAGGCGGCTTGACCGATGAGCGGCCGGCCGGTCGCGGGCACGACAATATCCGATTCGCTGCGTCCCGGACCGACAATGGCGGAGCACGACGAGGCTCGCCGCACAAGCTCCACCTGGCACAACTCGTCGCCCGGTTGATCGGACCAGGGATCCCGCACCCCCAGGCGCCAGGGCTGCCCATCGGGGCCCCCACCGTGTGCCAGCGCCGAACTGGTGCCGCCGTGCAAGAAAAACCGGTCGACGGAAAAAGCGGAGAGAATATCAGCGGCGCAATCAAGTGCGTAGCCTTTGCCCACGCCGCCCAAGTCGAGTTGAATGCCGGGGCGCGTAAACCGGACCGCTGACGCATCCGGGTCGAGCATGGCATCGGCCATGGTCGCCGACGAGCCGTCCTCAGATGGCTGGCTGGCCGAACAGGTAATATCAAAGAAGCCTTCGCTATGCATCCACCATACCTTGCACGCGTCTAAAAGATCGAACAGGTCGCGGTCAACCCGCACGGCTCCGCGGGCCGCCTCGCGGTTGAGCCTGGACAGTTCGCTACGAGGGTCGAACCGCGACAGCAGCCGCTCGACGCGCTCCACTTCGTCGCGAACCGCACTGGCCACCGCGTCAAGATGTTCGTCATCCGGCCCCAGCAACACCATTTCGAACAGGCTGCCCATTGCCGGCCAACTGCGGCGGACAAGATGCGTGGACTCGTTCAAACATGCACCGGCGAGCTTTCTGGCTGACGATCGTCGGGAAACAGTGCCGCAAAGCCGATGGCGCAGATGCCGGCCACGGCGGCCGAGCTTAGCCAGAGCGGCACCCAGGCGTGCTGCGGGGCGCCGGCACCGGGCATTTCGCAGGCATAGCCGACCTGGCCGGCCAGCCACGCGCCGGCCACGGCGCCCAGTCCGACCACGAAGTTTCCATACAGCGTTTGCATGCTGCCGCGTGCATCGGCCGGTGCGATCCGGTCGACATAAATAAAGGCGGCGGCCAGAAAACAGCCAAAGCACAAGCCATGCATCGCCTGGGCCACGGTGGCCAGCGCCAAACTGGCGCCGGCGGTCACCTCCGAGCCGGCCGCGGCCAATAGCAGGCAGCGCAGCAGATAGCCGAGCGTGCCGATGAGCATGACGCGTTTGAACCCCCAACGCGCCAGTGCCAGGCCCAACACGGCCATCACTGCAATCTCGCTCACCTGGCCCAACGAACTAATGCGCTGCTCCCAGGCCCCGCGGATGCCGCTGCGCGCCAGCACGCTGGTCAGAAACGGGCTGTTCCAGACAAAATAAAAGTTGTGTACGACGGCGATTAAAAAACTGATCAGCACCAGCACGAGCAAACGCCGGTCCGCCAGCAGGCCCGCGATTTCGGCTGGGGCGAAGCGCGCGTTGGGCCGCCCGGCTGGGGGCGTGTCTGGCAGCGAGAGGCAATAGGCGGCCATCACCAGCCCTGCCACGCCAGCCAGCGCAAACGCCACGCCGCGGGCCACGGCCAGTTCGTCGGCCTCGAGTCCGGACAGCCAGCAGTACTCGATCAGCCAGGCCGGCACGATAAAGCCGATCGTGCCCCACATCCGGATGCGCGGGAACTCCCGTTCGCGATTGGCCAGGTGCGACAGGGCCAGCGAGTTGGTGAGCATCATTGTGGGAATGTAAAGCACCGAATAGACGGTGCCCAGCAAGATGACCGGCCAGAACTGTGTCTGGGCGTACAGCACGAGCATCACGATGCCGGCCAGCAAATGGCAGACGGCCAGCACGCGCTGGGTGGCGAAATGCCGATCGACCAATTGCCCCACCACCACCGGCGCAAACAGCGGTCCTACGGCCAGGGCCGATCCGAACCAGCCCACCTCGCGGCTGTCGAATCCCAGATAGTCCTGCACGTAGACCGAGACGATTGGCAGGTACGCCCCCTGCATGAAATACTGCAAAAACATCATGGCGCTCAAGCGCAGCTTGATCGGCCACGTCGTCACTGCGGCCGGTGCGGACTCGGGAGCTGATTGCAAGAGAGTTGTCATGCGTTGGGGGGCGGCCCGCCGATCGACCGGGTAGCGTTGGTGCTGCCATGAATGACTGATTACAATGCTCCCATTCTGGCCGGTGGTCGGGGGCCCGTCAAAGTACACTGGCGGTTGTCGACGCAACCGGCACTCAAGCCGCCAGTAGTCCTGTTGCTGAATCGGGAGGCGACCGTCGTGCGTAGCTGTCTGACACTGTTGCTGCTGCTCGCGGCAGGTCCGTTGGGGGCGCAAACCCCCGACAAGGCCGTCCCGCCCATCTCGCGAAAGCTCCCTCCGCCGGGCATTTCCGTCCCGGCCGAAGATCGGGCGCGGTTGGAAACGGCCGTCTCGCGGCTGACCCGACGCGTGCAGACCGCACGCGGCAAGCTCGAACTTCCGGCCCGCGAGCGGCTGCCCGACGTCGAGATCTATCTCAAGGCGGTGCAAGTCGCGCTGGCCAACGACGAGTTCTTCGATCCCAAGGATGTCGCTCGGGCCGACGATCTGCTGCGCCGCGGGCAAGCCCGGCTAGATGAGCTGACCGCCGGCAAGCCGTCGTGGCTGGGCAAGCACGGGACGCTGGCCTTGGGTTTCCGTTCGCGTTTGGACGACTCGGTGCAGCCGTATGGTCTGGTCATTCCCGAGGGGCTCGACCTGACGTCGCCCGCGCGGTCCAAGCCGGTGCCGCTGTACGTCTGGCTGCACGGCCGCGGCGACAAGGCGACCGAGCTGAGCTTTATTCTTTCGCGCGAGGGCAAGCCGGGCGATTTCCATCCGGCCGACGCGATTGTGCTGCACCCCTTTGGCCGTTATTGCAACGGCTTCAAGTTCGCCGGCGAGGTGGACGTATTCGAGGCGATCGAAGCGGTCCGCTCGCGCTATGCCATCGATGCCGGCCGCATCGTGCTTTGCGGATTTTCGATGGGCGGAGCCGGGGCCTGGCACCTGGGTGCGCATTTTCCCGATGCCTGGGTCGCGGTCACCCCCGGGGCCGGCTTTGCCGAAACGGCCCAATACCAGCATCTCAAGCCCGAGAATTATCCGGCCTGGTACGAGCAAAAGCTCTGGGGCTGGTACGACGTGCCCGACTACGTGTTGAACTTGTTTAATCTGCCGGTCATCGCCTATAGCGGCGAGCTGGACAAGCAAATTCAAGCCGCCCGCATCATGGAAGCGGCTTTCCGCCGCGAAGGTCACACGCTCGAACACTTGATCGGCCCAGGCGTGGCCCATAAGTATCAGCCCGACACGCTCAAAGAGCTTCAGCGGCGCCTGGCCCAAGTCGTGGCGCGCGGGCGGCCCGAGCATCCCGACAATGTGACGCTCGAAACCCGGACGCTGCGCTATCCGCGCTCGGGCCCGCTGGAAATGCTGGGCTTGGGCGAGCATTGGCAAGACGCGCGGGCCCAGTTGGATTGGAGTCGCAAGCAGTTGCGTACCGTCAACGTGTCGGCGTTGCGGCTGAGCCTGTCGGCCAGCGGTTCGGACCGGCGAAAGTTGCAAGTCGACGAGCAATGGCTCGAGCTGCCGGACGCCCGCGAGGCGATTCTGGTGCGCAAGCAGCAACACTGGCAATTGACGGACCGCTATCCGGCGGACAATGCGCTGCGCAAAATACACGGGCTGCAAGGCCCAATCGACGATGCGTTTTTGCGGCCGTTTTTGGTGGTCATGCCCAGTGGCCAGGCGGCCAGTCCCAAGGTCCAGCGCTGGGTCAAGTTCGAGATGGAGCACTTCCTCGATCGGTGGCGGCGGCTGTTTCGGGGCGAGCCGCACAGCAAAGTGGATACGGCTGTCGACGACTCGGACATGCGCCGTTACAACCTGATCGTGTGGGGTGATCCGGCTTCGAACCGGCTATTGGCGCGGCTGGCCGAACGACTGCCGCTCGTCTGGTCGCAGGACGAGGTGAAACTGGGCGCTGAAGCGTTTGCCGCAGCGCATCATGTGCCGGTGATGGTCTATCCGAACCCTTTCGCGCCCGACCATTACGTGGTGATCAACAGCGGCATCACTTTTCGCGAAGGGCACGATACGAGCAATTCGTTGCAGACGCCGAAGCTGCCGGACTGGGCGGTCGTCGACCTTGACACGCCGCCCGACGCGTATCGCCCCGGCAAGATCGCGGCCGCCGGGTTCTTCGACGAGCAATGGCACTACCGGCGGCCGTAAGGAGCAATGCGGAAGTAGGAATGCGGAATGATGAATGAAAATACGATTTCACACCAAGCGCGGCGAGGTGATGATTTCGCAGACGTGGAGAATCGGTGCGGATGTTGACGCTGGTGACAGGCGCCACCGGGCTGGTGGGCAACAATACCGTCCGCGCGCTGTTGGAGCGAGGTGAGCGGGTGCGCGTGCTGACGCGCGAAACCAGCGACCCGCGGCCGCTGGCTGGGCTCGACGTCGAATCTTGCCACGGCGACGTCCGCGATCGTGACGCGGTATTGCGGGCTTGCCACGGGGTTGACCGCATCGTGCACGCGGCGGCGTTTGTCCATATCGGCTGGACTAATGGCGAGTTGCACCACGCCGTCAACGTCGAAGGCACGCGCAACGTCGTGATGGGTGCCCAGGCCGCCGGTGCCCAGTTAGTGCATGTCTCGACGGTCGACACGCTGGGCATCGGCTCGCGCAAGCATGCCGCCAATGAAGACACGCCGCCCGACCCCAGGGTGCGCGTGCCCTACAACGTGACGAAGCGCGAAGCCGAACAACTGGTGCTCGACGCCGTGGCCGCGGGCTTGAACGCCGTGATCGTTAATCCCACCTATATGCTGGGGCCTTGGGATTGGAAGCCTTCGTCCGGGCGGATGATGCTGCACATTTCCGAGGGCCGAGGCATGCTGGCGCCTCGCGGCGGCAACGATTTTTGCGACGTTCGCGACGTGGTCGGCGGCATCCTGGCGGCTGCCGAGCGCGGCAAACCGGGCCGCCGTTATATCCTGGGCGGCGAGCCGCTGTTGTATGTGCAGGCCTGGGGGATGTTCGCCCAGATCATCGGCTGTTGGGGCCCGATTTGCCGCGCCGGGCCCATGCAGGTCTGGAGTGCTGGCAAACTCGGCGACATGCTCGGACGCATCACCGGGCATGAGCCCGACATCAACTCGGCCTCCACCAAAATGTCGGCCGAGTTTCATCATTACTCATTCGCCCGGGCCGCCGCCGAGCTGGGCTATGCCCCCCGCAGCGCCCGCGAAGCCGCCACCGCCGCGTGGCGCTGGTTCCAAGAGCAGGGCTACACAAAGCGCAAGCGGGCGGCGAAATGACGGGAAGAGTGAAAAGTGAACAGTGAAAAGTGAAAAATGGCGGACCGGCGGCCGCCACACTTTCGATTATTCACTTTTCACTTTCCGCTTTTCACTTCTCATTGCTCTTCTCTGCCGGGTGCGGATTTGGTAGGTAGGCGGCCCCTTATCTCGCGCCCTTTTCGGATCTTGCGAAATGAATCGATTTTTCGTTCGCTCATGCATGCTGGCAGTGATTGCGTGGCCGTGCGTGGTCGCTCTGAGCACCGCACAGCAGTCCGCATCGCCCCCGGCTCGCTATGCGCCGGGTTCGATCGGCGGGGCGCCGCGCTGGTCGGGAAGTCCGGCCGGCGGCGATCGTGCGCAACCCATCGCGGCGCAAGACGATATTCCGCCGGCCGCGGCCGTGCCGGGGCTGGCCGCAGGCGGCGGACGAGCGCGTTCGCCGTTCGATCAGTCTGGCCCGCCGGGCGCACCGGCCTTGGGTCAACCGACGCAAGCATTACCAGCGTCTAGCGCACCCGGCGATGCCGCCGCTGGGACCGACCGCTACGCTCCGCGTCCGCTCGGTGGCGAGCCGGATGGTGCCCGTGCTCTTTCGCCCTGGACCGATGCGGCAGGCGGCCAGGCTCGCTCGGCTGACGAGACCAATACCGGCGCCGGCAAGCCGGGCACCAGGCAACTCGAAGGTCCGCAGGCCCCGTCGCTGACGCTGGAAAAAATCTTTCCGCCCGAGGTGCAGGTCAACAAGCCGGCCACGCTGGAAATTCGCGTCCGCAACGTCGGGGCCGTGCCCGCCCACCAGGTCGAAATCCACGACGAAATCCCGCAAGGCGCCCAACTGCTGAGCACCACGCCGCGGGCCACGCGAGGCACTCGCGGCGAATTGGTCTGGGCCGTGGGCACGCTTCCGGCCGGCCAGGACGTCACCGTGCAATGCGAACTCCTGCCGACCGCCGAAGGTGAGCTGGGCAGTGTGGCCCGCGTGCAGTTTGCGGCCGAGGCTTCGGGCCGCACGATTTGCACCCGGCCGGACCTGGCCATTACCGTCGAATCGCCGCGCGAGGTGATGATCGGCGAGGACATGGCGATAAAGATTCGCATCAGCAATCCCGGCACCGGCGTGGCCACCGGCGTGCTGCTGGCCGAGCACGTACCGCCGAACGTCGAACATCCGGCCGGCGCCGAACTGGAATACGACATCGGCCAATTGCAACCGAAGGAAACCCGCGAACTGGTGCTTTCGCTGCACGCAGCCAAGCCGGGCGTGGCGGTCAACCTGCTGACCGCGCACGGCGACGGTCAGTTGCAAGCCGAACAGCGGACGCCGGTGGCGGTCATTGCCCCGGCCTTGGATGTCAAGCTCGAAGGTCCGCGCCGCCGCTTCCTCGACCGGCAGGCCGTTTACACGGTCTGGGTCTCGAATCCCGGCACGGCCAGTGCCCAAGGAGTCGAGCTGGCGGCGACGCTGCCGCCCGGCTTCAAATTCGTCGACGCCAACAATTCGGGCCGCTTCGATCCGGCTACGCGCCGCGTGCAATGGCTGCTCGAAGAGCTACCGCCCAACCAGAAGGGTAGCGTCACGCTGACGGCCCTGCCCATCGAAGCCGGCGAGCAAGTGATCACGATCGAGAGCACGGCCCAGCGCGGCTTGAACGTCGAGAAGCAGGAGCAGGTGCTGGTCGAAGGCGTGGCCGCGATCATGTTCGAAGTTGCCGACCTGGCCGATCCGGTCGAGCTGGGCGGCGAAACCACGTACGAGGTCAAGGTCATCAACCAGGGCTCGAAGGCCGCCAGCAACGTCCGGCTGACCGCGCTGATGCCGCCGGAAATCAAGACGCTGTCGTGCGAGGGGCCGACCCGCTTTGCGGTCGACGGCCAGCAGGTGCGCTTCCAGGAACTCCCTCGGCTGGCCCCCAAAGCCTCGACAGTCTATCGCATGCGCGTCCAATGCCAGGCTGCCGGCGACATGCGGGTCCGCGTACAGCTCACGACCGACGACATTCGCGCGCCGATCACCAAAGAAGAGAGCACGCGAGTTTACTCCGACCAGTAGGCCTGGCGAGCCGAGCCGGGCTTGTTGCTCACGCATCATCGATCGCCGCTCCCGGGTGCCGCTCGGCTCGCGGCACCTGCAGCAGCATGACACGACGCAATCTTTCCGGCCGCCGCGTGGTGATTACGGGCGCGTCCACGGGCATCGGCCGGGCGCTAGCCATCGAGTTGGCCCGACACGGATCCCGGTTGGTGCTCAACGCGCGCAGCCCGGACAAGCTGCAAGCCGCGGCCGATGAAGTCGCGCGGCTAGGGGCGGCCTGCGAAACGGTCATCGGCGACGTTGCCGATGACGGCGTGCGCCGGGCCATGGTCGAAAGGTCGCAGCAGGCCTTTGGCGGCCTGGACGTGCTGGTCAACAACGCCGGCATTGGTGCGCTGGGGCGATTTGACGAAGCTGAGTCCGGTCGCCTGCGGCGCGTGATGGAAGTCAACTTTTTCGCGCTCGTGGAACTGACGCGGCTCGCGCTGCCGCTCTTGAAGCAGGGCCAGCAGCCGCTGGTCGTCAATGTCAGCTCGATTCTCGGGCATCGGGGCATTCCCTTTTCGAGCGAGTATTGCGCCAGCAAGTTTGCCGTGCGCGGATTCAGCGAATCGTTGCGGGCCGAACTGGCCGCCGACGGCGTCGGCGTGCTGGTGGTATGTCCCGGCACAACCAAGACCGAGTTCTTTACCAGCGTCATCGACCGCCGCGGCTCGACGCCGTGGGAAGGCGGCGGAGCCACGAGCCCCGAAGCCGTGGCTCGGGCAATGGTGCGCGCTATGCAGCGCGGCGCCCACGAGATCGTGCCCAGCTTCAAAGGCCGCTTTGTAGTGCTCGGCGAGCGTCTCGCTCCCCGCCTGCTCGACTACATCATGAGCCGCTTCGTGCCGCGGCACTGAGCGCACTGTCACCCGTGGCTACTCCCCCGGATCTCAGTCACGCAGGCGCCTGCGTTCACGCGCGGCTTGTAGACTCCGAACGTAATCACGCCCAACAGCATGGCTTGAAAAACGCCGCTCACGAACCATTTGGCCGCGAGTTCGGGCGGCAGCGGAGACACGACGTATTGGATGAGCGTCATGGCCTGTTCGAACAAGCCCATCAGCAAACCGTAGCCGACGGCACAACCCAGCCCGCGGCAGTGCGGGGCCAGGCCGGCAGCCCATAAGCCGACAAAGCAGACGACGGCCAGCAGTTGCCCGGCCGTCATGTACGGCATGCGGGCCTGCATCTCCGGCTGGCTGCGCCACATGCCGGCCGTGGCCTGGTAGTCGGGCTCGAGCCAGACGCCGTGAATCAGAAAATCGCTGGCGAGGATGAAGACAAAGCCCGCCAGAATCGCCAGCAACAGCCGCTTGATGTTCATCGTTTTGCCCTCACTTAGGATCGCAGCCGGCTCGATGTGCAATTCAAACCGAGCATCATTGTAACTGGGCCTTTTTCCTATGGGGTAAAGACGGAATGAGCCAACCACGGATTTCACCGATAACACCGTTGAAACGTCCCCCCGTCCGCATCCGTGCCATCCGTGTGATCCGTGGTCCTGACTTCCCTGGGCTGGGAAAGGCTGTTCGAGAGGCAGGGGTTCGTTTTCGGGACCTCAATTTGGCGAAAATGTGCTGGAAAAACGCCTTGGCCGTCTGTTACGCTACTGGTTCTGCCGGTCGTTGATTCCTGCCGATATTCCTACCCGTCAAAAGCTGATAAGGAGCACGTGCGCTATGGCTTCTCTTTCGCGACGCCGCTTTCTGGAAGACTCGATGCTCGCGGCGACCGCCGCCATGGCCGGTGCCGGCGCTTCGCGCGTGCTGGCCAAGGAAACCGAGCAGGCCGGCAAAAGCCCCAACGACATGCTGAGCGTCGCCGTGATCGGTGTGAAGGGCCGGGGCGCGAGCCATCTGGCCGGCTTTGGCGACCGCAACGGGGCCCGCGTCACGGTCATCTGCGACGCCGACGAAGAAGTCGGACAGAAGCGCTGCGCGGAATATGAAAAGAAGCACGGGCACAAGCCGAAGTTCGTCCGCGACCTGCGCGACGTATTCGACGACAAGTCGGTGGACATCGTCAGCACGGCCACGCCCAATCACTGGCACGCGCTGTGCGCCATCTGGGCCATCCAGGCCGGCAAAGACGTGTACGTGGAAAAGCCGGTCAGCCACAACGTGAGCGAAGGCCGCCGCATCGTCGAGGCCGCCCGCAAGTACAAGAAAATCTGCCAGACCGGCACGCAATGCCGCTCGATGCCCGGCACGATCGAGGCCGTCCAGTACGTTCACGACGGCAAGATCGGCCAGTTGAAGGTGGCCCGCGGGCTGTGCTACAAGCCGCGTGGCTCGATTGGCCCCAAAGGCAATTACCCCGTGCCGGCCACGGTTGATTACAACTTGTGGTCCGGGCCGGCGCCGATCGAGCCGGTGACGCGCAAACAGTTCCATTACGATTGGCACTGGTTCTGGGACTACGGCAACGGCGACCTGGGCAACCAGGGCATTCACCAGATGGACATCGCCCGCTGGGGCGTCGGCAGCACGGAATTGCCCAAGGCGGTGCTCAGCTATGGCGGCCGCTTGGGGTATGAAGACGCGGGCCAAACGGCCAATACCCAGGTCGTGATGCACGACTACGGCGACAAGTCGCTGGTCTTCGAAGTTCGCGGGCTGAAGACCGCGCCGTATCGCGACGCCAAGGTGGGCGTCGTGTTCGAAGGCACCGACGGCTACGTCGTGCTCACCAGCTACAACGACGGAGCGGCCTTCGACCGTCAAGGCAAGATGGTGTTGAAGTTCCCCACCCAGAAAACCAAGGACGTCGGCAACGTCCATTTCGACAACTTCCTGAAGGCCGTGCGGAGCCGCAATTCCGGCGACCTGAACGCCGACATTCTCGAAGGCCATTTGTCCAGCGCCCTGTGCCACCTGGGCAATATCTCGTACCGCCTGGGCACGAAGGTTTCGCTGGGCGATGCCAAGAGCCGACTGCAAGGCGAAGAGGCCAGCGACACGTTCAACCGCGTGGTCGAACACCTGCACGAAAACAACTTGCCCGACGCGACCGAGATTTATTTCGGCGAAAAGCTGGCCATTAACCCGCAAGCCGAAACCTTTGTGAACAATCCTTCGGCCGATTTGCAACTGACACGCGTCTACCGCGCACCGTTTACCGTGCCCGCTGCCGGACAGGTATAAATCACAACTAACACCTGACATTTTGCGCCAGGGCGCTGGAATCAATCGGGTTCCAGCGCCCTGTCTTTTTTTGTTTTACGGTAATTTGCGTCTCTGCTGCTTTCTGTCTTTCTTAGCGTTCTTTGCGGCCTTCTGTTCCAGTCTTTTTTTATCTTTGTAAAACCGCTGTTTCTCTCGCTGCGAAAGCGCCACCGCCCGATGTGCGACGATCCCGCTCCGATCCTGTACCTGTCCGGCCCCTGCATGGTGTTTTGCAAACCGGCCGGATTACTGACGCAGGCGCCGCCGGGCATCGACAGCCTCGAAGCCCGGGTCAAGGATTGGATCCGCGCGCGCGAGCAGAAGACCGGCAACGTGTATCTGGGCGTGCCGCATCGGCTCGATCGTCCAGTGTCGGGAGCGATCGTCTTTGCCCGGCACTCGCGCGCGGCCCGTCGGATCAGCAAGCAGTTCGAAGACCGGACGGTGCACAAGACATATTGGGCCTGCGTCGAAGGCACGCCCGAGCCGGACGGCGGCACCTGGCACGATCGGTTGCGCAAAGTGCCGAGCCAACCGCGGGTGCTGGTCGTGGGCGAAGACGATCCCGAGGGCCGGGCCGCCGTGCTGCACTATCGCACGCTCGGCCGCTGGTCCGGCGGCTCGTGGCTCGAGATCGAATTGGAGACCGGCCGCAATCACCAGATTCGCGTGCAATGTGCCAGCCGCGGGTTCCCGGTGCTGGGCGACTCGATGTACGGGGCCCACCTGCCATTCGGCCGGCAGTACGAGGACCAGCGTTTGCTGGCCATCGCCCTGCACGCCCGCGGTCTGGCCTTCAATCACCCCATGACGCGCGAACCCGTGGCAGTGGCCGCACCGGTGCCGGCAGACTGGCGCCCTCTCGAGCTGCCGCTAGGCGACGAAGACTACGGAAAGTGAAAAGTGCAGAGTGAAGAGTGGGGAACGAAACCCTCCGGCACTTTTCACTTTTCGCTTTCGACTTTTCACATCCGCCTAGTTTTTCGGCTGCAATTTCGCGCAGCGCTTGCAGCGCTTCATGCGCCGGTGGATCTTGGAGCCGCACTTGGGGCAGCGCAGCGAGTTGCGGGCTTTGGTCAGTTCGGTGCGGGGACGAACCATGATTGCGTCTTTTCCATCAGCGGCCGGAGACTGTCTGTCTGGTCACAAGTCCAGCAGCTTAGCGTATTTTGCCGTTGTTGCAACCGCACTTGACGTCAAGCCAGCAGCCCACGGATGGGCTGGCCGAAGTACACATGGTGCGGCCGGTCGAGGTCGTCGTGCCACATCGTGGTTTCGGGAATTCCCAACGCATGGTAGATCGTGGCGGCTAGGTTTTCCGGCTTTTGCGGATCGCTGGCCGGCTGCGAGCCGATGCGGTCGCTCGAGCCGATAACCGTGCCGCCCCGCACGCCGCCGCCAGCAAAAAACACGCTTTGCACCGCGCCCCAGTGGTCGCGGCCGGCCCGGCTATAAATGCCCTTCAAGAGCTTCAAACGCGGGGTGCGGCCGAACTCGCTGGCCATGACGATCAGCGTCCGATCGAGCCGGCCGCGGTCGGCCAGGTCGTCGAGCAGCGCCGAGAGGGCGCGATCGGTCGGCGGAAACAAATTGTCTCGCAGCCGCGGAAAGATATCGCCGTGCTGGTCCCAGGTCTCGTCATTGCCCAGGTTCACTTGCACCATCGTCACGCCGGCTTCGATCAGCCGCCGGGCCATGAGCAGCGACCAGCCAAAACTGTTGCGGCCGTAACGGTCCTGCTCGGCGTCCGGCGCGTGCGTCACATCAAACGCGCTGCGGACCTTCTGGTCTGCCAGCAGCGAGATGGCTCCCTGCCGGAACCGATCGAACTGCTCCACTTGGGCGAAGCGGTCCCAGTCGCGCCGCTGGCGATCGATCTCGCCGAGCACCGCCAGCCGGCCGTGGAAGCGGTCCATCGTCATGCCATCGGCCAGCGTCAGGTTCGGCGCCTGGAACACGCGGTACTCCGGCTTGAACGCCAGCCCTGCATTGGCAAAGTTGTAGCCGGGATACGCGCCGCGCTGCACGGGATGATACGGCGAAGCCTCGATAAACCACGGATCGCGCCGATGGCCCATGTGGCCGCCGTACTGGCCGGGAATGGTCCGGCCCGACCAATGAATGAGCGTCTCGGGCAGGACCACGGCCGGCGGCAGGTTCGTGTTTTGCCGCGCGGCATTGTGGCCCGCCACACAGACCATGGCCGGATAATCGACTGCCTTCGGCCGATTGGGATCAAAGCCCACGGGCATCGTCGAGCGCCCGGTGAGCATGATGTGATGGCTGGCCGAATGGTCGTTCGAGCCGTGAGAGAGCGACCGCAACAGGGCCCAATGGCGGCTGCGCTGGGCCAGCAACGGCAAGTGCTCGGAGATCTCGATGCCCGGCGTGGTGGTGGCAATCGGCTTGAACTCGCCGCGCACGCCATCGGGCGCCTCGGGCTTGAGGTCAAAACTTTCGTGCTGCGCAAGCCCGCCGGAAAGGAAGATGTAGATGCAGGCGTCGGCCTTGGGCGCGGCCGTGGTGCCGGCCATGGCCCGCAGCGCCTCGACATGGTTCATACCCAGCCCGAGCAGTCCGATGCTGCCCGCCTCGAGCAGATGGCGGCGCGAGAACCGCGGATGCTGGGGAAATGCCGGTCGTCCAGCGGAGTTCATGGCTGGCTCCTCGCGGGGCGTGGATGCGAAGGATGGCGTGTCGCGCGGCAGGAACAAACGTCGGTGGGGAGTCAACAGCGGTTGCGCAGGCAATGTAGCCTCAGCGACCGTTTCTGTAAACGATATTCGCGAGCCGCGACCGGTTTCCTATCTTTCAAATCTGGCGGCTGCCTTACGCAATGATGCCCTGGATCACGCGGCCATGCACGTCGGTCAGGCGGTAATCGCGGCCGGAATAGCGGTACGTCAGACGCTTGTGATCCAGCCCCAACAGGTGCAGGATCGTCGCGTGCAGATCGTGCATGTCGCACACGTTCTCGACGGCGTGAACGCCGAACTCGTCGGTCGCGCCGTGGATGGTGCCGCCTTTCACGCCGCCGCCAGCCAGGAAGACGGAAAAGCCCTCGGGATGATGGTCGCGGCCGTCGGGTTTGGGCGCGTGCGGCGTGCGGCCGAATTCGCCCGCCCAGACGATGAGGGTCGTGTCCAAGAGTCCGCGCAGCTTGAGATCCTTGATCAGCGCGGCGATGGCGCGATCGGTATGGCGAGCGTTTTTTTCGTGGTGCAGCTTGAGGCCGTCGTGCTGGTCCCAGACGCCGCTGGCGCGTCCGGGCGGACAATTGATCTGCACGAAGCGCACCCCGGCTTCCACCAACCGGCGAGCGCGCAGACACTGCCGGGCATAGAGCCGCGCGTGGCTTTCCGCATCGTCCAGGCCGTAGAGTTCGCGCGTGGCCTTGGTTTCGCCCGATTCATCCAGCACGTCGGGAACCAGCAGTTGCATGCGCGCGGCCAGTTCGTAGTTATGAATCGCGCTTTCGACAGCTTCGCTTCCGCCTAGCCTGGCGGAGAATCCGCGATCGGCCGAGGCCAGCAGCCCGAGTTTCGCGCGTTGCAGCGGAGCGTCCGCCGGAACGATGTTTTCAATCGGAACACCTTCCGACCGCAACATGGTCGGCTCGTGCGCAGCCGGCAGAAAACCGCTGGCGAAAACTTCCGACCCACCCAGCGGATAATGGCCAAAGCTGAGCACGACATAGCCGGGCAGGTTCTGATTCTCGGTTCCCAGCCCATACGTCACCCACGAACCGATACTGGGCCGGCCGGCCTGGCTATGGCCGCTATGCAGAAAAAGATTGCCCGCCGAGTGGATCGGCAGATCGGCCTTCATCGAGCGGATGATGGCCATGTCGTCCACGCAGGTGGCGATGTGCGGGAACAGCTCGCTGACCCACGCGCCGCATTGACCATGCTGGGCAAACTTCCACGGACTCTTGACCCATTTGCGGCCTGCACCCGTGGCAAACGGCTGGCCGTCGCGTTTGGTCAGCTCGGGCTTCGGGTCGAAGGTGTCCACGTGCGACACGCCGCCGTCCATGAACATGAAGATCACGCTCTTGGCACGCGGCTCGAAATGCGGTCCCGACGGCGCGATCGAGCTGGCCACCGCGCGGTCCTGGGCCAGCGCCGAAAACGCCGTCCAGGCAAAGCCCGTGGCACTGGCCTTGAGCATGTCGCGGCGACTGACGGGCACCGGCAGGCGACCGGAGCAGCCGCAGCCGGCAGCGTGAATCGGCGAGCGAGGGTTGAGTGTCATGGTGCTCACGGAATGAAGATCAGTTCTTTAAAGTTGAACAGCGCGTGCGCGGAGTCCTTCCACACCACGCGGCTGGCCAGGACGTTTTGCTCCGCAACTCCACGCAGCTGAGCAAAACTTCGCACCGCCGCCACGAACACCTCGCGTTCGCTGGCCGTCGGCACGCGTCCCAACGCGGTTTCGAACATCGAGCTCGCTCGCCCGGCAACGGTATCGTTTTTCCGCGTCACGAGCCGGCCAGCCCAAAAATCGGCCATCGCCAGCACGAAGGGATCATTCAGCAGGGCCAGGCTTTGGGCCGGTACGTTGCTGTTATCACGCCGGCCCTGCACGACTTTGCCGCCCGGCAGATTGAACGCGCTCAAGAATCGCGTCGCTTCGATGAGTTGGACCTTGAGATAAATGCTGCGGCGGCCGTCGCCGTCGAGCGGACCCGCGAACAATCGCAGCTGCGTATCGTCTTTCTCGCGGTAAGGATGGACGCTGGGGCCCAGCAGCGTCGGATCCAGCCGGCCCGAGACTGCCAGAATGCTATCGCGAATTACTTCCGCTTCCGCTCGGCGGACCGAGTAATGCGTCAGCAGAATGTTCTGCGGATCACGCTCCCTGGCGGCCTGCGTCGGCACCGCATCCAACTGAAAAGCCCGGGTGAGGACCAGCGACCGGACCAGCTTTTTGACCGACCATCCGTCGGCAATGAACTGCGCCGTGAGGTGCTCGAGCAGTTCGGGGTGCGAGGGCTTTTCGCCGAGATGGCCAAAGTCGTCGGGCGTGCGCACCAGGCCAGCACCGAATAGCCATTGCCAGACGCGGTTCACCATCACCCGCGCCGTGAATGGATTCTCGGGCCTCGTCAGTGCCTCGGCCAGGGCCAGGCGTCCGCTGCCGCGACGGTATAGTTCGCCCCGGCTGTACAGCACCTCCAAGTAGCGGCGCTCGACCGGCGTGCCGGGCTTTGTGCAGTCGCCGCGGACAAGCACCGGATGATCAAAGCCGTCGCCTTCGTCGGCCACGCCCGCGATCATGCGCGGGAGCGAAATCTGGTTTTGCTCGACGTCGCGGTATTGAGCGACGAGTTGCGCCAGCCGCGGCGAAGCAGCATTCTGGTTCGCCAGCAGTCGGTTCTTGACCAGCCACTGGAGCCAACACACGTCGTCGTCCGTAGCGCGATCGGCAGCGAAGGCTTCGACCGCTTGACTGGCGATCTGCGCGTACCGGGCCGCAACTTCGTCAGCCGATGTCGGCACATTGCCGCCAAACAGCCGCGCGAGGTAAGTCAGCTCGTCCTTTGGCGGCTCGTTGCCATTGTGAACGACGATCCGTCGCACGCCCCACCAGGTGCGCGGATTCTTGGCATGCACACTCCACGGACTGCGTTGCACGCCGGAATCCTTGTCGCTGTCGCCTTGCGGCTCCGGAAACTTCGGGTTGTCCCAGAAGGTGACCAGTTCGGCGTAAGGACGGAGCGAATCGGTGTTTCCCGGAAATGGCACCGTGACCCAGCTCCACTCGGCATGGTGCAGCGACTTGTAATGCGGGGCGAGCTGACAATTGTTGAAGACGAGCCGCGCGAGGCTGTTGTGCCCGCCCAGGATCTGAAAGCTGACGTTGCTGTGCGTGCGATGGAGCACGGGAGACCGCAACGCGCCGTTCAGTTTGTCCGATAGCGCAAACGTGAAAGCACCGGCCGGCAGCACCGCACCCAGCGCTCCGTCGCCCTCGTGCGCCACCGTAAAGTCGCCGCTGCGGCCAGGGCCGTCGCGCAAGCCCATGCCGTCGGCGGACCAGCCGCTGGGCGTGCCATTGCGAAAATCGGCCAGCGTGACAAAGTTTTTATGATTGAATTCCAAGCGGCGCGCGGATTCCTCGGCTTGCTCTCTGCCCAGTGCTCGCCAGCGAGCGGCCACATCTTGCGCACCCGATTTGCCCGGCGTGCGAACTTCGGCCCACGCATGCAGCGGGTCGGAGCTTGGGCGCGCGGATTCTTTTCCGGCTGCGGCGAGCTCGGAAAGTTTGGCCGCGTCGATGGCCGCGGCATCCTTCCGCCAGCCTGCGGCCAGCTCGGCCCGCAAGGCGGCTTTGAGCCGGCGGAGCTGGGCAGTGCTGTCGCGATTGACTTCCGGCCCGTCCAGCGTGTGCTGCACCGAGCGCGAACTGCGCAGGATGCCGAGTAGCGCGTAGTAATCCTTGGTCGAGATGGCGTCGAGCTTGTGGTCGTGGCAACGGGCGCAGGCGACGGTGCTGGCTTGAAACGCCTTGGTCAGCGTATCGAGCTGGCCGTCGGCAATATCCATCCCGACGCTGGGAAACTCGACGCAGCTCTGCGAACTGACTTCGCCAAAGCGATAGAAGGCAGTGCCGATCACCGATTCGTTGAACTTGTCCGCCGCGTTCCATCGTGGCTGGGCCAGCAGGTCTCCGGCAATGTGCTCGCGCACGAACTGGTCGTACGGCAAGTCGGCGTTGAAGGCCCGAATGACATAATCGCGATAGCGCCAGGCAAAAGGCACATCGTAATTGAACTCGCTGCCGCTGGTTTCGCTGAAATGCACGACATCCAGCCAATGCCGTGCGAAGCGTTCGCCAAAGTGCGGCGAGGCCAGCAGCCGATCCACCAGCGCGGCCAAGGCACTGTCGGCGCCGTGCTTGGACGCTGCAACATACGCCGCCACTTCCTGCGGCGTCGGGGGCAGGCCGGTGAGCACGAGCGTGGCACGGCGAACCAGCGTGCGCGGATCGGCCAGCCCCGACGGGGCGATGCCCTCGTGCCGCGTTCGAGCCCGCAGGAAAGCGTCGACCTCGTTTTGCGACCAGACCGTTTCGTCGATCGCCGGCGGATCGGCCGCACGCCCGGGCTGCAGGCTCCACCATTGCTTCCGCCCTGCGAAGATCTCCGCCCAGGTTTTCGCGGCAGGGGCCGCCGCGCCGACGCGCGGGTCGGGCGCTCCCAGCTTGATCCAGGCTTCGAAATCTGCGATTTGGGCTGGCGTCAGGCGCTCGCCCTCGCCTTCTGGCGGCATGCGAAAATCGGGATCCGTCCCGCGCACGGCATCGAGCAGCAGGCTTTGGTCCGGCTTGCCGGGCACCAGCGCCGGGCCGGAATCACCGCCTGTTTTCCAACCGGCCGCCGAATCCAGCACCAGCCCGCCGCTTTGCTTAGTGCTCGCGCTGTGGCATCGGTAGCAGCGATCGGCGAGGACCGGCCGAATCTTGGCTTCGAAAAACGCGATGCCGTCGTCGGCCTGGCACGGCTGCATCGCCCCGCACAGCGCGGCAATGGCACCGATCAAACGCAGCCAAGGGCGTTCCATCGAAAGGTATCCTTCGATTGTGCGGTGCCCCTTGAATGCATTCCGGATCCCGGCAGAGGCGTTCGGCCGACACCGCGGCGTCATCGCGATCGGCCGGCGACGCACGGTTTGTGCGCGGCGACACCCATCAACAAACTGGCGAGCACGTGGCAAGGCAGGCAGGAACTGGCGGGCAACGACGAACCAGAGACACTATAACAAGACCCGATCGCCCGCGGCAACCAATTCGGGGCCGGCCAGCGACTGGCTTCAAGTTAAGCTGGCCGGTCGTGGCAGCCGACCGTATAATGGCTCAGCCGCGTGGGATACGTCCCGGGCGGCGGCCAAATCGCTTGGCTTTTCCGGGGGCGAACTGGGATCGACCGGACAGCTAGAAGCGCGGGCGGCGTGCCGTGGTTGGTCAGTTGGCCACGTTAAAAGCTGACCGTTATCTTCTCTTTACTAATTGGCTGTGCCGCGAGGACGGAACGTGCAAGTTTTCGTCAGCCATTGCGATCCTGACCATGCGTTCGTCGGCCGCTTGATCTCGGGATTGCGGGCTGCGGGGTTTCAGGTCTGGGATCAGGACGACCTTGTACCTGGCGAAAATCCGAACAGCGCTAGAGCCAATGCGCTCGACTCGTCGGAGCTGATGGTGGCCGTCTTCACGCGGGAGTCGGTCAAGTCGCAAACCGTGCGGCAAGAGGTACAGTACGCGCTCACCGCCGGAAACTATCGTGGGCGAGTGGTGCCGGTGCTCGTTGGAATTCCAACATACGCGGCAGGCGACGACGTTCCGTGGGTATTGCTCCGTATGGATCCGATCCACCTTGACGATTACGCATCGGAACTCGGTCCCGTGATTCTGCGCGTGCAGGAATTGGCGAAGACCGAGTGTAATGCGCCCTAACGAGCGGTTCCTTTCGCACTCGAGCGTAGACCGGGATGCGGCCTCGACGCTGGCGGGCATCCTCAATGAACACGGAGTGCCGACTTTCTACGCGCCCGAGGATCTTTTGGGCGGGCAGCCATGGCAAGACGCGATTCTCGCGGCCTTGGAACGCTGCGACTGGTTTGCGGTTTTGCTGACGCCAGATGCAATCACGTCAATGTGGGTCAGGCGCGAAACAGCCTTCGCGTTGAATGAGCGGCGCTACGAGAACAAGATTGTCCCGCTCATGTATCGGCCATGCGAACTGGGCTCGCTCAAGTGGCTACGGCTATTCCAGGTGCTCGACTTTCAGCAGGATTTCCGCGGCGGCTGCCGCGACCTCTTGCGTTTATGGGGGATTGACCTCGGCGAGTGATCGGGCGATCAACCCCTGGACCTCGTGCTCCAATCCATTCGTCGTCTCCCGGCCTAGAGCCAATCTGGTCGTCCAAGCCTCCTGAGCGTATAATCGTTTCTGCCGCGTGGGATACGTCCCGGGCGGTGGCCAAACCGCTTTGGTATTTCCGGGGGCGAACTGGGATCGACCGGACAGCTAGAAGCGCGGGCGGCGTGCCGTGGTTGGTCAGTTGGCCACGTAAAAAGCTGACCGTTATCTTCAATTGCCGAAGATTCCTACGCTTTGGCTGCCTAATTAGGCTGCCCTGACTGCGGGCCTTAGTCGGAGAGACCCAAAAGTCAGTTGCCAAATCCGGACCGCCTCGGGCCAACCGTGGAGAACTCCCGAGGTTAAAAACGTGCTCCGCTGGATCGTGTCGCACCCTGTCGCTGGGGGACCCACGGTCGACAGCGTAAATGCACCGACTACGCACGTAGAAGTTCGCGTGGAAATGTTACGGGACGCGGGTTCAATTCCCGCCGCCTCCACACCGGGGGACATTCTGCTGAAAAGTGGAATGTCCCCTTTTTCTTTCTGCTGAAAAGTAGAATGTCCCCTTTTTCTTTTTCTGCTGAAAAGTAGAATGTCCCCTTTTTCTTTCTCCCCTTTTTCTTTCGTTACCTCGGCGGAAAGGCCGGACCACGCGGTAATGAGCGGCACGAGAGTCGCGTCATGCGGTGACGAACCACGGCAATCGCCGTCACGCAGGCACGAACAGAATACGGACAATTCTTTAGGGTCTTGCCGCAAGTCGTTTGCGGCATCGCTCTTGCCCGTGGGGGAGACCCCCATTCCATTCCCGTCCCGCCGCCTCCATCGAAAAGAGCCTTGCGAGAAATCGCAAGGCTTTTTCGTGTCGCGACGCGAGGGGTGTTCTTTCACGTCTTGGGGTGAACGCATTGTGTATGGTCCTCAGCCGCGGCAAACCGATGGCCATAGTCGCACGCTCGGGCGCCCGCCGAAGGGCACCTGCGTGCCGAATGAAATCCGGCGAACGAAGAACGGGATCGTGCGTCGCAGATTAGCGCGGCTAGGGGAGAGGCTATCCGATGATGACTTTCGGATGGCGATCCTCGTTGGGCTCCGCTTTGCGAATCAGTTCGCGCACTCGCCAGGGGATGTTCCCGGCACCGAAGAGAAAAAATCCGACAGCGGCCCCCAGGGGGTCTTCGTCGGACCAGCCGAAATGAATTTCGGGTGGTTGGCCGACGCGCGATATCTCAAGGGCAATCGTCGCAATCACATGCGCCAGCGAGGCACAGCGTTTGACGCTGACGATAAAACGACCGTTCTCATACAGAACTTCCATGAGCGGACTCTGCTGGAACTCGCTGGGATCACCTAGCTCGGCCTCGATAAACACGATGGGTACTTCGGGCGAGAGGCGATGCCGCGCGCGAATGCTGGCCTCCTTTTTGTCCAGGTGGCGTCGCCCGGGGCGGTGCGGAACCAGCACCGGAAACTCGTAATGTTTCAGGCTGTCCCACAGGAACTTGGATTCCAGATTCACGAATTCAAAAGCCTTGAATCGCAGTTCAGTGCTGCGTTTCAGACGCGACCCGAATGAGGAGACGACAATCGCAATGATAAACCAACTGGCGATTTTGATGCCGTCGGGGCGTTCGATCATGTTGGTGGCAGTGGTGTAGACGAAGACCACGCTAATTGCCAGCGGGAACCAGGGCAGGCGCGCGGCCCACGAGCCGCTGCCGGCGCGCCAGCGATCGATCACCGTGGCGACGCATGCGCTGGTCATCAATACCAGCACGCCCGTGGCATAGGCGCCCCCTTGCGCCACCACGTCGGCATTGAAGATCCAGTTCACGAACAAATTAATGACGGTGAACAAGACGACCAACGGGCGAACGGCCCGCGACCATTCCGGCGCCATCCCAAAGCGAGGCAAGTATTGCGGCACCAGATTCAGCAATCCGGCCATGGCGCTGAGTCCCGCGAAGCTGAGAATGACCACGGTGCTCAGATCGTAGATGGTGCCAAAGACTTCGCCGAACATGGGATTGATCCGGTCGGGCCCCTCGCCATGCGCCAAAAAGGCCAAGGCCCGATTGGCCGCCGGGCCGGGCTCGCGCAAATCGCCCGGAGCAATCAGCGTGGCGGTGACCATCGACGACCCGAGCAGGAAGATCGACATGACCACCGCGGCAGTCATTAGCAGCTTGCGAGTGTTACGGATTCGCCCCACCGGACGATCGTGATGATCGTCGGGATCGCCCTTGATCAGCGGCATGACGGCCACGCCAGTTTCGAACCCGCTGAGCCCCAGCGCCAATTTGGGAAAATAAAGCACGCTCAGCCCGATGATCGTCCACCAGCCCGTCCCGAACCCGTGATCGTGTTTCAAGTGCCATTGGCCGGTCGTCAAATGCTGATACCAGACCATGAACTTTTCGGGATGCCCAGCCAGATGCACCAGCCCGCTGCCGATGACCAGCAGGTTGAGAAACAGGTAGACGCCGACGATGCCAACCGCCAAGCCGATGACCTCCTTGAAGCCGCGCATGAACGTGGCGCTGAGCATGATCAGCAAAAACACGGTGACGCCCATCCGCTGGTGGTCTTCGGAGAGCTGCCGGATTGCGTCGGGCATGTTGTTCCACAGCGGATTGTGGATCAGATGTTCGGCCGCATCGGCGGCCGACAGGGTTTTGGTAATCACGAAATCGGTCGCGGCGAAGCCCAGTAGTGCCAGCACCATGGTCTTGCCGGTCCAACCGTGTACCAGGCGTTCGAGCATCGCAATCGAGCCCTGGCCATTTGACGACTTTTCGGCCACGTGCGAGTACACCGGCAAAGCGCCAAACAGCGTGACCAACACGAGCACCACCGTGGCGATGGGCGCCAAGACTCCGGCCGAGTCGAAGGCGATCGAAGGCTGATAGCCGAGCGTGCTGAAGTAATCCACGCCGGTCAAACACATGATCCACAGCCAATAGCTGCGATGGTGCGGAACCGGCGGCGCGGGCGGATCGACTGACGTGCTGCCGGCGGGCGAGGGCGAACTGGGTTCGGCCTCAGGCAGAAGCTGCGTGTTGGTTTTCACGGAAAAATGGTTCCCAGTGGCGTGCGGCAAAGGCTGGGCCTAGTATCAGCCCCGCTGGCAACAGATACCAAACGACGGTTCCGCCTTTATCCGTACGCTGAGCCGGACCCGAGCCTGGCCCAGAACGCCTACAAGTTTAGCAACCTTGCCGCCCCGCCGCTGCTATCGGGCCGCATTTTTTTCGCGGTTCGGCGCCCGAGACGAGTGTGCTCGAGGACGAAGTTCACGATGGGCGTGGGATCGGAGAGGCTGTGGGGGTGATGCTTGACGCCGGGTTTGGCGATGACGGTGATGGAGCCGCCGAGCTTTTTGTAGCGCTGTTCGACCAGGCGCGTGTTCTCTTCGATCGGCACGACCTCGTCCGCTTCGCCGCAGACAACCAAGAGCGGGATGCCGGCCTTCGCTAGGGGGGCGAGGTTGTCCACCGGGTTGAGCTTGTAGGCCAGGGCCTCGGCTTCTGTCAGGCCGTACGCGTGGAGACATCGCTCCCAGTCGCCCTTGGAGCCGGGACCGCGGCCCTTGCCGCCGGGCCAGTTCTTGAAGTCGCAGACCGGCGCGTCGGCATAGATGCAAGCCACCTTGTCCGGGTTTCGGGCGGCCCAATTGAAGGCGAACAGCCCGCCGCGGCTGAAACCTTCCAGCACGACCTTGGCCGCCGCTACCGCAAATCGGCGTAGAACGCATCCATCAGCCGCATGGCTTCGGGGCCGCCGTACATGTTCTGCACGTTGATGTAGGCCGCGTGAAAGCCCTTGCCGACCAAGGCCACGTCCGCCTGCGGCTCATGGCCGAAAAACTCGGTGCGCCAGATCCACGGCCGGCCAGGCGCCGCCTCTTTCGGCACGATCAACAGCGCCGCTCGGCCCGCGACTTCGAAATCCAGTCGCTCAAATCCATTCCACGTGCTGCGCCGCACTGCGGATTCGTCCGCCCGCGCGGCGTGGACAGGCAGACCCGCGACCACCGCGCAGAGCAAACAAAGTTTGTGCATGTCGAGTCCCACTCACTGGCTTGGAAAGAATTACGCTCCGGCTCGTCGCGTGAACCGTTGAGGTCATCGCATTCTAATCGGGTCTCTCTTATTCGGCACGAGGCTGCAACCGATCGCGTGCGTCATCTTGACGCGCAGCCAGCATTGCCTTATATTTAACTTTCAGGTTAATTAACCCGATGGTATAGTTGGCATGCAAGATACCCTGAGCCAGACATTCGCGGCACTGGCAGACCCGACGCGCAGGGCCATGCTGGCGCGGCTTGCCCACGGCGAGGCCAACGTTTCGGATTTGGCCAGACCTTTTCTGGGCGAGATGAGCCTGCCGGCGGTCACCAAGCACGTAAAAGTCTTGGAGCGGGCCGGCCTGATCACCAAAGGCCGCGACGCCCAATGGCGGCCGTGCAAGCTGAACGCCGACGGGCTCAAGACCGCGGCCGATTGGATGGAGCAGTATCGGGCGTTTTGGGAAGAGAGCTTCGACCGGCTGGGGGAGTATCTGAAAAAGGTCACCGCGAAAAAGGCCGTGGAAGTCGCTTCAAAAGCCGTCACCGCCAAAAAGCACGCGAAAGGAAAATCACGTGGTCGCAAGCAATAAGTCCAACGAAATCCGAATCACGCGGATTTACGACGCTCCGGTCGAAGCGGTCTGGGATGCCTGGACCGACCCCGAGCAGACGGCGCAGTGGTGGGGCCCGCGCGGCTTTACGCTCACGACCCACAGCAAAGACTTGCGGCCCGGCGGCCATTGGAAATACACGATGCACGGACCCGACGGCGTCGACTATCCGAACGTGACGCGCTATTTCGAAGTCGAGCCCCAGAAGAAGCTGGTCTACGACCACGGCGGCAGCGACGACCGGCCGCCCATGTTTCGCGTCACGGTCTTGTTCTCTGAAACCGGCGGCAAGACCCGGATGGACATGACCATGAGCCTGCCCACGCCGGAGGCCGCCGACGAGACGCGCAAGTTCATCAAGAAGGCGGGCGGCGACGCCACCTGGGATCGCCTGGCCGAATACCTGAAAAAGGAATCGTCCGGCCACGAGCAATTCGTGATCACGCGCACGTTCGACGCGCCGCTGGACGTGATGTTCCAGATGTGGAGCGATCCGCAGCACTTTTCGAAATGGCTGCCTCCAACGGGATTCGAAATGCAATTCATCCGCTCCGACATCCGGCTCGGCGGCAGCACGTTCTATTTCATGACGGGCAAAGGCCCCGCCGGCGAAGTGAAGATGTATGGCCGCGCCGAGTATCTGCAGATCGAACAGCCCGGCCGGCTGGTCTACACGCAGCAGTTTTGCGACGACCAGGAGAACGTCACGCGGCATCCGATGTCGCCGACGTGGCCCGCCACGATGCAGACCACCGTCGAGCTGGCGGCGGAAGGTACCGATCGCACGCGCGTGACCGTGAGCTGGGAGCCGCATGGCGCCACGACCCGCGAGGAGCTGGAAACCTTCATCAAGGCCAAGGGCGGCATGACCCAAGGCTGGACCGGCTCGTTCGACAAGCTGGAATCGTACCTCGAAAAGAATGATGAAGGATGAATGCGGAATGATGAATCGAAAGAGGAACTGGTCCTCGGCGCCGAGATGGGCTTGCAGGGCCGGTCAACGGGCGCGGAGTGCCCGATCCGAAGGGCTACAGAATTACCGCTTCGGTGGCCCAATTTGCAGGGAGTTGCGGCAGTGCGGCGGCCTCGGCGTCGCTGACGGCGCGCTTGTCGCGGATCGTGAAATGGATCCACTGGCCGCAGCCGGGGCAGCGGCCCACGAAGCCCGTGTCGTCCCACCAGGCTTTCACCAGACTGTCATGGACGTTGCGGCCGAACGCTTCCAGCCGGAAGTCAATGGCTTGCAAGTGCTGCGCACAGCCGGCATGCGGGCATCCGGCTTCGACATACACGACATGAGGCGCCATGGCCCGCGCAGCTCCCCCCTGGCGATAGATCGCGTGCATGCGATCCAGTTCCGCCGCAGTTGTCGACGTCGAAATCGGGTTCATTTCTTGCTCCTCTCGCCATCCTAATCCTACCCTCGCGCAAGTCGGAGGCAAATGCCGGTGGTGCCGATTGCTGGTCGGCTGCGGGCTCGAAAGACTCGGCTGCCGACGGTCTTGCGCAGGCGAGGCAGCCGCGATTGGCCGGCTCGCACGCACGCACACATCATTTTGCGCGATCGAACGGACCGGGAAGCGCGGCGATTGGGACATGTGATCCGCGAAACGCCCGCACGGTCGATCCGACAAGCCGCGCGGATTTTTTCATTTCCTTCGTTGAAATTAGCCACCGGCTGCGCTATCATCTCGCAACACGTCGCTGAGGTGGGTATCCGCAGGACCTGACGTAAGATCAGGTATCAAAAAGAGCCCGTCGCAAGCTGGTCGATTTCGACCATCGCTTGCGTCGGGCTCTTTTTTTTTGCTTCGAACCAAGCCTCGCGTCCGAGCAACGGATCCGCCAACCGCTTTCCTTTCCATCCCTATTTTCCGAGGCCGCAGATGACTGATAAAAATCTCGATCTAGAAAAACTCATCCCTGCCGACCTGCTCCCACGTTCCGACGCCAATTCGCCCCGCCCGCCGGGCCACGATGCAATCCTCGATCTGCTCGCCGCGGAGCCGGCAGAAGTTCTGATCGCGCCGTCGCCGGCCGACGTACTCACATCTGCCGAACCGCCGGCCATCTTTCGCTCGGGCAAGACCGGCATCATGTCGCCCGACCCCACCTGACCCGGCATCGCGCCGCCCAGCGTCTCCAGTCTGTCGCCATTTGTGCCGCCAACGATTCCCGAGACAGACGAAACCCCAGCAGCCCCGCGATCGAGCTTGCCTACGCTCGATCCAGCGATCCTTGCCACGTTGCCTTTTCTGCCGCCGCCGGACGAAGGTGTTCCCCCAACCGCTGCACGTTTCGTCGCCTCCAACCCATTATCGTCCGGTCAATCCGTTCCCACTTCCGTTCGCGACATTCTGCCATTGCTGTCCGACGCGGCGCCCGGCTCGCCCGCCGATGGCGCGACGCTGTGGCGCCAGCAGCCCGGTTCCGCCGCCGATTCGTCGCACTCAGCGGCCGGTGCGGCCTCGGGCTCGACGTGGAATGAGAGGTTCACCGATCGCGCCACGCGCCCACTGCCGGAGATCACGGTCAGCCTGGGCGAAGGCCACCGCATGGCCACAAGGGTGCTCGCGACAAAAGACCACAAGATCGAGGCGCTCGCCCGCGAGCAGTGCAAAAACGAAATCCATCGCAGCTTTAGTCTCCTGCGGGCCGATATGCGAGCCAATTTCCGCTAGCCATTCAGGACCGGTACTTCCTTTTTCCCACAGCACGAGGGCCGCGACGATGAGCATTGCCGACAAGATTGAAGCGTTGTTCGAGGAGACCCTGCGCGATCTCGATCGGGAGGCGGAGTTCGAACTGCGGGAGATTGGCCGCGAGTTCTTGCAGTGGCTGGAGAAGAATGTGCCGCTCATGCCCTGCGACAATTGGCGGTACGAGTTCGACCGCTTCATTGCGAAGCTGGCCCGCGAACATGTGATCGTCGCGAAAGAATCGTGCCGGGAATGGATCCAGTGGCTGCAAGAGGTCAATGATGCTGCCCGGCTTGAGGGTCGCCAGCCCGGTAGCCCTTGCCCGGTGCAATTTTACACCTGGGAAGGCAAATACGACCCGCCAATAGTCACCAGCAACAAGCCCGCGCCCTTCGATCCCGACTACCCGCAACTGCGCGGCATCGGCAACGCGATCATGGAGCACAACCCGCCGGATGATTGGGTCCAGCTGGCCCAATCCGCGCTCCAAAGCTACCGCGTCCCGCAGGAGATCAAGGACGCGTTCGTCGGCTGGCTCGACGACGAGCCGCGGAAAGTGCTTGGATTCGGCTTGTCGCCCAACAGCCCAGTCATGGACGAGGCCATGCCTGCCGCCACCCGTGGCGACTTCACCGGCGGGCCGATCAGCGACACTAGAGCGAAGCGAAAACTCGACGCGGAATCCAATCAACTTGCGATGGCTGATGGCGAAATGCCAGGCAAGCCGGCCCAGCCCGGGGACCGCGCGCCGAGCGACAAAAGCGGACGGGTTACATTCCGAAGTATCCGGAATGGTAAGCAGGACGTCGTGGTAGAATCGGTGGTCGAATCTCTCGTGGTGCCCAAGGGAATCGCACTAGGGAACGTGGCGCCCGATCTGCACGGCCTGCTGGTGAAGCTCAATGTTGTCGTTGGCGGGGATGGGATTCCGCAGCTCTCGATTGTTGATCTGTACCTTCCCGTTAAAATAGAGATTGCCCGGACTGCCGGCCGCATCAATGTGCCCGACGATGTCCTCGCGAAAACGCGTGTCCATGAGCAGAAGCACGCCGATGCCTTCGCGCCGCCAATCGCGCTTGCTGAGCGAGAGATTGGACTGGTCAACGCCCAACTGAAATTAATTGATCCGAGGCGGCTAACGAAGGACCAAATCAAAAAGCTCGCGGATGCAGTCCGCCAAGCGGCTGAAGAGCTGACAAAAGGCTACCTCCTGCGCCGCCTGGGTCTCGAGATCGTCCGGCAGAGCTATCATCTGGACCACTACGACGAGAAAAGAATCACTATCGAAGGTGGCAAGTTCGTCGAGGATACCGAGAACACACATGGTAGCGGCATCCCGAGCGGGAAAGCATTCCGAGAGGCAGTTCGGCCATTTCTCCGTTTTCAGCTTACGGACGACGCTATCGATAAACTCAAAAACATCCACGACGTACGGAAGGCGCTCGACAAGGAGCGGGTTTATCTGGACGAAAAGTACAAAGCCGAGATTTCGGAACTGATTGGCAAGATTAAGAAGGTCTCGGCCGGCGCACGGTGACCCTCTCAATCGCCGCCGCCGTCGAGATGCGCGTTGTAGAGAATGCCCACAGCCAGCCTGCTATTAATGCTCCGTCGGCGCGCCAAATTTGGCATGAAGTCCGCATTGGGCTTCGTGCTCCTGGTGTCGATGCTCTGCGGCATAGGCGCCGGGCTATGGCGCATCGAGCAACAGCACACGCGAATTATCAAGCGCTGCTGTGCCCTGAAAGGCTACGTGCGCATCGAGCGTGGGAATGCCGCCATCTTGGCCCCAATCCGCACGTTTTCCGTGGAGTTGGTCTCGATTCAGGACGACGGGGATCTTGTGAAGTGCCTCCGGTCACTTTCGGAGCTTCCTCGGATTGAAATGCTCCAGGCGCGTCCCGTGATGTTCGAGGACCGATTTGCGTCGGACACGCCGGCGTGCGTGAGCCAAGTGTGGGCGCTCAGCATTGCGGACGGACGTTTGACGGCGGAATGCTGCCGTAACATTGCAGCGTGGACGTGTATCCGGGAGCTACATGTATGGGATTGCGTCGTTGAGCCTGGCGCGATGCGCGAGCTGTCCAGATCTCCAAACTTGGTGGAGTTGTGGTTTTCCGACGTTCGGGTCGAAGGCAACCTGTTCGCGAACCTCCATCAGCCCTCACGGTTAGAGACCGTGACCCTAGACGGGCTTGCGTTGGGCGCCGACGACTGGCGGGCGATTGGGGAAATGAGGGGCTTGCGCTACCTCAGCGCGCGAGACTCAAACTTCTGCGACGCCGATTTCGCCGCGCTCAAAACATGCATCAAGCTGCAACGGCTCGACCTGCGAACGACAGCGATCCACGGTGAAAGGCTGGCGGCCCTGGCCGGCCTTAGAGATCTCGAGTACCTCGATTTGGCGAAGTGTGGACCGTTTGGCCCTGAGCGCTACGCCGAGCTTGAAGAAATGATCGCTAAGATTACGGGAAAAGATATCGAAACGCCCGAGCTGGTGCTCTCGTTAGCGGCCCTGCCAGAGCTGCCATCGCTTCGGGAGCTGAATGTCGCCGGCGCCAGGATCGGGCCCTCCGCGTGGGAGGGCCTGCGCCGTCAAGCGAATTTGACGCGCCTTGATTGTACGGGAGCGAAGATCCCGGCCTGGATCAAGGACGCGATGCGGCGAAAGCTTCCCAAGCTTAAAGTCGATGAGTAGCTGGCGCCGCCCCTTCTTGCTCGTCCTGTCCGCCGCGCCCCGGCGAGCCCGAGATATACTGAACCAGCCGGACGTGACGAACACGATTCGCGGACCCGGCGGTCACGGCCGCATTGACCTTCCCCGCGGCCAATGGGCACCAGCCAAGCGGCCCCGCCCCCAGTGCTTTATTCGGGTGCTTCGCCCACTCAGCGGGCGCGGGGGTGGGCTTTTTCGTAGGCGGCCAGGAGGTTGGCCGTGCTGACGTGGGTGTAGATCTGGGTGGTGATCAGGCTCTTGTGACCTAGCAGCTCTTGCACGCTGCGGATGTCGGCGCCGCGGTCGAGCAAGTGCGTGGCGAAGCTGTGCCTCAAGGTGTGCGGCGTCGTGCGGCGGTCGAGGCCGGTCGTCTTCAGATGCTTTTCCAACAGCCGGCCGACGCTGCGGGTGGTGAGCCGGCTGCCGAACTTGTTGACGAACACGGGCACCTGGTTGTCGCGGCTGACGCGCACCTTGCGGACCTTGTGCCAGGCCACCAGCGCCTTGGCGGCAAACGAGCCGACCGGCGAGAGCCGTTCGCGGCGGCCCTTGCCCCGGACGCGCAGCACGCCGTGCGTCAGGTCCATATCGCTGTCGTTGAGGCCCACCAGTTCGCTCACGCGCAGGCCGGCCGAATACAGCGTTTCGAGGATCGCGCGGTCGCGCAGGCCCAAGGGGTCGTTGGCCGGCGGGGCGGTGAGCAGCCGCCCGAGTTCTTCATTCGATAGGAAGTGCGGCAGCGAGCGGCTCTTGCGTGGGTTGCGGAGCGGCTTGGCTGGATTCGTTTTGCTCCAGCCTTCGCGCTGGCCGAAGCGAAAGAAGCTGCGCATGCTCGCCAGCCGCCGGGCGATCGAAGTCTTGGCAAAGCCGGCCTCGTGCAAGCTGGCCACGTAGCCGCGCAGATCGAGCGTGGTGATTTCGCCCGGCTCGGGCTCGGCGCCAGAGGCTTCGCGCAGATAAGCGGCCAGCGCCGTGAGATCTTCGCGGTAGCTTTTTTCCGTCAGCGGCGAGCTATTGCGCTCGACGCGCAGATATTGCAGAAAACGATCGACTTCTGCTTGCATGGCCGGCGGCAGTTCGCGCTGCAAATGATCAACGTTTCTCGGGCGCGGACGAATCGTCAGTCCGCGCGGGCGCTGCCGCCTTCTTCGCGATCGGTTTGCAGCGGCAAGCTGAAGCGCGGGCGGCGCTCGGGCTGGTGGCTTTCCTGGCGAATCTTCTGACTCAGCACCGCGGCGTCGTACCAGGTGAAGCTCAGGTCCGGGTTGGCGGCGAAGCGGCCGAGCACGCGCAGGGTTTCCGCCCGACTGGCATCGTCATACAAAAAGACGTACCGTTCGGAACCCTTCACCAGCGCCAGGACGTTGATGTCTTGCGGCACGACCGATGCCCTCCTTGTCACGGGTCTCACACGCTGAATCGATTGCGGGCGAAGCCAACCGTGGCTTGCCGCCATTTCCATCTGTCGTGCCAGCACTGGCTGCGTTGACGTCTGACGTTCACGCGGCGAGCGGGCTGGCCGCCTGTGGCGATCGGGGCGCAGCAACGGGCCTGCGCGCCAGTCTCGCCAGCCAAATACTTATCGGTTCGTCGGCCAGCGCCACACGACTCGCGTTTCGCCCGCGCCGCCGCGGGCCGTCAGCATTTCGGTGATGTGCAAATAGCAGCAGAAGCGAATGAAATCGTCGCTGCGCTGCAGGTAGGATTGCCACCCGCCAAAGCGGGCGTCGTCGCGGAAATACACATACGTAGACAGGGCTTCCGTCACGTCGGAATCGTGACCGTTGTAGGTGCGCGCGTGCCGGATCACGGGCTCGGCCGTGGGCAAACCCGGCGGCCGTGCCGACACAGGCGGCAAAGGTGTAAATCCTTGCGGATCCGGCCAATCCCTCGGCAAGCCCGCAGCCGGCGCGGGTTGCTGAGGTTGGCTGGGCACGTCGTCGGTGACATCGGCCTGAGCACTGGCTTGCTTCACGGGACTTGCCTGCTTCTCGCCGCTTGCCGGCTGCTCGACTTTTGCTTGTTGCACGCCATCCGCATCCGCGGTGGCGGGCGTCGTCTTGTCTTTGCTGGTTTCAGCTTCGGCCGGCGGCAAACCGCCGGGCTGACCCGGCTTTGCGCCTTCGCCACCGGTCGGAACCGGCTGCAAAACGGGCATTGGCCGATAGGCGGGTTCTTGGGTCTTCATCTGCTCGCGAGCCAGTGCCATGCGGGCCTGGAAGACCAGCGACGGGGGGATTTGCTCCTCTTCGGGCGTGCCCCAGGGCAACCCGTAGCCCGGCGGAACTGGATGGAAATTCGGATTGGCCGAGTACCACTCCACCTGCATCGCGCAGCGTGGCGGATAATACGGCGTGTAGTCGGTCACGGCCCCCACGACGACGGCGTCCACCTCGAGCAACTGCGCCAGCCGCCGGGCATCGTCCGGACTGGCCAGCGTGATACCGAAGGCTTCCATCCGCTGCTCGACCACGCCTACCGGCACCACTTCAAAGCCGGGGACGCGCTGCAGCTCGTTAAAATATGCGAGCGCAAACTGCCGGCCATCCACCGTCGGTTCGGTGCTGTGATTGAAGAACGGGGCAATGGCCACCTTGCTGAGCTGCGGAAACGGATTATGAATCACCGGCTGCCGAGTGATCTCGGGCAAATAGACACAGCCGGCCAGCGGCAGAAGGCAACAAATTGCGACGAGCACGCGCATCGTTCGATTGGCCGCTGGCCTGAGAAACAAGGACCCAAAGGGCAAAGGCACCGGGTGGTTTCACCGGCGGAGCAAACACCCCCACGAGGCCCATTTATCGGCACAATGGTCAAAGCTTCTCTAGCTTGAGCACCCGCAATCGAAGAGCTGGTTTAGATCAGGTCGCGCAAGCTTGCTAGCGCCACCGGCTCGCGCGAGGCAAAGGGCTCGCCGAAATTCGTGCCGATGGACCAGCCCCAGAAGGCGGCCTGGTCGCGCATGCGGTCCAGAAAGGTCGGCGGCTCGGTCGGGCGGCCCGTGACAAACTGGCTTTGGTAGCACTGGATCGCTTGCAGTTTGGCCGGCCAATACGGCGTGATATCGAGCACGAAGGCCGGTTCCTTGACCAGCCGCAGATGCACGCAGAAGTAATAGAGAATGCGTGGCGGATGGTACGGCTCGCCAGGCAAGTCGGTCTTGGTGAGCTTGGACCAGAAGCGTGCCGCCTCGATCAATTCGGTGGCGGCCACGTGGTCGGGATGGGCATCGACCCAATAGGGCGCGAAGATCAAACGCGGCCGCTGCTGGCGAAACACGCCTGCCAGCTTGCCCCGCGCTTCGAGCGTGGCCTCCAGCCGCCGGTTGGGCAATCCCAGGTTCCCGCGCCAATCGAGCCCCAACACGGCTGTCGCCGCCGCAGTTTCTCGGGCACGCAACTCCGGCGAGCCGTGCGGCGTGGGCTCTCCGTCGGTGAGATCCAGCACGCCTACGCGGAGGCCGTCGGCCTTGAACTTGAGCAAGGCGCCGCCCATGCCCAGCTCGGCATCATCGGGATGCGGTGCCACGACGAGAACATCCAACATGCGTTAAACTCCAAAAATGAACCTCAAGCGTTGCATGCACCGAGCGTCGCACCACTCCGGTCGCTGACGCTCCCGGCTCGCCATACGGTTAAGCCGCCATGCCCAAATGGTGCCATGCCGGGCGGCCGGCGGCAATTGCCCTGGACCGCCCGGCTGGAATTTGCCACACTTTCGCCGCCATGAAATTGTCGCATCCTGGTGATTTCCGCGCGCGGCGGCTGCTTTCGGCAGCCCGCCTGCTGGCTCTCTTGCTGCTGGTGCTCACCGCGGTCGGGGGCTGCGCCAGCCGCGATAAGGGCTTCAACGACGAGTTCGCCGACCAGGCAGGGCACTTGCGGAACAAGACCGCCGGCAAAAAGCTGGGCCTCAGCGCCCGCAGCCAGCAAATCGAGAGCGACCTGGGCGTGCAGTGACGCGCCGCGGCGGAGGTCGCCCCAAGGACCGCCGTCCAAGGGCTTCGGCCCTTGACCAGCCCGCCTAGGCCAGCAATCCTGAGCGTGGTTGCTGGATTCCGCGATCCCCCTGCCACGATGGTGCTATGGCCAACGTCAACGAAATTTACACGCACCTTTGCGATCACATGCGGCAGCTTGCCTTGCTGGCGTCGATCGAGTCGCTGCTGGGCTGGGACGAGCGCTGCCTGTTGCCGGCGGCTGCCGGTGAGTACCGGGCCGATCAGATCACGCTGTTGGCCGGCATGGTGCACGACCGGTTTGTCGACCCGCGGATCGAAGATTGGCTCGCCGCACTCGAGGCCAGCCCGCTGGCCGCCGACCCGCTGAGCGACACGGGCGCGACGATTCGCCAACTGCGGCGCCAGTACGACAAAAAAACCAAGCTGCCCAAAAGGCTGGTCGAGGAATTGGCGCGCACGGCCGTGCTCGGGCAGCAGGTCTGGCAGGAAGCCCGGGCCAATAACGACTTCGCCGCCTTTGCGCCACTGCTGGATCGCACGCTCACTCTTAAGCGCGAGCAGGCCGAGGCGCTGGGCTACGACGAGAATCCCTACGATGCGTTGCTGGATGAATTCGAACAGGGCGAACGAGCGTCCGACGTAGCCCGCGTGCTCGCCGCGCTGCGCGCCGAGTTGGTGCCGCTGGTGGCGGCGATTGCCGACAGCCGGCGGCGGCCCGATGTCTCGTTGCTGGCCCGCAATTATCCGGTGGATCGGCAGCAGGCCTTCGGGCACGATGCGGCCGCCAAGATCGGCTTCGATTTCAATCGCGGCCGCTTGGACGTGACGGCGCATCCATTTTGCAGCGGCATGGGGCCGAACGATTGCCGCATCACGACGCGGTATCAGCCGCAGTTTTTCAATTCGGGATTCTTCGGCATCCTGCACGAAGCCGGCCACGGCATCTACGAGCAAGGGCTGCGAACCGATCAATACGGCCTGCCGCTCGGCGAGTACGTCTCGCTGGGCATTCACGAATCGCAGTCGCGGCTGTGGGAGAATCTGGTCGGGCGGAGCCGCGCGTTCTGGGAGCACTTCTTTCCCGAGGCACGCCGCCGCTATCCCGAGGCACTGTCCGACGTCGGGCTCGATGCGTTCTTCTTCGCGATCAACGACGTGCGGCCTTCGCTGGTGCGCGTCGAAGCCGACGAAGCGACTTACAACCTGCACATTCTCATCCGCTTCGAGCTGGAGCAGGCTTTGCTATTGGGCGACTTGCCCATTGCCGATCTGCCGGCCGCCTGGAAAGAGCAATACCAGCGAGCGCTGGGTATCGAGCCGCAAGGCGACGCCGACGGCGTGCTGCAGGACATCCATTGGAGCGCGGGGCTGATTGGCTATTTTCCCACCTATTCGCTCGGCAATCTGTACGGCGCGCAGTTTTTCGAGCAAGCCGATGCCGATCTTGGCGGGCTGGCCGGGCAGTTTTCGCGCGGCGAGTTCGATCCGCTCAAACATTGGCTGGTCGAAAACATCCATCAGCACGGCCAACGCTACCCGGCCGCACAGCTCATCGAGCGCGTGACCGGCCAGCCGCTTTCGCACGAGCCGCTGATGCGGCATCTGCGGGGCAAGCTAGGGCCGCTGTATGGGCTGTGAGGCGATTCTGGGAGGGCGAGGCTCCTGCCGAGCCGAACTCGACGGTGCATCAAACTTGAAAGTCCGCTCGGCAGGAGCCTCGCCCTCCCATATGGAGTGTGGTCAAGGATCGGCAGCGGGAGCCGAAAATTTACCGGCTCGCGCCGGACGGCTGCTAGAGTAGTAGTACAGCGGTTGTTGCGACCACCGGTCGCGGCTTGATGAACGCGGCCGAGCTACCCGATGCCGAGCATTTGCACTTGCCCCGATTGTCACCAGCGTGTCCTGGTCGAATCGTTGGCCGACGAGTCCTTACGGCTGCGCTGTCCGCTGTGCAGCGGCACCTTCGAGATCGCGGCGGTGAGTGCCGACGCCGAGCCGGCCCCGCCCTGGGCCTTGCCCCTGCTCGACGAGCGATCGGCCGATTCCGAGCCGGCGGCTGACGCTCAGCATCCCGAATCTGCCGAATCTCTCGAAATTGCGGCGGAAGGATTTGCCGAAGGCCAGTCGCTCTCGATTGCCGAGGTCGCCGCTGCCGCCGATCGGGGGACGGCTGGAGGCGATCAAGCGGCCCTAGAAACCTGGATGCCGCCCCAGAGCGACACCGACAGTACGCCCTTGGAAGGCTCATCTATGGGCGAGCCCTCGGCGGTTTGGGATGCGATGGGCCAGCACGCAGGCGACGTGGCTTCGCCGTCGCGGGCTCGCCGCCGCGAACCTCAGGTCGGCATCATCGGAAATTTGATCGGCGTGGTGCTGGGGGGCGTAGTCGGTATCGGATTGGGATACCTGGTGCTGTTGTGGGTGGCGGGCCGGCAAGGCGATTTTCTGCATATTTGGGATCAAATGCCGCGCATCCTGCTTCCGTCGGAGCCGTGAATTTGGGCGGGCGAGGCTCCTGCCGAGCCAGCACGAAGATCGATTTAACGAAAGCGGCTCGGCAGGAGCCTCGCCCTCCCATTCAAACTGTAAGCGACGAAGCGAAGCGGATGGCCGCCATGCCCGAATTCCTGCGACTCAGCGCCACCGAAATTGCCACCGGCGTGCGCTCGGGCCAATTGAGCGCCGTCGAAATCGTTGAGGCGCATATTGAGCAGATTGTGGCGACCCACGAGCAGCTCAATGCCGTGGTCGTCCGCACATTCGACCGCGCCCGACACGAGGCTGCGGACGTCGACCGGGCCCGCCGCGATGGCGAAGCTCTGGGGCCTTTGGCCGGCGTGCCGACCACGATTAAGGAATGTTTCGACGTCGAGGGGACGCCCACCACCATCGGCCTGCGCCGTCTGGCGGGCCAGCTCATGCCGGCCGATGCTTCGCTTGTGACTCGGCTGCGGCAGGCGGGGGCCGTCATCCTCGGCAAAACGAACGTGCCCGAGCTGATGCTCATGCACGAGACCGACAATCCGCTCTATGGCCGGACGAACAATCCCTGGCACCCGGCGCGGAGCCCCGGCGGAAGCAGCGGCGGAGAAGCCGCGATCGTGGCTGCCGGTGGCTCGGCATTGGGATTGGGTAATGATCTGGGGGGCAGCATCCGGCAGCCGGCCTATAGCTGCGGCGTGTGCGGATTTAAACCGTCGACCAACCGCCTGACGACCCGCGGCATCCTGACCAACTTCACTGGTATGGAAGCCGTGATCGGCCAGCCCGGACCAATCGCGCGGCACGTGCAGGATCTGAATTTGTGCATGCAAACGCTCGTCGACCCCGGCGGCGATCCGCACGATGCCAACGTCGTGCCGCTGGCGTGGTCCGATCCGCGGAGCGTGGACATCTCAAGTCTGCGCGTGGCGATGTGGACCGACGACGGCTTTTTCTCACCCGCTCCGGCCGTGCGCCGCGCGGTGTTGGAAGCGGCCGATGCCCTGCGGGCAGCGGGCGTGCGGGTCGAGAGTTTCACTCCGCCCGACGTCGACGAGGCCATACATCTTTATTGTTCGCTGCTGAGCGCCGACGGCGGGACCACGGCGCGGCAACTGCTCGATCACGACCCGGTACACCCCGAGGTGCGCTATTTGACCACCATGGCGCGCTTGCCGCGGATGCTGCGGCCTACGCTCGGCTGGTTGCTCGAGCGCGCTGGCCAGCGGCACGCGGCACAGTTGGTGCGATGCACGGCTCCGGCTTCGGCTTCTCAGTATTGGGAGGCCACGCACCTGCGGCGGCAATACGTGCTGCGGTTTTTCGAAGCGCTCGACGCGGGCGGGTTTGACGCGATGCTGTGCCCGGTCCATGCGCTGCCGGCTCTAACGCATGGCAGCTTTATGCATCTGCTTACCGCCGCCAGCTATTCGATACTGACCAACCTGTTGGGCGTGCCCACCGGCACGGTGCCGATCACCACCGTGCGGCCCGGGGAAGAAAGCGACCGCCGCGCCAGCCACGATCGCGTCGAGCGGGCCGCTTTGGCCGTCGAGGCCGACAGCGCGGGTCTGCCCATCGGCGTTCAGGTGTCTGGCCGCATGTGGCGTGACGACGTGGCGCTGGCCTTGATGGAGGTGCTCGAAGCGCATTTTCGCACCCAACCCGGCTATCCCCACGCGCCGCCGATGGCTCGCGCGGCTAGCTCGCCAGAGCGGGTGCATTTACAATAAGCCCGCCAGACATCCAGCAATCAACACCCACGGCCTGATTATGACACGCTTCGTCGATATTGCGTTCGATTGCCTTCCGCTGCGCTCGGTCGGCCGCTTCGACATCCCCCTGGATGCATCGCCCAAGTTTCGGGCCCGCTGCGAGCGAATCAAGGCTGCGCTCGAGACCCACGGCTCGCACAACACCTATTATCTGCTCAACGCGACCTGCACGTATCACCTCACCAACAGCGAAGAGCTGGGCATGCTGCGGTTCGCGTTCGAAGGGACGGTATTGACCGACACCAGCGACGAATCGACCGTCGAGGCCGTACTCGACGTTCGCCTGGAGCATGAGACGTGCGATTGGTTGACCGAACCGATCGTCGCCTGGTTCCGCGACACCGTGCGGCGCAGCGTGATGGTCGAGTTCGACCGCTACATCGCCGCGGGCGATCTGGAGCAAACCGTCGCCCGCATCCAGCGCCTGCAAGCCGAAAGCGACGAGCACGGCGGCTTTCTCGGAATGTATCTGTAGCAACACGCAAGCGCTGGCTGTCCGTATCCACTGACAACGGACCACTGACAACAGACAAAGCCCTTACCGCGAAGCAAACTCCGCCGCGCTGGCGCTGGGCAGATGCGTGGTGCCCATCAAATAGCGATCGATCGATCGCGCGGCTTCGCGACCTTCGTGGATGGCCCAGACGACGAGCGATTGTCCGCGCCGCAAGTCGCCCGCGCCGAACACGCCCTCGACGCTCGACATGTAGTTGGCGTCGCATTTGACATTACCGCGCCCGTCGAGCTCGAGACCCAGCTCGTGGATGGCCCCGGTTTTTTCCGGCCCAAGAAAGCCCATCGCCAGCAGCACAAGCTGGCAGGGCCAAACCTGCTCGGTGCCTTCCACTTCGCGGAACGACTGCCGGCCGTCAGCATCGCGATACCACTCGATGGTCACGGTCACCAGGCTCTCGACGTGGCCGGATGAATCGGCGCGGAACTCTTTGGTCAGAATGCTCCAGTGCCGGTCGCAACCCTCTTCGTGCGAGCTGCTGGTGCGCAGCATGACGGTCCAATAAGGCCAAGGCGAGTGGTCGGGCCGCTCGTTGCGGCGCGGAAACGAGCCGAGATCCGGCGGCTTGGGCAGCAGCTCGAACTGCGTCACACTGCGGGCGTTCTGGCGGTTTGACGTGCCGGTGCAGTCGCTGCCCGTATCGCCGCCGCCGATAATCACCACGTCCTTGCCGGTGGCCGTGAGCGAGATTTCGGCCGGGATCGTATCGCCCTGGTTGCGCTGGTTCTGCTGCGGCAAAAACTCCATGGCGAAATGGATGCCGCCCAGATTGCGGCCGGGGATCGGCAAGTCGCGCGGATGCGTGGCGCCGCCGGCCAACAGCAGGGCGTCGTACTGCTCGCGCAGCTCCGAAACGGGCACGTTCACGCCAACATTGGCGCTCGTGCGGAACTCGACCCCTTCGGCCTCGATCTGCTTGATGCGCCGCCAGACGCGGTGTTTTTCCAGCTTGAAGTCTGGAATTCCATACATCAGCAGACCGCCGGGACGATCGGAACGCTCGAACACCGTGACCTGGTGCCCGGCCCGATTGAGCTGCTGGGCGGCGGCCAGGCCGGCTGGCCCGCTGCCGACGATTGCCACGCGTTTGCCGGTGCGCGCCTGCGGCGGCTCGGGCACGATCCAGCCCTCGTCGAAGCCGCGGTCGGCGATCATCATTTCGATTTCTTTGATGGCCACCGGGTCTTCGTTGATGCCCAGTACGCAGGCCGCCTCGCACGGGGCGGGACACACGCGGCCGGTGAACTCGGGAAAATTGTTCGTGGCGTGCAGCCGCTCGAGCGCGCTGCGCCACTGGCCGCGAAATACCAGGTCGTTGAAATCGGGAATGATGTTCCCCAGCGGGCAGCCGGTGTGGCAGAAGGGCACGCCGCAATCCATGCAACGAGCGCCCTGCTTGCGCAGCTCGGCCTCGGGCAGCACGGTGAGAAACTCGTTGTAATGCTTCAGCCGCTCGGCGACCGCATCGTTCTCGTGATGCCGCCGCTCGTATCGCATAAACCCGCGGACATCACCCATGGGCCACCTCCGCCAGGTTGCCGGACAATTTGTGCATGTGCTGCTCGCGCATCTCCGCCAGGGCCCGCTTGTAATCGATCGGCATGACTTTTTTGAACTTGTGTACCAGCCGGTCCCAATCGTCGAGGACGTACCGGCCTCGCGAGCTGTCGGTGTAACGAACGTGACGGCTCACCAGCTCGTGCAGCCGGCGGCGGTCTTCTTCGTCGGACATGTCTTCCAGCTCGACCATCTCCATGTTCACCAGCTTGCGGAACGTGTCCTGCTCGTCGAGCACGTAGGCAATGCCGCCGCTCATGCCGGCCGCGAAGTTGCGGCCCGTGGCGCCAAGCACGACGGCTACGCCGCCGGTCATGTATTCGCAGCCGTGGTCGCCCACGCCCTCGACCACCGCCTTGGCCCCGCTGTTGCGGACGCAAAAGCGTTCGCCTGCGATGCCGCGCAGATACACCTCGCCGCTGGTGGCGCCGTACAGCACGACATTGCCGGCCAAGATATTGTCCTCGGCCACAAACGTGCTCTCGCGGTCGGGATACACGATCACCTTGCCGCCGGACAAGCCCTTGCCGCAATAATCGTTCACATCACCTTCCACGCGCACCGTGACGCCCGACACGCCAAAAGCCATCAGGCTCTGCCCGGCCGTGCCGCGGAAGTTCAGCTCGATCGTGTCCTCGGGCAGCCCACGGGCACCGTAGCGCCGCGTGACTTCGCTGGAGAGGATCGTGCCGACCGTGCGGTTGACGTTCTTGATCGGCAGCTCCACAGAGACGGCCTTGCCGTGCTCCAGGGCCGGCTTACAGAGGTCCAGCAGCCGGGTCACGTCCAGCGACTGCTCGATGCCGTGATCCTGCGACTCTGCACAGTAAGTCTTCACGCCCGGCGCCGCGTACGGCTTATGCAACAGCTTGCTGAAATCCAGACCGCGGGCCTTCCAATGGGCAATGGCCTGGCGGCTGTCGAGCATGTCCACCCGGCCGATCATTTCGTTGATCGTGCGGAAGCCGAGCGAAGCCATGATCTCGCGCAGGCCCTCGGCGACCAGGAAGAAATAGTTGACGACGTATTCCGGCTTGCCGGCAAACTTTTTGCGCAGCTCGACATCTTGCGTGGCGATGCCGACCGGGCAGGTGTTCAGATGGCATTTGCGCATCATGATGCAACCGATCGTGATCAGGGCACCGGTGGCGATGCCCCATTCTTCGGCGCCGAGCATGGCGGCAATGGCCACGTCGCGCGGTGTGCGAAGCTGGCCGTCGGTCTGTACGACGATCCGGCCGCGAAGGTCGTTCTTCACCAGCACCTGGTGCGTTTCGGCCAGGCCGAGCTCCCAAGGAATGCCGGCGTGCTTGATCGACGTCAGCGGGCTGGCGCCGGTGCCCCCTTCGTAGCCGCTGATGAGCACGACGTCGCTTTTGCCCTTGCTCACGCCGGCGGCCACGGTGCCCACGCCGACTTCGGCCACGAGCTTGACGCTGATCCGCGCTTGCCGGTTGGCGTTCTTCAGATCGTGAATCAACTGAGCCAAATCCTCGATCGAATAAATATCATGGTGCGGCGGGGGCGAAATCAGCCCCACGCCCGGCGTGCTGTGCCGGATGCGGGCAATCTCGCGATCCACCTTGTGGCCGGGCAACTGGCCGCCCTCGCCCGGCTTGGCCCCTTGGGCCATCTTGATCTGCAATTCCTGCGCGCTGACCAGGTATTCGCTGGTCACGCCAAAGCGGCCGCTGGCCACTTGCTTGATGGCGCTCGAGCGGCGGTCGCCATTGTCGTCGGGCACGTAGCGGGCCGGGTCTTCGCCGCCTTCGCCCGTGTTGCTCTTCGCGCCCATGCGGTTCATGGCAATCGCCAGCGTCTCGTGGGCTTCCTTCGAGATCGAACCGTAGGACATGGCCCCGGTGGCAAACCGCTTGACGATCTCGGCCGCCGGCTCCACTTCTTCCAACGGCACCGGGTGGTCGCTTTTGCGCAGCTCCAACAGCCCGCGTAGCGTGAGCAGCGTCCGCTCTTGCTTGTCGATCAGCTCGCAAAACTTGCGGAACTCCTCGCGGCTGTTGATGCGCGTGGCAATTTGCAGCTTGGCGACCACCTCGGGGTTCATGATGTGGGCTTCGCCCTTGCGGCGCCATTGGTACTGGCCGCCCACGTCGAGATCCAGATTGCTGGGCACTTCGTGCCGCGGGAAGGCGTGCTCGTGCAGCCGCAGCGACTCCTCGGCAATCGTCGCCAGACCGACCCCCGCGATGCGCGTGGCCGTCCAGGTGAAATACTCGTCGACAAACTTGGGCTCCAGCCCGACGGCCTCGAAAATCTGCGCGCCGCGATAGCTCTGCTGCGTCGAGATGCCCATCTTGGACATGACTTTCAGCAGACCCTTGCCGATGGACTTGATGTAGTTCTTTTCGATCTTTTCCGGCGTGTACGACTCGGGAAAAACATTCTGGGCGTGCAGATCGCGCAGCGTGGCAAAGGCCAGGTACGGGTTCACGGCGCCGGCGCCGTAACTGGTGAGCAGGGCAAAGTGCTGCACCTCGCGCGGCTCGCCCGACTCGATAACCAGGCCGCAATGCGTGCGTGTTTCTTCACGAATCAAATGATGATGCACGCCGCTGGTGGCCAGCAGCGCGGGAATCGGCACCCACTCGGGACTCACGCCGCGATCGGAAAGGATCAGCACGGTGGCGCCGTCGGCAATGGCCGCCGAGGCTTCGGCCCGCAGCGCGGTCATGCGGCTGCGCAGCCCTTCGATGCCGTCGGCGCGGCGGAACAGCGTCGAGAGCACGTGGCACTTGAAGCCCGGCCGATCGAGCGCCTTGAGCCGCGCCAGGTCGGTGTTGGACAGGATCGGCTGATCCAAACGCAGCAGCCGGCATTGCTCGGGCGTTTCTTCCAGCAGGTTGCCCTCCGAGCCGATCGTGGTCACCAGCGACGTGACGATCTCTTCGCGGATGGCGTCCAGCGGCGGGTTCGTGACCTGCGCGAACAATTGCTTGAAATAGTTGTAGAGCAACTGCGGCCGGTCCGAGAGCACGGCCAACGGCGTGTCGTTGCCCATCGAGCCGATCGGCTCCTGGGCATCGGTGGCCATCGGCGACATCAGCACGCGCAGATCTTCCAGCGTGTAGCCAAAGGCCCGCTGCAAGCGCACCAGGGTCTCTTCGGCATGGCCGTTGGACGAGCCGGCCTCGGGCAGATCGGCCAGCGTCAGTTGATGCTCGCCCAGCCACTGCCGATACGGATGGCGGCTGGCCAACTGGTGCTTGATCTCTTCGTCGGCGATGATGCGCCCCTGCGACGTGTCGACCAGGAACATGCGGCCGGGCCGCAGCCGGCCTTTGCTCGCGACCTGGCTGGCCGGAATGTCCAGCACGCCGGCTTCCGAGGCCATGATGACCAGGCCGTCCTTGGTGACCCAGTAGCGGCTGGGCCGCAAACCGTTGCGATCGAGCACCGCGCCAATCGAAGTGCCATCGGTAAAGGCGATCGAGGCCGGGCCGTCCCAGGGCTCCATCAAGCACGCCTGGTATTCGTAATACGCCTTCTTCTCGTCCGGCATGCTCTCGTGGCCGGCCCAGGGCTCGGGAATTAGCATCGACACGGCCTGCGGCAGCGTGCGGCCGGTCAGCACCAGCAGCTCGAGCACGTTGTCGAACGTGGCCGAATCGCTGGCGCCGGGCGTGCAGATCTGCCCCAGCTTCTTCAGGTCGGGACCGTACTTTTCGCTGGCCAGCATGCTTTGGCGGGCGTGCATCCAATTGCTGTTGCCGCGAACCGTGTTGATCTCGCCGTTGTGCGCCAGGAAACGGAACGGATGGGCCAGGTCCCAGGTGGGAAACGTGTTCGTGCTGTAGCGCTGGTGCACCAAGGCCAGGGCCGACGTGAACCGCGGATCGGCCAGGTCCAAGTAGAACCGTTCGACCTGGTCGGGCAGCATCAGGCCTTTGTAAATCAGCACGCGCGTCGAGAGGCTCGGGACGTAGCAGTATTCCTTCTGCACAAGCTGGCTTTCGCCAAGATCCTTTTCCAACCGCTTGCGAATCACATACAGCTTCCAATCGAGCATGTCGGCCGGCGTGCCCGGCCCGGCGGCAATGAACACCTGCCGCAGCGCCGGTTCCACCTCGCGCGCTTTGGGGCCGATGTGCTCGTTGTCTACCGGCACGTCGCGCCAGCCCAGCAGGCGCTGACCTTCTTCGGCGATAATCGTTTCCAGCCGCTCGACGCACCACGTGCGCTCGCGCGCGTCGTTGGGCAAAAAGATCATGCCCATGCCATAGCTGCCCGGCGCGGGCAGTTCGAAGCCCGACTCGCGGCACTTGGCAGCCATCAGCTCGTGCGGGATTTGCGTGAGAATACCGGCCCCGTCTCCCGTGAGCGGATCGCATCCACATGCGCCCCGGTGCGCCAGATTGACCAGGATCTCCAGGCCCGAGCGGACAATCTGGTGGCTTTTCTCGCCGCGCAGATTGACTACAAATCCCACTCCGCACGCATCATGCTCATTGGCAGGATCGTACAGGCCTTCGGTGCCTCGTAAGCGGCTATGCATGGCGCGCGGGTGCCTCCCTGAATCGGTCAGCTTGCCGAATTGGTTCAATGGATATCGTCGGGCCGCTCGCCGGCCAGAGCCAGCAGCTTGCCATTGCCGTGCAAATCGTCCCCACTGGCGGCGTGCGAGGGGTCCTCATCCGTGTCGGCGATGGCTGGCCCATGTGTGGCCTGCGGAATCTTTTGACCTTCGCGCTTCAATAGTTCGATGAAGCGCTGGGCCGTACTGCTGAGTTCTTTGCCGCGACGATGAATGATGCCCAGCGGCCGCACCAGCTCCTGGCCTTTGAGCGGCACCGCCACGAGACTGCCGGCGGCCACCTCGCGCAACACCGTGGGCTCGGGCAGCAGGCCCACGCCGGCGTCGATTTCGATGGCCCGCTTGATGGTTTCGATATTGTCGAACTCCATCACCACGCGGACTTCCGCCCGGTGGAAATTGAGCACCTTGTCGATTTCGCCGCGGATCGTCAGCCCCTGATCGAACCCGATCATGTTTTCGCCGTGCAGGTCGCGCAGCGACACGCTGGCGCGGGTAGCCAGATGATGGTTCGGCGAGCAAACCAGCACCATCGGCTCTTTTCGCCATTGGATGGCTTGCACCGTGCGCGAGCTTTTCGGATAGCTCACCAGGCCCATGTCGGCAATGTCGTCCTCGACGCTCTGATACACGCGGTCGGGATGCAGGTATTCGAGCCGGACATTGGCCTTGGGATAGGCCGTGAGGAACTCTTGCAAATAGTGGTTCATGTGGTGCAGCCCGACCGAATAGATCGAGGCCACGCGCACCCGTCCCACCACTTCCTGGTGCAGCGTGCGGACCTTGTCCTCCAGCAGGAAATAGCGTTCGACGATCGTCCGGCAGCCTTCGTAATAGGCCTCGCCCTCGGGCGTGAGCACGAAGGGTCGTTTTGAGCGATCGATTAGCTTGACGCCCAGCCCTTCTTCCAACTGGTGGACAACCTGGCTGGCGCCGGACTGCGAAATGTCGTTCTCTTGCGCAGCCCGCGAAAAGCTGCGTTGCCGCACGACGTCACAAAAAATCTTGAGCGACTTCAGATGCACAGCCATGCAGAATCAAATTTCAAAATGCAAGGCGGGGGCAATATTCGACGCAAACATGACAGGTTATTAACAGGACTGTTCCTCGTCAAGCCGCTTTTCAGCTTTTCTAATAAAAACCGAATACTGCGTTCCGGTGCCAAAACGTCCAAAAACCAATAAAAAACCCACGGACCGCAGTCCGTGGGCTTGGGTGAATCGGCTAAACGGGCCGAAATGGCCGTGAATGCTAGCTTATCGGTCGGGGCCTTTGACCGGCTCGTACTTGTGGTCGCGCTTTCGCAGCACGACGGCTGCGAGGATTTTGTCCGGTGGCGGCTGATTCGGTTCTTCGGGATTGCGCCGCTGGAGCTTTGCGAGCGTATCGAACCCGCTAATCACGCGGCCAAAGGCCGTGTGCATGCCATCCAGATTGGGCGTCCGCACAAAGGTGAGGAAGAACTGCGATCCGCCGGTATCCTTGCCGGCGTGAGCCATGCTGAGCGTGCCGCGGAAGTGGTCGCGGTGGTCGGGCCGGTAACATTCGCACTCGATCGTGTAACCCGGCCCGCCGGCTCCGGTCCCCTTGGGATCGCCGCCTTGGGCCATGAAGTGCGGGATCACGCGGTGAAAGGTCAGCCCGTTGTAGAAGCCTTTTTCGACCAGGCTGATGAAATTGGCGACCGTATTGGGGGCCTGATCCTCGAATAGTTCGATGACGATCGGGCCCTTGCTGGTCTTGAGCTCGACGCGCGGCAGCTCGTGGGCCTTGTCGGCGTGGGCTTCCCTCTCGCGCAGGACCTTTTCCTTGGCCCATTTGGCTTTGCTCTCGGGCAACTGTTCGAGCAGGCGACGACTGTCGTCGTCAATCGTGCCGTCCTTCTCAGCCGTTTTGAGGTATTTTTCGGCCAAATCGTAGTCGTTGAGCTGATATGCAGCCTTGCCTGCAGAGTTGTAGATGCGCGGATTGTCGAACTTGTTCTCGATCAGCAGCTTGGCAATCGGGAGCAGTTGCTCGTAATAGTCGTCGTTTTCGTCTTCGGTCACGATCGACGTCAGCAAGTCGTTGACGTCCTGGCTCTTGTTGGGGGCGACCCGATAGGCGGCCTCTGCCGCGCCGAGCAGCTTGGATTGCAGCTCATCGCCCTCTTTGAGCAGCTTGGCGAACTCGGCCCGAACGGGCTTGCGCTCGGAAGGTTTGACCTTTTTGAACTGCGTTTGCAGCTTTTGGAGCCGCTCGATCAGGCCGTTCCACTGGCCCAGCAGCTTGTCGAATTCGGCCTGCTCCTTGCTCGCGGGCGCTTTGGACTCGGCCGGCTTGGCGTCGGCCGGCTTAGTATCAGCAGCCTTGGTATCAGTTGCCTTGGGCGGGGCCGCTTTTGTCTGAGGTGCCTGGCCCCAAGCCGATGGGCAAGCCAGCGAGACTGAAATCAAAACGGCGGCCAGCAGCGGACGCAGGTGCATAATTAAAGACCCTCTTGGCGTGTGACAGCGTAAGATGTTTTTCATATTATTCTTGAACCGGAGGCGGCCCGGTCAATCCAGACGGCCAACCGGTCGGCGGCACGCTACGATACCACACCTGCCCGAAAAAAATGAGAGGCCCATCCCTGCCCCGCAAATCGAAACGTCCGGCCCGTCCACCGCAGTCGATGCTGCCCGAGCCGCTTGCCCAGGGGGCGACCAGCTCGCAGGCCAGTCCGCTGCGGATCATCGGCGGCCGGCTCCGCGGCCGGCGGATTGCTTATAGCGGCGAAAGCCGGACGCGGCCCATGAAAGACCGGGTGCGCGAGGCAGTGTTCAACCTGCTGGGGCCCAGCGTCGAGGGCAAGCTGGTGCTCGACCTGTTTGCCGGCACCGGGGCCTTGGGGCTGGAGGCCATGAGCCGCGGGGCGGCGAAAGCGATCTTTTACGAACAGCATTTCCCCACCGCCGCCGTGATTCGCCAGAATTTCGCCGCCTTGGGCCTCGAAGCCGATTGCCAGGTGATCGCGGCCAACACATTCGTGCAGCTTCGGCCGGGAGCCATTTCCGCCCCGCGTGAACTGCCTTGGGTCGTGTTTTGCTCGCCGCCCTATGCGTTTTACGTCGAGCGGCAGGAGCAAATGTTGAAGCTTATCGAGACGCTGTTTGCCGAGGCCCCGCCAGGCAGCTCGATTGTCGTCGAGGCCGACGAGCGCTTCGACATGGCCATGCTGCCCGAGCCGGACGCCTGGGACGTTCGCAGTTACCCGCCGGCCGAAATTGCCCTGCTGATCGATCATCGCCCGGCCGGCTGACGGAACGGATGGTCGGCACTCCGCTAGTCATAGCGACCGACGTGCAGATCGGGGCCTGGTCAGAAGCCCAGAATCAACGAACCAAACGCGAGCCACGTCGAGATGGTCACTAAGCTGACCACCAGGGCGGCGTTCAGCCTTCGCTTGCCGGCGACCGAAAGCGGCGGTCCCGGCGGGTCCGCATGGCAAGCCAGGTACAGGGCATAAAGGGTCAACGGCGGAAACCAGACCATCCCCAGCACCGAAGCTTTCCAGGCACGCGCGGCCATTTCTTCGGCCGGCTCGTTCCACTGCGACTCGGGCACCGCCTCGGCGTCAATCGGCCGTCGCTGTTCCGCTTCGGGGGCCGGCAATTGGTTGGCACCGCTAAAAATCACCTTCACGATCGCCACGATCGCTACGAAAATCAGCAGCCCCGTCAGGCCGAGCGCGAAGAACGTGGCCAAACCGATGACCGCCACCGCGATGGCCATGACAACCTGGTCGCGATCGGCGGCCCTCGATGGCTCCGACAGCCGCAAATCCTGTGTTTGCTCGCTCTGTGCTGCGCAGCGCCAACAGGTGTCCCAGGACGGAAGCAAGGCCTCGTGGCATTGTGGGCAGAGTTCGGTTGGCTGCGACGGTTCGTCGTCCGAACCCGTCAGGGCCTCGTGCGCCCTGGCCACATCTTCGGGATTCACAAACAGTTTGACGCCGCCCACCGCGACTCCAAATTGCCAATACCAGCCGAGCAGCGTCGCGTTCTCGAGGGAGCTCTCGATCCCTTCGTCTTTCAGTCTGGATTGGGCGAACTCAGCCAGTTCCCGATTTGCGAAGGAGTCAATCAAGGAAAGTTGCGCCACGGCGGTGACCTGTTGTAGAGAGCGTAAAGACGCGGAACGCGTATTGCCAATTTAATGGCGCCGATATGATGGGTAAACTGCCCGAGTCACCCCGCCGCCACGTGGGCGATACCGCCGGTGCCCCGCAGGCTCTTTTCGCCACTGAAGGAACCGTCGCCATGGATATCCGCAATCTCGACGAAGTGCCGGCCTTCACCACCAAAGACGGCTCGGAAATTCGCGAACTGCTCGCGCATCGCAACTCGTGCATCCGGCTGCAAAGCCTGGCCGAGGCACGACTGGAACCTGGCTGCCGCACGGCGGCCCATTACCATCCGAAAACGGAGGAAATTTATTACATCCTCTCGGGCGGCGGCTTGATGCAGGTCGGCGAGCAGCGGCAAACGGTCAGCCCGGGCGATGCGATCGCCATTCCGCCCGGCGCAGTGCATACGATCCGCAATACCGGCACCGGCACACTCCGGTTTCTCTGCTGCTGCGCCCCGGCGTATGAGGATTCGGATACGGTGATGGTCGAAAAAACGCAATAGCTGGGCGTCGCCGACCCGATCAATTCCAAACCGGGCTGGCCCACGACACGCTTGAAAAACGGCACCGTTAAATTACGCTTAGTTAATCAAACGGCGGCCAACCGGCCCCTGGGCATGACGGCGCCTTGTCCTAAGATAGGAGCAAGCGGTGCGTTATCTGAAACTCTTGAGCGACACGCTCACGCACGGCACAGGGTATTCATCGCTCAATTTCCTGATGCATGCGCCACAGCCGCTCGACGAGCAGCGCATCTGGAACTTCATCACGGGCATTCCCGAGCAAGGCTTCGTGCACTGGCTGCGCGAAGCTTATCCGCCGCCGCTAATGCGCAAACTACTCCTGCGCCGCTTGCAATACCAAGAGGCCCGGCTGGGGATCGAGGCGCATTACGACGTCTCGAACGAGTTCTATAAGTTGTTTCTCGATTCGAAGTTCATGTTCTATTCGTGTGCCGATCATCTGACCGGCCACGAGACGCTGGAAGAGGCGCAGACGAACAAGGCCAATCATATCTTAGGCCTGATCGACCCGCAGCCCGGCCAACGCATTCTGGAACTCGGCTGCGGCTGGTGCTCGATGCTGCGGCACGTCGAACAACATACCCACGACCGCGACAACCTCTGGGGATACACGCTCTCGAAGGAGCAAGCGGCCTATAACGAGCAGCACTACGGCTACCACGTCAAGCTGCAAGACTTCGTCAAAGCGGATCTCGAGCCGGAGTTCTACGACACGATTTACTCGGTTGCGGCCTGGGAGGCGATTCGCCCGCAAGAAGTCGACGTCATCCTGAACAAAGTCAGTCGCGCCTTGAAGCCCGGCGGCAAATTCGTCTTACACTTCTTCTGCCGGCTGCAAAACCGGTTGCCGGCGGCCCTGTCGGTAGCCCAATTGTTTTTTCCCGGCCATGTGCCGACGTCATACTCCGCGCACGTAAAAGCCTTCGAGCGGGCCGGCTTTCGCCTGACCCATACTTCGGCCCATGACTACCGCCCCACGCTCCGCAACTGGTTCGACCGGCTGGTGGCCCATCGCGAGGAAGCGCTCGAGCTGGTCGGGACGGAAGTCTACAACCGCTACGTGGTGTTCTTTCCCGCCTCGTGGAAGTACTTCAACGAGCGCACAGGCGTGCTCTTCCGCTTTGCGATGCAGAAAGGCACCGGCAAGCGTGACAGTTCCGGCATTCCGCTGCTCGAGCCGGCCGCCAAAGTGATCGAGCCGCCGCTGGTTGGTGCTCACCCATAAAGCCGCGACCGCTGATCGCGCGCCGCCGTTTGCAGCGCAAGCGTCGAGGCATTGAATCCCCTCGACTGGCGAGTCTCGCGCTGGCAACCGTTTGCCAACGGCATTTCAACCGTTCCAGCGTTGCAATCGGCGCCGCTGGTTTCGGACGGTGCCCATACGTCGCTACCCGCGGACTTTTCCACGCCAGCATTGATTTCGCGCGCCATGCGGCCGACTGATAGCACGGTGGCTTGCACGGATGGCCACAGTTTCGCCCGGCTCCTGTCGAAGGAAATCGTATGAGGCGCGCCAGGCAGGATAGTCCGACATGGCCGTTTTTGTTGGTATTGGCGGTTTTGCTGGCCTTTACCGCGACGGCTCCGCGAAAATGGGAGCTGACGGCACGTAAGCAGTCCATGCGCGAGCTGCTGCCCGCAGCATCCGCCGGGGAAGTAGCCGCGGTCGTCACGTCACCGCGGCGTAAGGCTTCCGGCGCACGCACCTCCAGCACACGCACGCCTGCCAGGACTCAGCCCATCCAGGCCCGCGTCGAACCGCCGGTAACCCGGCAAGTGCTGCCGGTGCTCGAACAGCCGATAGCGGTACAGTCGCCTATTGAGCTGTCGCTGGTCGAGTTTGCGCCCACCGCGGCAACCCCGGTTGCCAACGGAGACGCCCCGCCGGCACCCGTGGCTATCGCACCCGAGCCGCCGGCCGTGCCGGAGCCGCCGGCAGTGCCTGAACTGCCGGCCGTGCCTGAACTGCTAGTGGAATCCGAGCCGGCACTGGCCGCGCTGCCCAAGCGGGCCAGCGAGCCCAGCCTCGAACCGGAACATCCGGCCCCCGCGTCCGCCAAGCAGCCCTGGTGGCCCGTCCCTCATCATTTGCTGGCCCAGTTGGATGCCCTGAAGCAACAGCCGGCCACGGCCGCTTGGGCCACGCGCACCGCTACGCTTGTCCAGGAACTCATTGCCAGCGGCGCGCCGACCGACGGTCGAGCTGACGAGCTCCTTGTTGAACTTCGATCGCTGGCCGCCGCACCCGGAAACTTCCTGACCGCTTCACCTTCGCCCAGCGAGCGCGCGAGCCTGAACAAAGCGCAATTCGCGTTGTCCCGTCGCTTGGGCATTTGGCGGCTGCTGATCGATCGTCAAGCACCGACCGCGCAGCGTGCCGCAGTCGACCATGATGCCCAACGGCTGGCGCTGTGCCTGGCCGAAGTCGAAAACCAAACGCCGCAAGACGCGGCGGGTGCGTCCTGGCGCCAGTACCTGCTGCTGGACGCACTCAAGCAACTGGCCGCCAGCCGGAGCGCCGCTGAGGGGCGCGATCTGGCTCGGTCGGCCTTGAAACGCATGCAAAGCACCGCACTGTCGACCTCGCAGCGCGAATTCCTGGCCAGCAAGCCGCTGGTGGACCTGCGGGCCGAGCTGCGCTCGTGGGCCGCCGAGCCGATCGACGTGCGGCAACTGCTCGAGCACATCGAGCAGTTCGAAAAGACCGGCCTGCCCAGCCATGCCCAACTGCTGGCAGAAGACTTCAAACTGCTGGCCGCCTCCGCGTACAGCCCGGACGAAGAATTGGCACGCTGGATCGACACCGACTACCGCAACGCCAACTTGCGGATTTCGCTGTCGCCCGAATTTCTGAATCGGTTGGTGCCGCCGCAGCAGCCGCGCTTGTCACGGGTCAAAGACTTGTTCATGGGCCACCCGACCGAAGGCTGGAGCTCGACCGACACGCGCGTCGGATTCCGGCTGATACCCGACGCCCGCCGGCTGCACGTGGCGATCGAGGCGCGTGGTCAAACGCATTCGGAAGCGGATACGACCAACGGCCCGGTGATGTTGCGGACGCACAGCGATTCGCAATTCGTGGGCTGGAAGGAAGTCACCGTGGGGGCCGACGGCGTGCAGAGCGTGCCGGCCGAGGCCGAAGCCGAAAGTTCGCCCCGGCTGCGCTGGGTGAAGAGCGATCTGGACTTCATCCCGATTGTGGGCTCGGTGGTGCGCGACATTGCCCGCAACCAGCACGAAGAGAGCCAGGAAAAAGTTCGCAATCAGACGCGGCTGAAGATTCGCCGCGAGGTCACCGAGCAGATCGATTCGCAACTGGCACCGCGAATTGCGAAGGCCAACGAGCGGCTGCAACAGCGGTTGATCGATCCGCTCGAAGGTCTGGGGATGGAAGCCATGGTGATCGAGGCCCGCACTTCGACCGATCGGCTGACCACGCGGCTGCGGCTGGCGGGCGACACGCAACTGGCCGGCAGCGGCCCGCGTCCGCGCGCTCCGGCCGGCTGCCTGGCGAGCGTGCAGATGCACGAGTCGGTGCTGAACAACATCTGTCAGCAGTTCCACTGGGAAGGCAAGACGATGACCTTGGCGAAGCTGCGTGAAGAGCTCGCCAACAAGCTGCGTTTCGAACTGGGACCGGCGCCGGCGAACCTGCCGCATGATCTGACAGTGACATTTGCCGCCGCCAATCCGATCCACCTGGTATGCGACGGCGGGCACATCCAGTTGAACCTGGCTTTTGCCCGGCTGCAAAAATCGCCCGAGTCGTTTCGCGACTTCACGGTTCGCATCTACTACAAGCCCGACCTCGAGACCACGGCCGGTCGGCTGGTGCGCGAGGGCACGGTGCAGTTGATCGGCGAGCGGTTGCGGCCCAAGGCCCAACTGGCGCTGCGCGGGATCTTCAGCAAGGCGTTTTCGCCGTCGCGGACGATGCCACTGGTCCCGGCCGGCATCACGGCTCGCCCGGGCCTGGCCGACCTGCGCGTCGTGCAATGCGAAATTCGCGACGGCTGGATTGGCCTGGCTTTCGATCGCCCCCGGTCCAGCACGGCAGAAGCGACCGTGGCCCAGCAGCCGTCTGATAATCGATAGCGGCCGCCTCGCGGCGCAGCTATGCTCAAGGTCTGAGCCACCCCGGGGTGCGAAATCGTCCGTTGTCAATAAGTCCGTTGTCCGTTGTCAGTGGTCCGTGGTCCGTGGTCCGTTGCAACTGACCACTGGCAACTGACCACTGGCAACTGACCACTGACAAGTGACCACTGACAAGTGACCACTGACAAGTGACCACTGACAACTGACCGCTGACAAGTGCCCCCCTGGCGCCCCTTTCTTCTGACGAGGCCGTTTTTTGGCGCTGCCGCCTGAACGATTCCAGTGGGACGAAATCGTCGGTGACGCGTCGCCCGATTTCAGCGTCCAGACCAAAGCCGCCGGCCCGGCGGGCTCGCTCCCCCTTTCGGCTGAAATGCTGCGCGAATGGCCCAGCGGCGATCTGTTCGGCCTGTCGCAAAATGCCGGCATGGGCTGGCCGCCCGCCGAGATGCTCGGACCGCAGTTCGTGCTGCTCTCCACTCAAGGCGGCATTCGCGCTGGCGACGGCACGCCCATCGCGCTGGGCTATCACACGGGCCATTGGGAAGTCGGACTGCTGGTCGAGGCGGCCGCGCGGGTAATCAAGCAGGCCGGCGGGGTGCCGTTTGCCGCGTTTTGTTCCGATCCCTGCGACGGCCGGACACAGGGCACCACCGGCATGTTCGACAGCCTGCCGTATCGCAACGATGCGGCCATCGTGCTGCGCCGGCTGGTGCGCTCGCTGCCCACGCGGCAAGGCGTGCTGGGCGTGGCCACGTGCGACAAAGGCCTGCCGGCCATGCTGCTGGCCCTGGCCAGCTTCGGCGACTTGCCCTGCGTGCTGGTGCCCGGCGGCGTGACGCTGCCGCCCGCCCAGGGTGAAGACGCGGGCAAGATCCAATCCATCGGCGCCCGGTTCGCGCATGGCGAAATCACGCTCGAAGCCGCCGCCGAATTGGGCTGCCGGGCATGCGCTTCGCCCGGCGGCGGATGCCAGTTCTTGGGCACTGCGGCCAGCAGCCAGGTCGTGGCCGAGGCCTTAGGACTGGCGCTGCCGCATTCCGCCCTGGCTCCCAGCGGGCAGCCCATCTGGCTCGATATGGCCCAGCGCAGTGCCAAAGCCTTGTGGTCGTTGCGGCAGCGCGGGATTCGCACGCGCGACATCCTCACCCCCGGCGCGCTGCGCAACGCGATGGTCGTGCACTCGGCCTTTGGCGGATCGACCAACCTGTTGCTGCACCTGCCGGCCATTGCCTATGCCGCCGGGCTCCAGCGGCCAACCGTCGAAGACTGGACCGAGATCAATCGCCGCGTGCCACGGCTGGTCGATGCTTTGCCCAACGGCCCGGTCGGCCACCCCACGGTGCAAGTGTTCCTCGCCGGCGGCGTGCCCGAGGTGATGCTTCAGCTTCGCGAGTTGGGACTCTTGAATCTCGACGTGCTCACCGCCACCGGCCAAACGCTGGGACAAGTGCTCCAGTGGTGGGAGCAATCGTCGCGGCGCCGGCAACTACGCGAGCGACTGTTGCTGGCCGATGGCATCGACCCCGACCAGGTGATTCTTTCGCCCGAACGGGCCCGAGCGGCGGGGCTCACCAGCACCATTTGTTTTCCGCAAGGCAATCTGGCGCCCGAAGGCGCGGTCATCAAGAGCACGGCGATCGACCCGCGCGTGCTGGATGCCGACGGCGTGTATCGTAAGACCGGCCCCGCGCGCATTTTCTTTCGCGAGAAGGACGCCGTGGCCGCCATCAAGGGGCAGGCCGCCAACAAGGGCCAGACTGCCAGCCCGATCCGCCCCGGCGATATCCTGGTGTTGGCCGGGCGCGGGCCGCTGGGCTCGGGCATGGAAGAAATCTACCAGGTCACGTCGGCGCTCAAGCACTTGTCTTGGGGACGCGAGGTGGCCGTGATTACCGACGCCCGCTTCTCGGGCGTCAGCACGGGGGCCTGCATCGGCCACGTCGGGCCCGAAGCCCTGGCCGGTGGCCCGATCGGCAAGCTGCTCGACGGCGACATGCTGCGCATCACGGTTGACACCCGGCAGTTGATCGGCAGCGTCGATCTGGTCGGCGAGCGTGGCGAAATCGTCTCGCCGGAACACGGCGCACGGTTGCTTGCGACCCGAGCCGCGCGCAGTGAACTGACCCCCGATCCGCAGTTGCCGCCCGAAACGCGACTCTGGGCCGCACTTCAATCCGTCGGCGGCGGCACCTGGGGCGGCTGCGTCTACGACATCGACGCGATCATCGAGCGGCTGAAGTAAAGAGCATTTATTGAGCTGGCGCCGGCGGCTTGGTAGCCGAAACGGTCGGACGTTCGCTGCGGGATTCGTCCGCGTTGGCTTGAGCTTGTTGCACTTGTTGCAATTGCAAAGCCATGGTTTGAAGCTGCTGACGCAAGCCGGCGATTTGCTGCTCCAGCGCGGCGACTTCCTGGTTGGTTGAGCCGGTGGCTTGTTGTGCGCTGGTGACGGCCAGATCCACGAGCCGCGGCACGATGGTCATTTGTGCCATGAACGGCTTATCGGCGCGCACCACTTGAATTTCAATTGTGTCGCCAATGCGATGCGCGCCAATAACGCCCATCAGCTCTTGCGACGTACTGATGGCCTGGCGATCCATGGCCGAAATGATATCGCCCGGTTTGACACCGGCAAAGTCCGCGGGGCTGCCAGGGTAGACGTTGACGACGGTCACGGTGTTCGGCGAAATGTCGCGCAGCACTAAGCCGACGATTGCGCCCATCGACACCGGCGGCGCCAATGCCTGCACATTTGCCGAGGCGCCGGCAAATTGGCCGGCCGGCGGCACGTTGAGGATTGCCGTCTTGTCTTGTCGCTTCACTTCCAGGGCAATCGGGGTATTTCGCTTGTCGGTGCTGACGAGCTTGACGGCAAAGGGCATGAGATCCTTCAGCGGCGACGTCGGGTGTCCGGCGATGGACAGGATCCGATCGCCGGATTGCACCCCGGCGGCCGCAGCCGGCGTGTTCGGCGAAACGCGCGCCACGATTACCAGCCCGGGCTGCGTCTCTTTGAGAGTCATGCCGAGAATGTTGGTCTGCAGCACGGGCGATGACGGGCCATTGGCAGTAGTTACCCCGGCCGCAGGCGGATTAGCCGCGGGGTTCAAAGCCGTGAGCACGACATTGAAAGGCTTGTCTGCGCGGCTAAATGAGAATTCGACTTGTTCTTCCGGCCCGATGCTCAGCATCCGTTTTTCCACGCCCGCGACGTTGTCGACGGGCAAGTTGCCGACCGAAAGCAGCTGATCGCCGACTTGGACGCCGGCGGTGGCCGCAACACCATTAGGATCGACGACTTCCACGAGGACCCGCCCGACGCCAGCCTGGCGGAATTTAATCCCGAAAATGTTGGGCGGCTGAGCGGCGAGCGCATTCCCGTTGGCGGCCTGACTGCTTCCGGCCGTTTGAGCCCTAGCGTGCTCGACGCTGATCCCAAACATGGCCATCAACAAGGCGGTTAGCAAGGCGTTGCGCAGCATGGTCGTGCCCTTCCCTCGTTGAGTGAATCGAAGTCTGCCGACCTCCTTTAGCACATTGCGTGCCGCCATTAACAGCAGGGCTCACTGCGATTGTTAAACGACTGAAGAAAACCGCTTACCGAGCCGGTGCGGGCGCTGCCGGTTGATTGGCTGATGCGGTCGGGCGCTCACTACGGTTCTCATAAACGTTTGCTGAGGTTTGCCGCACCTGGAGTGGGAAGTTGGCCTCGTACGCCACGCTCTTGATGAACTGCTGGGCCTGAATAAATGCCATCGGGGCCAGGCGATCGACGTGAGTTCGGAGCACGGTCTCCATCTCTTGGCAGGCATTCACGATGGCCGTGTAGTTGCTCGACGCTTCGCCGCTGTTCTGTGGAGTGCGATCGCTAAAGAGCCGATCGATCTGGTACCGCAGTTTGTCGAATTCCGGGACGCGCAGCTCGTAAGGCCAGATGATGATGTCGTGCATGCGATCGAACTGGTCCGCCGTAAGTCGATGCGGCGCCGCGGCGGCGGCCATGTAATGCATGTCGTGCGGCGATGGAGGCTGGTCGATCTTGTTTTCGTATTGCTGATGCAGTTGCTTGTTTTGATAAAACTGATTGACCGCGACGTTCTGATTCTGGAGATACTGGCGCGCGGCACGATCCTGGATTTCTGCCGCTTGAGCGTTAGCCAGATTGTACGCGCCTTGGCCGGCGAGCGCCTGCCCGTAGCCGATGCCCGCCCCCATGGCCGGCGTCATGGCACCGTAGCCCGGGTAGATCGGATAGCCGGGGTAGGCCGCCGGATAGCCAGGATACTGGGCGCGAACCTCGCTTGTTCCTGCAGACCCCAACCAGCCGATCGTTCCGAAGGTCAAAAGAATGGTGCCGAGCGTTCGCATGGCTCACCTCCCTTTTTTACATAAAGAGTGCGCGACAAAGATGTTCTGCAACTCATTATGCCATGCTGGCCGGCTAACGTTCAGCACTCAGGTGCCAATACTGGGCGAGGCGGTCCTGTCAGTTTGGCAGTCACGCCCTATTGGGAAATGGGGCTTTCCTGCCATTAGGCGACAGGTGCAAAACGCGCAAGGCCTGGAAATGAACCATAAAGGCTTGCGATAGAACAAGTTGCGGAAAGCATTTCCGCTTTGGCGCGCCGCTTGCTTAAACATCGGTCGCGAGCTGCTCCAGGGCACTCGTTTTGGCAGGCCTGCCGCGCGCCGGGGTCCAGCGGGACACCGCGCTTTTGGTTGTACGACCTAATCAATTTCGAACCGGAGGTTATCGAACAATGGCATTGGCAGCACCCAAGGAGAAGAAGAAGCCGGCCAAAACGCTCAAATTGCAACCGCTCGGTGATCGAGTGGTGATCGAGCGTGAGGAGTCGGAAGGCCGCACGGCCGGCGGCATCGTCCTGCCGGACACGGCCAAGGACAAGCCCTCGCGCGGCACCGTGGTGAGCGTTGGCGACGGCAAGATGTCCGAAAGCGGCAAGCGTACCAAGCTGCAAGTCAAGGTCGGCGACCGCGTGCTGTTCAGCGCCTACGCCGGCGATTCGATCAAGGTCGGCGACCAGGAACTGCTGCTGATGCGCGAAGACGACATTCTGGCCGTCATCGAGTAGGCCGGCAGCCAGTCCAAGTCGGCGGGCAGGCAGCCTAGCCAGCCGCCGCGGGATCTCCCCACACAAAACATTCACACGGAGTACTGTACGACATGGCAAAGACCATTGCTTTCGATCAGGAAGCGCGCGAGGCGATTCGCCGGGGCGTTTCCAAGCTGGCCCGAGCGGTCAAAGTGACGCTCGGCCCCAAGGGCCGCAACGTCATCCTGCAAAAGAGTTTCGGCTCACCGACCGTGACCAAGGACGGCGTCACCGTGGCCAAGGAAATCGACCTGGAAGACGTGTACGAGAACATGGGCGCGCGGATGGTCCGCGAAGTGGCCAGCAAGACCAGTGACGTGGCCGGTGACGGCACCACGACCGCCACGGTCCTGGCCGAAGCCATCTTCAACGAAGGCCTCAAGGCCGTCGTGGCCGGCGTCAACCCGCTGCAAATGAAGCAGGGTATCGAACAGGCCGTGGCCGACATCACCGAAAAGCTTCGCAAGATGTCGATCTCGATCAAGAGCAAGAAGGAAATGGCTCAGGTCGGCGCGGTGGCCAGCAACAACGACACCGAAATCGGTGACCTGTTGGCCGAGGCGATGGAAAAGGTCGGCAAGGACGGCGTGATCACAGTCGACGAGGGCAAGAGCCTCAAGACCGAGGTCGAATGGGTCGAAGGCATGCAGTTCGACCGCGGCTATCTCTCGCCGTACTTCGTCACCGATCCCACGAAGATGGAGTGCGTCCTCGACGATCCGTACATCCTGGTGCTCGAGAAGAAGATTACCAGCGTCAAGGAAATGGTCCCAGTGCTCGAAGCCGTGGTCAACGCGGGCAAGCCGCTCTTGATCGTGGCTGAAGATATCGAGGGCGAGGCCCTGGCCACGCTCGTCATCAACAAGCTGCGCGGCACTTTCAAGTGCTGTGCGGTCAAGGCGCCCGGCTACGGCGATCGCCGCAAGGCGATGCTCGAAGACATTGCCATCCTCACTGGTGGCACGGCCGTCTTCGAGAGCCTGGGTCTGAAGCTTGAGAGCCTGCCGATCACCGATCTGGGTCGGGCCAAGAAGGTGATTGTCGACAAGGACAACGCGACGATCATCGAAGGCGCCGGCAAGAGCTCGGAGATCAAAGCCCGCATCGACCAACTGCGGCGCGAGATCGAGAACTCGACCAGCGATTACGACAAGGAAAAGCTGGAAGAGCGGCTGGCCAAGTTGGCCGGCGGCGTGGCCAAGGTGAATGTCGGTGCGGCCACCGAAAGCGAAATGAAAGAGAAGAAGGCTCGCGTGGAAGACGCCTTGCACGCGACCCGCGCGGCCGTGGAAGAAGGCATTCTGCCCGGCGGCGGCGTGGCCCTATTGCGGGCATCGGCCGCGGCCATGCCGCAAGACCTGAGCCACGACCAAGAGGTGGGCTACAAGATCGTGCGTCGCGCTTGCCGCGCGCCGCTGACGATGATTGCCACCAATGCCGGCCAGGACGGCGGCATCGTGTGCGAGAAGGTGCTCGAGGCCAAGGGCAACCACGGCTACAACGCCGCCACCGACACTTACGAGGACATGGTCAAGGCCGGGATCATCGATCCCACGAAGGTGACCCGCACCGCGCTGCAGAACTCCAGCAGCGTGGCCATTCTGCTGCTCACCAGCGACGCCCTGATCGCCGAGAAGCCCAAGGAAGGCGGCAAGAAGGGCGGCCACGGCGGCGGCGAGGACATGTACTAATCGCGATCCGAGTCTAGCTCGAAACGGCCCATTCAACAGACACGGCCGGATCGATTTCTACGCCACACGCCCGTCGGTCCCAAAGCGGACCGGCGGGCGTTTTTTATTCGCCGGCGAAACAGCAAGGGCGAGATTGCCGGTTTACTATGAATCGCCGTCGGCCTGCGGCCCGACGCTCGACATCCCGTGTCGCCCCATCCATGTCAACGTGGAATGCTGAGCCAAGAACTGTCGACCTTTTAATTGCATGATGGCTAGAACCGTCGACGTGTCGATCAGCGACTTGTAGTCGGACTGCCCATCAGGCGTCAGCGCGCCCTCGTTGGCCTTTTCGGCCAAGGAGTCGATTCGCTGTTGAACTTCGGGAGCGGCGCGAAGTTCGGCGAGTTTCCGCGCAAACTCGACCGAGAACGATTCGCCCAGCGGCCCCAGAAGGAGTTCCAAGCAGTCTTTGGTCGTCACAAGCCAGTTGTACCACCGCCACGCATGCCTGGCCAAACGGCGACAAGTTCAGCTTTTCCCGGGGCAGTTTTCAACGATAATGACGGCGTACAGAGACTGTGAATCTTTAGGGGGCGAGCAGTGGCAGTATCGTTCACGAAGGATGAGATTCTTGGTCAATTGGATAAATGTGCGAGCGACTTCACCTTCCCCGTATTAGACAACGGATATGTTTATCCAGTCGATGTGCGGCTGACAGCCTTCCGAGACGACGACCGCTGGGCCATCGCTCTCGAAGCGATTGGATTCAATCCACGGAGCGGCGGGCATAACGGAATCAACAATTGCCTGCATTTATTTGGCAATTGCCTTAGGCGGCCGCCGGGAACGGCAAACGAAGACTTTATCGGCTTCACCAGCAGCGGGCCTGACGGGCCGACATTCGACGACGAAGTTGAGGAGTTCGTTCGCCCAGAAGCACGATCTCTTCGCATTCGTCAGGCCGTGGCCCGCTTTAACCTTTCGCCCGAGACATTTGCAGCGCATGGCATTGAGTTGCAGGAACCGCCCACCGTCCTTGCTCACGAACTTCTTCGATTGTTGGTGCCGCAGCACAGAGACTTGGTTCTTCTGGCCGACGCGGAATTGCAGGAGCGGCTGCCACCCGATCTACGGCGGATTCTTCGGCTCAATGAGTGGCACCACCCCGATGTGAGCGGCGGCGAACTACCGAGCAACGTAGAGACGTTTCAGTTGCTCGCCGATGTTCTCGTAACGGGCGACGCCGGTAAGTACGAGCCCACCGAAAGGCCAAATACGCACTGGAGGAACTGGCCGGACGGAGGCACTTTGTAGGACAACTCATTTTCTCGGTCACCGCGTCGCACGGCTTTCCTATTCCCGGACGGGAATCAACACGCTTGCTTCGTCGCCGTAGGAAGCTAGAATTGCCGGTATATTCCCGATCGGGAATGCTCTATTGCACAGGTGAAAAACGGCGAACCGAGCGAGTATGAAGACGGTCGTCACTGAAAGCCCGCTGGCAGTTGGCAGATTCGTCAAAGCCAGACGAGCGGCCAATGGGTTCTCTCAACGAGAGCTTGGCGAACTGGCCGGGGTCGGAACACGCCTCATTTCCGAACTGGAACGAGGCAAGCCGACTCTGCGGATGGACGCCGCGAACCGAGTGCTCGCCGTTTTCGGTCAAATGCTCGGCCCCGTCGCGGCCCCCAGAGACGAAGGCGGTGAGCAATGACTCGGCGAAAGGACGTCGTCAAGCTGGACGGCCAACTGGCTGGCAGCCCCTGGACGATTCATTCATGCGCCCTGGCCCTCGGTTTCGTCTACCGCGGCGTTATCCAGCCATTGCTCGCGAAGCTCGACACGGTCGGGCGCATTGAACGCCAATAGCCGGGCAGTCGCTCGGCCGCTCGGCGTCAGCCCCAGGATCTCGCCTCGGCGCGACTCGAAATGCTCCGTCCAAACATCCCGGCGCGGGTGATAGAAAGGCACAAGCGTACCTGCAATGGGGTCGATACCGGCCAGGTTTGGCCCCTTGTGTAAATTGCAGTGATGGCAGGCGAGCGCCAGATTCGCGGGATCGTCCGATCCTTGGTGCTGCCTGGCGATGATATGTTCGACGTGAAACGTGAATAGCGGTTCCGCATCCTGGGGCAGTCGACAATACTCGCACCGCGCCGAGGCCCTGCGCACGACGATCTCGCGAGTAGCCGGATCCATTTCAAGCGGAGCGCCGGGCGATGAACCGCCGCGCTTTGGCTTGCATGATCGCCAAGATCGTGGAAGTGTCGACGAAGGATTTGTACTCGGCCTCCTCCGCCTCGGTGAGCTGGCCTTCGTTGGCCTTTTCGGCCAGTGCGTCAATGCGTTGTTGAAGTTCGGGCGTTGCCCGAAGCTCGACAAGCGATCGCGCGAATTCGACGGAAAAGGATTCGGCCATCGGCTCCAGAATCATTTCCAAGCAATCTTTCGTCGTCATGTCTGAATTATAGCAGCGCCACGGGCGCGGGTGGGATGCAAGATTTCAACCCGTTGGTGCCGGCCAAAGCCTTACGGCTTCTCGGCCACCGCCGTGCGGATGAACTCGACGCTGGGGCGGCCGCCGGCACCGGTCAGGTGCTCGGCAATGTAGCGCTGGCGGTCTTTGCGCTCGGGCACCTGAAAGTTGTCCCCTTTTTGCAGGATCGGGCGGAACTCGCTGATGCCGCCGAAGTCGCGCGTGCCGGCCGCCTGGCAGGGGAACCAGTAGCCCTTGCCCTCTTTGTCTTCTAGATAAAACTCCGGATAGCAGTGGCCGGGAACCCAGACCACGCGAGCCGGGATTTCACTGGCGCGGCAGACAGCGATGAAGGCGTCGGTCAGTTCCTCACAATCGCCCGTGCCGTCCTTCAAGGCTTGCAACGCGCCCTTGATCGGGCCGTTCTTGTACTCGATCTTCGAACGGACCCAATCGTAGATCGTCTCGACCTTGGTCCAGGCGTTTTTCTTGTCGGCGTCTTCCTTCGGCCCGAGCAGCTCCTTGGCGTAGCCGCGAATCTTGGGATGCGTGCTTTCGATGTACGGGCTGGGGCCCAAATAGATGCGAATGTCGGACTTGAGCTTCTTGGGGTTGGGAAGCACGAAGATGCTGGTGTCCTCCGGCGGCAGCAGCGAGCTGCGCTTGATCTCGAAGGTCACCACGGCCCGGCACTGCTCGTTGGCCGGAATGAACGGCATGTTGATCGTCATCTGTTTGACGGTGCCGGCGATCATCCGGTAGTTGACGTTCCGCACCGAAGGCGAAAAATCCTCCTCGACGATCTTCACCTGCTGCTCGGGCCAGTCGATCGGCACGGGCGTCGTGCCTACAATTCCTTTGCACGGTCCGCCTTGAGCCGTGACCACCACGCCCACTTGCAGCCGCTGGGTCTGTTGCTTGTCGAGCCGCGGGCCCTTCGATTCCAATTCGCCGAACTGCTGGGCGTGCACCGGCGAGGCCAAAGCCAAGACCGAGTAGATCATAAGGAGAGCGGCAAGACGCATATTCAAGCCCTTGGAGAGTTGGACGTGCCGGCCTCCCGTTGCCGTAGGTGATCGAGGGCTCCCGCTGCCCATCATGGTAGGACGCTCATTCCATCTTAATTGCTGGAAGACGATTTCAACCGGCTCTTGTAGCGGAAGTTGTGAGACTTCCGGCCCCGCCGCTGACTGTTCCCGTGCGGAATTCGCACGAATTCCGCTACCCGGCCGCCGCACAGCCGGCAAAAGCGTTATTGCCGCGCAGCAGGCCCCCCCGGGGTTCATTCGAGGCTCAAAAGGGAATATGATGTCCGCTCATCCCAGTCGGACAATCAACGGCTTGCGAAGCGATACCTCATATCGGAACCAATATGCACTCTCCACTCGTGATTCTTGGCGGCGGGCCGGGCGGCTACGCGGCGGCATTTCTGGCGGCCGATTTGGGCATGGAAGTCACGCTGGTCGAGGCCGATCCGCGTTTGGGCGGTACCTGCCTGCTCCGCGGCTGCATCCCCTCGAAGGCCCTGCTGCATGTAGCCAAAGTGATTAACGAAGCCCGGGAATTGGCCGATTGGGGTGTTGCCCTCGAGGCCAAGGGCATCAAGATCGACGCCCTACGAGCCCGCAAGGAAAAAGTCATCGCCACGCTTTCCGGCGGGCTCAAACAGATGGCCAAGCAGCGCAAAGTGCGGGTCGTACACGCCAAGGGTTTTTTCGAGAACTCCACCACTTTGCGGCTCGAAGGCGGCGATCCGGCCACGTATGACGACAAAACCCTGACATTCGAGCATTGCATCCTGGCCACCGGCAGCCTGCCGACCAAAATTCCGGCTTTTGACCTGCCGACCGATCGCGTGATGGACTCCAGCGGAGCCCTCGATTTGCCCGACATTCCCGACAGCCTGTTGGTCGTCGGCGGCGGCTATATCGGCCTGGAGATGGGCTCTGTCTATGCCGAGCTGGGCACCAAGGTGAGCGTGGTCGAATTGACTGATGGCCTGCTGCCAGGCGCCGATCGCGACCTGGTCAAGCCGCTGCACTCGCGGCTCTCCAAGCATCTTGCCGGCATCTTTCTGGGGACCAAAGTCGCCGGGCTGGCCGAGAAGGGCAAGCATATCGAAGTTACCTTCGAAGGCCCCGACGGCTCGCGCAAAGAACGCTATAGCCGCGTGCTGGTCTCGGTCGGACGACGGCCCAACAGCGCGGGCATCGGGCTGGAAAACACGCAAGTCGAGCTCGACAAGCGCGGCTTCGCACTGATCGACAATCAGCAGCGCACGGCCGATCCGCACATCCTGGCCATCGGCGACGTGGCTGGCGAGCCGATGCTCGCGCACAAGGCCTCGCACGAAGGCAAGGTCGCGGTCGAAGTCTTGCACGGCGAGCCAACCGTCTTCGATGCCCTGGCCATTCCGGCCGTGGTCTTCACCGATCCGGAAATTGCCTGGGCCGGGCTCACCGAAACCCAGGCCGAGCGCGAAGGGCGCCAGGTCGAGATTTCGCGCTATCCCTGGGCCGCCAGCGGTCGGGCCCAGGCACTGGCCCGCACCGAGGGCATGAGCAAACTGATCATCGATCCCGAGACCGACCGCATTCTGGGCGTCGGCGTGGTCGGCGCCGGGGCTGGCGACTTGATTGCCGAGGGGGTGCTAGCCATCGAAATGGGCTGCGACGTCCACGACCTGGTGCATTCGATTCACGCCCATCCCACCTTGGGCGAAACCGTGGCCGGCGCCGGCGAAATTCATCTGGGCACGGCCACCGACATCTATCGCCCCAAGCACCAGCGCCAAGAGGCTTGATTCGCCCGGACTTGCGCCGCTTTTGACGACCACGTAAGCCGTGGCGGTCGATAGGCCTTTACCTAAAAGGCAAACTGCGAAATAATAGGAAGGTTTAAGGCGCAAGCTGACGCGGCGCTTGGGTTTTCGATCGGTCAGGCACCGGGTGTTGCCTGATCTGCGATGGGGCCGGTGACGGAAAGCAAGGCACAGGAATTATAGCGCATGGCTCAGGTTGAAACGGCCCAGCAGAACCAAGACGTGGATCCCGCCGAGACCACGGAATGGGTGGAATCGCTCGAATATGTATTGCGGGCCAAAGGCGCGGCCCGCGCCGGCTATCTGCTATCGGTGCTCGACGAGACGGCCTACCGGCACGGCGTCGAGTTGCCCTTCACGATCAACACGCCCTACATCAACACGATTCCGGCCGACCAGCAGCCGCTGTATCCCGGCAATCGGGAAATCGAACGCCGGATCAAGAGCATCATCCGCTGGAACGCGATGGCGATGGTCACGCGGGCCAACAAGCACCATGACGGCATCGGCGGCCACATCTCGACGTACGCCTCCTCGGCCACGCTCTACGAAGTCGCCTTCAATCACTTTTTTCGCGGCAAAAGCGGCGATTACTCGGGCGACCAGATCTATTTCCAGGGCCACGCCTCGCCGGGCATCTACTCGCGCGCCTTCCTCGAAGGCCGCTTGAGCGAGGAGAAATTGGAAAACTTCCGGCAGGAGCTGGCCGAAGGCGGCGGCCTGTCGAGCTATCCGCATCCCTGGCTGATGCCCGACTTCTGGGAATTCCCCACCGTGTCGATGGGCTTGGCTCCGATCATGGCCATTTATCAGGCCCGGTTTAATAAGTACCTGCAAGATCGCGGTATCAAGGATTCGAGCGGTTCACACGTTTGGGCCTTTTTGGGCGACGGCGAATGCGACGAGCCGGAGACGCTGGGCGCCATCACACTGGCTTCTCGCGAAAAGCTCGACAACCTGATCTTCGTCATCAATTGCAACTTGCAGCGGCTCGATGGTCCGGTGCGCGGCAACGGCAAGATCATCCAGGAATTGGAAGGCGCGTTCCGCGGCGCCGGTTGGAATGTCATCAAGGTCATCTGGGGCGACGACTGGGATCCGCTACTGGCCAAAGACACCAACGGCCTGCTTGTGCAGCGAATGGGCGAAGTGGTCGACGGCGAGTACCAGAAGTACACCGTCATGCCCGGCAGCTACATCCGCGAGAACTTCTTCGGCAAGTATCCCGAGCTGGAAGAAATGGTCTCGCACCTGTCGGACGAAAAGCTCAAACGTCTGCGTCGCGGCGGCCACGACCCGGAGAAAGTGTTCGCGGCCTACCAGGCGGCCGTCGAGTGCCAAGGCAAGCCGACCGTCATCCTGGCCAAGACCATCAAGGGCTACGGCCTGGGCGAGATCGGCGAAGGCCGCAACACGGCGCACAATCAGAAAAAGGTCAACGAGAACGAGCTGCGCGAATTCCGCACGCGCTTCGGCATTCCCATCTCCGACGAGGACGTAGCCAAGGCGCCGTTCTACAAGCCGCCGGAAGACAGCCCCGAAATCAAATACCTGCGCGAGCGGCGCGAGGCCCTGGGCGGCTATGTGCCGACGCGAATCACCGACAAGCCAAAGCTCAAAATCCCCAAGCTCGAAGAGTTCAGCGAGGCCCTGGAATCCAGCGGCGAGCGCGAGGCTTCGACGACCATGGCCTTTGTGCGGCTGTTCAGCAAAATGCTGAAGCACAAGGACATCGGCAAGTACATTGTGCCCATCGTGCCCGACGAGTCGCGCACGTTCGGCATGGAGTCGCTGTTTCGCCAATGCGGCATTTACGCCCATAGCGGCCAGCTCTACGAACCGGTCGATGCCGGCGACATTCTGTATTACAAGGAAGCCAAGGACGGCCAGATCCTGGAAGAGGGGATCACCGAAGCCGGATCGATGTCATCGTTCATCGCCGCCGGCACCGCGTACTCAAGCCACGGGATCAACATGATTCCGTTCTTCATCTATTACTCGATGTTCGGCTTCCAGCGGATCGGCGACCTGATTTGGGCCGCCGCCGACGCCCGGGCCAAAGGCTTTCTGCTGGGCGGCACGGCCGGCCGCACGACGCTCAACGGCGAAGGCCTGCAGCATCAGGACGGCCACAGCCTGCTGTTCTCGATGGCCTACCCTACGGTGCGCAGCTATGACCCAGCCTATTCGTACGAGATTGCCATCATCGTCATGGACGGCATGCGTCGGATGTACGAACTGGGCGAAGACGCGATCTATTACATCACGCTCGAAAACGAAAACTACCACATGCCCGCCATGCCCAAGGGCGTGGAAGAGGGCGTGCTACGCGGCATGTACAAGCTCAATAGCGTCGATGCCGGCGCGAAGAAGCCGAAGGTGCAATTGCTCGGCAGCGGCGCCATTTTGCGCGAGGCATTGCGGGCCCAGCAGTTGCTGGCCGAAAAGTTCCACGTCTCCAGCGACGTGTGGAGCGTGACCAGCTACCGCGAACTGCGCCGCGAGGCCCAGGCCGCCGAGCGCTGGAACCTGCTGCATCCCACCTCCAAACCCCGCCGCTCGTACCTGGAAGAAGTCGTCGGCGACGAGCAAGGCCCCTGGATCGCCAGCAGCGACTACGTGCGGGCCGTGTCCGAGCAGATCAGCCCTTGGATTCCCGGCGGGCTGTATGCCCTGGGGACCGATGGCCTGGGCCGCAGCGACCTGCGTCCGCGGCTCCGCCGGCACTTCGAGGTGGACGCCGAAAACATTGTGCTGGCCAGCCTGCGGCAATTGGCCCGCCAGAAGAAGATCGACATGTCCGCGGTCGGCAAGGCGGTCAAGCAGCTCGACATCGACCCAGAAAAAATCGACCCCGTAACCGCATAGGCTCTTCCCTAAATCCCTCTCCCTCCGGGAGAGGTTAGGTGAGGGCGAATCAGGTGAGGGGCAAAGCAAACAAAATCCCTCTCCCTCCGGGAGAGGTTAGGTGAGGGCGAATCAAATTACGGTCTCCCTCTCTCGCCGACAGAGGTGAGGGGCAAATCAAATAGCATCGTTCCGGAGAGAGGCATGCCCACGGATTTCAAACTTCCCGCCCTGGGAGAAAACATCACCTCGGGCGATATCGTCAGCATCCTCGTCAGCGAGGGGGACGACATCCAGGCCAACCAAGGCGTTCTGGAGATCGAAACCGGCAAGGCCGTGGTCGAAGTCCCGGCTCCCTCGGCCGGCAAAGTGGCCAAGGTGTACGTCAAGAAGGGGCAGACCGTCAAAGTCGGCGAGCCGCTGATTTCGCTCGAAGGCAAAGCCGGCGCGGTTGAAGACAAGAAGGCACAAAAGCCGAAAGATGCCGCTCCGACCCAAGCCGCGGCCCCGGCCAAGGCCGAACCTGCCGCCAGGCCGCAGCCGGCAAAGCCGCCAGCTAAACCGCAAGCGGCGGCCACCAGGCCCGAGCCGGCGCGCATGGCCGAACCCGCGGCGCGCGGACCGGCTGCCGGCAGCAATGGCGGCGCGGGGCGGCACGCTCCGGTCGAAGAAGAAGCCGACGAGCCCGAGCAGCAGCGGTTGGCGGCTCCGGCCGGTCCCTCGACGCGCCGGCTGGCGCGCGAGCTGGGCGTCGACATTAATCACATCCGGGGCACCGGCCCCGGCGGCCGCATCACGCGCGAAGACGTCGTCGCCAGCGTCCGCAATACGACCAGCCAGATGCCTTCCGGCGGCAAATCCAGCCACATCGGCAATCTGCCCGACGGCGTCGAGGGTCGCGACAACTGGGGCCGCACTCAGCGCGCGCCGCTGACGCGCATCCGCAAGACGATCGCCGCGAACATGGTTCATTCGGCGACCACGATTCCGCACGTCACCAACTTCGACGATGCCGACATCACCGAGTTGGAGCGGCTGCGCAAAGGCGGCATGGCCGAATATGCCGACTCGGGCGTCAAGCTCACGATGATGCCCTTCGTGATGAAGGCCGTGGCCCAGTCGCTGCGGGTCCATCCGCTGCTCAATTCCTCGCTCGATCCGCAAACCGAGGAAATCATCTACAAGGCCTACATCAACCTCGGCGTGGCCGTCGACACCGATCGCGGGCTGGTCGTGCCCGTCGTGCGCAATGTGGACCAACTGCGGATTCCCGAAATCGCCCAGGCCCTGGCCGATGTCACGGAAAAAGCCCGCACTGCCAAGTTCACCGCCGAAGACCAGCAAGGTGGCACCTTCACGATCAGCAACATGGGCACCATCGGCGGCACGTACTCGACGCCGATCATCAATCCGCCGCAGGTGGCGATCATCCTGGTCGGCCGCTCGCGCAAGCTGCCGGTCGCGATCGACGACAAGGTCGAGGTGCGGCTGATGATGCCGCTGTCAATTTCCTACGATCATCGCCTGGTCGACGGTGCGGCGGCGGCCCGGTTCCTCAACGAAGTGAAGAACTATCTCCAGGTTCCCGGCCGGCTCTTGCTCGCGCAGTAGGCGTGCCGATGATGCTCGACCCCGCGCCGGCTCCGCAAGTTCCACTGGACGCGTCGCTGCTGGGGTTGGTCGATTATCTAAAACCCAACGAGCATGAAGCCCAGCAACTGACTGGCATTCGCGTGAGCGACACGGCCACGGCGATCGCAGCGGCCAGCGCCCTGGTGCGCACGGCCATCGTCACGCTCGGCAGTCGTGGCGCCTGCTGGGCGACACGGGCCGGCGCCTTGACCGCCACGCGCATCGGCGCCCAACCATCTTTTTCCACGCGCGACGAACTCGAACGTTTCGCCGCAACGCTCGAAGCGTAGTATCCGTACGTAGGTGCCGCGAGCCGAGCGGCACCGGCGGCGTAAGCGCGCCGCTCCACGGCCCGGCTCGGCTCGCCGGGCGTACTGGTTTCGGCCGGCGGGGGATATGGAGTAAGCTAACGGTGGCTGGCGTCCGCAGCGAGCGGCCGCTCTTTTGATCCCGCATTTTTCAGGCAGAGAACACGATGTCCGCTCATGGCTTTCGATTGATGCTTTTGGTTCTGCTGGCAGCCGGTTGGCTGGCAAGCGGTGCGCGGGCCGGGGACAGCGCGCCGGCCAGTGCGGCGCAGGTGCCGGATCCTAATTCGGTCGTGCGGCATGGGCCGGCCTATCGGTATCCGCAGGCCGGCTGGATTGTGCTGCACATCGAGGGCAAGCCCTACGAGCGCGGGTATCAGCATGGCCGGCTGTTGGCGGCCGAAATCGCTGATTACGTGCGTGCCCTGGCCCATGAGCGCAGCTCAGACGCACCGTCGGCCGCGTGGCGTGATTTTCGTCTGTTGGCCAATGCCCTGCTGCTGCGTCGCTACGATGCGGAGTTTCTGGAGGAAATGAAGGGCATCGCCGACGGAGCGGCATCCGCAGGCGCCAAATTCGACGATCGCAAGCTCGACCTGGTGGACATTGTCACGCTGAATTCCGCCATCGAACTCGGTTTCCTGGATTCGGGACTTAAGGCCTCGCCCACCGGGCTCGAGGGTCGCCGCTGGCAGGAACCGCCCATCGATCGCACACCCTCGGACGACCAGGATCATTGCAGCGCCTTCGCCGCGACCGGGCCGGCAACGACCGACGGGCACATCGTCTTTGGCCACATCACCATGTCCGCTTTGTACGAAGTGCGGCATTACAACGTATGGCTCGACCTGCAACCGACAGCCGGCCATCGGGTGCTGATGCAGACGTATCCCGGCGGCATCATGAGCGGCCTCGATTACTACATCAACGACGCCGGGCTGCTACTGGCCGAAACCACGATTCAGCAAACGCGCTTCGAACCGGCCGGGACGCCGATCGCTTCGCGCGTGCGCCGCGCGGCCCAATATGCCGACTCCATCGATCGCGCGCTGGCGATGCTGCGCGAGGCCAACAACGGCCTGTACTCGAACCAGTGGCTGCTGGGCGACATCAAGACCGACGAAGTCGCGATGTTCGAGCTCGGCACGCAGCACAGCAAGCTATGGCGCAGCAGCCAAGATCAATGGCCGGGCGGGACCAAAGGTTTTTATTTCGGCTGCAACAACATGCGCGACTTGGGCGTGCGCGAAGAGACCGTCGCCGGCCTGGCCGATCGGCCGGCAAACCTTGTATTTCAGCCCCAGTATCGTGACCGCGAGTGGATGCGATTGTTCAAACAGCATCGCGGAAAGATTGGCGAGGGATTCGGATTTCTGGCGTTCACCACGCCGCCGATCGCAGCGTTCCGATCCTGCGATGCCAAATTCACCACCAGCAAACTGGCCCGACAATTGAAGACCCACGCCCTGTTCGGCCCGCCCCTGGGCCGAACCTGGGAGCCGACTCGCAAAGAACGCGCGCAAAACGACGACATTCAGCCGTTGGTGAGCAACGATTGGACCTTGCTGACCGCCGCGGCGCCTGCCGGCCATGCGACTTCGAAGGCCGTCGATTTGGCACTCGTCGAAGACAAGACGCACGATGACAAGCCGGACAAGCCCGAGCAAACCGAGGCAGCCTGGCGCGGGACGCTGCTCCCTAAGTCGGACGCCGATACTTGGCTGGCGGCCGCTTTTGCCAATTACGAGCGGCAAATCTCGCTTGAAAAATCACTGCTCAAGGCGGCCGACGACGGCAAGCTCAACCAGCGGGCCCGCGATCGCCTGGACGTGGTCCGCTTCGCTGCCTGGTCCGGATGGCTCACCGCCGCGCGTCGCTTGGGCCATGACGTGCCACTGAACGAGACGCAGCCCAACTGGTCCAACGACGATTGGTATCAGATCGCGGCCGGCAAAGGCGTGCGGCTGCTGGCCGAGCTTCGCCGCAAGTTGGGCGCTGAACAGTTCGACAAGACGATGGATGAATTCGGCCAAGCCCATGCCGGGCAGGAAGTCACGACCAGCCAGTTTCAAGCGGCCATCCAGCGCGCGGCCGGCAAATCGCTCTCAGGCACCTTCGATCCCTGGCTGACCAGCCGCTCGTTGCCGGCAAAGTTCGCGGGCAACATTTGGGCCATCGACTCGTTCGAGCGCGAGCCCGAGCACACGCTCATCGTTTACGGCACCTTGGGCGATCGCAGTGCCCAGCATGAAGCGGCCCAGCGGCTAGCGCGGCGAATCGCCCGGCGGGGCACCAACGTCACGATCCGCGTCCGATCCGATCGCGAGGTGAGCGCCGAAGACCTCGAAAATCATCACCTGCTGCTCGTCGGCCGGCCTGCGACCAACAGCACCACGGCCGAATTGACGGCTGCCCTGGCCGTGCAGTTCGGCACCGCTTCATTCTCCCTGCGCGGCCGGACGTATGCCCATCCGAACACGGCCGTGGTCGTCGCCGGAGCCAACCCACGCAACAACCGATATTCGATCGTCGTATATGCCGGTCTGAGCGCGTCGGCCACCTGGCATTGCGTCGACTCGCTGCCCGACCGTGACGAGCGGGCCATCGAAGTCCTGCTCCTACCCGTCGGCAAGCCGGCGCGTGCCATGCTCACCCGACCTGGCGAGGAGCTCGAGCTGAAAGCGTCGGACCGAACTCGTGAATCGGCCGCCCATCCCCCAACCAAAAGCGGCCGGCTGGCGGACGAATGATCTTGCGATGAAAACTTTCCCCCGCCATCGATTGGCCTTGCCCGCCGTCGAATCCGCTTACGGCCCAAGATTAAAATTGTTCTTACGCAAACGCCACGGCTTCGAGGTGACTGGCATGTGTAGTGCGGGTCGTTTGCGGCTTCGGATGCACGCGTTCAGTTAGCTGGGCGGTCTTTCTTCTTCACGTGTAGTCTGCGACCTCGCAATGATCGAGGCGCATTGTTTTAAGAACTCCAATTGCTTTTTCTGATACGACGAGCCGCCCTTCCCTGTCTATGCCAAAGTCATCGATCCCGGCCGTACCGGTAATATAGAGCCAAGCAAATACAGGAAGTTCACGGTCAGGGTAAAGCTCATGAAACTGTTCGGATGTCGAAATCTCGACCGCCTTGAGTTCATACCCTGAAAGACGATGCTTTTGGAGCTCTTCCGCAAGCCGCTGCGTGACAATAAAGCAAGGGCTGCTTTCTAAAAGCTCATCGCCCAGCCATCCGTCAAACTGATAATGGAGCCTATGAACAACGACTGGCTCGCCCGGTGTTCTGGTGAACTCTGTATTCGGCCCCCAGCCTCCAGCTACCTCAGGATCGAGTCTGTAGAATCTCATGCTATCCTCCCACGCCGGGTGTAAACCTTGTGCCAAACAGCTTGTCAATCTCCGTGGCTTTGTCAAGTAATTGCTGCTGGGTCGGCACCGTTCCAGTCGAGTCAAACTGTCGATAAAACTTGTTCCACTCGATGCGAATCTTGCTGAGATGCAACTCCGAGTTGATGTCCGTCGGAATTCCCCGCAGGTTTTCAAGAGAGTGAATCTCGGCCTCGGTGACCACGCCCGGATATTTCTTCAATACCCGCTGTTCAACGGCGTGGTGAACCACGACACGGCCTTCCAAGTCGGGATGAGCCTTGAAGAATGTTGCTTTGTAGTCGTTGGACGCCGCCTTACCGAGGCGTGCGCCCCTAATAGTTGAGGCACCGGATTTCAACTTCTTCAGCTTCGCGATCGTCTCTTCGAGCAGCTTGCGGAGACGGACGATGAAGCTTTTGAGGCCGGCGATGGCGGCGTGAATGCTGTTGGTCGGAATCTCTTTGAGCAGGACGGCGAGGGTGCCGATGAAATGGAGCAGGATCGCGCGGGCGGGGCCTTTGAGCTTGGCAGCCAGAGCGCCGAGTTTTTTCAGCCGCTTCAAGATTTTGGCGATGCCGGTGACGATGCCGGCCAGCGGGATCAGCGCGACCGCAGAAAGAAATACGTCGAGCCATTCGCCGCGCCGGCCGGAAATCACGGCGCCGATCAAATCAAAGGGCTCGCCCGCTCCCGGGATCAGGCCGGCGATGCTAATGCCGATCTGTAGCAACTCGATCGCGATTTCGCCGGTGCCCGGCGGCAGGGCCTCGAGCAAGTCGGTGAACAAATCAAGCATCGCTTTCAGTTGGCTTGAAAGCTCCTCGAATGGTCCGCCGGCGTCACTGCCTGGAACGAATTCCGGCAGTCGCCGCGAGAGTTCGCGTAGCGCTGTGATCAACTCGTCCAGCCGGCCTTCAGCAACAAGCTTGTCCAGTCCGGCCACCACGCGCAGCAACAGTTCGGCTGGTGTTTCGGGTCGCGCATTACCGAGGCCGCTGAGATGGACGAGTGCTCTGCGCGGCGAGTTCAGGAGGTCGACATGTGTCGGAGCGAACAGCCCACCAATAGCTGCTTACGGTGTCGGGCGTGCGGGCCTTCGGTCCGCGTCTTCGGCCGCCACGGCCGCGGCCTTGAGTGGGCTATCTTTCAAGCCCCAGGCGTTCGCTGCATCGTTGTACCCGGACGAAAAGAAGAACGGATTGCCGGCTTGCAAGGCCTTGATCGCGCTAGCAAAACGGACTTTCATTTTGCTATCGTCGGGCAGCGCGTCGCGTGCGGCTTCGACCGCGGGAAGGTGGGCCTTGTCATTGAGAAAGACGAGGCCGAATATCGCATTATCAACCACGTCGGTGCTGCGATCGTGCAAAAGGTGCAAATAGGCTTCGTGCGCCCGGCGCACTCGCTTGCCACCGCAAATCACCACCTGAGAGGCGCGCATGCGGCCCAGGCGTGTTTTAAACCGCCCGTCAAGCAAGGCGTCAACCATTTCATCTTCAAACTTGGCGTCGCTGCGGGACCAAAGTATATCGCAGGCGCTGTCGCCGACTTTGATCGAAGGGCTGTCAAACAGGTCGAGCAATTCGCCGTCGGAGAGATTTCGCAACGCTTGATCAATTTGCTCGTAAGTCTTGTGCGCCAGTTCCCGCTCGAGTTCCTTGCGCATTGTCGTCCCCCAATCTTGGTTGATGGCGCTCATTGACGTTTCTCACCCTTGCTAGGCGGCCCCCAGTCGATGTCGCCCGCCTGATCCCCGAGCACGTCCTTGTAGCGCTGCTTTTTTGCGTTCATGAACGCAGCATTCTGGGTCTTGCTTTGTACCTCATACACGTCCACCAGGAGCCGGCCATCGGCTGTTCTTCGCACGCGCTGCACGTCGGGCAGGAACTCCGAGTAGGCTTTTCCATTGGTGTCGACGAGTTGCTGGTTGAACCGCACCGAGTCCGCAATCGTTGCCGGATCGTTTTTCCATTTCTGGGTCAGATTATATGCCGTGGCATCGTGGATCACACTGCCGTGTTTCCGCCGGGACTTGTCGATCAGCTTCCGCTCCGGGGCTTTGTCGCTGGTTCGTTTGGTTTTTCCCGCTGGCGGCCCGTGGTCCGCGGCTGGACCGCCGAGTTTTTCGACGTCCTTGGCCGCCTGCTTGGCCTCGGCTTCCATCTGGTCGGCGATTTCGTTGGCGATCTTTTTCGTCTCCGCATCGATGCTCTTGTCGCCGATGTCGCGCAGTTCGTCAGTGATTTCGCGCAGCTCATTTTCAACCTTTTTGGGATCCGGCTTTTTCCGTTCGAAGAGTCGCTCAAGTCGTGTTTTGATCTTGTCCAGCGCCTTACGAACCTTCGGGCTTTTAATGCTCCTGATGCGCTTGAGCGATTTGCCAAGCACGACGCCGAACATGAGGTTGACCGCTAGCGCGTACGCATACTTCTTAAGCGCGCGGCCGATGTCGCCCGAGCCTAGATCTTTGAGCAACTGCTCATCGGCTCCGTCCCCGAAACTGTCCAAATAGTGCCGAAGAATGATTTCCCAGCCGTTGTCGTCGAGCACCCCGTCATGTTCGAGGAGCATGCTTTGCGCGAATGTGGGCTGGAATTCGACCGCGCCGCGCAGGTCGTACACCTCGCGGCCCTTGAACATCATCTTCTTGGCCGGCACCCTCCACCAATGGACACCGGTCGCGTCGATGGTCTTGTAGACCAGGACGCCCTCGTTTTCCATGTGCCGCTCGAACGCGATCCAGTGCAGCTCGCCGTTGTCATCCGCGGCGACGGCATCGCGTTCGCCGGCCGGCGGTTCCTCGGCCGGCTGCGGCTCGGCGCCATCCGCCATCGCCAATTCGAGCGGGGCCGTAGCCTGCTTTTGGGCGGGCTGCGCGCCGGTGGCGGCCTTGCTCTGCTCGCCTTCGAGCCAGCCGACGAACGCATCCGCGATTTCCTGCGGGACGCGGTAGCTTTCGAGCGTGCTGACCGCGTGCTCGTGCCATGTCGTTGGCGGATACATCTCCATGATGGAGTTGCCGCTGCGGCGGAGCTGTGGATAGTCGGGATCGAAAGGGGCGGGCTTGTCGTTGGGATACTGCGGCAGGTCAGGCCATTTGAAATATTCGCGCATGTGGGCGCGCACGGCCTCGGCGGAGCCAAATGTCCGGGCGTCTTCCTCCGC
>DATATB010000098.1:0-139362 GCA_036268995.1 Pirellulales bacterium | reverse complement strand
CTCGACAATAAAGCCGTCGTCAGTGCTGCTCGAGCCCAGCGGCAACAGACCCAACAGCGAGAAGGTGGTGGTCACGTAGACCTGGCCCACCATGTAGGCGGTGCCCGAATTGTCCACGGCGATCCCCAAGCCTTCGTCGCTGCCCGAGTCGCCGAAGTAGCTTGAGTACAACAAGCCGCTGCCGGTCGAATTCAGCTTGGTGATGAACGCGTCCTGGCCGCCGCCGTTGCTCGATTGAAAGGCGTTGTGCGTGGGAAAATTGTTGGACGTCGTGGAGCCCGTCACATAGGCGTTGCCGGAAGAATCGACGGCAATGGCATTGGCCACGTCAGTGCCGGAGCCGCCGAGGTACGTCGAATAGATGACGGCCGTGCCGCTGGGATTGAGCTCGGTGACGAATGCATCTTCAGTCCCCGATTTGCTCGAGTCGTAAGCGGACGAACTGGTGGGGAAGTTGCCGGAAGCGGTCTCACCTGCCAGGAATGTATCGCCCGACGAATCAACCGCGATGCCATTGATCTGGTCCGCGTTGGTGCCGCCGAGAAAGGTGCCGTAATCGAGCAACGGGTCGATCACCAGCGGCTGGCTGGCATCGTAGCTGCCTAGCGCGAAGGTAACCTGGCCGTCGGGCAGAATCTCGTAGCGGCTCGTTACCGGCTCGACGCCTGCAGCCGTGTTTTGATAAGCAACCGGCGCTTCGAAGACGATGCTTTGGCTGCTGCCGGGCATGGTGATCACGAGGTCGCCGGCGGCGTCGACCGACATCGACTGGCTGCCCGTGAACGACAATTGAATCTGGTTCGGATTCGCCCCCGGCGCCACCGTGAAGGTGTATTCCAACTGCTGTTGGTTGCCGTAGTAGAGCAGGTTGACGCCCGAATAGACGTTGCTGTATTGCACGCCGGCATACATGGGCACGCCGGTGATCCAGCCCGACGGATTGTTGCCCAGCAAGTAATTGGCCTGGCCCGCTTCGAGCGACTGGGCCGTGCCCTGCGCATTGGGGTTGGCACCCAACAGATTCAGCGTGAGCTGGTCGATGCCATTGGCCCCGGCCAATTGGATGACCGCGTTGCCTTGCTCGAGGGCGACCTGGTAGCCGTTGCCATTGGCCACGAAGTCGACCTGGTTGCCCGCCTGCCCCATGTTGGGTTCAAAGCCCAGCGGCAAGGCGGCGTATTGCGCCGCGATCGTGCTCGTGGCGGCGGCCTGCACCGGCGCCGCGGCTGAGGCCGCCAGCGTGCTGTCGGTCGTCTGCGGACTGGCAGCGGCCGCCGCGGGCGAGGCGCTCAATAGCGTCCGCTCTTCCAGCTCGTAGCAATCGAGCAGCCGGACTCGCGGAGCCGGGCTCGCGCGACGAGGCCGCGGCGCGGCCGAGGAGGCCAGCGCCGAGATTCGTGCCATCGTCGTGCGCCAAGCGGTGAACATCGTGAACCGATCCAGGCAGGAATCGCAAATCGTTTGGCCAGACTTTGCAGTCTGGTCGGCGGGCGGGGAAATCAACGCGGTTGGGCGGTGGCAGGCCTTCGTGACCGTTTTGGCGGCGCATGCGCGCACACCCAGCACGGCTTATGAAAAACTTAGGTTATGCAACTGCCCCATCATCCCCGGTTTGAAATGTCCGTAGTCAGTTGTCCGTGGTCCGTTGCCCCAATAACCACTGACAACGGACAACTGACAACGGACTAACGAAGGTTTGTAGCAGTCGTATCGATCGGAATGAGTGCAGCGATGGTTCCCAAACGGGCGTGCGCCGGTTAGGTTGAACTGGGCCAGGCGAAGCAGAAGCGGCATGCTTTCGAGATGTGCGTGAGGTTTTGATGGAATCGTTGCAAGGACATTTGCTGCTGGCGGCGCCGCGGTTGTTGGATCCGAATTTCCGCCGAACCGTGGTGCTGCTCGTCCAGCACAACGACGAAGGAGCGCTAGGGTTGGTGCTCAATCGGCCGACCAAGGCGCGGATCAACGAAGTCTGGTCGCAAATCAGCGAGTCGCCCTGCACGAGCGAAGCTGTCATTCATTTAGGCGGCCCGGTGGAAGGCCCGCTGATGGCCCTGCACCACGACGAAGAGTTGTCCGACGCCCAAGTGGCGCCCGGCATCTACTTCACGCCCGAGCCGGCCAAGATCCAGCAATTGGTGGGCGGCGAAGACGCGGCGGCCCGTTTGTTCGTGGGCTACGCCGGCTGGGGCGCCGGTCAATTGGAAAACGAAATGCGCGAGGGCTCTTGGTTCACCACGCCGGCCACGGCCGACTACGTCTTCGGCCAGTTCGACGATCTGTGGGAAACTGCGTTCAAGCAATTGAGCCAGAACTCGGTGTTCGCGGGTCTGAAGATTCGCCATGTCCCGCCCGACCTGCGGATGAACTGAATCGGCCTGGAGCCGCCGTTTATTCCGCCATGCGCGATGCTTCGGCGCTGAATTTGCTCGTGCACGGCTGTGCGAGTCATTTTGTTCAGCCTCGAAGGGAGCCCCAGATCATGGCCGATTTGCATCCGCTGCGCGTGGCGATCCTCGCGAGCGACGGTTTTGAAGAGGCGGAATTGAAAGAACCTTTGGCTGCGCTGCGCGAGGCGGGCGCCCAAGTGGACGTGATTGGCCCGCAGGCCGGAGTGATCCAAGGCTTCCGCCACATGGAGCCCTCCGACCGCGTGACCGCCGATCGATCGCTGGACGAAGTCAACCCAGGCGAGTACGAGGCGCTGATGTTGCCGGGCGGCGCGTTGAATGCCGATTTTCTGCGGGCCGACGAGCGGGCACTCGACTTCGTGCGCCAATTCGACGAGGCCAGGAAGCCGATCGCGGCGATCTGCCATGCGCCGTGGCTGCTGGTGTCGGCCGACCTGGTCGATGGCCGCACGCTGACCAGCTATCACACGATCCAGGACGATATCCGCAATGCCGGCGGCAATTGGGTCGACGAAGCGGTTGTTCGCGACGGCAATTGGGTAACAAGCCGGCAGCCGGCCGACCTGCCGCAATTCAACGCGGCCATGCTCGCGCTCTTCGAGCATGCACTGGCGCATCATTAATTCCCCCTGAGCGGAAGTGTCGACGGCCCCGCACAACTCGGCCCGCGGCCCGCTGGCGAAGGGTTGATAACACCGCGGGCCGGGACGGCGGCGGCCGCAATGGGAGGTCGCGCGCGAACTGTTCGACAACCGGTGGCGGCGATGTTATGTTCGCAGCGCCGGGCGAACGGCATCACTTCTGGCTTGCGAGCGCGCTTCATATTCTCTGGGGAGGGCACCAAAGATGTTCGGACTGAATCCAATGGAATTGTTAATCATTGTCGGAGCGTTTTTTGCGCTCGGCGGATCGTCTTTGCCAATCGGCCTGCCGCCGCTTCCGGCCGATCCGATGGTCGAGCGGGCGGCCCCCGAAGAATGCCTGTTCTACTCGTCATGGAATGGCACCGGCGTGCCCGATCCGAATTCCGAAAATCACACCGAGCGCCTGCTAGCTGAGCCCGAAGTCCAAGAGTTCGGCCAGCAACTGGCCGTGCAGATTCGCAAGGCGCTGGGAAGCGCCACGAAGCGAAATGCCCAAACGGAAGTGCTGGCCGAGGCCCTGCCCGTGGTGCTCAGAACCCTAGCCATGCGGCCCGGCGCGGTCTACTTGTCCAAGGTCGTACCCACGCCTCCGAATGTGACCATCGACGCGGCGCTCTTGATCAGTGCCGGCGACGAGGGGCCCAGGCTGCGCGAAGCGCTGGCCCGCTTGGAAGGCCTGCTCGCCGGCACGCTTGGCGATCGGGCGAGCATCGAGAAGATCAAGATTGGCGGCGTCGAGTTCAAACGCCTGGCACCGGCGCCCGATGCGCCGGTGTTCCTCTGGGGTTTCAAGGACGAGTTGTTCATCCTGGCGATCGGACAAGACGAGGCCGAGAGCTTGCTCAAGCGGTTGTCCGAAGATCACAAGACTCCCGAGTGGCTGAAAGATGTACGCGAAGAGCTGGACAGCGACCGGCCGGCCGGCGTCACGTACGTCAACCTGGCCGATATCCTGGAAACCGCGGCGCCGTTTATTCCCGCGCCCAAATCGGCGCTGGACACGTTGGGCATCTCGCAACTCGATTACCTGGCCAGCATCCGCGGCCTGGAGGGCCCGGGCATGGTGACTCGATCGCTGCTAGCGATCGAGGGCAAGCCGCAAGGGCTGCTGAAATTGATTCCGGCCAAGCCGCTGGAGATCGACGATCTGAAGTTCGTCCCGCGCAACGCGACCTCGGCCGCGGTCGTGCGTTTTGATCTCGAAGATGCCTATCGCACCGGTCTGGCCCTGGCTTCGGCATTCAATCCCGAAGCCGTCCAGCAGTACGAAGCGGCCCTGGCCCAAGGCGAACAGCAAATCGGATTGAAGCTGGTCGACGATTTACTCAAGCCGCTGGGCGACCGGTGGACCATGTACTCCGCGGCCGAAGGCGGCGGCCTATGGTCGATGGGCGGGCTGGTGGTCAGCGTGTCGCTCGACGACTCCGAGCGGTTCGCCGCGACGCACGATCGCGTGCTGGCGATGGCCCAAGGCCTGCTGGCCAATCAAGAAAAGCCTCAGGTTCGTATTCGTCAGTCCACGATGGCAGGCGTCAAAGTCTACACCTTGCAGCCAAACGTTCCCTTCTTCGTGGCTCCGAGCTGGGCCATTACCAAGGACCGCCTGATCGTCACGCTGAGCCGGCAGGCCATCAAATCGGTGCTCGAGCGGCCGAGCAAGGCCGCGTCGCTGGCGAATCTTGACGACGTTCGCAAGGCCCTCGAGGATGGCCCCTCGTCGTTTGCATACCAGGACACGGCAGCGCTGGTGACGAGCCTGTATCCGCTGCTGGAAATGCTCGATCCGCTGATCAGCGGCGGGCTGGGCCAGCAAGGAATCGAGTTCGACCTGCCGACGCTGCCGTCGCTCGCGGTGCTGCGCCGGCATTTGACGCCCACGATCGGCACGCTGCGGCTTACCGATGAAGGCTTTTTGAGCGAACAGGTCGGCAGCGCGGCCGTGGGCGTCGACATGGCGACCGTCGCGCCGATGGCGGTGGGGCTGGCGTTGCCGGCCATCGCTTCGGCGCGCGAGCGGGGACGCAAAATGGTCGCGATGAACAACCTGCGGAATATCGGCATCGCCATGCTATCGGCGGCCAACACCGACGGCCATTTGCCGGCGCCCGCCCTGATGGACCCCTCGGGCAAACCTCTGTTGAGCTGGCGGGTCGCCGTGCTGCCCTTTATTGGAGAGGATGAACTTTATCGATCCTTCCATTTGAACGAAGCCTGGAATAGCCCCCACAATCAGCCGCTGCTGCTGCGGATGCCGAAGGTGTATGCCGATGCGAGCCACCCCGAACTGGCGGCGGCCGGCCGGACACGGTATCTGCTGCCCATCGGCGGCGGCACGCTGTTCAGCGGCCCGACTGGGCCGAGGCCGGAACAGATTCACGACGGCATGACCCGCACGATCATGCTGCTCGAGGCCACGCCGGAGCAGGCGGTCGAGTGGACCCGGCCTAAGGATCTGACAATCGACCCGAAGGATCCCGCCACCAGTCTGAAGTTGCCGCAAGGCGGACGATTTCAAGCGGTGATGGCCGATGGTAGTATGCAGTTCTTTACCATCACCCTCGACGCGACCCCGCTGCGCCACCTGTTCAATCCGAACGACGACGGCTGAGCGCTCTCACGAGCGTCGGCACATCGCCCTGCCCAGAGCTCAAATCATGATTAGCTGCTTTTCTCGCGAGAACCGCCTCGCGGCTTGCCTGCTGTTCGCGCTGGCTGCCGCCTCGACAGCGGCCCGGGCGGAGGACTGGCCGCAGTTTCGCGGAGCGAATTGCAGCGGCCTGTCGGCCGCCACGGCGGCGCTGCCGACGACGTTTTCGGATAAAGATCATGTGAAGTGGTCCGCGCGTTTGGGCGACGGCATCGGCTCGCCGGCGATCGCGGCCGGCCGGGTATTTGTCACGCAGATGCTCGCGCCGGACCAGTTCGCGCTGACGGCGCTCGATGCCCACACGGGCGCCAAGCTGTGGCAGCGCACGTGGGGCACGGGCGAACTGCCCCCCATTCATGCCACCAATAGCTACGCTTCGACCACTCCGGCCGCCGATGCCCAGCACGTGTACTTCTATTCGAGTTGGCTTGGGCTGCGCTGCCTGGATGCCGCCAGCGGCGCGGATGTGTGGCAAGCGAAAGTTCCGACGCCCTACTTCGTGTTCAAGTGGGGGCCGGGCATGTCGCCGGTGCTGTACCAGGACCTGGTGATCTTCTGCCAGGACGACGACTTGTCGCCGGCGCTGTATGCGTTCGATCGAGCCACCGGCAAGCTGCGCTGGAAAGACGACCGCTCCGACATGTGCTGCAGCTACTCGCATCCGGTCATTAACCAGACCAAGCACGGCGACGAACTCGTGGTCGCTGGCACGGGAATGTTGATCGGCTACGATTTGCAGACCGGCCAGCGCACGTGGTTCGCCCGTTCGCTCTTGCGAAACATCAAGACCACGCCCGTCTGCCGCGATGGCATCATCTATATTTCGCTGCAAAGCGGCGGCATTGCCAATCAGTGGATCGCGTCGATCGACCAGGCCACGACCGGCAATCGCGACGGCAAGGTGACCAAGGCGGAGTTGCAGGCATTCGTCGGCAAGCTGCCGGTGCCCGAGTTGTTCTTCAAAAAGACCTTCGAGCGCGGCGATGCCAACGGCGACGGCGCGCTGGAAGGCGCCGAGTTGGACAAGGCCTTCTTACCGCCGGGCAACGAAGCCGGCGCCGAATACGGCGCGGCCAGCGCGGCCGAGGAATTCGTGCTGGCGGTCCGCGGGGGCGGCCGCGGCGACGTGACCGACACGCACGTGCTCTGGAAGCATCCGACCAAGCACACGGATCACATCGTCTCGCCGCTGGTGAGCGGCGGCCGCATGTTGCTGGTGAAATGCGGCGGCATTGCCACGTGCTTCGAGCTCGAAGGCGGCAAAAAGCTGTGGGGACCCAAACGGATCGACAACGCGAGCGATTACTTTGCTTCGCCCGTGTGTGGCGACGGCAAGATTTACATTGCAGGCGAAAACGGGTTCGTGGTCGTGCTCAAGGACAGCCCAACGCTCGAGGTGCTGGCCAAGAACGACATGGGCGCCTCGATCGTCGCCACGCCCGCGATTGCCGATGGCCGCCTCTATATTCGCACCCGCGAAGCGCTGGTGTGCGTCGGCCGCTGAGGATCGACCGAAAAATAACTTCGGCTTTTTTCTGGCCCCCTAACCCTGCTCTCTCCCGCAAGGGGAGAGGGATTGCGGAGAAGTTATTTGTCAGTCGATCCTGGACGGTCGGCTCAGGCCTTCGCGCGGCGCACCTTGTAGTTGCCGCGGCTGTCGTCGTAGTCCAACTCGAGCAGGCCGTCGTGCTGCATTTCTTCCAGCAAGCCTGAGAAGCTGCCGTAGCCGTAGTAGCCTTCGCTGAAGCCGGGAAACACGCGGCGGATCGTTTGCTTGAGCAGCGAGCCCCAAAGCGGATCGTAGTCCTGTTCGACCGAGTGCAGCACTTCCAGCACGCGATCGAAGGCCTCGTGCTTTTTGTCCTCCTTGGCGCCGGGCTCCTTCTTTTTTGTATCCTTCGGCCGGTCGGCCTTGACCTGGGTTTTCTTGGCAACCCGAATCAGATCGTCGTAGTAGATGAACTCATCGCAGTTGGCGATGAGCAAATCGGAGGTCGAGCTTTTGGCGCCGCAGCCGATGACGCGCTTGTTGTTTTCCTTGAGCTTGGAAACCAACGGTGAAAAATCGCTGTCGCCCGAGATCAGGGCAAACACGTCGATGTGCTGCTTCGAGTAGCAGAGGTCCAGCGCGTCGACGACCATTCGGATGTCGGCGCTGTTCTTGCCGCTCATTTTGCTTTGGGGAATATCGATCAACTCGATGCCCTGGCCATGGAATTCGCGCACCGCGTCTTCGTAATTCCGCCAGTCGCAGTACGCGCGCTTATACACCAGCCGGCCTTTCTCCAGCAGGCGCTTCAGGATCAATTGGATCTGGAACTTGCCCGTGCCCATGCTGCGCACGCCGATCGCCAGGTTCTCGAAATCGACGAACACCGCGATCAGCGGCTCCTCGGACTGATGGCCTCTGGACTCGGTAGCCAAGCGGCGATCTCCTGTAATGGGGTGCTCGGGCGTGGGAGCCGCCACTGGGATGGCCGGCGGCCGGGTGCGAACCGGCCGTCATGCTACCTGCGAGGGCGGCTGCTTAGGAATGGCGAAGGGCCGCGGCAAGGGTGAATTCTTGAAAAACGGCAGCTTTTTTGTAGGCATTTGTGATACAGGTCCGTTAAGCTGGCCCACGGACAGCACGGCCCCCCAATCGAGTGCGTTCAGCAGGCCGCCAGGGTCCACATTTCGGCCGCAACGCGACCGTTTTCGCCGCCGCCAGAAACGCCAGTTTCCGCATCGCTAAAGCTACGAAAGCTCCGCCATGGCAAGCCACCGGTCTGCGCGCCGCCGCAGGAAATGTGCTCGGAAGCCGTTCTCGATCGACCAGCACTATTGGCATCCGGCGATTGAATGGCTCGAGCCGCGCTGGATGCTCGCCAGCAACAACGATGTGGACGGCCCTACGCAGGTTTCGGCCCCCGCGACACCGACCGACCAATTGGTGGCGGTGCCCTATCCGGCCACGACCAATTCCCAGCAGTCATATCCCACCTACGTCACGTTCGATCGCTCCGGCACCTCGACCCCGTTCACCAGCAGCGGTCCCGTGGGCTACACGGCCACGCAGATCCTGGATGCGTACGGCGTGAACCAACTCGTCGTCAATGGCGCCCAGCCGACGGGCACGGGCGAAACCATCGCCATTATCGACGCCTACAACGACCCCAATATCACCGCCGACTTGCAGACCTTCGACACGGCCATGGGCCTGCCGGCTCCGCCCAGTTTCACGGTCGTGTCGCAAACCGGCTCGACGACTACTCTGCCGGCCAACGACACGACGGGTTGGGCGGTGGAAGAATCGCTCGACGTCGAGTGGGCCCACACCATGGCGCCAGGCGCCAACATCATGCTGGTCGAGGCCAACAGCAATTTCAATAACGACCTGGAGACCGCGATCTCCTACGCCGAGTCGGTGCCCAGCGTGGCAGTCATCTCGATGAGCTACGGCAGCAGTGAATCATCGGGCGAAAGCGGCGGCGATAGCCTGTACACCACGCCTTCCGGCCATTCGGGCATCACCTTTGTCGCTTCCACGGGCGACTACGGATCGCCCGGCGAGTATCCCGCTTATTCACCCAACGTCGTGGCTGTCGGCGGCACGTCGTTGTATTTGTCCGGCAGCAGTTACAGTTCGGAATCCGGCTGGTCGGGCAGCGGTGGCGGCATTAGCCAGTACGAAACGCAGCCCAGTTATCAGAATGGCGTCGTCACGCAAAGCTCGACGCAGCGCACGATCCCCGACGTGTCGTTCGATGCGGACCCCAACACCGGCCCGGCGATCATCGACTCCTGGACCTACGGCTCCGCCGATCCTTGGACCCAAATCGGCGGCACGAGTTTTTCCGCGCCGTCGTGGGCCGCCATCATCACCTTGGCCGACCAGGTGCGCGTGTCCGATGGCTTGGGCAATATGGACGGATTCACGCAGACGCTGCCGGCGTTGTACGAGCTTCCGGCGACCGATTTTCATGACGTCACCAGCGGCAACAACGGCGGCTTTAGCGCCGGGCCCGGCTACGACCTGGTGACCGGCCGCGGCGCGCCGCTCGTCAACCAACTGGTGCCGGATCTCTCCGGCTATAGCCTGTACGTGACCTCGACAACGCCGTCCAGCGGTTCGGTCGTGGCCACGCCGCCGACCAGCTTTACCGTGAACTTCAACGCGGCGATCGATCCCAACTCGATTGTACTCAGTGATTTTTCGGTCGACTCGCAAAGCCCGACGTCGTTTACTTCGACCTCCACATCCATCACGTTCAACTACGGCATCAGTCCGGTGACGACCGTCGGCCTGCAAACGATGGACCTGAGCGGGATCACGGAATTGTCCGATGAGAACGCGATGGCCCCTTTGGCCGAAACCTTTCGCTACGACCCGCATCCGATCACGGTTTCTGCAACTTCGCCGGCGGCCAACTCGCTGGTCACATTGCCGATGACCACGGTGCAAGTGACGTTTAGCGAGCCTTACGGCGCCAGTTCGATCAGCGATAACAATTTGCAGTTGAGCACCGGCACGGTGACCGGCTATACGCTGAACAACTCCACGACCGTGACCTACACCATCAGCGGAGTAAGCTACGAAGGCACGACCGGCCGGCTTACTGTTAGCCTGCCGGTCGGGGCGGTGACGGACACGGCCGGCGATCCCAACCAGACAGCCTTTTCGGCCAACTTTACGCTGCACGCCGTCCTAGTGCCGCTGCCGCCGCTGACTGCGGCCGGGCCGGCCGGTTCGCTCATCGACGACAGCCAACTGACCGGCGCCCTGGGCGCTGTCGGACAGACGGACAGCTACACGCTGAGCCTGAATGCCGGCGAAACGATCAGCGTCGTGGCCACCGCCAGCGGCGGGCTCGAGCCGGCCATCGGGGTTCAGGGCCCCGGCGCCTTCAATGCTTCAGCAAGTTCGACGGCGCCAAACCTGGCTGCCGTGCTGGAGCCCGTGACGATCACAACCTCGGGCAGTTACACGTTCTTGATTTCCGGCCTGGCTAACACGCTCGGCGGCTACACGCTCGAAGCCTACGTCAACGCGGCCGTCGAGAGTGAGCTCTACGGCGGTCCCAGCAATAGCACCCTGGCGACGGCCCAAAATCTCGCCAGCAGCTTCATCAGCTTAGGCGGCGCCGGCAGCCGCGGCGCCGTGCTGGGTGCGCTCGGCTCGTCCAGCGACCAGGATTGGTACAGCTTCACGCTCAACTCGGGCGATATGGTGACCATCGGCGCGGCGGCCAGCAGCGGTAGTTCGGTGGCGTTGGCGCTGCGCGACGGCGCGGGCGACCTGCTGGTCAGCGGCTCGGCAGCGTCCGGCAGCTTTCAGCAGCAGATCAGCAACTTCACGGCCGCGGCCGCCGGCACCTATTACGTGCAAGTCACGGGCAGCGGCGCAAGCCAATACAGCCTGACGCTGGTGCGCAACGCCGACTTCGACAATCAGTCGAACAACTCGCTGGCCAGCGCCCAGCCGCTGTCGCCCAGCTCCGGCGGTGGAACGCAAGTCGTGCTCGGTACGATCGGCCACGCCACGGGCAGTCTCAGCGGACTTTCGACGATCGAGTCGTTCGACTCGGCCAGCGAGCTGAGCAACTACACGATCACGACCACCAGCACGGCCAGCATCCTATCCGCCGCCGCCCACAACGGCTCCTCTGGCCTTTCCACGGGTGCGAACACCGATTGGATCTATCGCGACGATTCAACCGTCCAGGTGAGTCAAGGCGAAACCATGAGTGTGTGGGTCGAATCGGCCGGAGCCGCCAGCGGCCGCGCTTACTTCGGCTTCGGCGCTTCGGCGGCCGGAGCCCTGTCCATAGTCATGGCCGGCAACTCCGGGCAACTGCAATTGCAGGACAACACGGGCTACGGCGGCAATTTCACCGTGATCGGCACTACGAATCAGACCTGGCTGCCAAATCATTGGTACCTGCTGCAAGTGGTCTGGGGCGCCGGCGGCCAAATCACCGGCAACCTGTACGACAGCAATGGCTCGACGCTGCTCAACACCGTTTCGGGAACCGACGACAACATCACCTCCGGCGGCATCGCCTTCCGCGGGTTCGGCAACCCGGTGTACTTCGACACGGTCGGAGTCAGTCCGCCCCAGACTCCGACGTACGCTTTGCAGGCCACGGCCGGCAGTACGCTTTCGGCGAGCACCACGACTCCCGGCGACGGCGGGGTCGGAATCAATACGCTCGACCCCAGGCTGCTGATCTACAACTCGGCCGGAGTGCTGGTGGCTTCCGACGACAATTCGGGCGCCGATGGCCGCAACGCGGTCGTGTCGTACGTCGTGCCGGCCGGCGCCGGCGGCACGTATTACATCCAGGTGGCCGATTCGCCGCTGACGTCGCAGCCCACCTACGGCGATTATGTGTTGACCGTGCAGGGCTCGTCGATAAACAACGCACCCACGCTCAACACCAGCGTCGCGCCCGCGCTGCCCAGTGTCCTGGGAGGTTCTGGCGGCGGGGCCGGCGACCTGGTCTCGAGCATCTTGGCGACGATGGCCGGCGGCAACCCGATTTCGGATTCCGACCCTGGTGCCTTGCAGGGCATTGCCGTCAGCGCGGCCGACAGCAGCGACGGTGCCTGGCAATACTCGACCAATGGCGGAGGGACTTGGAACGCGTTTTCCCAAGTCAGCACCACCAGTGCGCTGTTATTGACGACCAGCGACCGCATTCGCTATGTCCCGGCGCCGGGTTTTGGCGGCATCGTGCCCGACGCCCTGAGCTTTCACGCCTGGGACCAGACCGAAGGCAACAATGGCGGAACCTTCGATATCTCGATTAGCGGCGGCGCCACGGCCTTCAGCACAGCCTTCGCCACGGCTTCGCTGACGGTCATCCCGGTCAACACGGCTCCCGTGTTGACGGGTGCCAATGCGCTGGCCGCCCAACTCGAAAACAACTCCGCCAGCGCCGGCACGTTGGTCTCGGCGCTGCTGGCCGGCCGGATCATTGATCCCGACAGCGGAGCCGTGCAAGGCATTGCCGTCACGGCCGCCAACACGGCCAACGGCTCGTGGCAGTATTCGACCAGCGGATCGGCGGGGCCGTGGCTGGCGTTGGGAAGCGTGTCGAGCACCAATGCCCGCCTATTGGCCGCAAACGCCAGCACCCTGGTGCGTTTCGTGCCCAACTCGGGCTATTCCGGCACGGTAACCGCGGCCTTGACGTTCCGCGCTTGGGATCAGACCGACGGTCTGGCCAATGGCAGCTTGGTCAATCCTGGCGCCGGCGGCGGCTCGTCGGCCTATAGCACGGCCAGCGCGTCGGCCGGTCTGACCGTGGCTCCGCTGGGCGAGACGCGCAGTTGGATCGGCGGGGGTCCGGACAATAACTGGTCGGACGGCGCCAATTGGGTCGGCGGCGTCGCGCCCTCGGCCAACGACAACCTTATCTTCCCGACCGCCGCACTGACTTACCTCAGCGTCGACGATTTTGCCGCCGGCACGCAATTCCGTTCGGTCACGATCGCCGGCAGCAGCTATTCGATCACCGGCAACGGCGTCACGCTGCTCGAAGGTCTTGTCGATAGCGCCAATGGCCCCGACGGATTTACCGCGCCTCTCACGCTGGCCGCGGCGCAAACGATCATCAACGGCAATGCCAACTCCACGCTCACGCTGGGCAGCATCGACACGGGCCTGCTGCAAACGCTCACGTTCGACGGCTCCGGCACGACCAGCGTCACTGGCATCATCTCCGACTCGGGCGGCCTCACAAAAAACGGCTCGGGCACGCTCATTCTTTCCGGCCCCAACACCTACCTTGGCTTGACCTCCATCGTGCAAGGCGTGCTGCTGGCTGAGAACAACTCGGCCTTGGGCAGTGCGAGCGCCGGCACTAACGTCACGATCGGCGCCGCGCTGCAAGTTTCGGGTGGCGTGACTATTGCCGAACCGCTGACGATCTCCGGCAACGGCATAGGCGTGGGCACGCCCGGCGGCGGGCTGCCTATCAGCGGCCTCGGGGCGCTGCGCAGCACGGGCGGCAGCAACTCTTGGACGGGCAGCATTGATATGAATGGGACCGGATACATCGGCGTCGATGCCGGCAGCGAGTTGAACGTCAGCGGCTCCGTCAGCGGCCTATTCGCACCCACTACCACTGCTCTCGAAAAAGTCGGCGCGGGCCAACTCGATCTGGCCGGCACGAGCCCCAACCAGATCAACGGCACGACGACCGTGCTGCAAGGCACGCTCTTGCTTGATAAGTCCGGCGGCACGGCCATCCAGGGCGGCCTGACCATCGGCGACAACATCGAAGGCAACGATGCTTCCGTCGTGCGCTTGGGCGCAAGCAATCAGATCCTTCAAGTCGACCCTACCGGCGGCACGCTGCTGTCGGTCACGGTGAATTCTGCCGGCCTGCTGGACCTCAACGGATTCAGCGACACGATCGGCTCGCTGACGCTCGTCACCGGTCAGACCTATAGCGCGAACATCACCACCGGCTCGGGCATGCTAACGCTGGGCGGAAATCTGACCGTCACTGGGGCCGAGGGGACCACCGGGCAATCGCCGGCCGCCACGATCAGCGGTTTCTTGGATCTGGGCAGCCTCAGCGGTTTCTCTGGCGGTTCGACGAATACGACCCGCACTTTCACGATCAACGACACCAGCCGCCTGAGCATGGCCTCGGACCTCACGATCTCTGCCGTGATCAGCGGTTCGTCGGCGATCAGCCTCACCCGCGCCGGCGCCGGCACGCTGACGCTTACCGGCGCCAACACCTACGCCGGAACGACCTTGCTCACCGCCGGCCTGACGGAAATTGGAAACAGCACGGCTTTCGGCTCCGGCACGGTCGTCATCAGTGCGGCCCAGCTCGATGCAGTCGGCGGAGCACAAACCGTCGCCAATTCGATCGAAATTGGCGGCGCCGCCGAATTCTGGGGTAGCAACAACCTGACATTCAGCGGCCCTACAACGCTAACCGCCAGCCGCAACTTCTACGTGCTCAACCCGGCTCAAACGGTCACCTTCAGCGGTGGCATCGGCGAGAGCGTTTTCAACGGCTCGTCGCTGTCCAAGTTCGGTCCCGGCACGTTGGCTTTGACCGGCATCAATAGCTATTCAGGACAGACGATCATCGGCGTGGGCGGCGGCACGCTCGACCTGGGCGCTAGCGGCACACTGCTGAACAACTCGAACATCACCATTGACGACCAGGCAACATTCAAGCTGGACAACGCGACAACGTACATCGCCAACCGTATCTCGCCGCTGGCCACCATCACGCTGGCCGGCGGCACGCTGGATTTTGTCGGCGCAGCCAACACGGCCTCCAGCGAATCGATCGGCGCCGTGACGCTCTCGGCCGGGCATACTTCCACGGTCGAATCCGACCAGGCCAGTGGCGGTACGGCCGTGCTGACGCTTGCGTCCTTGGCGACCGCCGCTGGGGCGACGGTCAGCTTTGTTGGCACCGGCAGTGCTCTGTCGGCCACCGGCAGTAACCAGATCCTCGTCGCCATCGCGCCGGGCAGCCTGACCAACGGCATTCTTCCCTATGCCACGGTCACCGGCCCCTCGAGCCTGGACCTGGCGACCTATATGTCCAACGCCGCGGGCGTGGCAATCACGGCCCTGCCCGCGGCCGATTACGTCACCAGCCTGTCGGCTGCCGGCCCGACCAGCAACGTCAAGCTCTCCTCGCCCGGCTCGTACACGGCCAACAGTGCCACGATCAACGCGCTGCTCATCTCCGGCAGCGGCATCACGGTGGGCGGCATCAACGATTCGCTCACGGTCAGCTCCGGCGCCGTCGTGTTTACCGGCGGCGGCACCAACACGCTATCGGTCGGCCGGTTGAACCTCGGCTCGCAAGCCTTCATCACGGCCGATAGCGGCTCGACGGCCACGATCAGCGGCGTAGTCACCGGCGCCGGCACGTCGCTGACCAAAGCCGGTAGCGGCACGGTGGTGCTCAGCGGCGCCAACCAGTTCTCCGGAAGCGATTACATCGACCAGGGCACCCTGAATATCCAGAACAGCGCGGCCCTGGGCGCCACGTCCTCGACCGTGACGGTCAACCAAGGCGCCACTCTGGCGTTGCAAGATCCCGGCGGCAGCCCAGTGAACGTCGGCCCGATGGCGCTAACCCTCTGGGGATTTGGCTTGAACAATGTCGGCGCGCTGGAAAATATCAGCGGCAATTCGAACTCCTGGGCCGGAACCATTGCGCTGGACAATGTGTCCATCGACAGCACCACAGTTATCAGCAACTGGGGCTCGTCCTTGATGGCCGCCACGTTTATTGGCTCGGCGGCTGGCCAATTGAGTTTGACGGGCGCCATCTCCGGCTCAGCAGCCCTGGTCAAGCTGGGGGCGGGCACCGTGGCCTTGGGCGGCGTATTGTCAAACACGTTCAGCGGCTCAACCCTCGTCGAACAAGGAACGCTACTGTTGAACAAGGCCACCGGCCTGAATTCACTCGGACCGACTGGCGACACCATTTACATTGGCAACGACGTGACGAGCGCCCAGCTCGAGTTAGGCGCCAACAACCAGCTCCTCGACACCACTGCGGTCGTCGTCAACTCCACAGGCACGCTTAACTTCAACGGCTTCTCCGACGCGGTCGGTGCCTTGACCTTGACCATCGGTCCCAATGGTTCGAGCTTGGTGGAAACCGGCAGCGGCACGCTGACGCTGGGCGGCAGTGTGCTCGTGCAAGGACTCGGCACGGGCAACCCCGCGCCGGCCACGATCAGCGGCAACCTGGCGCTCAACCCGTTTACGGCCACCGCCGCCGTGACTCGCACGTTTACCGTCAACGACGGCGCCGCCGGCGACGACCTCGTGATTTCGGCCGCCATCCGCGACGGCAACGGCGTTTTCAGTGGCGGCATCACCAAGTTTGGCTTGGGCACGATGCAGTTCACCGGTTCGTCGGCCAACACCTACACTGGCACGACGACCATCAGCGAGGGCACGCTCGAGCTGAACAAATCGCCCGGCGTCAATGCCCTGACTGGCCCGCTGACGGTCGGCGAAGGGAGTCTGGGCGCCGGCGGAGCCGATTCCCAAGTCGTTCGACTTTTGGCCTCCAACCAGATCAACGGCGCGCTAGCCGTGCTCGTCAATAGCACCGGCCTGCTGGACCTGAACGGCTTTTCCGACACGATCGGCACGGGACCCGACGTCGCGGCCTTGACCATCAATGGCGGCAACGTGACCACGGGCTCAGGCACACTGACGCTTGACGGCGACGTGACCGAGACGGCCGTCAGCAGCAACAACATCGTCAATCCCGGCACGATCAGTGGCAATTTGAATCTCGGCGCCGCCGCGCGGACGTTCAGCATCAATCACCTCGCCGCGCTGCCCTACGATCTGATTGTTTCCGCCAATATCAGCGGCGCGGCCGGCGCCGATCTGAACAAAACCGGCCTCGGCACGCTGCTGCTCTCGGGCAACAACACCTACGCGGGCAATACGTACCTGTCGGCCTCCTCGCCGGGGGAAATCGCCGTCGGCAGCGACACGGCCTTGGGCACCGGAACGCTCTTTCTCAGCGGCAGTACGCTGCTGTCTGACTCTGGCCCACACGTGATCAGCAACACGGTCTATATGTCCGGCATTACGTTCGCCGGCGCCAATAGCCTCACGTTGAGCGGGCCGGCGAATCTGACCGCATCTATTGTGATCACCGTGACCAATGCCATGCCCGTCACGTTCTCCGGCGGCATCGGCGAGACGCAGAACAACGACGGAATCAGCAAATTCGGCAGCGGATTCTTGTATCTGACCGGCCAGAACACCTACGACGGAATTACCAGCGTCAGCGGCGGCTGGTTAGTGCTCGACGGGCCAGGCACGGCGATCAATTCCTCGTCGTTCCAAGTCAATGCGAATGCCACGCTGCGGATTGACAACAATTCGGCCGGCAATCTGGCCGACCGCATCAGCGGCAATGCCACGATCACGGTCAACGGCGGAACGCTGCTGTATATCGGCGCCAGCGGCGCCGCCAGCAGCGAAACGATCGGTCAGCTCACGATCGGCGCCAGCGCCAGCTCGACCGTGATTTCACAGCCTGGCGCCGGAAGTGGTTCGTCGGTTGCGCTCACTTTCGGCCAGTTGAACCGCATCCAATTCGGCGCCGTGCGCTTTGTCGGGGCCGGCACCAGCCTGGGCGCTGCCAACCAGATTCTGTTCACCACCGCTCCCACCGAGACTGGCAGCGGCACGAATGCCATCCTGCCGTATGCCACGGTCGTTTCCAGCGCCGGCCAGGTTGATCTCGCCACGCTTTCGGGCAGCAGCAACCAACTGCTGGCTTTCACCAATTATGCGACCGGCAACATCAATAATGTTCCCTCCGGCAGCGTTTATCTGCTCGACGGCAACAGTTCGACTTCGCCACAAACGCTGACCCAGGTTCAATCGCTCAATGCCGTGCTGATCCGTGGCAGCGGCCTGGTTCTTACTGGCAACGCCGGCCAGCCTCTGGCCCTAACTTCGGGCACGCTGGTCAGTGCGGGCACGGGCGCGAACACCTTGTCCGTCAGTACGCTGGACTTTGGAACCGCGGAAGGCATCATTACTACCGACGCCGACCTGACCATCTCCAGCCGAATTATCGGCGGCAGTGCGGTCGGCATCACCAAAGCCGGGCCAGCAGCGCTGACGCTTTCGGGCACCAGCCCCAACACGTACACCGGCCAGACGATCATCACTCAGGGCGTGCTCAACGCGCAAAAAAGCGGGGCGCTGGGCGCGGGCGGTGCCGCCAGCACCGTGCAAACCGTGACCATCGGCAATGCCATCGGTGGCTCGTTTGAACTGTATTTCAACGGCCAGGAAACCGCCGCCATCGCCTACAACGCCTCGGCCGCAACCGTGGCCACCGATCTTGACGCACTGACCACGATCGGCGGAATCGGCGGCTCGGTGACGGTCACCGATCCCAATCCCAGCGCCAATCCCAACGTCTACACCATCACTTTCGGCGGCTCACAGGCGGGCATCGCCCAGCCGGGCTTCGGATTCGGCTATAACCTGAGTTACAACGTCGTGCTCCCGACCTTCACGATCGCGACCCTCAATTCCGGCGGCCTGATTGGCGCCGGCACGACAGTCGTCAGCGGCGCAGCTTTGCAACTCTCCAACAGTTCGACCGAAACGGGCGAACAGCTCACGCTCAATGGCACTGGCCTGGCCTCGACCGGCGCCTTGCATGGCGATGGTAGTAACAACGCCTGGAACGGCCCCGTCGTGGTCAGCAGCGCGACGATCGTCAACGTCGACTCCGGCGGCCAGCTCTCCATCGGCGATGCCATCAGCGGCACGGCCACCTTCACCAAGTTCGGCACCGGCACCTTGCAGTTCACCGGCGTCAATCCCAACACGCTCACGGGCACGACCATCGTCGACGACGGCACTTTGCTGCTCAACAAGACAGCCGGAGTCACGGCGATCAATGGCGCTCTGACCATCGGCAATGACATCGGTCCAGGCTCCGACGTGGTGCAAGTGGAGACCGCCGAACAGATCAGTGGCGGCAGCGTGACCGTGAGCAGCACCGGAGTTCTGCAACTGCTCTCCAACGTGGCCACGAGCACCACTCAGGCCGAGCAGACCGTGACGGTCGCCGGCTCCAGCGGCAGCTTCACGCTCACTTTCAGCGGCCAGACCACCGCCAACATCCCTTTCAACGCCACGCCCGCGACGGTGCAGGCCGACTTGGATTCGCTGTCCACGATTGGCGGGGCTGGCGGCTCGGTATCGGTGACCGGCACCCCGGGGGCCTACGTGGTGCTGTTCGGCGGCTCGCTGGTCGATCACGCTCAGGCGCAAATGAGCATTGCCATCGTCAGCGGCAGCAGCATCAGCACCGACACCGTCAAAGTTATTTCCAATGGCGGCGCGCTGGGCTCTCAAACGATCGCTGCACTGACGACGCAAGTCGGCATCGCGGCCAGCTCCAGTGTTTTGCTGGCCAGCGGCACTACGCTGGCATTCAGTGGAATTTTGACCACCAATTCGGGCGTTGCCGGAGCTTCGTCCACTTCCCCGAGCATCACCATCAGCGGCGGCAACCTGGCGCTTGGCACGCAAGGCGTCAGCGGCACCCGCACCATAACCGTCAACGATAGTCCCGCCTGGGTCGATGTATCGATCACTTCGACGATTACCAACGCGATTGGAGGGGGAGCCAGTGGCTTCATCAAGGCTGGCGCTGGCCGGCTGGTGCTCGATCCTACCAGCGACAGCAATAGCTTCAGCGGTGCGGTGACCGTCTCCGCCGGAGAACTAAACCTCCAGCAGGCCGGCGCACTGGGCATCGCCGCCACGACCAACGTGAGCAGCGGCGCCGTGTTGGAGCTGCAAGGCGCGAGCATCTTGACCAGCGTACCCCTCACGCTCAACGGCACCGCGACCATCAACGCCAGCGGTGGAATGTTGCTCAACGTCAGCGGCAACAATACTTGGGCCGGCAACGTTCTCGTGATCGGCGCGGGCAGCGTGACCGGCGCGAGCACCGTCGGGGTCGCCGCGGGCACCAGCCTGACGCTCAGCGGCGTAATCAGTGGATCGGGAATTTCTGGCGATCTGACCAAAATCCTGCCCGGCACACTCCTCTTCAGCGGCTCGTCTGCCAACACCGACACCGGCACGACCACGGTCAACGAGGGCACGCTCCTGTTGAGCAAGAGCGCGGGCGTCGACGCCATCGCCGCCGCCGGGTCGTTGACCGTGGGCAACGATGCTGGCGGATCCGATAGCGACCTGGTGCAGTTGACCGCTGCCAGCGAAATCGATCCGGCTGCATCCGTCACAATCGACAGCACCGGCCAATTGGATCTCGACGGCTTCAATCAGACGTTGGCGGGGGTGACCATGGAATTCGGCCCCACGCAAAGCGCCGCGCTGACGACCGAAAGCGGCACGCTCTCACTCACGGGCAGCGCAACATTCAACGCTGTCGGCACTCTGTACGCGGGCAGCCCCGCGGCCACGATCAGCGGCAACCTGGCGCTGGGCTCGACGACCCATACCTTTACCGTCAACTCAGGCGTGTCGCTCGACAACGCCCAGATTTCGGCCACGATCACCGGCACTGGAACGGTCACGAAGTCGGGAATTGGCACGCTACTGCTCTCGACCAATAACGCCGCGGGCTGGTCAAGCCCCATCACGCTCTCTGGCGGCACCGTGGCACTGGGCAACAGCGGCGGCCTGGGCACCGGCACGCTGACCGTCATTGGAACCACGGCATTACGCGGCGAAGGCACGGGGGTCACGCTGCCCAACAACATTACTTTGAGCGCGGGATTGACCATCGCCGGCACCCAGAGCTTTGCGCTCAGCGACACCATCTCGCCGACGGCCAGCAACTATACGGTCTCGGTGACCTCGACCGGGCCAACGTCGATCGGAACCGTCGCTCTGTCGACGTTTATGCTGAACCTGAGTACGAACTTTTATACCAATGTGACGTTAACCGCGGTTACCGGCCAAACGCTAAACAAGATCGGTGCCGGCCGGCTGACGGTGGCTCCCACCGGCAGCGTCGCGCCGAGCACGCTGCTGATTCAAGGCGGAGTGCTGGCGGTCTCCACCGCCTCCAGTTTGGGGGCCGCGTTCGTCGAACCGGAAACCGGCGGTGCACTCGAGATTTCCGGCACCCAGACATTCACGAACAACACCCTGATCCTCTTCAATACCGCCACGGCGAACACCGGCGGCAATAATTTCCTTACCGGTGCGCTGCGCAGCACTAGCGGAAATAACACGTGGAGTGGCAGCGTGATCTTGATGGGCAGTCCCGCCGCTGGCGTCGCCTACATCGGAGTCGATGCCGGCCAGCTAACAATGACGGGCGCAATCAGTGAATCGATTAGCGGCTCAGGCCTCGCGAAGGTCGGCGCCGGCACGCTTGTGCTGGGCGGCTCGGCGTCGAACACCTTTACCGGGTTGACGACCGTAGACCAGGGCACGCTCCAACTAAACAAGAGCGGCAGTGCCAACGCCATCGGGAGCGGCGGAGTCACCGTCGGCGACGGCGGCGGCGGTCACGATGCCGACGTCTTGCAGTTCGGCCCGGCCACAGGCAGTGCTGAGATCCCCAACACCAGCGCCGAGACCGTGACGGTCGGCAGCAGTGGTGAGCTAAATCTGGCAAACTATTCGGCTAATGCCACGATCAGCAACCTGGTTCTCGACACGGCCCCTGTAAGCAGCGCGGACGTGCAGACCGGTTCGGCAATGCTGACGGTCGGTCAGAACGAAAACCTGACAGTAATCTCCTCGGGCGCGACCGACGGTAGCAGCCCGGCCGCGACGATCAGCGGCAATTTGAGCCTGGGTGCCTGGGCCTTCTTCACCGTCAACCCGGCCCTGGTTCCTTCGACGGCCCCCGACCTGGCAATTTCGGCCACAATCAGCGGCGGTTCAAGTGCTTACCTGGAGTTCCAGGGGACTGGAATCACGGCATTGACCGGCGTGAACACCTACAGCGGAGCGACGTTTGTTAACGCCGGCACACTTGTGCTGAGCGGCAGCGGCACGGATCGCTATACGTCTGATATGCTCGTGTCCGGCACGCTCGAACTCGATAATGGCAGCGCGGGGAACGTAAACAACCGGTTGGGGAGCTCTGTATATCTTGAACTTGACGGGGGCACTTTTTCTTACATTGGCGCGCCGGGTATCGCCTCAAGCGAGACGATCAACGCCATGGACACTGCAACTGGCGACGGCTTGATGGAATCGACCGTCAGCTCCACTGCCGGATCGTCAGTTACCATTACCGTGGCTTCTATCAGGGACCAATTCTCGCCCGCGGCGGCCGGCTTACATTTTCAGGGCATCGGCGCGAACCTAGGATCAGCAACCAACCAGATTTACTTTTCCTCACAGCCAGCGTTGATCGGGGGAATTCTGCCGTTTGCGGTGATGGATGACTCGTCGGGCGTGGACTTCGCGACGTATGGCGCTACTGGTATCGCCCCGCTCGGCAATTATGCCACGAGCCTCTCCGGTGCGGGTCCCAGCACCAACGTCAAGCTCTCGGCAGGCGCCACGCTCACCGGTGGCTTGACTGTAAACGCGATCTTATTCGCGAGCCCGGGCGCCAATCTGAACCTCGCCGGCAATCAATTGACGGTCGCGAGCGGCGCCATTGCCACCGCGGCCGCTGGTGACCAGATCACTACTGGTTCCCTAAGCCTCGGCAGCCAAGGGTACCTCGACACCGAACCAGGCGACACTCTGGCCATTTCCAGTTCCGTGGCCAGCTCAGGACTGGCCAAATTGGGCGGCGGCACGCTCACCCTCAGCGGCACGAACACCTACACCGGCGGCACTTACATCGATGCCGGCCTCTTAAATGTCCAGAATAGCTCAGGGCTCGGTAATGGGGCCAATGGAACGACCGTCTATGCCGGCACCGCGCTTCAGATGCAGGGTAATATCGCGATCAGTGGGCAAACCTTGTACTTGTATGGATCCGGAGAAAACAACAGCGGTGCACTCCAAAATGTTAGTGGCAACAATACCTGGGCCGGTGCCGTATCGCTTAACGCAAACACCATCGACGTCATGAGCGGGCAGTTAACGCTCAGTGGTCAGATCACCGGCGTGGGCGGGATGACCGAGGTAGGCAGCGGCATTCTGCAGCAAAGCGGTTCGGCAGCGAACACCTACACCGGCGCGACGACGATCGGCAGCGGCACGCTTGAGCTGAATAAAACGGGCGCCGCTGCTATTCCCGGGTCGCTGGTCATCGGCAACGGCGTGGGCGGGCTCGGCGCCGCTCAAGTTGTGATGATGCAGGCCTCGCAATTCACGAGCACCGCGTCGGTCACCGTCAACAACACCGGCAGCTTCGATCTAGCCGGGTTCAGCCAGTCGCTTACCTCGTTGACAACCAACGATGGCCTGGTGACCAACTCCGGCTCCGGCGGCACGCTCACCCTCAGCGGCGCATCGCCGCTAACCTTCAGCGGCGGTACCCTCAACCCCGGCACAGGCACGCTGAGCTTGAGCACCGCCGGGACCATCACGGCCAACGCGGCCGATCAGGCCGTGATTAGCGGCAATTTGAGCCTGCCGACGGGCACGACCGTGGTCAGTGTCTCCGACGGCACCGCACTTGACGACTTTGTCATCAATGCCACGATCACCGGCAGCGGAGGCATCAGCAAGTCCGGAGCGGGGACCATGCTCCTGTCCGGCAACAACAACTACAGCGGAGGAACCAGCACCTCCGCCGGCACTTTGGCCTTGGGCAACGCCAATGCGCTCGGCAGCAACATGCTGACAATCTCCGGCGGCACGCTACGCGCCGATGGAGGCAATCTTTCCATCGGCAATCCGGTCACGGTCAGTGGTGCCATCACCGTCGGCGGCCGCCGCGATACCAGTGGCATCAACACAGGGATCGATCTGACGGGTGCGGTAAACGAGATCGGCAGCACAACAATCACCGTCGACGATCCGTCGGTGCTGGCCGAAATCGCGAATTCGATTTGGGGCCCAGGCGATTCGCTGACCAAAGCGGGTGATGGCACGCTGATCCTCGCCGGCACGGGTAGCACGTACACAGGCGGCACGGTCGTCACCGCGGGAATTCTCAATATCCAATCCAGCTCGGCCCTGGGTGGCGGAGCGGTTTCGGTCAGCAGCGGAGCGGCATTGCAACTCCAAGGCACCCTGTCGATCGGCAATCTGCCGCTCACGCTGGGCGGCAGCGGCTTTGTCGGCAACATCTTCGGCACCGGCGAGGGAACCGGGGCCATCGAAAATGTCAGCGGCACCAGCACCTGGGGCACCGGCACGACAGCCGTCACCATCGGCAGCGCCACGTCGCTGGGTTCCGACACGGGCAGCCTGACGCTGAATGGCACCCTGAATGCCGTCGTCAACGGCGTCGGCCAGCCAGTCAACCAGGTCGGTCTGGGAACGCTGCAACTGGCCGGCACCGCCGCCAACTCACTCACCGGCACGATGACCGTCAACGACGGCAGCCTGCAATTGAACAAGACCTCGGGCCGCGATGCCATCGAGGGCACTCTGATTATTGGCGACAACCAAGGCACCGGCACCGACACCGTGCAAGAGCTCACCGCGAACCAGGTCCTGGCGTCAACGGCCGTGACCGTCGCGGTCAACAGTACGGGCCTGTGGGACTTATCGGCGATTCCGCAAGTGGATCTCAGCAGCGCATGGCAGACGGTCACCATCAGCGGTAGTCCCGTGGGCGGCACCTTCACACTCAGCTACAACGGCCAGACCACCGCCGCCATTGCCTACAACGCTCCCGCCAATAGCGGCACCGGCAACGTGCAATCGGCGCTGGCCGCCTTGACGAACATCGGCAGCGGCAACGTATCGGTGAGCGGCAACGCCGGCGGCCCCTACCTCGTGACATTCACCGGTGCCTTGGCCAACACGGACATCAGCCAGATGACGGCTACGGCGTCCTTCAGTGGCGGCTCGTCTCCGATGGTCAGCGTGCTGGGCACGGCCACTGGCGGCGTCGGCCAGGTTCTCATCGGGCCGACCGCCGGGACGAGCAACACGACCGTCTTGACGTTGGAGATCGGCCAAACGTCCAGCGCATCCATCACGACCGGCTCGACAATCCTCGCCTTTGGCGGAGTGAACGGGCTGACGGGGTTCAGTTCCGGCGGCGTGCAAGTGACCGCGCAGCCGGGCATCACGGCGGCATCGCCCGCCACCATCAGCGGCAATCTGGCCCTAAGCTACGGTGGTGCCGCCACTCGCACCCTTGTGGTGAGTGACAGCCCCGCGGCAAACGATCTGGTCATTTCGGCCAATCTGCTCGATGGGCTCCAGCCAGGCAATCTCACCTTCCAGGACACGGGCCTGGCACGAGTCGTCCTCTCCGGCAACAACTCCTACAGCGGCTCGACCACGGTCTCCAGTGGCGAACTGAATGTGCAAAGCAACACGGCGCTCGGAGCTACGGTCACCAGTGCCGTGCAGAATGTGAACTATAGCGCGACGGGCGGCACGTTTACGATCACGTTCAACGGTCAAACCACCGCCGCGATTGCTTACAACGCCTCCGCGAGCACCGTACAAGGCGCGCTCGCCTCGTTGTCGAATATTGGCGCTGGCAACGTGGCCGTCGCGGGCCAAGGCGGCAACTACAACATCTTGTTCCAGGGCAGCCTGGCCGGAGTGGCCGAAGCCGCCGTGACTGTCGGCAACTCGCTCCTGGGCGCGTCGGTGCCTGTGGTTTCGGTCATCGTTTCTGGCGGCGGAGGCACGGTCGTCTCGTCCGGCGCCAGTCTCGAACTATCGGGCGGCGTGACCATTGCCGGAGAACAACTGTCACTTGCCGGCGCCGGGCCCGTTAATTCGGCCAGCACCGCCGCCGGGGCCGCCAATGCGGGCTACGGCGGCTTGCGCAGTGTCAGCGGCAGCAATACCTGGAGCGGTCCGATCTCGCTGTCGGCCGCGACCAATTCCATCGGCGTCGATGCCGGCCAATTGACGCTCAGCGGCATCATTAGCGGTATCGGCAGCACGGTGGCTAAGGTCGGCGCCGGCCCGCTCGTTTACAGCGGGACTCTTGCCAACACTTACACAGGCAACACCTATGTCAATGCCGGCACGCTGGTCGTCGACAAGAGTGCCGGGGCCGCGATCGCGGGCTCCGTGCTGGTGGGCAATAATTTCGGCGGCACCGATGCCGACGTGCTGCAATACGGCGTGGGCGCGACGACCACCGAAGTCTCCGGTACGATCATTGTCGAAAGCTCCGGCGAACTCGACCTGGCCACCAATAACGACTCGGCCGGCAATACTCTGGTCACCGTCACCGGTCCTACCAGCAGCGCCGACGTGGCCGCCGGCAGCGGCGGTTATACGGGCTACTTGATTACCAACATCGCGCTGGCCGGCACTTCGGCGAGTTCGCCCGCCGCCGTCATTTCGGGCACCATGCCGGTCTCGGTCGTGCGCACCATCACAGTAGATCGCAGCGGCGCCACCGACGATTTGAATATCTCGGCCGTGATCATCAGTGGCTCGGTCGTCAAGTCGGGCTGGGGCACGTTGGACCTTTCCAATACCAACTCCGACGGCGGCACCACGCTGAATGCAAATTCCGGCACGGTAGTCGTTTTGGCCGACGGAGCGCTCGGCGCGGCAGCGACCGTCACGACCGTCAATGCCGGCTCGACGCTGGCCTTTCGCGGTGGCGTGACCTACGCGACCAGTGAGTCGATCGTCGTCAATGGCAGCGGCGTGACCGCCACGGGCGCGGCCACGCGCAATGGCGCGATCGACAACTTGGGCGGAGCCAACAGCTTCGCCGGCACCATCACACTGGCCTCGGCCAGTGCCATCGGTGTGACTGCCGGCTCGCTGGCCGTCAGCGGAGCCATCGGCGGCGCTTTCGCACTCACGGTTAATGGTTTTGGCACGCTCGTCACCACCGGCGGCATCACCACCAGCAGCACCACCGTCAACAATGCCACGCTGGCCGGCACCGGCAGCGACACGGGTCCCGTCACGCTGGTCACGGCCGGCACGCTGGCTCCCGGCACTGGCTCAACGCCCGGCATCCTCAACACCGGCTCGCTCACGCTCAACGCCAGCGGCGCATTTTCCGTCGTGCTCGACGGCAGCACGGCCGGCAGCGGCTACAGCCAGAATAACGTCAGCGGCGTCGTCAATCTGAACGGCGCCACGCTCGAAGCTTCGCTGGGCTTCGTGCCTGCCGCCGGCGCGAGCTTCACGATCCTCACCAGCACCACCCCCGTCTTCGGCACTTTCAACAACCTGCCGCAAGGCACCATCGCCTCGATCGGCGGCATCGGCTTTACCGCCCAGTACAACGACGGCGGCGACAACGTCATGCTGATCGCCAACAGCGCGCCGACCCTCAGCGGCACGGCCAGTTTGCCAACCATCCTCAAGAATGCGACCAACCCGACGGGCATTTCGGTGTCGGCACTGATCGCCGGTGGCCTTTCGATCACCGATGCCAACAGCGGCGCGATGCAAGGCATCGCCGTCGACGGCGCCAGCAACGCCAACGGCACCTGGCAGTTCTCGCTCGACGGCGGCGGCACGTGGACGGCCTTTGGCTCGCCGACGGACACCTCGGCCGTGCTGCTGGCCGCCAATGCCGGCACGCTGGTCCGCTTCGTGCCCAGTGCCGGCTACAGCGGCACGGTCTCCGGCGGCCTGACGTTCCGCGCTTGGGACCAGACCAGCGGCGTCAATGGCGGCACGGCCGACGCCAGCAACAACGGCGCGAGCACGCCCTTCAGCTCGGCCACGGCCAGCGCGTCGATCCTGGTCGACGCCGCGCCGGTGGTCGTGGGCGCCTACGTCAGCGGCTCGGCCTGGAGCGCGTCGTATCTGAGCATGCTGGCCGCGGCCGGCGTGGGCAACTCGGCGATGGGTTTTGAATTGGCTGGCGGCGCCAATCAATTGACGACCATCGTGCCCTGGACCAACGTCACGCAGATTTCCATCGCTTTCAGCGAACCGGTCACTCTCGGTCAGGCGAGCCTCACGCTCTACAACTCGGCCAATGCAGCGATCAGCAGTTCGAACTACAGCTACAACAGCTCGACCTTCGTCGCCACCTGGCAGTTCTCCACGCCGCTGGCCGCCAACAAGTACGTGCTGAACCTGGCCGCCAACTCGGTCAGCGACACGGCCGGCATGGCGCTGGATGGCGCGTGGACCACCGGCGTCAGCACGTTTGGCGATGGCTCGGGCAATGGCACGCCCGGCGGCGATTTTAATTTCTACTTCGACGTCGTGCCCGGCGACGCCAACAACAGCGGCTCGGTCACCAACGGCGACGTGCTGGACTCGAAGTTGCAAGTCGGCGCGGTGGCCAATTCGAGCAACTACCTGGATGACGTCAACGGCGCGGCCAATATCACCAACAGCGACGTGTTGCTCGAGAAGCTGCAAGTCGGCAGCAACATCAACGCCTTCCCGACTCCGCAGTTGCCGCCGCAATCCGCGCCCGCCGCGGCACCCGGCGACGCGACCCCGGACGATGTACCTGCGGACGACGTGACGTTCGATTCGTCAGGCAACTCTGTGGTCGTGATCGCACCGGCCGCCGGATTCGTCTTGCCCACGCTCGTGCCAGCCGCGATGGTGACGTCGACCGTTGACGCAGGCCTGAGCCTGGCCAGCGGCTCTTCCGGCGACGATTCATCGGCCGACAACGCCGGCTTCGCGGCGCCGACGGCTCAGCCAGCTCCGGCAGCAGCCGTGTCATCGACGACGATTTCGCCCGCCTCGTCGACGCCTATGGCCGCCACTTCCACGTCCCTCTCACCGCTCGTTTCTCCCACGTCGACGATCGTGGTGCTGGCAATCCCGGTGAGCTTGCCGGCCGACCCTGTATCGACCGATCCTGCACCGGCCGCCTCGCCCGTGGCCGACGTGCTGTTCCAGTCGTTGGCCGAATCGACTGCACCGGCCGCGTCGGCGCTCGAGCCCAGCGACGCCTTGATCCTCGCGCTGGAAAGCCTGGGCCAGACGCCATCCCGCGCCGCCTTCACGCCCCTCGACGACGTGGCCGACAACGCCGCGCCCACCACGCTGCCGCCCGCCATCAGCTCTCCCGCCTGGACTCCTGCCACGGCGCTGGCCTTGGACGAAGTCTTCTCCGCCGCCGGACGGTCGGGCCCGCACTTCGCTTCCATCGACCCAGCCGTTATGATGATAACGGTGGCCGACTGGGAAATTGCCGACGCGGCCTGGGCCGGCATCGGCCGCCTGTGGTCGTAAGGGCGACTGCCGGGGGCACTGGCACGCTAGAAAATCGAGGCTCCCGATGTCTACAGAACCCAATGCGCCGCGCGGCGGCCGTTTGAATCGCCACGAGCTGTTGCAGGTGGGTTTTTCCGGCGTGCTCGGGCTGGGCTTGTCCAGCGTGCTGGGTGCGCGTCGCGCGCAGGCCAAAGCCAAGATCCCGCCGAAGGCGAAGTCCGTGATCTTCGTCTTTTGCACCGGCGCCCCCGCGCACCAGGATATCTGGGACTTGAAGCCCGAAGCTCCGGCCGAGTCGCGCGGCGAATTCGAGCCCATCGATACCCAGTCGCCCGGCGTGCAGATCAGCGAGCATCTGCCGCGGCTGGCGAAGGCGTCGCAGCACTACGCGATCGTGCGCTCGATGTCGCATCCGCTGCCTTCGCACGAGCACGGCACGCATTACCTACTGACCGGCATCGACAAGAGCCCGCCCGGCTCGACGCACATGGCCAGCCGCAACGATTGGCCGTGCTACTCGGCCGGCGTCAGCTACGTGCGTCCGCGCGGCGACGGGCTGCCCAGCGGCGTGATGCTGCCGACATACTTGAACAACGGCTATGGTTTTTGCGGCCAGACCGGCGGCTTCCTGGGCAGCCGCTACGACCCTTGGCAACTGACGAGTGATCCCAACGAGAAGGACTTTCGCGTCGACCATCTGACGCCGCAGCCCGGCCTTTCGGTGGATCGGCTCTCGGCTCGGCGCGAGCTGCTGGAGAGCGTCGACCGCCAGCGGCGCGACCTGGAGGCCAGCGCAGCCGTGCACGATGCCTCGCAGCGCCAGGCCGAGGCGTTCAACCTGCTGATTCAAGGCGGCAAATTCCGCGCTGCGTTCGAGCTCGATCGCGAACCGGCGGCCAACCGTGATCGCTATGGCCGGCACATGTTCGGCCAGTCGCTGCTGCTGGGCCGGCGCCTGGTCGAGGCTGGCGTGCCGGTCGTGCAGGTCAATCTCGGTCATATGAACCACTGGGACACGCACGCTTTTAATTTCGTTAGCCTGAAGAACAAGCTGCTGCCGCCTTTTGATCAAGGCCTGGCGGCACTGCTGACCGATCTCGACGAGCGCGGCCTGCTGGACGAGACGCTGGTGGTGGTGACCGGCGAATTCGGCCGCACGCCGCTGATCAACGATCGCAATGCTGGCCGCGATCATTGGTCCAACGTGTTCTCGGCCGTGTTTGCCGGCGCCGGCGTGCGCGGAGGCCAGGCGATCGGCGCCAGCGACAAGCAGGCCGCCTATCCGGCGACGCGCCCCTGGCATCCCTCCGACCTGGGCGCGACGATTTATTCCGCCCTGGGCATCGAGCCCGACAGCATCGTCGTCGATCGCCTCGGGCGTCCCCATCAATTGAACGCTGGCCAGGTGATCGATCCGCTATACAGTTGAACGCGGGCCATGCATCCCGCGCCCATGCACGCTGCCGAACGTCAGGCGACGACGTCCTTCAGCACGCGGCCGTGTACGTCGGTGAGGCGGAAGTCGCGACCGCCAAAGCGATAGGTCAGCGTCTCGTGGTCTACACCCAGCAAATGCAGCACGGTGGCCCATAGATCGTAGACCGTGGCCGCGTTCTCCACGGCGTGATAGCCCAGCTCGTCGGTGGCACCATACACGGTTCCGCCTTTGGCGCCGCCGCCGGCCAGCCAGACGGTGTAGCCATAGGGGTTGTGATCGCGACCATCGGAGCCCTGCGAGAAGGGCGTGCGGCCGAATTCGCCGGCCCACACGATCAATGTTTCGGCCAGCAAGCCGCGTTGTTCCAGGTCTTGAATCAAGCCGGCGATGGGCTGATCGACCATGGCGGCCATGACGCCGTGCCCCTCTTTGATCTTGCTGTGCTGATCCCACGGATTGGGTCCGTTGCCGCCGCCGATATTCTTGCTGCAGCAACTGAGCTCAATGAAGCGCACGCCGCGCTCAACCAGGCGCCGCGCCACGAGGCATTGCCGCGCGTAGGCCGCCGTTTCGGGATTCTGGGAGTCGAGGCCGTAGAGCGAGCGCGTGGCCTGCGTTTCGCCACTGATGTCGCACAGCTCGGGCACGGCCGTTTGCATCCGATACGCGGTCTCGTAGTTGCGCACGGCGGCTTCGATGGCCACGTCTTGCGCCGTCTGCTCGATGAAGTGCCGATCGACGTCGCGCACAAACCCCAATCGCCGGCGTTGCAGGGCGTCGGGTTCGCGCGGCTTGATATTGCGCAGGGCCTCGCCCGCGTCGGCCTTGAAGATCGATGCCTGATATTGCGCCGGCAGGAAGCCGCTGCCGAAGTTCGCCACCCCGCCGTGCGGCGGCAACGCGTTGCCGCTCTGCAAAACGACGAAGCCCGGCAGGTCGCGATTCTCGGTTCCCAGGCCATAGGCGGCCCAAGCGCCGGCGCTGGGATATCCGGCCAGGCCAAAGCCGGTGTGAGTAAAGTAGTTGGCCTGCGCGTGTTCGTTGAACTTCGCCGTCATCGAACGAATCACGGCCAACCGATCCGCACACTCGGCAATCCGCGGAAACAGTTCGCTGACTTGCATGCCGCATTGGCCGCGCGGCTTGAACTTCCACAGCGGCGGCATGATGTTGCCGTTGTTGTTGAACATGGTCCGATGCACCGGCACCGGCATAGGCTTGCCCGCATCGCGCACCAACAGTGGCTTGAAGTCGAACGAGTCCAGGTGCGACACGCCTCCCGACATGTAGCAAAAGATGACGTGCTTGGCGCGTGCCCTTAGCGGTGCGGTGATTAGATCGTTTGCGCCGCCCGGCGTAGCGCCCCGGCTCGATTGCTCGGCCAGCAAGCCCGCCAGCGCCGTCCAGCCAAAACCGACGGACGCGCGCGTCAGCAGTTCGCGGCGCGAGAAGGGCGCATTAGCGAACATAAATGAACTCCTTCAAGTTGAAGAGCGCATGCGCAAAATCCTGCCACACTCTTTCAGTCCGCAAACTGTCCTTGAATGGCACGTGATAAGTTGCCGCAAGATCGGCCACATACCGCTCGGCCGCCGCCAGGTCTTCCGCGTCGGGCTCGCGGGCCAGTGCCTGGCGGTACATGTCGCGAATCCGATCCGCTGGGCGATCGGCGGCGATTTTCATCTGGGCCCTGGCCCAGTGCTTCGCCGTCTCCAGCACCAGCCGGTCATTGAGCAGCGTGAGGGCCTGGCCGGGAACGTTCGTCACGTCGCGCGCTCCCAGCGTCGTGAAAGGCTTGGGAGCATCAAACACCTCCAGCAGCGCGGGCAGCGCCGTGCGGCGAATGGTCACGAACACGCTACGGCGCGTTTGCTGGTGCGGCGGCTCGTTGTCGTTGTAGCCGGGGCCTTCGTCCGTTTCGGTCTTTAGCCGGCCGGCCACGGCCAGCAGCGAATCGCGAATCGCTTCCGCCTCCAGCCGGCGGACGAGCGCGTGCGTGAGCCAAATGTTCTCCGGGTCGTGCTTCTTTGCCGCCGCGCTGGGAGTGCTGGCCAGGCGAAAGCTGCGCGACATGGCCAGATAGCGTATCGATTTCTTCAACGACCAGCCGTCGGTCACAAACCGCGTGGCCAGATGATCGAGCAACTCCGGATGCGTGGGCTTGCTGCCCAGCTCGCCAAAGTTGTCGACTGTGGCGACGATGCCTCGGCCAAACACGTAGTTCCACAAGCGATTCACGGCCACGCGCGAAGTTAAAGGATTATCGCCGGCGGCAATTTGCTCGGCGAGCTTCAGGCGGCCGCTGCCAACCTCCGCGATCGACTTGCCGCCGAGAGCTTCCAGGTACCGCCGCGGTACGATCTCGCCAGGCTTGTGATAATCCCCGCGAATCATCAGCGGTTCGTCCCAGCCGGCCGTTTCGATCACGCCCGGCGCACGCCGCGCGACCGGAATTTCGGCCTCGAGATGGCGATACTCGGCCCAACTCGCTCTTGCGGCCGGCAATGTCGCGCTCGTGTTCGGCAGTACGCCAACTTGCAGAAGCGCATCGAGCAACTCGGCTTGCTCGTCAGCCAGCGTGTCCTGCCGCCACGCGTTGATCGCCGTGCGAGTTAGCTCCTGGTAGTGTCGCGACAGCTCGTCGACCGACTTGGGCCCCGCTCCGTGTACCACCCACGCCCCGGCCAGACGGGTTTCGATCGCTGCGGCCGGCGGCACCTTGGCGTTGTGAAACCATATTTCGCTGATGCCAATGGACGAGCGTCCGTCGGTGGGCGGAGCGATCGCGCCTTTCCGATACTGGGCACCCGAAATCGTCAGATCGTCGTAAGTCGCGAGCTCGATGCGTGCCTCGAAACCGCGCCAGAACGTGGTATTCCACGTAAACCACTGCTGTCCGGGAACCATCGGCACGGAAGTCATCGCGTAAATGCCGCCACGCGGAACTGCGTAGTTCTCCACAATCAAGCGCGCCGTGCCATATCCGCTGCCCTGGATTCGCACGCTGACGGCGTCGTGTTCGATGCGGAACGGCGGCGATGTCACCACCGCGCCGTGTTTGCTGCTGAGTCGATGGGTATAGACTCCGCGCCGGAGGATCGCGTCGATCACGTTTTCTCCCGCGACCGCCACGGTGAACTCGCCCGCGGGGCTGACTTGCGATGGCGCGCCGGCGCCCGTCGCGTGCCAACGTTTCAACTCGGCATCATCGACGACGATTCGCCGGGCAACCGCCTTTTCCTGCTCCACCCGGCGTCTGCCCAGCTCCCCGTCGTACTGAGCGGTTAGCTTCTCCCACGCCTCGGGAAACTTTTGCCCGCTGAGATCCTTGAGCACCGTCCAGGCATGCAATGGATGTTCGAGACGCCGGGCGGCCTGCTCGACGGCGCCTGGTTGCAGGATCTGTTTGAATCGCGCGGGAAAATCGTCGAGCGACGCCAGCCAGCTTTCGGCGACGACTTTTCGCAGCTCGAGCTTGATTTGCTGCAAACGCGCGTCGTGCCGATGCAGCCGCTCGGGCAGATCGATTTGCACCTGCGCCGGCCGCGATGCGACGAACACTGGAAATAGGGCATAGAAATCGCGCTGCGAAATCGCGTCGAACTTATGGTCGTGGCAACGCGCACAGCTTACCGTCAACGCTTGAAACGCCTTGGTCGCCACGTCGATCTGGTTGTCGGTGAATTTGATCAGGTCTTCGCGCGCATCGACCGGCTGATACCCATGCTCGACAAAGCGCAAATGGGCGGTTCCTAGGATCGACTCATTGATCCCGAGCGCCGCGTTGATGCGCGGCCGTGCGAGCAGATCGCCTGCGAGATGCTCGCGAATCAACTGGTCGTACGGCACGTCGGCATTCAGGGCGCGAATCAAATAGTCGCGGTAGCGCCAGGCAAACGGAATCGGCGGATCCCCTTCGCTGCCGTGCGATTCGCAGTAGCGCACCCAGTCCATCCAGTGCCGCGCCCAATGCTGACCAAAGCGTGGTGACGCCAACAGCCGATCGACCAGTGCCCCGTAGGCTTGCTCGGCGGCGGCCGGCGAGCCGGCGGCATCGCGCACGAACGCGTCCACCTCGTCGGGCGTGGGCGGCAAGCCCGTCAGGACAAACGATACGCGGCGAATTAATGTTTGGGGATCGGCATCGGCAGCCGGCTCGAGTTTGGCAGCTTCCCAACGCGCGGCAAGAAACCGATCGATCGGATGCTGCGACCACGCGGGATTGCGCACCGCGGGCGGGGCTGGGTTCTGCACCGGGCGGAAACCCCAGAACTTGCGTGCGCGGTCGGTCAGCGTGTCGCGCGTGGCAGCGCTCGGTTCCGTGGGCCACGGGGCGCCGTTGCGAATCCACAATTCGAGCGCGGCGATTTCCTGCGCCTTGAGCGGCTCGGCCGGCGCCGGCGGCATTTCAAAGCTGCGATGCTCGACCGCTTCGATCAACAAGCTCTTTTCGGGCTGGCCCGGCACCACGGCCGGCCCGCTGTCGCCACCCTTGAGCAACTCCGCGCGTCCATCGACACGCAGCCCGTTGTGCGACTTCTTGGGTCCGTGGCACGCGACGCAATGCTTGACGAGCAGCGGCCGTACGTCGCGCTCGAATTGCTGCTGGGCGTGAGGCGACGGCGCCACGGCCGGCGCGGCAGCGAATCCTGGACTTGCGGCACGGCACAACACGCCGCAGCACACGATCGCGCCCCAACCCAAACGATGGTTCATCACGCTGCTCACGTAGGGTCAGGCGCCCAGCCGCTCGGCTGTTGCATCCGTCGCGGCGAGCGCCGGCTCGCGCAGCAGGTCGAGCGATGCCAACGCTGTTCGTTTGCACCGCCTCAGTGCGACGCCCGCAGGTCGTAGCAGAGGATCGTGTCCTGCTCGCGCAGGTAGAGCTTGCCGTCGAGAATCACGGGGTGCGACCAGCTTGGACGCTCGCCGCTGCCGGGCACGATGAACGAGCCGACTTCTTTCAATCCGTCGGGCGTGGCTTTGAGCATGACCATAGCGCCGTCGGCGAAATGCAGATACAGCCGGTCGTCGGCCGCGGCCACAGCGGCTGAGCCGTGGCCCGAGGTTCGTCCCTTCCACTTAACCTCGCCGGTCATCAGCTCGGCGCAGAAGGGAATTCCCTGATCTTCCGAATCGGCATAGAGATAATCGCCCACCAGCACGGCACCGCCGTGTTTGTTGGATAGCTCTTTTTTCAGCGGGTAGATTTCCTCGACCTTGACTTCGCCCTTTTCGCCGGGCACCTGCTTGAGCAGGGCGCCGCCGCGCTTGTAGCCGGCCACGAAGAACACCAGGTTGTCGCGCACGATCGGGGTGGGAATCACGGCCGTGGTCTTGTCGATCTCGTACGACCAGAGCAGCTTGCCGTCGCTGGCCCGCACGCCGAGGGCGCCACTGCCGGTGGTTTGCACATAGACGCGCGTGCCGCCGACTTCGGCAATGACGATCGAGGCATGCCCGGCTCCGCGGTCCTCGGCGCGCGAAGTCGTCCAGATCGTCTTGCCGGTCATCTTATCGAGCGCTGCCATCGTGGCCTTTTCGCCGCCGGGCGTGCAGATCAGCCGATCACCGTCGATCAATACCGACTCGCTGTAGCCCCAGCCGTCGGCCTTTTTGCCGCCCAGGTCGTCCTTGAGGTTTTTGTGCCAACGCTCTTTGCCGGTGGCCGTGTCGCAACAGATCAGCACGCCGTCTGCGGTCAGGGCGTAAACGCGATCGCCATCGACGGTGGGCGTCGAGCGGGAACTCTGCCAGGTGGGCTTACCCGAGGTCCAGGCGGGGCCGGTTTTGTGTTTCCAAAGTTGCTTGCCGGTCTCGCGATCAAAGGCCACGAGATATTCGTCTTTGTCGTCGGCCGTGCTGGGGGAGTCGCCCAAGGTATAGATGTGACCGCCGGCGATCGCCAGGCTGGCGTAGCCCTGTCCCGCACCCTTGGATTCCCAGACCAGCGGCGGCCCCTTTTCCGGCCATTCCTTCAGCAGCCCCGACTCGTCGGCCACGCCAGTGCGATCCGGTCCGCGAAACGAAGGCCAGTCACGAGCCGGCGTCGTTGGCCGGACAGGCGTCGCTGCCCGGGCCAACTCGGGCAGAAGCCCGGCGATCGTGGCCAGGGCCAGCGTGGAAATGAGCAAACGCATGCGAAGACTCCAAAAATGGCGTCAGATTGGTGAGATTTCGGCTCGGCAAGAGTCGGCGGGTGGGCGGCTTTTGCCACCTCGGCCGCTTGTTCCACCGTAAAGGCGGCCGACCGCCGACGCAAGAGGCAGCTTGGGGCATTACGGCCGCAAATCCCGGACGGCGGCGACGTGGTTCGGGCCGGCCATTCGCGTTGCCGCTCTTTGGCTAGGCGACTATGCTGGCAAAACGCGACCGTATTCCGCAGGCAATCGCGAGCTTCGGCCGGCATGACTTGGAACCCGATTGTCTTCGCCCTGCGGCATCCCGTCACTGTGATGGTCGGCATCGCGGCCCTGGTGGGCGGCGGCGTCCTGGCCGCGACGCGGATGAAAGTCGATATCTTCCCCAGCCTCAACTTGCCGGTGGTCTATGTCGCCCAGCCCTATGGCGGCATGGATCCCGGGCAGATGGAAGGGCTGATCACCAATTACTACGAGTACCATTTTCTCTATATCTCCGGGATTCATCACGTCGAGAGCCGCAACATCCAGGGCGCCGCCCTGATGAAGCTCTACTTTCATCCCGAAACCAACATGTCCCAGGCCATGGCCGAGACGGTCGGCTATGTGAATCGAGCCCGTGCCTTTATGCCGCCGGGCACGGTGCCGCCGTTCATCATGCGGTTCGACACGGGCAGCGTGCCGGTCGGCTACCTCGTGCTCCGCAGCGACACCAAGACGATCGGCGAGATCCAGGACCAGGCGCTATTCAAAGTCCGGCCGATGTTCGCCAGCCTGCCTGGAGTTTCGGCCCCGCCACCCTTCGGCGGCAACCAGCGCACGATCGTGGTGCGGACCGATCCCGATCGCCTGCGGGCCTACAACCTGTCGCCCGAGGAGGTGATTCAAGCAGTCGCCTCGGGCAACCTCGTCAGCCCCTCGGGCAATATCCGCGTCAAGGACCAGATGCCGATCGTGCCGATGGATGCGATGGTCGTCAACCCGGCCGATCTCGGCAACATTCCCATCCGCCCCGGCTCGGATGTTTACCTCCGCGATCTGGGCACGATCGAAGACAGCACCGATATTCCCGTGGGCTATGCGTTGGTCAACGGCAGCCGCGCCGTCTACATCCTGGTGACCAAGCGGGCCGAGGCCTCGACGCTGTCGGTCGTCGGCGAGGTGAAACGCAACCTGGCCAAGATGCAAGCCTCGATTCCCGAGGATATCAAGGTCGCGTTCGAGTTCGATCAGTCGCCTTATGTGACGCGCGCCATCTGGGGCGTCGGCACCGAAGGGCTGTTGGGTGCCGTGCTCACGGGGCTGATGGTATGGCTGTTTCTGCGCGACTGGCGCAGCGTGATCGTCGTCGTGCTCAATATCCCGTTTGCTCTACTGGGCTCATTGGTGGCCCTGTGGCTCTCGGGGCAGACGATCAATCTAATGACGCTGGGCGGGCTGGCGCTGGCCGTCGGCATCCTGGTGGACGAGGCCACGGTCGAGGTCGAAAACATTCATACGCAATTCGAACACACGCCCAGCATCGCCCGGGCCGTGCGCCGCGGCAATCAAGAGACCGCCGTGCCGCGCTTGCTGGCCATGCTCTGCATTCTGGCCGTGTTCATTCCGTCGTTCTTCATGGAAGGGGCGGCGCGGGCCCTGTTTGTGCCGCTGTCGCTGGCCGTGGGCTTTGCGATGGTCACGTCGTACATTTTGAGCAGCACGTTTGTGCCCGTGCTATCGGTGTGGTTGTTGCGGCACGTTCGCCCGCCAGAGGCCGCAGCCGGCAGCGTCGCGTCCTCCGGCCGAATGCGCGACGGATATCTGCGGCTGGTGCGCGGGGCCGTGCAAGGCCGGGCGTGGCTCGCACCGCTCTATCTGGTGCTGGCCTTCGTGCTCGTCTGGCTGGTGGGCGGGCGGGTAGGGCGGGAGATTTTTCCCACGGTCGACACGGGCCAATTCCAGCTTCGGCTGCGCGCGGCCACCGGCACGCGCATCGAAGTCACCGAGCAGCTCGCCGTCCAGGCGCTCGAGGCCATCAAGCAGAAGGCCGGGCCGGACAACGTCAGCATCTCGCTGGGCTATATCGGCCTGATCGGCTCCAGCTATCCCATCAACACGGTCTACCTCTGGACCAGCGGGCCCGAAGAGGCCGTGCTGCGCGTAGCGCTCAAGCCGCACAGCGGCATCAACACCGAGCGATTGCAAGAGGAGTTGCGGCGCGAGCTGCCCCGGCGGCTGGCGCAATGGCTGCGTGGCAGGCTGGCGGAGGAAGATCTGCCGCCCGAGGCCATTGCCCAGCGCGTGCGCGGGCTGCGGCTGTCGTTCGAGCCGGCCGACATCGTGAACGAAGTCATGAGTTTCGGCTCGCCCACGCCGGTGGAAGTTGCCGTCAGCGGCCCGAAGCTGGCCGAGAGCCAAGCGTATGCCGAGACGGTCAGGCGCGAGCTGGCGAAGATTCCATCGCTGCGCGACCTGCAATACGTGCAACCGATGGACTATCCGGCCGTCGAAGTGAAGGTGGACCGCGAGCTGACCGGCGCCAGCGGCATCTCGGCTGAGTCGGTGGCCAAATCGCTCGTGGCGGCCACGTCGTCCAGCCGCTTTGTCGTGCCCAACTATTGGCGCGACCCGGGCACCGGCATCGGCTACCAGGTGCAGGTCGAAATTCCCACGAGTCGGATGAACGCGCCGCGCGAGGTGGGGCTGGTGCCGATCAAACGCCCTACGCAGAGCGGCCAGTTGTTTCTCCACGACGTGGCCCGCATCCGCGAAGGCGTCGTCCCGGGCGAATACGACCGCTACAACATGAAGCGCGTGGTGAGCATGACGGCCAATGTCGAGGGCGAGGACCTGGGCCGCGTCGCCGCACACATTGCCGACGCGCTACGCGCGGCCGGTGAACCTCCACGCGGTGTCGCCGTCGACGTCCGCGGCCAGATCGTGCCGATGCAGCAAATGTTCGGAGCCCTGGCCGGCGGCAAAGTGTTTCAGGGACTCACCGCTGGCTTGCTGCTGGCGATCGTCGTGATTTTCCTGCTGCTGACCGCTTATTTCCAATCGTTGCGGCTGGCGCTGGTTGTCCTGCTAACCGCGCCGGCCGTGCTGGCGGGCGTGGCCATGGCCTTGCTGATTACGAACACGACCTTGAATCTGCAATCGTTCATGGGCGCCATCATGGCCGTGGGTGTGGCGGTGGCCAACGCCATCCTCCTGGTCACCTTCGCCGAGCGCAGCCGGGCCGCGGGCGCGACAGCGACCGACGCGGCGGTGGACGGAGCCCAGCATCGGCTGCGGCCGATTCTCATGACCAGTTGCGCCATGATCGCTGGCATGCTGCCGATGGCTTTGGCCTTGGGCGAAGGCGGCGACCAGACCGCCCCGCTGGGCCGGGCCGTGATCGGTGGCCTGCTGGCCGCGACGCTCAGCACGCTGCTGGTGCTGCCGGCCCTGTTCGCCATGATCCAAGGCCGAGCATCCGTCGGGTCACCCTCGCTCGATCCCGATGATCCCGACAGCCATCACTTCGACGAAGCTCCGCCGGCCGGCCCGCGGCTGCGGGGGCCGATCGTCGCCGGGGCCGCGCTGCTGATGCTGATTGCCGGCTGCGGCCAGCCGCCGCCGGCGTCGCAGCCACAGGCCGCGCCCGCTGCAAAACAAGCGACTTCATCCGAGTTGCGGATGGTCAAGCCGCTGCGCAAGACGGTCCGCCGGCCGATCGAGCAGCCGGGCTTCAACATCGAGGCATATCAGCAGACGCCCCTGTATTCCAAAATCAACGGCTTCATCGAAAAGTGGTCCGTCGACATCGGCGATTCGGTCACCAAGGACCAACTGTTGGCCGAACTGTACGTGCCGGAAATGGCGGCTGAGCTCGAGCAGAAGGAGGCGGCCCTGCGGCAGGCCCTGGCACAAATCGCCCAGGCCCGAGCGGCCGTGAGCATGACGCAGGCCCAACTCGAACGGGCGAAATCGCAATTCGAACGGCTGGAGCGCGCCAGCCGCGACGGCGTGCTCGACCGCGAAAACGTCGACGAAACGCGGCTCGGTTACAAGGCAGCCAAGGCCGCGCTCGACAAGGCCCAGGCCGACGCAGCCTTCGCCGAGGCCCAATCGGCCGCCGCCAAAGCCAACCGCGACTATGCCAAAGCCATGCTGGCCTATGCCGAAATCCGCGCACCTTACGACGGCGTGGTGACGCAGCGCAACATCAACGCGGGCGACTTCGTGCAGCCGGCCGCCAGCGGCACCAAGGGCCTGCCGCTGTTCGTCATCAACCAGATCGACCCGGTGCGGGTCTTTGTGCAAATTCCCGGCGCGGACGCCGCCTGGATCCAAAATGGCGACCCCGTGACCCTGCGCGTGCAAGGCGCCGCGGGCGACGTGCTCGAAGGCCGTGTCACGCGCAACGCCCGCTCGCTCAATCCCGAGTCGCGCACTTTGCGGACCGAAATCGATCTGCCCAATCCCAAGGGGCAGCTTCTGCCCGGCATGTACGTGCAGGCCACGATCCACGTTCAGCACGCCGACGTCTGGACGCTGCCCGCCGAAGCCGTGATCGCCGCGGACAACCAGACGCTGTGCTACCGGCTGGTGGCCGGCCGCGCCGTCCGCACCCCGCTCGAAGTCGGACTGCGTGGCGGCGGGCTCGTCGAAGTCATCAAAATGCGGCTGCGGCCCAGCGGTTCCGAAGATCCGGGCGCGTGGCAGCCCGTCAACGGCGACGAGCAAGTGCTCGTTGGTAACCTGGCCGCCTTGACCGACGGCCAGTCGCTGCGAACCAACCCGGCGAAGAAATAACGTCGCCCAAAGATAGCAGGCACACGCCGTGCGCCAGCTACTTTGATTGCGCCGTTGCGGGCGGTGCCGCATTGGCCAAGCGCTGTTGCTCATCGATCAACACGCGGGCCGGTTGGCCCAGCGCGTGGTAGAGCCGAAACTGGCCGCGATTGAAGTCGCTGACCGACTGGTAATAGTCGTTGTACGCCTGGTTGAGCGCTTGGATTGCCAACAGCATTTCCTGCGGCCTAACCACCAGTAGCAGCAGGTCGCCGGCTCGTTTCGTCTGGTCCAGGCCGGCCATGCCTTGATCGATCGCCAGCTGGGCATTCTTCAACTCCATGCCGGCAAGTTGCACCCGCTCGGCCGAGGTTTGGGCCAGCGCATAGGCTTGCACCACGTCGGCCGACACCGCGTCGCGAGCACGCAGGCATTCGATTTGCGCCGCCGACAGCTCGGCCTTCCGCTGGCGCACCAGTCCGCGATTGCCCATACCCAGGTTCTGCATTTGCCAAATCAGTTGCATATCGATGTCTTCGCGCAGGCCGAAGTTGCTGAGCGAACCGTTAGTGCCGCCACCGAACAAGCCCATTCCCAGCGTGCCGGTGACGGGCGTCGAGAAGCCGCGCACCATCACGCTCGGCAATAGCGGCCGCCATTGCTCCTGCCTGACTTGCTGCGCGCTGGCCGCGATCATCGCCCGCTGTTCCGCCAGCTCGGGCCGGTTCAACCAGGCGACCGGCACTAGCTCATCCACGCGGCGATCGGTCGGCACCAGCGGCACTTGCAGCTGGGGTGGTTCCAGCGGCTGCACGGTCAGCAGTGGGTCGAGATGCAACACGCGAATCAACTCGGCGCTGGCCCCGCGCCAGCGGTTCTGCGCCGTCAACACTCCCTGCCGCCGTTGCGCCAAATTCGTGCGCGCGCGAGAGACTTCCAGATCGGGCACCAGCTCCGGCGCCAGCCGCTCGGCACGGCTCACCAATTGCTCGGCCTGTCGAACCGAATCGAGTGCTCCGGCCAGTTCGCCGCGCGCCTGCTGGATATCGAAATAGGCTTCGGCCACTGCCAGCAGATTGTCGTTCGTCGCTGCCCGCCTGGCGGCTTGCTGCGCTTCGACCGTGCGTCGCGCCGCCAGCGGACTGAAGATCGCGTCGCTGACCGAGAACACCAGATACGGCGAGCCGCCGACCAAAAAGCCCTGCTTGCTGGTGCCGGCCACGTTTCCGACGATGTCCTGCAGCTGCCCGTCGTGCCGGTAATAATCGCTTCCCAGGTAAATCGTAGGCAGCCAGAGCACCTGGCTCTGCGCGAGTAGCGCTGCCGATCGCTGCACCTGCTGCGTCGCAAAGGCAATGTCCAAACCACGCGCATTGCCGAGCTGCATCGCCGTCGCCAGATTGATCGGCAGCGGCGTGCTGGCAGACGACGGCAGAATCGCCTCCGGCGAAAACGCCTGGCGCTCGGTCGTCACCGGCGGCAACCGCTGTTGCACGGCCATTTCCGGCCCAACAGCCTGCTGGCCCTGTGCCGCCGGCGCTCCAACCAAGCAAGCTGCTAGCAGTAGGGCCACGCTCGCCGAATTCCACAACGCGCGCAGCCGCGTGGGTCGCTCTGCGATCGCGAGATTTGCCGCGTGCATAACCATCGGCTGACAAGCGGTTTGCTGAGGCTGCGGCCTCCTGGCAGCAAAGACGACGCTGCCGGCGCGCAGCGTGGCCGCACTCATTGGCTCTTATCGGACCGCTACAACCGGAAAAACCTGCAAAACCGCCCAGTTCGAGGCAGCGGGCCGGCTTCGATTGCCCAGCTCTGCTCACCCGTGCCTACTTGCCGGCCGGCGCCGCGTCCCACACCTTGATGTCGTCAAACAAGCCGTGTTTGCCGGCCACGCCCAACTCGATCTTGGACTTCGTGGCGTGCCCGATGCCGGAACTCTTGAGATAGCCGGCCGGCTTGCCGTCGATCGTGACCCGCATCTCGTCGCCGACGGTCTCGACCACCAGCGTGTACCACTTGCCGGCCTCAAGCTGAATGGGATACGTCACGCGCCGGCCGGCCACGAGCTTGGCGGCTTCCGCCTTGCGCGCCGGGTCTTTGTTCATGGTATAGATGTCGTTGCGCATCCCGCCGTCGCGTTCGTCGATCAGCGTCACGCCATTCAGACGGACCTGGGCCCGGCAGAGATGGCCGTAGTGTGAGCCGGTGTACTTGCGATCGTCGAACTCGACGTCGATCATCGAGGCCCCTTCGAAGCGAATCCGCACCTCGACCACGCTGTCCTTGGTGGGAATTTCCAGACCATACACGGCCGCATGCGCCGTAATAGTCGGCTTGCCGTCGGCCGCCGGAATCGTCTTTTCGCGGGTCTGCGTACCCTTCAGCGCGCCCCCTTCGACCGTGAACGTCGGCACGACTTTGTGCCAGACCTTGGCCAGCTTATCGCCTTCGAAGTCGTCGGCGAACAACAGCTCTTTTTTCTCCGCAATCGGCTGCTCCGGAATCGGAGGCAGCTTCGCCGCCAAGACGCTCGAAGCAAATGCACTCAAACCGGCTACCAGCACGGCAAAGCCAAAACGACGCTTGATCATGAAAAACCTTTCATAAAGCCGCGACCGTTGGTCGCGGAGCGGGGCGATGGACGCTACGACCCAATTAGTCCGCGCCGCTCGCCTCATGGCGACGTGGTCGCGATCGGCCGGATCTTGATGTTGCGGAACGACACCAGGCTGTTGTGGTCTTGCAGGCAGAGATGGCCGCGCGTGGGCTTGCCGAACATCGGCCACTTGGCGAACTTGCTCTTGGCCACGCGCTCGTTCCAGTCGTCGCTGCCAATCACGTATTCGCAATACTTTACGCCGTTCATCCAGTGCTCGCACTTCGCGGGCGTGATCAGGATCCGCAAATGGTTCCACTCGCCGGCCGGCTTGGTGGCGTCCTCCTTCGACGGATAGAGCTGATACAACCAACCGGACAGCTGCGGATCGTGCCCAAGCTTGTTGTCCTGGATCTGCACTTCCGGGCCGACCATCGGCGGCCGGTTGGCTTCCTCGCTCACGTGGTACATCAGGCCGCTGTTGCCTTCCGGCGCGATCTTGTAGTCGAGCACCAACTCGAACGCATCGAACTGTTCGTCCGTGATAATATCGCCTGCCCCCTTCTCGGCGCGCACCAGGGTGCCATCTTCGACCTTCCAGCCCGGGCTGATGTCCGGCTTCTTAAAATTTCGCCAGCCGCTGGTCGTCTTGCCATCGAACAGCAGTTTCCAGCCGGCTTTGGCTTCCGCATCGCTCAGCGTGTTCGGCGCCTCGTCCGCGCCAGCCGGCTGGGGCGCGGCCCCCAGCGTCCCCATCCCAAGACCAGCGACAACCAGGAGCCAGGCAATTGACTTACGTTGCATGCGCGTACGAACCTTTCGGAAAAACGGAATGAATCTTCGGCGGGCAATCCAGGCGGGAAGCTCGAATCCGATTATTAACGCTCACCGCCAGCCCAAAAGCAAGCCGGCGCATCCTAGTTGGCGAGCCGGGAGCGCCGGCGACCGGAGGTCACTCCACAAAAGCGCTTACGCCCCCCGGCGATTCCGAAACGATTTGAACAGAAGCACGCAAGGGACGCGAAGAAGGTGGAAAAAGCATCAATCCACGCCGTCAGCCAGTGCGCCCGCTACTCGTCTTTTGTCTTCTTAGCGTCTTTCCCTTCTTCTTAGCGTTCTTCGCGCCCGTCCCTTCGGCCTGAGGCTCAGGGCTCGAAGGCTGTTCAACCGCTTCGTAATTCACCCTACTTTTTCGACTGCTCCGGCGAGGCTTCGATCGGCGAAGTCGAAATCTCGGACTTCACGCCGCGAAGATACATGTCCCAAAATGCCTGCACGCGCTTCTGCAACTCAGGCCCGAACGGAATGCCGTGGCCGGCGCCTTCGACCGGAATCAGCAGCGACGTCGCGCCGACTTTCTTCAGTGCCGCGTCGATCTCCTGGGCGTTCGTGAAATTGACCCGCATGTCTTGCGTGCCGTGAAGGGTCATGATCGGCACTGCCTGGGCCGTGACATACGTCAGCGGCGAAGCCTCTTTGGCCAATTCGAGCCGCTGACTCACCGGCCCGCCCAGCAGTCCCGAGACGGCCGGGTCGTCGCGCTTTGCGGCCTCGCCTTGCATCAGCGGTTTGGTGAGATCCATCGGCCCGCACACGTTCACCACGCAGGTGACGCGACTGGACTGCGACGTGTACTCGCCGATATCGCCTTCCAGATCCTTCACGCCGCCGGTCAGACCCAGCAGCGTGACCAGGTGGCCGCCGGCCGAAGCGCCGGTGACGCCGATCTTGTCGGGGTCGAGGCCCAGTTCCTTGGCATGGCCACGGAGCCAGCGAATGGCCGCTTTGCAATCGAAGATTTGTTGCGGCCAATGGGCTTCGGCCGAAAGGCGATAGCCGACGCTGGCAGCCGCGTACTTGCCGCTGGTGGCCAGGATGCATGCCGGCACCGCGTAGCCTTTACGATCGCCCCCGCTCCAGCCGCCGCCATGAATGAACACGACCAGCGGCAACGGCTTGTCGTCGGCCCGGTGCTTCGGCAAATACAGATCGAGCATCTGGAACTTGTTGCTCGTGCCGGCATACGGCTGATCGAACCGCAACTCGACCTTGTCGCCAAACCGCTGCTTGATCTGTTCCTCAAGCGACGCCGTCTTATTTCCGGTCTGTTGCGCCTTTTTCTCTGCTTCCGGTGTTTGCCCGGGCCTTTTTTCCTGCGCCCCGGCCGACGCCAGCAGCAGCGCGAGCGGTAAAAACAGACTGAGCAAAAGCGGCCGAATGAACGTGCGATGTTGGTACTTCATGGCTGGCTAACTTCCTAGCAGAGTCGAGGGAGCATGGATGCAGGCCCACAATCGGACGCTGACCCTTCGCGGGTCGTCCGGCATTGCAGGCGACCGTTGTACTTTTGTCGATGCGCCGCCGGAAAGCAAGAGTTTCGTAGCGACCCCGATATCGCCGCATTCCGTAGGCCGCCAGCCACCCCCGCAGGTCCGGCGAGCCAAGCCGGACCCGCCAGCGGCTTGCCCCCAGTAGGGCACGCACCCCGCGCGTACGACCGCCCCCCCGGCTCCCGTTTTTGCTGCACTGCCCCTCGAGAGACGGGCAGCACCTCAATACTTTAGGATTCGGGTCTCGCCGCGATGGAGCGTGACGTTGGGCGCGACGCGGGCGCCGGTGAGCACGTCGCGCAGCGCGCCCGGCTTGCCGGTGTCGAGCGTGAACGTGCCGTCATGGTCGGCATGCAGGACGATGAACGGGCCGTTGGCGCAAACGTTGCAATCCTGTTGAGTGAACAGGTGGACGCCCGCTTCGCGTGCGGCGTAGCGCAGCAGCTCGCTGGTGAGGCCCGGAGCGCCGACGAAAATGGCGGCATTTCCATCGCGCCGGCGAATCGCCACGGCCGGCTTTCCGTCGGGATACGTAAAGAGCGTCTCCTCGGCGGTGGCATCGACGGGGCTGAACAATGGTCTCGGCTTTTGACGCAAACCGAAGGCCGTGTGCAGGCCTTTCGCCTCGGCGAGTCTGGTGGGCGTGGCCCAAGCGGCTTGCGGCGCTGCGGGGCCGATTTGGAAGCCCGTGAGATTCTCGCCGCCGCCAGGCGCGGCATAGCACCAGATCGTCGCGGCGTCGCGTGTGACGGCTTCGAGCTTTGCGCACTCGTCCGGGCTGAGCGTCCAGGCATCGAGAAAAATATAGAGCTTGGCGTGGACCCGGCCGGCGAGGACGTCGTCGAGCAGGTATTGGCCATACGGCGCGCCCAGGCGGCCAAGCGGTTCGCGAGCCCGATAGATGCATTGGCCGCTGACCAGCGAGCCGGCTTCCGTCACGCGCAGCAGACTACGCTCGTCCACGACCGCGGCGACCTCGGGCCGAAACGGTGTCGGATGATCGAGAAAATACTGATCGAGCGTGCGAAGCTGGGCCATGCGCTGCCAAAGCCGCGCGTCATCGAACCAGCCGGTGGCACCGAGATCCATCCACCACGTGCCGAAGTTGCGCAGCGCCTCCTGGCCGACATTGCGCGTCAACTCTGCCAGCGTTTGCTCGACGTTGTCCACGTGGTCGCGCGAGCCGGGCTGGTCGCCGCTGGCCAGGTACGTGTGGGTGTCATCCTCATTCAGCCACAGCTTGCCGGCGAGCGCTACGCTTTCGGCGGCGGTCATGGTCGGCGCACTGCCGCCCAGCCCACGATCGAAGTACGAGATCGGCGCACAGAGCACGTCGATATCGGGGCAATCCAGCACGCGGCGCAGCGCGTAGTGGCCCGAGACCGCTGGCCCCGTCGGCGCGCCGCTGAACTCGAAGAGGTACCCGTAGAAGAAGACCACGAGCTTTTGGCCGCCCGTCGCTTGGCGGACGGTATGCGCGAACTCCGTCACGCACTGGGCCATCATCTGCTGCTGGAAATCGGCCCATTCGATCAGTTCGGCTTCGGTCGTTGGATCGCGGAACACGCCGCCGGGCGAAGCATGCCGCACGGCCGCGCTGGGCACTTCCGCGCTGGGCTCCGCGGCGCCCGCCTGGCCGCTGGCCAACTCCGTCTTGCCGCTGGTCGCGGCTTTCGCCCGCAGCCATCGCTGCCAGGCGTCACGATCGACTGATGAAAAACCATTCAAAGGCCGCTTCCAGGTATTCATGTAGAACCATTCACCAGTGTTTTGCCCGGTGGGATGGTAACCGGCGATCTGCTCGCCGAACTTCTGCTCCAGATGTTTGACGAGCGCCGCGAGTCGCGCGGCCGCGTCGCGCCGATAGAGCGGCGAGGCGGGCACCGCAATACTCTCGTGCGGCCCGTCTTCCCAACGCATCACTTCGTCGGGATGCGCCTGGCACCACCAGGCCGGCGGATACATGCCGATCCGCGGCAGCAGCAGCGCCTTCGGATTGACCCGCAAGACCATGCGGCAGATCGCATCGACGCCGGACCAGTCGGGCGATCGGCCCGGCTCGGGCCAGGGAAGCGGAATCTGGCAACTGACAAAATCGATGCCGGCCTCGGCGGCCAGATGAATTTGGTTCTCGAACGGAGTGGACGGCCCGCCGAGATACAGGAACGGCTGGCCCGGTTGATAGAACGCCACGACCAAGTCGCGCGCGGCCGACGCCCGCACCCAAAAACTGGCGCGATAACGATGCCCTTCGACGAACGCCAGTTTGGGCTCGTGATAAACATGAAAGTCGGGCCAAACGCCGTCGGGCGGGGCCGTGAGCTTGATTCTCAGCCCTGGCGAACCGTCGCGGCCGACGCCAGCCGCAACGGCCACCGTGCCCACCGTGTTTTTCCGATCAGTCGGCCAGAAGCGCCACTCGCGCGCAAAATCGCCGGGCCCGCCATCAAAGTCGTTGCGGCGAAGCGCGACCGCGTCCGAGTCCAGATCGTGGACTTCAATCTCGTCGAGCTCCACCTCGCCGGGCTTATTGCCAAAGCGAAAATGCATCGTCCCGGTCGAAGTCGAGATCGGCGCCGTGAAGTCAAACGTAACCATCCGCGCCTCAGCCGACACCGGCAACCGCGCCGACCCCGGCCCGCCCCAAAACATGCGCGCCCTCACCGGCCGCCCATCGACAACCATCCGCGGCGCCCCGCCCGCCGGATCCACCCGGACCTCCAGTGCCAACGCCGTTTGGCAGCACAGAACCAACGCGAGAAAAACCGGTAGTTTCATGCAACCAACGCTTTCATGCCTCATCCATAGCACCTTGTACTGGGGCACGCACCGCGGCCGTACCCGAATTTGCGGTCGCGACTTCCTAACCGAGACGTTCGGCCAACCGGCGCGTTGAGCATTATAAGGTACGCGTCGGGCTGTGACCCGACCCGCCACGAGTCAGCCAAGTGCGTTTTCTTGCCTGCCTGGAGCGTGCCACGGTACCCTACCTGGCTGGCTGCCGGGCCAAAACCGTCACAGCGGAGCGGGACCTTTCGGGGCGGCGAGATCTTTCGGAAGGGTGCAACCTTTCGGGAGGGCGAGGCTCCCGCCGAGCCGCGCGTTTCGATCGATCCGCCGCAAGCCAGCTCGGCAGGAGCCTCGCCCTCCCATTCGCTCGCAATGCCTGCCAAGCGGCGCCCCGTCACGCGCTCAAGCCAGGCATCGGCTAAACCCGCTCGGACTTCAAGTAGGGTACGCACCCCGTGCGTACCACATTACCGACCGCAATGACACCGCCAGGGCCCGCCGACGCGTCACGTAGCTGCACATAGAAGGCTGCGTTGCTGACTGGGGGTCGCCTGGCCGCGCTCCGCGCCCCATTCGCTTGGCCCCCCTATTCATCATTCATCATTCCGACTTCCGCATTCTTCCTTGATCGTTGGCTTTTCCGGGCGGCTGCGGGGATTTCATGCTCACAGTCGTCGCTCGAAAGGGCGCCGCGCGACCAGAGCGTGCGTTCGATCATGATCCGAAGTAAGGCTTCGAGCTGCTGTTGAGCCGGGACGCTTTCCAGAATCCCGATCGCCCGGGCCACAGCTTCGAGCGTACACAGATTCCGCGCGTCGGCCTGCACGCGAAGCCGGTAGGTCGAAGCCGGCCCACTCGGCAGCTTGACGTGCGGCAGCCCGGCTAACGTCCGATCGCGCCGGACGAAGCGTCGCACCTGCGCCCAGCTTCCGTCGGGCACGATCAACGTCACCGGGCCAGCCAGCCCGGCGACCAGCTCGGCGTTCAATTCGGCCGCGTGCGAACTGGGATAGAGCAGCAGCGGCCGCCGGCCTTCGTGTGCGAGGTCCGCCAGCGACAAGCGCTGGTCTTTCGCACCGCGAATGCGAATCTCGCTATTCGGCAAGGCCTTGGCCGCCAGTCGGGCCGTATTCGTCGTCAGCACCCGTTCGCCCGTATGCATCAGCAGCACGACGCGCGTCTCGAGCGCAATCCGCGGAATCATCTCGCAGAAGCACAGCGGCCTGCGAATCTCGCACCCCGGACAGCGGTGTTCTGCCAGTCGACCACTCATTGGCAAAGCCGTTGCTCAAGATCGAATTCGATATCTCTCATCAACCAAACCCCCGCCGCTCCGAAAAAACAAGCACGCACCGCAGTGCGTATCCTACTTGGCTTTTCGAGAGGCCGAGACCTTTCGGGACGGCGAGATCTTTCGGGAGGGCGAGGCTCCCGCCGAGCCGCGCGTTTCGATCGATCCGCCGCAAGCCAGCTCGGCAGGAGCCTCGCCCTCCCATTCGCTCGCGATGCCTGCCACGCAGCACTCCGTCACGCGCTCAAGCACTGGTCATCGGATAAACGCTCTCCAACTTCAAGGCATCGCTCGCGTACGCCAGGCAGGCCTGAAGATCCTCGGGCGTGATTTGATCGTATTCGCGCAAGATCTCTTCGGCGGTCCAGCCGCGACCTAACAGATCGATTACAAACTCCACGGAGATCCGAGTGCCCTTGATAATCGGCTTCCCTACCAGAACGGCCGGATCCAGTACGATTCGCTCTCGCCAATTCATGCTTGGTCCGACACCCTCGCAAGATAGCGGGCGGCTTTGGCTTGAAAGATCGCGGTTATGTCCGCGGCCAAACGGAATGTCTTATACTCAGCTTCCTCCGCCACGGTCAGTGTACCGTCGTTGGCTTTCGAGGCGAGCACATCACACCGGGCCTGAACCGCAGCCGTCGGCCTCAAGCCGACGAGCCTCCGCGCAACATCCGGCGAAAGCACCTCGGTCAGCGGGTCAAGGAATCGGTCGAGACATGAAATAGCGGACATACGACGGTCCTAGACCAAGGCGTGCACGGTGTTATCGCCCTACTTCGCTATACCGTGATTCCCGAGCCGCCACCACGGCCACCCATTAATAACCTGCGCACTAACTCTGGGGCGATGTCAAGCGCGCTTCCGATGCCTGCATACGTGAAGATTTGAGGCTGTCCTTCGACATAACGGCTGTTAAGGTAATCTTCAATCTGCCGCCCGGCTTCGTACTCGCGCAAGTACTTTGCATACTTTTTTTGATCGGCGCCGTTGTAAGATTTCAGGTCGACTCGAATTGGACCCTCGACCATTTAGTTCACCATGTGGGTGTCATACTCGGAGAGCGCACCTGCTCTCACGCTGCATGTGACGCGGTAATTTACTCGCGCTCGTTGCGACTTCCTCAATTCTTTCAATTACGCCCGGCCGGTAGGGTACGCACTCCGTGCGTACCAGAGTCGTCGGCCGCGACTTCCCAACCGGGGCTGGCGGCATGACCGGCACGTCATGCACTATAACGTACGCACAGGGTACGTACCTACCAAACTCGTCAATCAAATGAATTGGCGCTTTGAAAGACTTTGCTCGTAGCGGGATTGTACTTGCTTGAAGCGGCTGGTCGTTCCTCCGAAAAGCCCCGCCTTCAGCGGCTCCCAATTATCGCCACGCTCTTCAACTTCATCCGAAATATCTGTCCCAATTGTCGGCTCTCGGCGGCCATCGTATCGCTCCCTCCAACGAAACAAGCCAACGGGGGCGTTATACGCGTCCCTTACCTCGTCATCACCGCGCTTCCTAGCCGCCAAATCGACGTACACAAGGGACCGAAGGTATTCGAATCGGTCAAACACGAGTTCGTACTCATCATCGCCGACGAGTAGTGGCCGTAATGGTTCGCGAAGTAGGTCGAAAAGCCACTTACTGTCGGCCGCAAATCGGTGGTTGACGCCTGGGATCGTTTGCGCGAATCTATGCAGTTGGTCCCACGGGTACACAATCACAAATGGCCCCTCTTTGCCATCGTCACGGCATATCGACTCTTGCATTAAATGGGCGAACATTCCGTAATTACGCGCCGCTAATGCCGCAACGCCGCCAGCATATAGAAGGATTACACCTGGTGCCGCTCTGACCCATTGAGCGATTTTGTACCCACCAACATTTCGCTGTGGGTCGCGCGCAATGCGAGGCACGCACTTCGTAAAAACGCCGTAATGCTCCTGTTGGGCCCAGTAGCAGCCATGCACCATTAACTCTCGCATCGTGGCTAGCGCTCCGGGGTAACAATCGAAAACACTCAGGATCTTGTCATCGCCCCCCTGGCGTGTAATCGCCCCCTTGATCAAATCCGAAATGCGGGAGAACGCGGCCTCGGTCTCATCCTTGATTAGGTCGTACAACCGCACCCGGTGGTGCGAGTCCGATATAAGCCGCTTGACGGTCGCGGCCGCCGTGGCGGCAGACAGTGGATGAAGCTGCTTTATGTCTTCGAGCGATATCACTCGTTCCAAAAGCTGCGCGAAAAAGCGATCGGCGTCGTCGATCTTGATGACGTTACCCGACCGACCTTGGACGAGCCGGCGAGCATTCTCGCCAACTTCACCGCGGCAGGTCCAATACAGCGTAAACCGGCGGCTTTTGCAACGATCAAACGCGGCACACAGCGCGGTGTCCCAATCTGCCGACCAGCCGCACACCAGTAACCCGAACTCGTCCAGGATACGATCCAGTAGGCGGTCGACTCGCTCGTCGTACCGGGCTAGCTCGTCGGGCGTGTTCCTGATCCTTGTGTCGAGATAGTCACCATGAACCTTTACCACGACACAGCGCTGATGGACCATTGGCAATGAGCCTTCGATCGAATCAGCGGTGCTGAGAACCGCAGGCGTAATTCCGGCATCTTCGATTGCGCGTTCAAGCAACCTGTCAAAGTTGGTCGTGATGATTGCACGGACGTAACCCCGGGCTACAAGATCGGCGATCGCCCGGTGGGCCGAAGTCGGGAGTTTGACGCCCTGCTCCCGCTCATCCGCATTGGGCTCAAAGTACGCTTTCAGCAGGTGGTGGCGTTCTTCCGGGCTTTTGGCTAACTCTTGGATCAGCCTCGCGTAATCTGGTTCATCGTTGTACTTGCGTCGATACCACGCTATGCGGTCTGGTTCGCACTCCTCGTTTTCCAACGTGGCGAGCCGGCCGATCAAGTCTAGTACGATTTCCCAACCAGTCGGTATCTGCGCGGCCCGTGACAAGCCCGAACCGACGAGAAGCGCGTATGCGCCCTTGTTTGTCTGCATCGCGAATGCGAGCGAAATAATGGGATCGATGTTCAATGCGAAGCTCCAATATCTCGACACGGCAAGGCTTTTCCGTGGTTAGCGGCCCGTTGCTCGCCTGCTCGAAAATCGTCTCACAAGACAGCCAAAACTTGGACGGCACCGCTTATGCGCCGCAACAGTTGACAACAAGTCGGCTATCGAACTAGAAGCTGGAGTCCTGCAACGGACGTATCCTCGTCATGCACCTTACACATCCAAATTCCTTACCTCGAGCGCGTGCTTTTCGATGAACTCGCGGCGAGGTTCGACTTTGTCGCCCATGAGAATTCTAAAAAGGTCGTCGGCGGCGGAGGCGTCTTCCATTTTGACTTGAAGAAGAGTGCGGTTGGCGGGGTCGAGGGTGGTGTCGCGGAGCTCTTCGGCGTTCATTTCGCCCAGGCCTTTGAAGCGGGTGATGTGCAGGCCCTTTTCGCCGGCGGCCCGCACGGCGGGCAGTAGGCCGCGAAGATCTTCGAGGCCGATCGTGGCTTCGCCGCGACGCAGGACATAGCGCGGCTCTTCGGTGCCGGTCCGCTCTTGCGGGATCAGCGATTGGATGTCGAAGCCGCCGCTGGTGAGATCGGCCAGGCCTTTGTTGAGCGAACGCACTTCGTGCAGCTCGACAATGTGCAAGCGACTGGCCGGCGCGTGGCCGTTGCCGTTGACCGGGGTGGGCTTGTCGCCGACGGCCAGCTCCTTGCCGGCGGCTTGCTCCTGCGCGGCGACAAAGGCTTCCAGCTCTTCGCGCGTGGTGAACCAATGCTCTTGCGAGCCGAGGAACACGTGATAAACGGGCAGCCGGCCGCTGACGGGGTCCTGGCGCACGGCGTGCAGCCGCAGCCCAATGCCGCGGCGCTCCAGGGCGATGATCGAATCTTCGATCGCGGCCAGCGTGCGGCAGAGCTTGGCGAGCGGATCGCCCGAGATTTGCCGGCCGTCGCCGGGATCAAAAATGCCCTCGCCGATGCCGGCTTCGAGCAGTTGCGTCTTCATTTCTTCTTCGGTCTGCACGTAGTAAGTGTTCTTCTTGCTCTTCACGCGGAACAGCGGCGGCTGGGCCACATACACGTGCCCGGCCAGCACAAGCTGGTACATCTGGCGATAGAAGAACGTGAGCAGCAGGGTGCGGATGTGCGAGCCGTCGATATCGGCATCGGTCATGATCACGATTTTGTTGTAGCGGCGCTTCGAGAGGTCGACCTCGTCGCCAATGCCCGAGCCGATGGCCGAGATCATGCTCCGGATTTCTTCGTTGGCCAGGACTTTGTCGTCGCGGCTTTTGAAGGCGTTGATGATCTTGCCGCGCAGGGGAAGGATGGCCTGGTACTCGCGCAGGCGGCCGCCTTCGGCACTGCCGCCGGCCGAATCGCCTTCCACCAGGTACAGCTCGCAACGGGCCACGTCCTTGCTCGTGCAGTCGCGCAGCTTGCCAGGCAGGCCACCGCCGGAGAGCGCGCCCTTGCGCTCGCGGACCATCATCCGGGCCTTGCGCGCACTCTCGCGGGCTTCGGCGGCCAGCAGGCCTTTCTGGGCGATGATCTTGGCGCTCTTGGGGTTTTCTTCCAGATAGCGATTGAGAAAATCGCCGACCGCCGAGTTGACGATGCCCTCGACTTCGCCGTTGCCCAGCTTGGTCTTGGTCTGGCCTTCGAACTGCGGCTCGGGCACGCGGAGCGAAATGACGGCCGTGAGGCCTTCGCGAAAATCGTCGCCCGAGGGGACCAGGTCCTTGAACAGCGATTCCTTCTTGCCGTAGTTGTTCAGGCAGCGGGTGAGCGCGGCGCGAAAGCCCGAGACGTGCGTGCCGCCTTCGGTCGTCGAAATATTGTTGACGAACGAGGAGACGTTTTCGGTGTATTCGGTCGAGTATTGCATGGCCACTTCCAGGCCGACGCTGTCGAACTCGCCGGCGATGTAGATCACGTCGGCATGGGCCGCTTCGGTGGCGCGGTTCAAGTGCTCGACGAACTCGATGATGCCGCGCTCGTAATGAAAACTTTCGCCTTCGCCGCTGCGCAGGTCCTTGAAGACGATCGTCACGCCGCGATTGAGAAACGCCAGCTCTTGCAGCCGCTTGTGCAGCGTGTTGTACGAGAACTTGGTGTTGAGAAAGATTTGCGAGTCGGGCTTGAACGTGGTCTTGGTGCCGCACTTGTCGGTGGCGCCGATGCGACGGACGTCGGCCAGCGGCACGCCGCGCTCGTATTCCTGCTGATACATGTGGCCGTCGCGGCAGACTTCGACTTCGCACCATTCGGAGAGGAAGTTCACCACCGTGACGCCCACGCCGTGCAAGCCGCCGGAAGTTTGATAGGCGCCCTTTTCGAACTTGCCGCCGAACTTGAGCACGGTCATCACGCCCTGCAGCGTGGAGAAGCCCAAGTCGGGGTGCATTTCGGCGGGAATGCCGCGGCCGTCGTCCTCGACCGTGACCGAGCCTTCCGTATTGATCGTGACGTTGACGTTGCGCGCGTAGCCGGCCATGGCCTCGTCGATGGAGTTGTCGACCACCTCGTAGACCATGTGGTGCAAGCCGCGCACGCCCGTGTCGCCGATGTACATGCTCGGGCGTTCGCGGACGTGCTCCAGGTCGCTCAGATGCTGGAGCGATTCGGCGCCATATTCGCCTTCGGCCTTGCGAAAGGACAACATGTCCGGATCGTTGGGCTTGGCGTTCTGATTATCAGTAGGCTGTTCTTCGGTCATCGGACTTCTTTTCTGTCAGGCGGAAAACTCGCCGGTCGAGTGTGTGTAACGATTAAGAGTTAACTGGTGAAAAAGAGAAAAGAGGAAAACCACAGAGGCACAGAGACACAGAGACACAGAGGAAAAAACGGTTGAACAGAAGATCGCGAAGAGCGCAAAGGGGTCGACGTTCCATTTATTGCTTCGCGTTCTTTGCGTGCTTCTGTTCAATTGGTTTTCTTATTGCTGCGTGTGTTGCTTAGGGCCTCCGGTCGCTGACGCTCCGGGCTCGCCGGTTTTGCGTGTTATTCAATGGGGCCGACGCGGAGCTTGAGCTCGACGATGCGTTCGTCGGGCAGGAGCTGGGCGAGGCGATTGAGAATGGCTTGTTTCTGAAACGTCAGTTCTTGCATCAGGGTGGAATTGGCTACCCGCACTTCGAGCACGCCGCGGCGGACGTTGCCCGGCCGGGTGTAGCGGGCGATCTGCTCGCCGGCCGCCTCGCGCCAGGCATCGGCATAGGCTGCCTCGGCCGCGGGACGCGCGTAGCCCCGGCGGGTGAGCAGCTCGCTGAGCACGTCGGCCATTTTTTTGGTCATGCGGTCTTCCGGGGGTCATCCGTAGCGAAAGTTGTGAGACTTCCGAGTGGTTGAGAGCGGCGTTATGGGTCGGGTTCGGAATTCTCACGAATTCCGCTACGTGGTTTACCGATCGCGGGCTAGCGGCATGATGACGTAGGCGTAGCCGTCGTCGGTCGTGCAGACGGCCGCGCTTTCGGCGTCCTTGATTTCGAGCGTGATGTTCTTTTCGGCATCCAGCACTTTGAGAAAATCGGTCACGTAGCGCGGATCGAGCGTGATGGCCACGCTGGGGCCGTCGTAGGCGATGGGCAGTTCGATGCGCGCTTGGCCCACCTCGGCCGCGCGGCCGGCGAGCACGATCTTGCCTTCGCCAAACGTGAAGTCGACGCCGCGGCTCTCGTCGCTGGTGACGATGGCCGCCTGTCGCACGGCCGAGTGCAGCGGCCCGGCGATCAGCTCGATGCGCGTGGCGTTGTCACGCTTGGGAAACACGTCGCGCCACTTGGGAAATCGGCCTTCGACCAGCCGGGTGTAGATCATGGCCCGAGGACTTTTGACCAGCACGTCGTTGCCGCGGGCGGCGATGTGGACTTCGGCGTCGCCGTCGGTGAGGCCGCGTTCGATCAGGTGCATGGCCCGGGTGGGAATGATCGTCTGGCTGTCGGTCGTGTCGTGTCCGCCGACGCTCTTGCCGGGACACTCCATGCGTGCCAGGCGGCGGCCGTCGGTGCCCACGGCCGTGATCCGGTCGCTGGTCATTTCCATCAGCACGCCGCCCAGGGCATAGCGGCTGCTTTCGTTGTCGGTGGCGAACACGGTGCGGCGAATCAGCTCGCGCAGCGATCGGGCCGAGGTCTCGTGATATTTCTTTTCGTTGAACTGGGCGACGGCGGGAAACTCGTCGGGGTTCTCGGCCGGCAGCTTGAACTCGCTCCGCTCGCCACGCACCAGCGTGCCGTGACCGTCGGCCTCGAGCCGCAGCGTGGCGTCGGACGATTCACGCAAGATCGAGCCGAACCGGCTGATCGGCAGCACGGCCGTACCGGGCACTTCGACCGTAATGCCGGGCACTTCCACGCGCACGCCGATCTCCAAGTCCGTGGCGATGAGCACCGCGGTGGTGGTGGCCCCGTCGGCCGAGACCTCGATCTTGACGTTTTGCAAGATCGGCTTGGGGCTGCGGGCGGGGGCCACGGCGGCGGCCGTTTGGAAAGCGGCCAACAGCTTCTCACGATCGCAGGTAACTTTCATGATTCATTCCATCGCTCGGTTTGGGAAATCAGTGCGGGGCGTTCGACTCAATTGCCGAACGAACATGGACGGGTTGTCTTAGGGTCTTGTCTTCTTTTAAAGAATCTTTCATTTATCAGTAGTACTAAGGTCGTCGTCGATCGGCTGTCAGCAGGCGGCCGCGGCGACGCACAAGGCCCGGCGCACGCGACATTTAAGCGGGCTCCGAAGCGCGGCGCGGGGCTGTGGAAACCGCGTTGACGCACTGTCGGCCGGTTGTTGTCTGGCTGTTGGCTTGCAGAGGTGCCATCGAAGCCAAGGCCGCCGACCGGTCCGATGGCCGCGCTGCGGCCTGCGACAGCGACCATTCGCCGACAGGTTTTCCACGCCGGGCCGATGGTTTTGGTTGCGTGCGATCATGCGTTGGTCAAAGCCGTGATCAGTTGTTCGACGTCGCGGCGCAGCTCGGCGCTGTCGGCCAGCAGTTGTTCGATCCGGCGGCAGGCGTGTAGCACGGTGGTGTGATCGCGGCCGCCGAAATAATCGCCGATCCGCTGCAAGCTGATGCCGGTAAGCTGCCGGGCCAGGTGCATGGCCACGCCGCGGGCCTGCACGGCCGCCCTACGACGCGACGCGCTCTTCAGATCGGCCGGCGAAATGGAAAAATGCTTGGCCGTTTGTGCCGCGATTCCACGCAGGGTCGGCATGCGGCGTCCGCCGCGATCGTGGATATACCGCCGGGCGTGCTCCAGCCGAATGATGCCGCCATCGAGCAGGCTGGACGTTTCGAGGAACATCAGCGCTCCGAATAGCTCGGGCACGCTGGCCTCGAAGCGTTCGGCCAGGAGCGACAAGGCCTCGGGCTCGATGGTCGTGCCGCGCTCGGCGGCCAGCCGCTCGACCAACCGGCGGCGCGCGTCGAGGCCCGGCAAACTCAGCGGAATCGACAAACCTGCCACCAACCGGCTTTCCAGCGCCGGCAGCAGGTTCGTGATCTGGGCGATGCCCAAGCGGCTGGTGACAATCACCATCGCATCGCGCGCGGCCAGGGCGTCGAGCGTGTGCAGCAACTCCACTTGGGCCGCGCCGCGCGAAGCAAGCTGATGCACTTCGTCGAGCACGAGCAAGGCACTGGACCGATACCGGGCTCGCCAGGCGTCGAGCGTGCGGGTTTCGATCGCATCGTTGAGCTCGCGGGCGAAGTCGGCGCCGGTGGCGCACGTGATCAGATCCTCGGGGCGGGTCTGACGCCAGTAGCGGGCCATGCCTAGCGCGAAGTGCGACTTGCCGGTGCCCGGCGCGCCGATCAGCACCAACGGGCTATACGGTCGCGCAGCACCCGGCTGGTCGGCCGCGGCGCCCTGATCGGCTGCGGCGCTGTCGCCCGCCGCGGGGGCAAATGGCAGCGTGGCGTGGGCGGGGGCCTGAACATCGAAGTTCGCGGGATCGACGACCGCGGGGAAGCAGGAAGCGACGGCGGCCAGCAGCAGCCGATTTTCGCGGCCGACGACGAACTGGCGCAAGCCCGCCGGCCGGCGAGGCTGCTGTGCAGCCGTCTTGGCCGGTTCGCAAGTGCTCGCGGTCAATGGAATTTCAACGACGCCAATCAAAGGTCCGTCCAATCGAGCGCCGACGGTTCTAGAAACGGTTCGAAGCGCGTCGGCGGCAAAATTCGGCGGCCGGTTTCAAGCAAAAACCGGCAGTCGGCCGGCCTTCCGAAACCGGACACGAGGCCTGCGGCGGTGACGCGTAGTCGTGCAGGCCAAAAGCAGCCCGGATTATAGCGGAATCGAGGTGTTTTCGCGACCCGTCGAGCCGATTTTTCGCGGCGAAAATCCTCCGCGCAAACCCTTGTAGGTTTGAAGGATAATGCGCGAGGCTCGGTCGAGGTCGTCGCGCGTGGTTTCGACCCCCAGACTGAAGCGCAGCGAGGCGTCGACTAGCGGCCTTTCCAAGCTCATCGCCAGGAGCACGGGCGAGGGCTCGCTCGAGCCACTGGAACAGGCCGAACCGGTCGAACACGCCACGCCGGCCAGGTCCAAAGCCATGAACATCGCCTGCCGATTCACGCCCGGAAACGCCACCGCCGTGGTCTGCGGCAAGCGGGGCGCCGAGCGGCCATGGATGACCAGCTCCGGGCATTCGGCCACCAGCGATTGTTCGAAATGCTCGCGCAAGGCCGTCATGCGCTCCGTGCGGGCTTGCTGCTCGCCGGCGAACCACTCCAGGGCCTTGGCCATTCCCAGGATCAGGGCCACCGGCTCGGTGCCCGGCCGCAGGTCGTATTGCTGATGACCGCCAAACGCTAGCGGCGCCAGCGGGACGTCGTGCCGGACCAGCAGCGCCCCGATGCCGACCGGGCCGTGGAACTTGTGGGCCGAGATTGCGAGCGAGGCGACGCCCAGCGCCTGGAAATCGAGCGGCACTTTGCCTGCCGTTTGCACGGCGTCGCAGTGGACCGGAATGCCGGCGGCTGCGGCTTTGACAACGGCTTCGGCCACCGGCTGGAGCACGCCGGTTTCGTTGTTGCCGAGCATGATGGTCGCGAGTGCCGGCTGCTGGGCCAGGATGGCGTCGAGATCGTCCAGGCGGATTTGTCCCGACCGATCGACCGGAATCGTCAGCAATTGCCGGCCTTGCTGGGCCAAATGCGTGGCCGGACCGAGCACGCTGGGATGCTCGATGGCCGAGACGGCCAGCGGACGGGGACGGCTGGCGGCCAGCCCGAGAATCGCCAAGTTGTTGGCTTCGGTGCCGCCACTGGTGAACAGCAGCCGATCGGGCCGAGGGCCCGATGTTTGGGCTCCTAGGATGCGGGCGATCGATTCGCGGCATTCCTCGACGAGTGCCCGGGCTCGGCGTCCGGCAGCATGCTGGCTGGCCGGATTGGCCAGTCCGTCTCGCTGGCAGGCGAGCATGGCTTCGGCGACCGGGGCTGCCAACGGCGTGGTGGCATTGTGATCGAGGTAAATCGCGGCCATATGGAAAGATTGTACCGCCCGGCTGGCGGCTTGTGCGCGTATCCCGCGGAACGCCGCTAACCCGATTCGAAACCCGCCTTCCCAAGCAGCAAACGATGTCAGTATGATCCGCCCGCCAAAGGCTCAGCCGAAAAATAACTTCCGCCTTCCCGGCCCCTCACCCTAACCTCTCCCGCAAGGGGAGAGGGATTGCTGAGAAGTTATTTTTCGGCCGAGCCAAAGTCCGTCCCCCGTTGCAGATTCGTCGATGCAGTCCACGAGTATGACATCAGCTCGGGTTGCGATCATGTGGGCCTGCATGATCGCGTTGCCGGTGTTTGCGCTGTTGGGATCCGGCTGGACGAAGTATCTGGACTGGGGCTCGCAGCCGGAAGAAAACCCGCGCCGCAGCAATTCGGTCCGCGCCGGCCGAACGGCCACGGCCCCCCCGACGGGGCTATCGGAAATGATGCGCGGCCAGAATCAGCGCTCGGCCGCAAATGGGGCTCAAGACGTGGGAGCGGATGCCAGAGCGCGGCCTGGCCAATTGCCTTCCACGGCGGCCCGACCGTTATCTTCGCAAACAGCCCAGCGCGGCGAGATGCCGTACGGCGGGGAGACCGCTCAACTGGCGGCCGGCTTTGACGGGCTAGCCTCGGGCGCCGGCACAAGGCAGCAGCAGCCGGTCGTGCAAGCCAGCAGCAGCGACGAACTGCCGATGACGCTTCCACGTCCACCGACGCCCGCCGGTATTCAACGGCGGTCGAACCCGGAACCGCTGGAGCAGCCGCTTCAACTGGGCAACGAGCGGAGCATTCGCCGGTTGCCACCGCCCACGCCTCCTGAGCGGTCGAATGATTGGTTTTCGGCCGTCACCCAACGCTTGCGCGACCTGGGGGCCACGTACTATCTGCTCGAGACCTGGGGTCGCAGCGGCGAGCTGTACCGCTTTCACTGCAAGATGGCCGTCGCCGGCAGCCAGAGCTACACACGGCATTTCGAAGCCACCAGCGCCGATGCCGCCCAGGCCATGCGCTCGGTGCTGGAGCAGGTCGAAGCCTGGCGGTCGGGTCGCAGCCGCTAGGCCTTTTTGTGGCGGAAGTCGCGAGACTTGCGACGAACCCGCCCGTGCTCCTGCGAATTCCACACGAATTTCCGCTGCCTGACCACCGCGACGGGTCCCCGTAATCCGTAAATGCGCACCGGCGGTCCCAGGCAGCGGTCGGTTTTGCTTATCCCGAGGCTTGCCAAAACCATTGGAGTCAGTAGCCTTATGCGAATTGGGGGGACTCGGGCAGTCGGCCGTGGGCTGCGGCTTTTGCCATTGATCTGCTGGGCAAATGCGCTATAAGGGCACGGCATTGGCGGCACCGATGGACATGCAGGGCCGAGCCTATGGGAGTCGTGTGAAACTGAGCCAGGCATCTAGCCTGCAACGTATCAGCAACGCCTTGCGTTATCGGCATCCCTTGGCGGGTGGCGATGGTCGCAGGGGCAGCGGTTCGATTCATGGCGGCTCGAGCCCTGGGACAAGCTTGGTCGGCACCGAGGCGGTGTCTGGGCCGGCAGTGTCTGGGCCGGCGGCGCGCGATGCCCGATTGGGGCGCGTCGAGGCGGTTTTGCTGGTTGCCAGCGAGCCGCTCAGCCTGCGTAAAATCAGCCAATTTGCTAGCTTGGCGGACGGAACCGAAGCACGTACATTAGTTCGCCGACTGAACCAGCTTTACGACACAACGGGAACGGCCTTTCGAGTGGAGGAGGTGGCCGGAGGATTTCAAATGTTAACGCGCCGCAAGTTCGGCGGCTGGCTCACGCGGCTGCACCAGCGGACGGTGGAAACGCGGCTGTCGGCGCCGGCAATGGAGACTTTGGCCGTCGTGGCGTATCGTCAGCCTGTATTGCGGGCCGAAATCGAAACGGTGCGGGGTGTGCAGTGCGGTGACCTGCTGCGGCAATTGATGGAACGCGACCTGGTGCGCATCAGCGGCCGGTCGAGCGAACTGGGGCGGCCTTTTTTGTACGGGACCACGAAGCGTTTCTTGCAGGTATTCGGCCTGCGGCAGTTGGACGAACTGCCACGGGCCGAGGATCTGCGTCGGGGCCACGGCGGGCCAGGTAACCAGAGCGGGCCAGACAGTCAGCCCGAGCCGCCGGTGGGCAGCAGTATCCAGCAAACCATCGCCGGCGAGTAGCCGGGACGAGCACTAACTTCTTCCACGATCTACAGGAGTCTGCAGTGAGCATTGTAGCCGACCAGCCACGAGCTACCCAGGAAGCCCTCGAGGAAGACCGTCGCCTGCTGTTTGCTTTCGCGCAGGCTGCCAAAGATGAAGACGAGGATGTCGACGAATTCGAGGATGAAGAAGACGACGACGATGAAGACGAGGACGACGACGAAGAAGAGGATGAAGAATTCGACGATGACTTCGACGACGATGACTGGGAAGAAGTCGACGACGAAGAAGAGGAAGACGATGAAGAGTGGGAGGACGACGACGAAGATGAAGATTGGGACGACGACGATGAAGACGACGACGATGATGACGAAGAGGAGGAGGAGGCCTGGCAAGAAGGCGAATAGTTAGCGAGGCACTCGTCGTCCGTCGTAATTGATCCTTTAGCCGAGGCATTTATGCCTCGTGCCCCACTAAAGATCCACCGCCCCGCCCTTTTCGATTTGCGCATCGATCCAGCGAAGCAGCACGCGGCGCAGGCGGCCGGCCACCGTTTCGCCCGGGCTGCGGAAGGTCAGGTTCACGCGCTGGCCTGCGCGCAACTCCGCGGCCGCACCGGCCGGCAAGGCGGCAACGCCGGCAAATGCCGGGCTCAGCAGCTCGTAGGTTTCGGCCGGCTTGCCATCGGCCGGCTCCTTGAGTTTGACCGGCAGCGGGCCGCCCACCTGCGCGGACAGTGCTGGGTGCGGCAGGTCGGTGGCGCCCTGCGGCTCGACGCGCACGAGCTTTGCCATCAGATGTCGAGGCGCCGCGCCGCCGACGCGCACGCTGATCTCCTGGCCCAGCAGTTCGGCCACCAGGTCGACGTCTTCGTGGTCGATCGCCAGTCGCACCTCTTTGGACTGCGGGTCGCCAATCACCCCGATTTCCTGGCCGGCTTCGAGATACCGACCGGCGAGTTGGTCGAAGCCTCGCGCAATGAGCCGCCCGTCGCCGGCGGCGCGAATCACAAGCTGACCGGCTTCGGCCTGGGCTTCGGCCAGCTTCTTTTTCAGTGCCTGGCACTGCGCGACTTCGGCCTGGTACTTGGCCAACTCGTGGTTCTGATGATGCAGCCGGCTTTGGATCGTGGCTTGCTCCAGTTCCAGCGCCATGTCGCGGGCCTTGCGCTCGAGATCTTCGTTTTCGAGCACCAGCAACACCTGGCCGGCAGTCACCAGCGAGCCGTCGGCCACTCGTAGTTCGCGGACAAACCCGCGGCTGGCGGCACGCACGATCGACAGCGGCGCGTACTCGACGACTCCCGGCACGCGCACCAGCCCGGGAAGGCACATCGCAGCCAGCAGACCGCCGAACATCGCCACCGAGCATGTGCCAGAAATCGCTATGCGCCGCCAATCGAGCGCGGCCGCCCGCCCCGGCTGGCGAACGTACTGCCAGGCCCGGCGCAGCGGCCGCGCGGCCGCGGCCACGAACATCGCGGCGGCCAGCAGTCCGCCGAGATAGGACAACCAGCCGACGAGAAACAGCGCGAGCGACGCGTACACCATGACGCGCCAGGCCAGCGCCGCCAGGGCATAAAGCCGGATCATTCGGCCAATGCGCGCCGGCCAGGCGGGCAGCGGCACGCGAATGCCAAGCACGACTTGAGAAAACAGGGCGGCGAGGTATTGGCTTCCGCGCTGGGCCAGGTTCGGCACGCCGCACAAGTCCGACAGAATGTAATAGCCGTCGAACCGCATCAGCGGATTGGCGTTGAACAGCAGCGTATGGGCCAGGGCCATCAAGCTCACGCAATACGCCAGATGCCGTGGCCCGCCCGGCGGCAGCCGGCTCCAGGCGACTAGCGCCAATCCGCCGGCCAGGCACTCGCCGTACATGCCGGCTGCCGCCGTGGCAATCCGCTGCCAGCGTGAGCGAAAGCGCCAACTGCTGGTCACGTCCACATAGGCCACGGGGGTGAAAAACAACAGCATGATGCCGGCATTGGAAACCCGGCCCCCGTATTTTTTGCAGAACACGGCGTGCAGCGTTTCGTGCCAGAGCTTTAAGCCCACCCAGGCCGCCAACAGCCGCAACCCGCCGACCGGGTCGAGCAGCACCAGCGGCGCGTCGGTCAGTTGCCGCCAATCTCGCGCTGCGATCCAGCCGGCCCAGGCCATCAACAGGCACCAGGCCACGAAGCACGCGGGTCTGGTCAGCCAGCCGAGCCACGGCATGGCGGCGGTCAGCATGCGATCGGGATTGGCCAGCGGAAGGCGAATGGCGAGCGGGTTAAGCCGCGCCAGTCTCCGCTGACGAGCGACGCGCTCCAGAGCCTGCGACACGCGCCCACTTTGCGCAGACACGTCCGTATGGGCCAAGCCGTTTTCCATCAGCCACTGACAAATGCCCAGCACCTCTCGCTCGCCGAGCGCCTGATTGCCGAGGCTGCGGGCGGCCAGCGCGAGGGCCTCGGCAATCGTCTGCCGGCCGTCCAACAGCGACAGCACCGTGAACTCGCTGAGGCCGACGTGAAAGAAGCGCCCGCGCAGCGGGTCCTCGATCAAATAGCCGGGCTCGAGTCCGCCGGGCTGTGGGCTGATAACCAGGTCGGCGCGCAGTCGGACCACGGCCGACAGGTGATCGCGCACCGCGTAATCGCTGCCGCCGTGTTCCACGCTTTTACCAACTCAGCCAGTTGGCCAGATAATTCCAAGGCTTGTGAAAAGCGATCCAGAACAGGCTGCGGCGCGGCCCGTAGACCGTGGCGGTGCCTTTCATGCCGGGTCGCAGTTGATGCGCGTCGTTGGCCAGCGGGGCTTCGGCGACGAACACGTTGTCCGTCTCGCGCAGCTCGGCCCGCGGCTGGATGCGCTCGAGCGTCGAATCCCAACTGCGGCCGGGATACGCGTCCAGGTGCAGCCGCACGTCGAGGCCGGCATCGGTCAGCGCCACTTCGCTATCTGGAATCGCGACTTCGGCCACGAGCTTTTCCAGTGGCGCGATTTCGTACAGCGATTGGCCCATCGTCACCGGCACGCCTTCGGAGCGTTGGAGATCGCCTTCGAGCACGATGCCATCCAGCGGGCTGCGAATTTCGAGCCGCTCGGCGCGGCTGGCCAACAGGTGGCGGCGCTCGTCGATGCGTTGCTTTTCGAGCCGATCCATCTGGGCTGCGGCCACTTTGCTGGCCGCCAGGTTCGAGTCGCGCGACTTGCCGGCCCGGCTGGCGTCGGCTTCCAGCCCGGCCAGCTCCCAGCGGACTTCACGGCCGTCCATGCGCCCCAGAAGCTGGCCGCGCGCGACCATGTCGCCGGGCTTGACCAGGCTTTTTTCGAAGATGCCCTCGAACGGCGCGGCCACGTAGCGGCGCGTGACTGGCTCGAGCTGGAACGAGCAGGAAATTCGATAAGGCAGCGGCACCGCTAAGACCAGGCCCATCGCCGCCGCTGGGGCCAGGAGCTTTCGCCAGCCACACAGGCCGGCGGTGCGCAGCAGTCCGGCCCGCGTGATTCGCCGGCGGTGGGCAACCGCGTCGAGGCTCGCGCCAATCGGCGCGGCGGCCGCGGCCAACGCGCGTGCCGTATGCTCGGGCTCGACAAACGGTTCGTCGGCCACCAGCACCCAGGCGCCCACGATGCGGCCGTCGGCAGCTCGCAGCGTGGCGCTGGCCAAGGCTCGCGCGCCGGTGGCGGCGGCCAGTTGACGATGGGCCGGCCATGCCGAAGCGACGTCGTGAGCGGCCGGCGGCCAGACAATGGCCTGATCGTGTACCAGCACTTCGTCGAGGCAATTTTCCAACACGCCAACCAGCTCGGTATCGCATTGCACTTCGGCCAGGCCGGACACGGCGGCGACGCGCATCCGCTCGCCGCGCCGCAAGCCCACCGCTACTTGCCGACACGATAGATGCGCTTGCGCATCGCTGGCCAGCACGAGGCAGGCCTGCCGCAAGTTGCCGGCTTTGGCGATGGCCAGCGACAGCTCGATGATGGCGGCCGCGGTGCGGGCTTCCCAAGCTGCCTGGCGGCGCGACTCGTCGCCCAGCCAGGTGGCCAGCCAGGCCAGCAGCATTTCGACATTCGCCTGCCGCGCAGCCGGCATTTCGACGGTCGGCAGCAACAGGCTCACGGCACCGATCGGGTCGCGGCTGGTGCCCAGCGGCACGGCCACGGCTGAGTTGCGCGACTGGAGCCGGGCCACCTGCACGGCGCATCGCGAACAGGCCAGCGCGGCGCCTTGTTCCAAAGCCGCGCGATCCGGCGTCAAGGCCGGATCGAGCCGCGCGTCGCGATGTTCGGCCAGCAGCGCGAGTTGTCCCTGCTCGTCGCGCTGAAAGTAAGCGGCCAACAGCGCCCCCGATGCCCGGCACGCCAGCGCCATCGCCGCGGTGAGCATCGCCGCGCGATCGTGGCCGTCGCTCAGGATCTGCTGGAGCTCCTGGCGCAAGGCGGCGGGGCTCGCGGTCTCGGACGGCGCCAGGCTGACGGCATCGACCGTGGCGCGCAGCGAGCATTCAAGCTGCGTTGCGATCGGCGCAGTGATATGCGCTTTGGCGCCGGATTTCGGACGTGAGGTCGTGGTGCTCATGCGCTTGCTAGGAGCCCGGGGAAGGAGCGGGAGCGGCTTGCTCCGACGGGGCGTCGGGCAATTCGAGCGTGCAGCGCACCCCAGCCCGGAAGCGGCCTCCCGGATTGTCGACCAGCACTTTCACCCGCACCGTGCCGCTTTCGGCTTCGGTGATCGGGGCGATGGCCTCGATGCGGCCGATGGCCTGTCCGTCGGGCTCGGAAAAGGCCAGCGGTACGTCCCGGCCAACTTGCATGGTCATGGCCAGCGGCGTGGGCACCGAAAAGATCACCCGCAGCACGTCGAGCTGCACGACCGACAGGACCACGGGCGCATTGGCCGCCACGTATTCGTGCTCTTCCTTGAAAATGCGCGTGACGACGCCGTCGATCGGGCTCCGCAGCGTGCGCCGCTCGATCATGGCCTGCGTCTTCTTGTATTCCAGCTCGTCGAGTTTGTGCTGCTCGATCGTGGCCAACAGGTTGGCCTCGGCCACTTGCAGATCGGCCCGGGCCCGATCGAGTTCGTCCTGCGTGGCATGCCCGCGGGTTTTGAGTTCCTCGAGCCGGCTCAGTCGCAGGGCCCGCAGATCGCGTTCGGCGCGGGCCGAATCCAGCCGGCCGCGCGATTGCATACTGGCTTTGGCCATGTCGAGCGTGACGTACAGCACGTCGCAATCGAGCAGGGCGAGCCGCTGGCCTTTGCGGACGCTCTGGCCCTCGTGCACGTCGATGGTCGTGATGATGCCGCTCTCGGCCGGCGACAGTTCGATCTTGCGGCTCGGCTCGGTGAAGCCTTCGATCGTCGCGGCCTGCGCCGTCGAGGCGGCCAGAGCCAGCATGCAGGCGCAGCGGGCGAGTAATTGCGGAAAAATCATGCGAGGTTCATTTCCGATCGACTCGGAGATCTTCGGCCATCGCGGACGCGCAAAATCGCCTGGCGGCGTCGAGTGCGCGGCGCATCGCTGGCATCGGCCTTCGGATGGATGCTGATCCAGCGGCGCGCGAAACAATGCCGGCTGGGCAAGTCATGCCGGATGTACGGGCGACGGTGGCGCCGGCAATAACAAGGAAGATGGCCGCGGATGAACGCAGATGCACGCGGATACAGGAATGGGTGAACGCCTTGATCCGCGTTCACCCGCGTCAATCCGCGGCAATTGAATCGCGGCCGTTTACGTGGACACGTAGCCGATGCCGGCAGCGATGCCGGCCAGGATCAGGCCCAGCCCGTAAAACTGGATCAGGCCGAGGTTGGCCGACCAACTGGGAATAATGACCGAGCCGAGCAGCGAAAACGCCATGAACGTGAACATGGCGGCGACCATCGTGACCTGGTTGCGGCGTTTTTTGCGCTCGATGGGATCCATGGCCGGCTTGCCCGGCTTGCCATCGGCTGCCGGCGCCGCGGCGGTGATGCCCAGCTGCGCGGCGGCGGTTTCCTTAGAGTAAAACTTGTTGACCAGCTCGTGAATGTCGGCCGGCGTACAGATCACGACGCGCACCGGCAGACCCATCCGCAGCCGCACTTCGTCCTCCACGTCATTGCGTAGCGGATTGGGCGAGGCCACGACCACCTTCTCTTCGTCCACCAGCAGCGGCACGCACGAGTGCTGCCGGGCCAATACGGCCGGCAGCTTGGCGATCAGCTCTTCGTTGGGCTGCATCATCGACAGGTCGAGAAACGGCAGGCCCAGCGAGTCGGCGTAGGCCTGCATGACGACCTCGGGCTTGGCCAGCTTTTGCTGCATGACCGCGTCGCGCAGATCCATACCGATGGCCGTGGCCAGCTTGTTGGCTTTTTCCAACTGCTCGCGATCGACGATTTTGCGGGCCAGCAGAGTCTCTTCGAGCGAGCGCTTGCGCGCTTCGCTGCTGGTTTTGCGGCCCAACGTGGCGTCGTATTCGCTCTTGCGTCGCGAATCGGTGAGGCAGAGCATGGCCTTGGTCAGCTCGCTGAGCAAGGCCGAGGCGCGATCCTTATATTCGGACGCCGAGTACTTGCGCAGGTGGGCGTTCATCCGCTGGTAATTCGCGCGGATTTTGGCCGTATCGTCCTCGAACTGAGCGACTCGCAAGAGTTGATAGAAGTTCAACGGCCGGGCGGTTTCGGCGATTCCCAGCCAGTCGCGATAGGCGTCGAATTTCGCCATGTGGGAAAAGAACCACGGATTATACGGATATCACGGATGGAAGAGCGTTTGCTGCATCGCGAAGACGCTTGTCTTGGCGGTCACACGGGCGCGGTAATCGTGCGGGTCGGGTTCCGTCCCCTTCATCCGTGTTATCAGTGCCATCCGTGGTCAATGGCTTTCGTCATTCCGCCCGGTGGTCGTCGGTCGTCTATTCGGTGATGACTTCTTTGACCGGCTGGACGAAGTGCGGGGTTTTTTGCGAAGCGCTGAGTTCGGCCGCCTTTTTGTCGGCCGCCTTGCGTTCGGCATATTCGAACAGGGCGACACGCTTCATGGACTGGTTAAAGACCCCCCAAAAGGCCTTTAGCCGGACTTCCTTGGCCGCTTTGGCGCGACTTTTTCGCTTAGCCGGCGCCTTTTTGCCAGGCACCTTTTCGGCGGCTTCCGCGCTGTCGTTTGCCGCGCGTAACTCCTTGCGATTGAGAACCTTACGAGCCATGTGTCGGACCCCTGGGGAGCGTGTGATTCATGCTGTTCGAGCGCCCGCCGCGGCACCATAAACGGCCGCATCGTCAAGACTTGCCACTTCCGCAAAGGGGGATTCTAACATCGCGCGCGGCCGTTCACCAGCAGGAGGGGCCGGCGGTAGCCAAGATGCTGTCGCCGAAATACGAAGCAATTGAACAGAAGGGCGCGAAGAGCGCTAAGACGAAGAAAAGAATAACAGAGGTGCCGGGTGGCGAAACGTGCGGAGCGTCGCTTTTCTTGGCGCTCTTTGCGAGCTTCTGTTCAAATCCGTGTTCGAAGCGCTCCCTGGCATTGCCGCCAGCCACCGGCCTCACGCCGCCAGGGGCAGCAGGTGGCGGATGCGGTCGATCAGCATGTCGGACGTCAGCAGGGTCATGCACTGATGATCGTGCCGGCAGCTCGAGAGCTTGCGCAGGTAACAGGGCGAACACTCAACGCCGGCCCGCACCACCGCCTCGGGACGGCGATACGGCCCGGTGCGCAGCGGGCTGGTTGGGCCGAAGGCGCTGACCACCGGCCGATTCAAGGCCGCCGCCAGGTGCATCGAGCCGGAATCATTGGTGACGCAAATCGCCGCGCGGCCCACCAGCGCGGTGAACTCGGCCAAATTAGTCCGTCCCGCCAGATCGCAGGCGCCGGGGCACTGGCCGGCGATGCGGGCCGAAAGTTCGCGATCCTGCGGCGTGCCGCCGAGCACCACGCGCAGCCCGCGCGATGCAAGATACCGTCCGACTTCGGCGAAGCCCTCCGGCCGCCAGTGCTTGGTCTGCCAGATCGTACCCGGCACGAGCAGCGCAAACGGCTCACGGCCGATGCCGGTCGAGTCGAGCAGTGCCTGGGCTGCCGGTGCGGCTGCCGGCGGCAAGTGGATGCTGAAATCCGGCGGCTTCGAATCCAGTCCCAGCACGTCTTCGATTTCCAGGTAGCGATCGACGGCGTGCACGTCCATTGTCGGCACCGGGATCAGATGCGTGTACGCGACCCGGGCCCCTTCGCGCACGCGGCTGAAGCCCAATCGCGTGCGCGAGGCGCTGGCAAAGCAAAACATGGCCGACCGCAGTTGGCCGTGCAGATCGATCACCAGGTCGTAGCGCTGGCGCCAGACGGTGAACAGCAACCGCAGCAATCCGCTGGTCGCCGACCACTCGCGACCAAAACGTCCGAATCGGCGGCGGTCGAACAGCACGACGTTGGAGAGCGCCGGATGGCAGCGCACCAGGTCGGCAATCTCCGGCCGGACAAGCCAATCGATCTGCGCGTCGGGAAATCGCGCCCGCAGCTTGGGCAGAATCGGTAGCGCATGCACCACGTCGCCCACGGCCGAGGGCTTGATGATCAGCATCCGCCGGAAGGTTTGGAAACGAAGACGCGACATGCGCTGGCCGGCAGGTGGTGAATCGTTCGAAGCGGTGCCGAAATCGGGTGCCACTGCTGGCTTGTCCAGCAGTGGAGCGAAGCAGGGTGCGCCCATTACCGGCTCGGGCCGGCGATGCGGTCTGGTCGGGGGAAGCCGCATGGCGAAATCGCACTGCTGGACAAGCCAGCGGTGGCACCCTCGGCCAACACCCTTGCTGGATGCCAGCTTAACGATGGCGAATTGCCGACACCATGTCAGTCTGGCGCGCGGCTGCTATCACATCCGCTCGGCCGATTCAGCGGCCTGTGCCCGGGGCATGGAGGCAAACGGCACGATCCGCTTCATGACGGCCGAAAAGCGATGCCGCAGAATATGCGCTCGGGCGCTGCGATTGCTGGTGACCCAGTTGAATTGCACCACGCGGCGCTCGCCGACGAACGGCTTGTGGCCGTGATACGAATTGTGGCTGCGGCGAAAGCAGACCAACGTGCCTTCGTCCGGCGGCACCTCGGCCACAATGTTTTCCAGATCATTGCCCGACGAGAGCAGCCGCAACCGGCCGCCAGGCTGTTCCCAGGGCGGATTGAAGTACACCAGCACCGTGATGATCTTGTCCTTCGAATCGGTGTGGATGTGGCCGTCGCGCAGGCAACAGCGGCCGCGCGCGGTGATCATAGTGGGCCGGCCGGCCAGGTCGATCGCGAACTTTTCTTCGAAGGCCGACCGCATTTGCGGGCCGTTCAGCTCGTCCAATAGCTGGCCGAACGCCGGCCCATGACTGACCGAACTCACCGGAAAACTGCCGGGCTTTTCGATCTGCGGATAGTCGGCAATGATCGCCGCGCGGGCCTGTGGCTTGATAAAGCCCGGCAAGACCAGGTGCTCGAACGGCCGGCGCACCAGTGGAGCGCGGCCAAAGGCTTCCAAATCGAGGGCAAACATCGCGCGGACTCCATCCAGAGAGTTTGCAGTCACGCCGCACCGCTTGTTGGCGAGCTGGGAGCGTCAGCGACCGGAGAACGCACAGAACTCCGGTCGCTGACGCTCCCGGCTCGCCACTGATAGCTAGCAGCTTGCTCGAACCGCAAGCAATTCGCGAGCTTGCTCGCAGGGCTGCGGCGCGTGGCAAGATTTTCGGCTGGCACAGGCCCGGAACTTGATTCCGAATACGCAAAGCTGCGCGGGGGGCAGATGGCGCGGTGCTGGTGCGGCGCGTGTTCTGACGCTGGCGGTAAGCGCAAAAAAACCCACGGACCGCAGTCCGTGGGCTTGTTTTTGCGACTGATCCGTGGCGTGCGGCGTGCGCGGCCGCTACACCTGCTGCTTGGCCATTTCGGGGCTTTCTCGCTTCGACTGCCAGATGGCCCAGGCCAAGCCGACGATGCAGACAACGACCGAAACCCAGAACAGGGTGTCGTGCGTCTTGATGGCCAATTCCGGCTTTTGCTCGACCTTATACAGCTTGTTCAGCGTATTCACCACGTTTTCGTCATAGGGCAGAATCAGACCGACGATCAGCAGGCTGACCATGTTCATCACCTTGATCAGCGGATTGATGGCCGGTCCGGCCGTGTCTTTCAGCGGGTCGCCGACCGTGTCGCCAGTGATGGCGGCCTTGTGCTTCTCGCTCCCCTTGCCGGTGTTGGCTTCGAGGTTTACGGGCTCGTCCTCAACCGTCTTTTTGGCGTTGTCCCAAGCGCCGCCGGCATTGGCCATGAACACGGCCAGCAACTGCCCGGTGACGATCATGCCGCCCAGGAAGCCGGCCAGGGCCACGACGCCCAAGCCAAAGCCCACCAGGATCGGCACGAACAAGGCCAGCAGAGCCGGCCCGACCAGTTCCTTTTGGGCTTCGGCCGTGCAGATGTCGACCACGCGGCCATAGTCGGGCCGCTTGGTGCCGGCCCAAATTTCCTTATCGCGGAACTGAATGCGGCATTCTTTCACGATCAGAAACGCCGCGCGGCCCACGGCGCGAATCGTCATCGAGCTGAACAAGAAGGGAATCGATCCTCCGATCAGCATGCCGATGAACAAGTCCGGCGCGGAGATCGTAAGCATCGCGGCCACGGTGTTGTACACGTTGGGCGTGATCACTTCGTTTTCGCCACCGCCGCCGGAGCCCACCGAGACGATGTAGCTGTTGAACAGCGATACGGCGGCAATCACGGCCGAGCCGATGGCGATGCCCTTGGTAATCGCCTTGGTTGTATTGCCCACGGCGTCCAGGTCCGCGAGCGTTTGCCGCGACACCTTGTACTGTGCGTCGCCCATCTCCGCGCGGTCGTAGCCCATTTCGCCGATGCCGTTGGCGTTGTCGGCCACTGGGCCGAAGACGTCCATCGAGATCGTGTTGCCGGTGAGTGTGAGCATGCCGATGCCGCACATGGCCACGCCGAAGGCCACGAACGTAGGACTCGTGCCGCTATACACCAGCACGCTGGCCATAATGGCCGCGACGATAATTATCACGGCCGCCACGGAGCTTTCGTAGCCCACGGCGATGCCCTGGATGATGTTCGTGGCATGCCCGGTCTGGCAGTTCTTCGCCAGGCTCTTGACCGGCTCGTACTCGGTGCCGGTGTAGTATTCGGTGCATTTGTTGAGTGCCACGGCCAGGACAATGCCGATCAGGCAGGTCCATGCGGGCCGCATGTCCAGTCCGGCCCAGCCCAGGTTGGCCCAGAACGGCAGGTTGTCGACGCCGTTGGGATAACCGAAGGCCGACTGGGGATATTGTGCCAGGTAATTGGCATCGAAGTGCAGGTAGAACAGTCCTAGCACGATGAAGCCGATGACGCTGATAATCGAGCCGATGACGAACCCACGGTTGACACTCTTCATGGCCTCGCCGGCCGTGCCCTTGTCGCCGGCACGCACGCTGTAGGTGCTGATGATGCTGGCGATCACGCCGATGGCCCGCACCAACAGCGGGAAGATCACACCCTTGTGGCCGAAGCTGGCAATGCCCAGGATCATGGCGGCCACGATCGTGACTTCGTAGCTTTCGAAAATATCGGCGGCCATGCCGGCGCAGTCGCCGACGTTGTCACCGACGTTGTCGGCGATGGTGGCGGCATTGCGAGGATCATCTTCGGGAATGCCCTTTTCAAGCTTGCCCACCAGGTCGGCGCCCACGTCGGCCGCCTTGGTGAAGATGCCGCCGCCCACGCGCATGAACAGGGCCAGCAGCGTGCCGCCGAAACCGAAGCCCAACAGGGCCTCGTAGGCATGTTCGCCATAGATCAAAAAGATGATCGAGCCGCCCAGCAGACCCAGGCCGTCGGTGAGCATGCCGGTGATGGTGCCGGTGCGATAACCGAGCTGCAGGGCGGTGCCGAAGCTATGCTGCGCGGCGGCCGCCACGCGCAAGTTGCCGATCGTGGCCAGCCGCATGCCGACAAAGCCGACCGTGGCTGAGAAAATACTGCCCACCAGGAAGGCGATGGCCCGGCCCCAAGCGATTTCGTTCGGAGCGCTCGAAGCCAAGGCTCCGAAGTACAGCAGCACCGTAATTACCACGATCAGAATGCCCACCACGCGAAACTGCCGGGCCAGATAGGCATTGGCCCCTTCGCGCACCGCCTGGGCAATGGCCTGCATCTTGGGCGTGCCCTGCGGCGCGTTCTTCACCTGGCCCACGAGCATCAACGCATAACCCAAGCCGGCCAGCGCCACGATCACGTTGGCGATCAGCGCAATCTTTTCCCAGGTGCCGTAGCGGTCGCTGGTGAGCGGCTCCCACAACTTGACGGCCTCGTGGCCCGCGGTCACCACGTTGCCCGCGCCGCTGCCGGGCTCTTGCGCCTGCAGCCAGCCGGCAAATAAGAAGCACAATAAGCCGCCCAGTACTGCCCAACTTAGCCAGCCAAATCGCTTCATGATGACCTCGTCCGCCGCGGGTGTGCTGATGCAGGTATAAGATCCGCCGGAATGCTGCCCGGGATCGAATATTCAGCCGGCTCGCGGGGCGCGGTTTGCGCCGTTGGAATGCAAGCGGCCGGCTAAATAGGTCCGCATTATACGAACCCATTTCGGCTTGCCTACCCGGAGGTGGTAGACGAGGGAAAATTGTGGGCGGCTGGCAAAGTAGCCGGCACATTCATGTGCCGTGTGCCGCGCTACGACCGCCGATTACGGCACATGAATGTGCCGACTAACCAGCCGATCCGCCAATTGGCCCAGCCCGGCGATCGCATCCAGCTCCGGGTGCTCGCCAGCCGGATCGAGCAGTACGGCCTGCCAGCCGGCGGCGCGGGCCGCCAGGTAGTCGTTGTCGACGTCGTCGCCGACGAGCATGATTTGGCCGGCGTCCAGGGCCAGTTTGTCCTCAATCGCCCGGAAAAAGCCGGAATTCGGCTTCTTCCAGCCGATTTGCGACGAGACGAAAATGTACGGGCAGGCGGCCAGTTCCGGCATTGCCCGGCAGATGCCCAGCAGCCGGCTATCGAAATTCGATGCGATGCCCAACACATATCCGGCGCTGGCGAGCCGCGTCCAAACGGCCCCGACGGCCGGATCGAGTTGCCACGAGCCGGGCTGACCGAAATGGTCCCAAAGCTCGGCGAAGATCCGATCCTGCGCCGGGGTCCGGCCGAACACGCGGCGCACGATTCGCCGCCACCGCTGGAGTTCGCGCGGCTCGCTGGTCCGGCCATCGAGCCAGCGCTGATCGATCTGCTCCTGGCGGGCAAACGCCAAGGCAAACCGCTTGCCGACCTCGGCCGCGCTCAAGTCGATGCCATGCCGCCGCCCGGCGGCCGCATACACGTCGGCCACGCACGGAACCGGCCGCAATAGCGTGCCTACCGCGTCGAACAACACCGCGCACAGTACGGCATCAGCCCGGCGAAGATTACTTACCGTCACTCTTGTTCGCCGGCTTGGCCTGGGAATCGGAAGCAGCCTTGGCGTCGGCCTTCGGCTTGGCGTCGGGCTTGGCCTTGGCATCCGGCTTGGCCGGCGCAGCCGCGCTTGGCTTGGCATCGACCTTGGCGGGCGTGGCCGGTTTGGCCGGCGCGGCAGTCTTCGTGCCGGTGGCCTTAGGCTTGGGTTTCGCCTTGGTCGGCGCCTTGACGGCAGCCACTGCCGGCGCGGTGGCGGCGGCCGGCGGAGCGAACAGCGGGCGCCGGTCGGAAACATTCCACAACCGCAACGCATTGTGACTGCCGGTTGCCAGGATCTGGCCGTTGGGCGAAAAGGCGGCGGCCCACAGCGAGGACGTGTACGTGTCCAAAGCGGCCAGTTCCTTCTTGGCCTCGACGCTCCACAGCCGCGCCGTCAGATCGTGGCTGGCCGTGGCCAGCGTTTTGCCATCGGGCGATGAGGCGATCGACATGATCCAATTCTTATGCCCGGCGAGCGTGGCCAGCGGCTTGTCGGTATTGCCCGCGCTGGCGTCCCACAGCAGCACGACGCGGTCGGCCCCGGCGCTGGCGAGTTGCTTGCCGCCGGCCGTATAAGTCAGAGAGAATACCGCATCGGTATGGCCGGTGAATTTGGCGTGCATTTTGGCCTTCGCCGGATCCCAGACGATCACCAGCTTGTCACCGCTGGCGCTAGCCAGCCATTTGCCGTCGGGCGACCAGGCAATGTCGTTTACCGCGCCGGTGTGCTCTTTGAGCGTCTGCGCGGCGGCCGGCTTGGCTCCCGCCGTCAGCTTGGCCGCGTCCCACAGCTTGATCGTTGCGTCCTCGCCGGCCGTGGCCAGCGTCTTGCCGTCGGGCGAAAAGGCCAGCGACTTGACCCAGTTCGGATGCGCCTCGAACGACAGCCGCTGCTTATGGCCGGCCATGTCCCAGAGCTTGACGACGCCGTCGTAGCCGGCCGTGGCCAAGGTCTTGCCGTCGGGCGTATACGCCACGGCCCAGACGCTGGTTTCATGGCCGGCGAGCGAGGCCAATAGCTTGCCGCCATCGACCGACCACAGGTTGATCGTGCCCGGGCGGTACAGCAGGCTCGAACCGCCGACGGCGACCAACGTCTTGCCGTCGGGCGAAAAGGCCAGGCCGGTCACCCAGTCCTTGGTCGTGGCGATGGTTGCCGGCGGATCGGCGGCGACGGCTGGTGGCACGACGGCCAATTGCACGACGGCGAAACTGATCGTGGTCAGCAAACCCAGCCAGAGGATTGAGCGGCGCGAGGCGAAGCGCGAAAACGAAGGATGGCAACCAGGCATGAGCAGCTTCCAATACATCGTGAGGCGTGTGGCGGGAAGATCGGCAGCGCGTGTGGCTGTGAGCAGGACTTGTGCGCTATCGAGCGGATCCTAGAATGTAGTCTCTTGTAATCATCACGCCGCGCGGAAGCAAATTTTAATCCGGTTTCCGCGGACCCGCGTTTTTTGTTTTTAGGAGCATGGCACCCATGTCTGGCCCGATTGTTCGTTCTGGTCCGAGCCCCGAGTTCTCGCGTAATTGGGATAGCATTTTCGGCAAGAAGACCGCCAAGAAGCCGGCAGCCGCCCCGCCGGCCGCCGCCAAGAAGAAGGCCGCCCCCATCGCCAAAAAGGCCGTCGGGAAAAAGAAGAAAAAGGTCAGCCGCTAGCGCGCCCAAGCACGCGACAGCCTGCAACGGACCACAGGCCACGGACAACGGACAACCGACCAGCGGGAAGCGCGAGCCCCCGCTCGCCGGCCCGGCCGCTTCGCCCTTGTTTCCGCGCCCCTTTGGCACTACAATTCAAGGCTTCCCCCAAAATTGACCCTGCGGTGCTTTTCGCTCGGGACCAAACGATGAAAAAGAATATCCATCCCAAATACATGGCGACTGTGGTCAAGTGCGGTTGCGGCAACAGCTTCACCACCCGCAGCACGATGCCCGAGCTGAAGGTCGATATTTGCAGTGCTTGCCACCCGTTCTTCACCGGCAAGCTGAAGTTTCTCGACACGGCCGGCCGGATCGAGAAATTCAAGAGCAAGTTCGCCGGGGCCGGCTATGCCAGCCTCAAGCGCGACAAGAAGGCGGCCAAGTCGGCGGCCTCCGAGGGTGCCGTGTCTGAGAGGACGGCGGCTGCGGCCGAGGGCGCCGAGGCTTAGCGGCCGCGCCCCAACTCGTTCGTGCAGCTTGCGGCGCCGCCGCACGCGCGACGGGGTGCGCCTTCGCTCTTTCGATCCAAGACCGCTCCCGCTCGCAGCCACCCGGCGGCCCAACCCAGGGAGGGCTAATCGGCCATGCGAGAAGATCTGGATCAGAAACTGGCCCGCTTCGAAGAACTCGAGCGGATGCTCTGCGACCCGGCCGTGCTAGCCGATTCCAGCAAGCTGACAGCCGCGGCGCGCGAACGCGGCAGCCTGGCCAAGCTGGCCACCAAGTACCGCCAGTTCCGCGTACTGAACACCGAGATTGCCCAGGCGCTAGAAATGGTGGCCGGCCACGATGCCGACATGCGCGAGCTGGCCGAGAGCGAGCTGCCCAAGCTCAAGGCCGATCGCGAAGACTGCTGGAACGAGCTGCTGGACATGACCGTCGGCGGCGAAGATGCCCAGCGGGCCCGCTGCGTGATGGAAATCCGCGCCGGCACCGGTGGCGAAGAGGCGGCCCTGTTCGCCCGCGACTTGTACGACATGTACAAGCATTTTTCCGAGACGCACGGCTGGAAAGTCGAAGTGCTCGAGCTGCATCCCACCGAGCTGGGCGGCTTCAAGGAAATCATTCTCGGCCTGGAAGGTGAAGCCGTGTACCGCATCATGCAGTACGAAAGCGGCGGCCATCGCGTGCAGCGCGTCCCCGAGACCGAGGCCAAGGGCCGCGTACACACGTCGCTGGCCACGGTGGCCGTGATGCCCGAGCCCGAGGACGTGGAAGTCGATCTCAAGCCCGACGACTATCGTGTGGACCTGTTTTGCGCCAGCGGCCCCGGCGGGCAGCACGTGAACAAGACGCAATCGGCCGTGCGGCTGACGCACCACGAGACCGGCATCGTCGTCAGTTGCCAGGACGAAAAAAGCCAGCACAAGAACAAGGCCCGGGCCCTGCGCGTGCTGAAAACCCGGATCTACGAGCAAAAGCGGGCGGCCGAAGCGGCCAAGCGGGCCCACGACCGCAAGACTCTGGTCGGCTCGGGCGACCGCAGCGCACGCATCCGCACCTACAACTTTCCCGAAAACCGGCTGACCGACCACCGCATCAACTTGTCGCTCTACAAGCTCGACAATATCCTATCCGGCAACCTTCAGCCGGTAACCGACGCCCTGATCGAGTACGATCGTCAGCAGCAGCGGTCGTCGATGGGCACGATCGAATAAAAATGATTTGAACAGAAGAACGCAAAGCACGCGAAGAAAGATCGCGATCCAAATACTTTGCTGGATTGCCATTGGCCCCGTATCTTCTTCTTTGTGTCCTTCGTGTGCTTCTGTTCAATCGCTTCGTATTTCCGGTGGGAGCTGGCTAGATGTCCGCGGCCGAGGAGCAATGGACGATCGGCCGGCTGCTGAAATGGACGACCGATTTTCTCGCCGCTCGTGGCGCCGATAGCCCGCGTCTGGATGCCGAAGTGCTGCTGGCCCACGCCTTGGGCTGCCGCCGCATTGAGCTGTATACCCGGTTCGACGAACTGCCCGACGACCCGCGCCGCGCGGCGTTTCGCGAGCTGGTGCGCCAGCGGGCTGGCGGCATGCCCGTGGCCTACCTCGTGGGCCATCGCGAGTTTTACTCGCTCAGCTTTCGCGTCACGCCCGACGTGCTAATCCCCCGTCCCGAGACCGAGCTGCTGCTTGTCCGCCTCCTCGACTTGGCCAAACAGCAGCAGTCCTCCCGTAGCGGAAGTCGTGAGACTTCCGACGCCCCACCTGAGACTTCCGCCGAGAGCCTGCAAATTGCCGACATCGGCTGTGGCAGCGGCATCCTGGCTATCTGTGCCGCCCGCTCGCTACCCGGCGCGCGGGTCACGGCCATTGACATCAGTCCGGCAGCGCTGGCCGTGGCCCGCGAGAATGCTGCTTCCTTGGGTGTAACCAAGCAAATCGAGTTCGTCGAAAGCGACCTGTTTGCGGCCATCGAATCCTCGCGACGGTTCGATTTCGTCGCCAGCAATCCGCCGTACATTCGCAGCGATGAAATGGCCGGGCTGATGGTCGACGTGCGCAAGTTCGAGCCGCGCATGGCACTGGAAGCCGGGCCGCGCGGGACCGAAGTCATCGAGCGGCTGATTCCGCATGCAGCCCAGCGGCTCAAGCCCGGCGGCTGGCTGCTAGTGGAGATCAGCCCCACGATCGAGCCGGCCGTGCGCGAGCTGCTGGCATCCGATCCGGCTTTCGAGCCGCCAGCATCGATCAAGGATCTGGCCGGCCAATTCCGCATCGTGCAGGCCCGCCGCCGGCCGTAATGGCCTTGGGCCACTTTGCCGCCCCGGCATACAATCGGCCGCTCGCGTATTTGCTACGGCGAGCCGGGAGCGTTAGCGACCGGAGGCTTGTTCACGGACGAACATGTTCACAATCCAAGGCGGCAAACCGCTGTCGGGCACGGTGCAGGCGAGCGGCTCGAAAAACGCCGCCCTGCCGATCATGGCGGCGTCGCTGCTGGCCGGTGGCGAGGTCCGGCTCCAGCGCGTGCCGCAGGTCGCCGATGTCGACACACTGGCATTGCTCTTGGGCCACCTGGGCGTGGCCGTCAAACGCCAGCTTGATGGCAGTGTCGCTATCGCCACCCTCGACTCACATCCCCTTCGGGCGCCGCAACGGCTGGTTCGCCGCATGCGGGCCAGTTTCTGCGTGCTCGGTCCGCTGCTGGCCCGCCGCCGCCGGGCCATCGTGCCGCTGCCCGGTGGCTGCCGCATCGGCCCGAGGCCGGTAGACATTCATTTGCGAGGGCTCGAAGCCCTCGGCGCGCAGCTCCGCATCGAGCGCGGCCACGTGCTGGCCCGTTGCGGCCGCCTGCACGGAGCCGAAATCGATCTGGCCGGCCCGTACGGCACGAGCGTGACCGGCACGGCCAACGTGCTGATGGCCGCCGTGCTGGCCCGCGGCAAAACCGTTCTGCAGTCCGCCGCGACCGAGCCGGAAGTCGTCGACCTAGGAAAATTTCTCGTATCGCTGGGGGCACGCATCGCCGGATTGGGCACACCGGTGATCGAGGTTTCCGGCGTCGATGCGCTGGCCGGCGGTACGTATCAAGTGATTCCCGACCGAATCGAAGCCGGCACGCTGCTGCTGGCCGTGGCCATCTGCGGCGGTCAGGCCGAAATCGTCGGACTGAACAGCAACCATCTGACGGCTGTCCTCGAGCAGCTTGCGGAACTCGGCTGCCGGTTGAGCATCGCACCCGACCGCGTGACAATCGCGGCCAACGCCCGGCCGCGGCCGTTGAAGATCTCGGCCCGAACGTATCCTGGCATTCCCACCGATTTGCAGGCGCAATTCACGGCCGTACTCACGTTGGCCGGCGGCAACAGTTCCGTGCGCGACCTGGTCTTTCCCACGCGCGATAGCCAGGTGTCGCAGTTGCGGCGGATGGGCGCGAGGATCAGCCGCCGCGGGGCCGACATTCGCATTCACGGCACCGATCGCCTCATCGGCGCCGATGTCGTCGCTTCGGACTTGCGCGCCAGCGCCGCGCTGGTGCTCGCCGGCCTGGCCGCCGCAGGCGAAACCCGCATCCACCGTGTCGCCCATCTCGATCGCGGCTACGAGCAGCTCGAAGCGAAGCTTAATGCCCTAGGCGCGAGCGTAGCGCGCGTTCCACGTCCTTCTCCCGCTGGGAGAAGCCTTCGGCGCGAGCGCTCAGCCGAGCGGTGGCGAGCTCTGCGAGCTGGATGATGGTGTTCCGCGAGTCGATGGTGGCGTTCCCTCATCCGGCCTTCGGCCACCTTCTCCCGGAGGGAGAAGGGTTTTCGACGTGGCCCTCGCTTTAAGCGCCGCCGCGATAGACCTGCTGGTAGAGCTGATTCTTTTTCGACGTGAGGGGGCCGGGGTTGGGGTCGTCGCGCAGGGTGATGTACATCATGTGATATTTAGCGTCGAGGTCGTCGGCGTAATGCACGATCAAGGCCTCGGGTGTCATCGGCGGCTTGGGCGAACCCCATTCGGGTAGCCGCTGGTGCGAAATGATGATGTGCTCCAATCGCAACAGCAGTTCGGGATCAATGTCACGGCCGGCGACCGCCTCGCGCACGATGTCGCGACCTTGCAGGATATGGCCCACCAGGGTGCCGGCCGCGGTATAGGCCGCCCCTTCGGTTTGCAATTCGATTTCGCGCAGCTTGCCGATGTCGTGCAAGATGGCCCCGGCCACAACCAGACCGCGATCCAAGCGGGGCTTGAGATCCGGATAATAATCGTCGTACTTCTCGGCCAGGTAGACGCAGGTCTTGGTCACGCTGAGCACGTGCTCCAGGTATCCGCCCAGGTAGCAATGATGATTGCGCGTGGCGGCCGGCAGCGACAACAGCGGCTCGCGATGCTGTGTGAGCAGATCGAGCACCAGGTCGCGCAGCGCCGGGCATTCGATTCTTTGCCGGGCGATGGCCGACAGCTCGTCGAACATGGCTTGCGGCTCGTAGCGCGAACGCGGATGAAACATCGCGGCGTCGAAGCCGTCGCGGGCGTCGTTGTCGACGACCTCGCGGATCTTGCGAATTTCCAGTTGCGGGCCGTAGTTGGTGTCGCGATAGACGGCCCGGACTTTATAAAACGCCCCCTGCACCCACTGATTCTTGCAGGCGTCGGCCCACGTGGAATCGTGCCAGATGGGAAAGGCCACCTCGCGGCCGGCCCCGCGAAAGGCGACTTTGAAATACGGCTTGCCCTCGCGGGTCGTCAGTTCCTGCTTGCCGGCCAGCAGCAGAAACACATCGCCTTCCTGGCCGTTCTCCATGTCGCAGAGCGCTACCGTCGCCGCCGTCTTGCTGGCCATCGTTGCATGCCTTTCCGTGTTGAAGGCGCCCAAAATTCGCGGATGATTCGCCGCCAGGGCTTGCTTATGATAAATCGACCTGAGTCGGCGAGCCAACTATCTGGGCAAACTTCCTTCGCGGCGATTCGACCATGGACATCGATCTGCGTGCATTGGCCGATTTCGGCAAAGTGCTCTTCCAGGACCCGAGCGAACGCCAGCGCGTGCGGGCCTTCGGCCGGCAGGCGCAAGTTGATCAGCTCGCGCGGCGGCTAGCCGGCCCGCAACGCGGTTCGGTCCTGCTGCTGGGTCCCTCGGGCGTGGGCAAGACGGCCGTGATCTACGAGCTGGCCCGGCAGGCGGCTGAATGGGACGAGCCGCTCGTCTTCCTGGAAACCGCCTCGGCCCAGATGCTGGCCGGCACCACCTGGCTGGGCGAGCGGCAGACGCGAGTCAAGAACCTGGTGGAGCAAACCAAGTTTCCTCACCGCATCGTGCTCTATTTCACCGACATCGGCAACCTGCCCACGACCGGCACCACGGTACACAGCAACGACAGCGTCGGCACGTTCATGGCCCCGTTCATCGAGTCGGGCGAGTTGCTGGTGTGCGGCGAGTGCACGAGCGAGCAATATCGCATCGGCCTGGAAAGCGACCCGACGTTCAGCAAGCTGTTCGAGATTCACCGGCTCGAGGCGTCGACTCCGGTCGAGACGCTCGAAATCCTGAAGTCCACCACCGGCCAATGGCAGGGCGTGAATCTGGAACGCGGCCGGCCGGTCGTGTCGCCGATGGCGCTGGATGCAGCGGTCGAACTGAGCGAAGATTATTTTCCCGGTCAGGTGTTGCCCGGCCGGGCCGCGCGGCTGCTCGATCGCGTGCTGCGCGACGAAGCCGACGACACCCGCAACGACGGGGCCGAGCCGGGGCGCGAGATCAGCCGCGGGCACGTGCTGCGTTCGCTCGCGCAGATCACCGGCATTCCCGGCCAGTTGCTCGATGACACGCAAGCGCTGCGGCTCGAGGACGTGCGGCAGTTTTTCGACAGCCGGATCATCGGCCAGAACGAAGCGGTCGAAACCGTCGTGGACTTGATCACGCTGCTCAAGGCCGGGCTGACCGATCCGCACAAGCCGATGGGCGTGCTGCTGTTTGTCGGTCCCACGGGCGTGGGCAAGACCGAGCTGGCCAAGGCTCTGGCCGAGTTCGTCTTCGGCAGCTCCGACCGGCTGCTGCGTTACGACATGTCGGAGTTCAAGGACTACGTGTCGTTCGAAAAACTGATCGGCAACCCGCAGGCCAGCGACCAGTCGCCCATGCGGCGCGGCAGCCTCGTCTCGAAGGTGCGGCAGCAGCCGTTCTCGGTGATCTTGTTCGACGAGATCGAAAAGGCCCACGCCAATATCTTCGATCTGTTCCTGCAATTGTTCGATGCCGGCCGGCTGACCGACGCGGTGGGCCAGGTCACGAATTTCACTAAGACCGTGATCATCATGACCAGCAACATCGGCAGCGACCTGGCGCGGCCGACGTCGTTTGGCTTTCGCTCCGACGAGCAAGAGGACATGGAAGACCAGATCAGCCTGCGGCTGAAGCAGGAGTTCCGGCCCGAGTTTCTCAACCGGCTCGACCGAGTGGTGAAGTTCACGCCGCTGGATCGGGCCCAAATGCGGATCATTGCCCAGCGCGAGTTGAGCCGCGTGCTGCTGCGCAGCGGCATTACGCGCCGCGAAATGCTGGTGGACGTCGATCCGGGCGTGATCGACGTGCTGCTGAAGCACGGCTTCAGCCGGCAGTACGGCGCCCGGCCGCTCAAGCGGGCCGTCGAGCGCATGGCGCTATTGCCGATCGCCCGGCAGATGGTCAAGCTGGGCGGTGCCGCGGCGCCGCGCATCGTGCGATTGCAGCCGGTGGGCGACGCGATCCAAGTGAAGATTGTCGATCAGCAGCCGCAGTTGCCGCAGAGCGTGCGCGTGGACATCGCGCATCCGTATCGCCAGCGGACGACCAAGGTCACGCTCGAGCAACTGCGCGAGCGGGCCGTGGCGATCGGCCCGCGCGTCGAGGCGCTCGAAGCCCATTGCCGCACCAACAGCCTGGCCGAGCACAAGGCCGAACTGCTCCAGCGCGCCACGCAAGCCGATTTTTGGAACGACCGGGCTGCGGCCCGGCACGTGCTCAGCGAAATCAGTCGCATCGAGCGGGTGTGCGACGCGGTGGAGCGCGTGCGAAATCGCGTCGATGAGCTGCTGCGGCATTTGCACTGCCGCAACGTCAACGGCGCCGAGGCGTCGCTGGCCAAACTGGCCGAGCAGGTGGTGGACGTGGAACGCGACGTGACGATGGTCGAGTACGGCACACACTGCCAAGGCCCGCTGGACAGCGCCGATGCGATCGTGTGCATCGCCCGTGTGGACGACGAGCCGGCCGAGGACGATCCGGCTGGCCTGCTGGGCGAGATGTACATCAATTGGGCTCGGCGACACGGATTTCAGACCACGGTGCTGCACGAACTGCTCGCCGACGAAAAGACGACCCGCGAGCTGGCTGTGCTCGTGACTGGCGTGTCGCTGTATGGTGTGCTGCGGGGCGAGGCCGGCATCCACGAGTTTCTGTATGGCAAGACCTCAAAAGGACCCAAGCGATCGGTGTTTTGCAGCGTACGGGTGCTACCGGTGTCCGACGGCTCGGCCGACTTGCCGGCCGAGGACCTCGAATGCCGCACGACTGCCGTCAAAGGGGCTGGCAAGCAAATCCGCCGCTACCGCTCGCAGGTGACGCTCACGCACCTGCCATCGTCTACAACCGTGCAAGCCACGAGCGGGCTGGCCCGCAAGCCGGCCGTCGATGCCTGCCGCGACTGGATGCAAGCCACCCTGGCCGCCCGTAAAGAGCAAGCCGCCGCACCCTCGGGCGACGGCACCGAACCGATCGTGCGCAAGTACACCTTGCGGCCAACGGCCTTGGCCAAGGACCAGCGCACCGGCGTCTCGACCAACTCGCTGCGCGACTTATGGAACGGCTCGCTCGGCGGATTCCTCGACGCGCTAATCGCCAAGCGCGTGGCCGACGAGCAACATGCAGTGGACGCCAGTACGTCAGCGTAGGTGCCGCCAGCCGAGCGGCACTGGGAGCACCGATTGCTCCGCTTGACAAGCCCGGCTCGGCTCGCCGGGCCTACGGAATTGGCCGCAGCGAGCGTCACCGTAGCCGTCTCGCTCCGTCGAGACGTCTGGAGCACGATCGGCGTTGCGTTCAGTGGCGGTGTGTTCATCCCGGCGGAGCGGGATGACTACGGTGACTGATCCGGAATCGCTACCCGCGTTTCGGCCTGGGCACGCGAACTCCGCCCTTGCCGCGGCCTTTACCCCCGCCGCGGCGGCCACCGCCGGAGGATTCGCGGATTTCGACTTCGTCGACCGATTTGCCCAGCGAGTTGCGCAGTTGCTCGATGCGATCACGCAAGCGGGCGGCCCGCTCGAACTCCAGTGCATCGGCCGCGGCGAGCATTTCGGCTTCGAGCTCGGATAAGTACTCTTCGGTGATGTACTGCACTTCGTCGCCGCGGCCGACGGCCGCATTCGCCTTCGCATGGGCACTCACCTCGGCCTCGATGCCGGCGCGGATGCTCTTGCGAATGGTCTCGGGCGTGATGTTGTGCTCGCGGTTGTATTCCTGCTGCAACGCGCGGCGGCGGCTGGTTTCCTCGATGGCCCGCTGCATGCTGTCGGTCATCTTGTCGGCGTAGAGGATCACCTTGGCGTTCACGTTGCGGGCTGCGCGGCCGATGGTCTGCATCAGCGAGGTTTCGCTCCGCAAAAAGCCCTCCTTGTCGGCGTCGAGGATCGCGACCATCGACACTTCCGGCAGGTCGAGGCCTTCGCGCAGCAGGTTCACGCCCACCAGGGCTTCAAAGTGGCCGGCCCGCAGATCGCGCAGCAACTCGACGCGCTCGAAGGCATCGAGCTCGCTGTGCAGCCACTTGGCCTTTACGCCTTGCTCGCAGAGAAAGTACGACAGATCCTCGGCCAACCGCTTGGTCAGCGCGGTGACCAGCACGCGTTCGCTCACGGCGGCCCGCTCGCGAATCTGCTCGAGCAAATGCGGCACCTGCCCACGGGCCGGGCTGATCTCGATCACCGGGTCCAGCAATCCGGTGGGCCGAATCACCTGCTCAACCACTTCGCCGCCCGTCTGGTCCAGCTCATACGGTCCCGGCGTGGCCGAAACAAAGACCACCTGCTTGACCTTCTGCACCCACTCGTCGAACTTCAGCGGCCGGTTGTCTAGCGCACTGGGCAACCGAAAGCCGTGCTCGACCAGCGTGCTCTTGCGGCTGAAATCGCCGGCGAACATGCCGCGGATTTGCGGCACGGTCACATGCGACTCGTCGACAAACATCAGGAAATCCTTGGGAAAATAATCGAACAGCGTGTCGGGCGTCGATCCCGGCGTGCGGCCCGACAGCGGCCGGCTGTAGTTTTCGATGCCCGGGCAATAGCCGACTTCGAGCATCATCTCGATATCGAAGCGCGTGCGGGCATTCAGCCGCTGAGCCTCGAGCAGCTTGCCCTGGTCGCGGAAGATTTGCAGCCGCTCTTCCAGCTCGCGCTTGATGCGGTCGACGGCCGACATGATGCGGCTTTCGGGCATGACGAAGTGCTTGGCCGGATAAATGAATAGCTCGTCGCGCTGCTCAATGGTCTCGCCGCTGGTGGGGTTGATGATCGACAGCCGGTCCACCTCGTCGCCAAAGAACTCGATCCGCACGGCGAATTCTTCGTACGACGGCCAAAGCTCGACCGAGTCGCCTCGCACCCGGAACTTGCTCCGCGCGAACTCAATGTCGTTGCGGTCGTACTGAATGTCGACCAGCTTGAGCAGCACCTCGTCGCGATCCACCTGCTGCCCACGGCGCAGGCCGACCATCATGGCTCGATAATCCTCGGGCGAGCCCAAGCCATAGATGCACGACACGCTGGCGACGATGATCACGTCGCGGCGGCTGACCAGGGCGCTGGTGGCGGCCAGCCGCAGGCGGTCGATGTTTTGGTTGATCGAGGCGTCCTTCTCGATGTAAATGTCGCGCTGCGGGATGTAGGCTTCCGGCTGGTAGTAGTCGTAATAGCTGACGAAGTAGTGCACCGCGTTGTGCGGAAAGAACTCCTTGAACTCGCTATAGAGCTGGGCGGCCAGCGTCTTGTTGTGCGAGAGCACGAGTGTGGGCTTCTGGGCATGCTGAATGACGTTGGCCATGGTGAACGTCTTGCCGCTGCCGGTGACGCCCATCAGCACCTGGTGCTTGCGCTCGGCGGCCAGACCCGCATTGAGTGCAGCAATGGCCGACGGCTGGTCGCCAGCCGGCTGGAACGGGCTTGCTAACTCAAATCCCACAGGTTGCGGACTCCGCTTGAATGGTCGAAACAGTGCCGGCGCGCGCCGGTGTTCAAATTTTCACGCAGTTCGACCGATTGGGAAAGGGGCAAACCGCCGGGGAGGCGGCCGCTTTGAACGCAGCCCGCTACTGCGGGGAGCGTTTTTTGGTTCGGCCGCGGGCAGAGGTAGGTTTGGCCCGGCTGGCAGGCCGAGCGGCGGCCTTCTTTTTGCGCGCCGGCTTCGCCTTAGGCGTAGTCGGCTCCTTGGTGACCGGTGGCTTGTCGGTTGCGGCCTGCTTGCGGCTGGCGCGCTTGCCGGGTGCCGGCGGCGCGTCCGCGGGGCTCTGCTCCAGTTCGATGCCGAATACGTCGGCCAGTTCGCCGGCGGCGATGGTCTTTTTGCCGCTGCGCGACGGCTTAACCACAGCGGCCTCGCCGGCCGCGTCAATCAGTTCGAGATGATCGACCTTTCGCAGGACAAAGAGCAGTTCGGGCTGCGTGTCGAGTCTAGCGCCCACGCCGTACAACACGGCGGCTAGGTGTTTGCACAGGTATGCCCCGTCGGGGCAGGAGCACTCCATGCGAATCTCGCGCGACTTGGGAAACAGGCCCTGCTCGCGGTCGGCGACCACTTGCATCACATCGTCGGCCAGCTTGCCTTGGAGCAGTTCGACGAGCGACCCGATGCGGCCGGCACAGCTCGCCTTGATCTGCTGCCAGAGGGCCTTGGCCAACGGCGTGATCTCAATCTCGATGGTGTAAATATCCGATCCGTTGACCAGGGCGGTGACCTGGCCGGGCTTGATTTGCAGATCGATGACCGACCCGTTGCGGACATAGGTGCGTCCGCGGGGGAGGCGGTTGCTGTAGTCGCTGTACGATTCGAGATGGTCGCACCAGGCGCGGCCCCAATAGGTGGCGGCGATGCGGCTGCCGACGATGACCACGGGCGAGGTTTTGCGGCCGGCCTTCTCCAGCGACTTCGCCTTTCGCGCCGCCTTGGCACGTCGTTGGCCGACGCCGACATATTCCTTGTATTGCCACCAACTCATTGGTAAGCCCTCCCTAGCATCGAGCAAGCTGGGGCCGATGTTAAGTTTCCAAGGCTTTTCGCACGTCCAGCGACACGAACTTCAAGAGCTGCTCGTCGTTCATTTCGGTGAGCAGCGTCTCGCCGCCGGCGTCCAGCAGACTGCGCGACAGGTCGCTCTTTTCGGTCAGCATTTCGTCGATCCGCTCTTCAATCGTACCACGGCAGACAAATTTGTGAACCACGACGTTGTGCTTCTGTCCGATGCGAAACGCGCGGTCGGTCGCCTGGTTCTCGACGGCCGGATTCCACCAACGGTCGAAGTGAATGACGTGCGCCGCCTCCGTGAGATTCAGTCCCGTGCCGCCGGCCTTGAGTGATAGCACGAAGAAGGGCGGGCCGGTCTCGCGCTGAAAGGCCTCGACCAGCTCGCGCCGCTTGCCCACCGCCGTCTGGCCGGTCAGCACCAGGCCCGGGCGGCCGAATACGCCGGCCAGGAATTCGGCCAAGGGGGCCGTGATCTCGCGAAACTGGGTGAAGACCAGGGCCTTTTGCTGCCGCTCGGCGAGTTCGCCGCAGAGCTCGGCCAGGCGCTGAAACTTCGCGCTGTCGCGCGGCTCGTAACCGGCGTCGCCGGTGGCCTGCGACGGATGATTGCAAATCTGCTTGAAGCGCATCAGGAAGGCCAGCACGGTTCCGCGCCGCTGGATACCTTCGGAGTCTTTTAGCGTGGCGGCCAGTTCGCGAACGGCCCGCTCGTAGAGCGCGGCCTGCCGTTTGCTCAGCCCGCAATAGGCGTTGACTTCGGTTTTTTCGGGCAAGTCGGCGATCACGCGCTTGTCCGTCTTCAGCCGCCGTAAGATGTAGGGCTGAACCAGCGACCGCAACGAGCCATAACGGTCGCCGCCGGCTGCCGCGGATTGTTTGACCAGCGCCGCGAATTGCTTGGCGCTGCCCAGCAGGCCGGGATTGAGAAAATCGAACAGCGACCACAGGTCCGAGAGGCGATTCTCGATCGGCGTGCCAGTGAGAGCCAGCCGGGCGGCGGCGGACAAATCCTTGACGGCCCGTGTCTGCCGCGAACCGGAATTCTTGATGGCTTGCGCTTCGTCCAGCACGACCACGTTCCAGCGCCGCTCGCGCAGTGGGTCCAAGCGTGCTAGCATACCGTACGTGGTAATGGCCAGGTCGCAGCCTGCGACGAGCGCAGCGGGCGACGGTTCGTCAGCGGCTTTACCACGACGGCCGCTAGCGGCGGGCATTTCCGAGGGATGCACAATGCGCACATCCAGGCTGGGGCCGAACCGCGCGAGTTCCGACTTCCAATTGGCAATCAGTGATGCGGGCACGACCAGCAAGCTGGGCTCGCGCGCGGCTGATCGCTGATGTTTGATGTGCAGCAACAGGGCGATCACCTGGATTGTCTTGCCCAGGCCCATGTCGTCTGCCAGGCAGGCGCCCAAACCCAGCCGGGTCATGAACCGCAGCCAGGCCACGCCCGTCTGCTGATACGGCCGCAAGGTCGCCTGCAAGTGGGGCACGGCCTGGCTGCCGAGCAACTGCGGATCGCGCAGCTCGCGCAACACTTGCTCCAGTGCCGGCCCAGCCGAAATACCGGTCCATTCGGGCGCGGCACGGGCTGCCTCGTCGGCGACGTCGTCTGCGTAACTAGCGCCGGACAGCAACCGCATGCCTTCGAAAAACGTCAGGCCGCTGCCACGAACCTGTTGGGCCACCGTTTTCCAGTGACGCAGCGCCTGGTTCAACCGATCGCGGTCGACCTCGACCCAGCGGCCCTTGAGTACGACGAGGCCGTCGGCCGAATCCAGCAGGGCTTGCAACTCGCTCTTGGATAGCGGCTCGCCATCCAGCGCCACGTCGACGCTGAAATCGAGCAAGCGATCAGCCCCCAGCTTGGCGCCAGGCTGGTCGCCGACTTTGACGCTGACGATCGGTCGCGGCGGCCGTTGGGCCCGCCACCAGTCGGGCACCCGCACGATCAGCCCGCTTTCCTCGAACTTTGGGATGTCCTGCAGAAAGCGGTAGGCTTCGCGGGCCGTCCAGGCCAGCGGCTGGTAAACGTCGCCCGATTCGACCAGCTCCTTGGCCAGCGGGCTCAATTGCGTGGCCCGCTCCACGGGCGTCAGCAGCGCCACCAGCGCCGAGCGGTTCCGCGCCCCGGCATATTCCTGCAACGCGCGTCCCAGCGGCTGGTGCTGCACCCGGGCCTGCGCCGACAGGCGGCTGGCGTAGGTCGCCAGAAACGCGAACGGATGTGCCGGGTCGCGCTTGTTTTCGGCCAGGTGAAACGTGACGCGCCCTACCAGCCGCCACACGGGATTCTGCTGGCGCAAATATTCTTGCGCGCCGCCGGGCGACTGCCGCGCCTCGGCGCGCACCAGCTCGTCCAGTTCGCCCCACCACGCGGCCAGCACCTCGGCCGTGAGATATTCGCTGCCCAGCAACGGGGGACAGCGCTGCGCGACGGCTGCCAGCTCGTCTTCGGGCGGCGGGGCGACGGCCGCGATCTCGCCGGCTTCGCCCAGGCCGGGCGTATGACAGAGCCGCGTGAGATAATCGCTGGCGAAGCCACGCGCCCAACTCAAGCCGGGCGGCAACGTCGTCTGCAACTCGACGGTCGCCAGATGCAGCAGCCCTCGCGCCGCCGATGCGTCCAGCGCCTGCGCCGTCCGTCGCAATGCGGCAGGCGCCGGCGTCCCGTCCGGTTCGCAGTCCGTGGCGATCAGCGGCCGGCCGTGCGGCGAAATCAACAAGTCAATCAAGCGTGCCCGCAACTCCCCGACGGCTGAAACCCCGCCGGCTCGAACGGGCTTGCTAACTCAAAAACCACGGGTCGCGGACTCCGCGTGAATGGACGAAACGGTGCCGGCGCGCGCCGGCGTTCAAATTTTCACGCACTGGGGCCGGTTGGGAAGGGCAAAACAGTCGTTAGCCCCGCCAGGGACGGCAGACGCCGGCGACGGCCAGGCAAACCAGGACCGGTACTATGGCCAGTGCGCAGAACGACGACACAGGTCGACAGCGTGGCGGTTGGGGGCCGGAAGTACGCGGCCGCCGCGGGGGGTGATTTAGAATGTTCGTGGCCGACGGTCTTGTCTATGATTTCGTACCGTCTTCTACGTGACCCCAGGCCGAGGAGCGGACGTGACCAGAGTTCAACCGCAAGAGCCGGCCGGCGCCGGCTGGCTCGGTCGCTTGCGGCACGGCCCCATCTCGGATGTGGATTTGGTCCGATCGGCATGCGGCATCGGCGCGTGCCTGTTGCTCGCCACGCTGCTGTCGTACCTTCGGGCATGGCTGGCCGGTACGGTCAAAGTCGACGAAGCGGGACTTGCCAAGTTCCACGGCATGTGGATCGACACGGCGCTGGTAACCTGCCTGGTCGTGGCGGGTGGATTACACGTCCGCGTGTGCTGGGGCGGCGCACGGAGCAACTGGCCGCTGTTGCTGGGCGCGGGCGTGGCAATTCAGTTGGCCGCAGCCCCGGCACTGCCGCTGACGTCGAATGACATTTTCTCGAACCTGGCCAATGGACGGATGGTGCAGCACGGGCAGAATCCCTATGTCCAGGTGCCGGAGGATTTGGACGCTCACGATCCGATTCGGGGCCTGGTCGGCGCGCATTGGCGCGACAAACCGACACCCTATGGCCCGATCGTCACGTACATTTCGGTGCTCGCCGCAAAGGCCGGTCCGCCTTGGGCGGCGATGATCGTCTTCAAAGCGGCCCTGCTGGCGTGCTCGTTGGGTTACGTTCTTCTCGCCTACCGCTTCTGCCGCGACCATCTGCCCAGCGGCGATGCAGCGGTTTCATTCATCGTGCTGGGTTGGAATCCGCTGCTGGCCTGGGAAATCAGCGGCCAGGCGCACAACGACGGCTTCATGCTGCTGGGAACGGCCGGGTTTGTGTGGGCCGCGGCAGCTCGTCGCGAGTGGTTGGCCTGGTTGGCACTGAGCCTGGCGTTTTGCGCTAAGATCGCCATCGCACCGGTGATGGGCTTGTATCTGGTTTTTCAGGTGCGGCGCTCGGTCGTGCGCGCGGCGGCAATGATCGTGGCCGGCGGAGCGCTGTTCGCCGTGCTGTTTGCTCCCTTCTGGCAGGGGCCGGCGTCGCTGCGAAGCATCCTCAACGCCGTCGATGCCACGCCCGACAAGCTGGCCAACTCATGGATGGCGCTCATTTGCGGAGGCCTGGCCCTCGTTGCCCCGTATTGGCAACACCTGGTATTTCGAGTGTGGACCGCGGCCGCACGCCTGGGCTTTGGCGTGTTGGCAGCCGTGCTGGCCTGGCGCGCGACGACGCTACCAGGTCTGTTGGCCGACTCCGTGGTCTTCATCCTTCTCTACCAGTGCCTGGCGGTAGGATGGTTCTTGTGCTGGTATGCTACGTGGCTCGTGCCGCTGGCCGTGGGTTGCCGCCAGATCGGATTGCAACGAACCGTCGCCGTATATTGCGCGCTCGTGCCGCTGTATTACCTGCCAATGGATGGATTTGGTATCAGTCTTATGCTCGCTCCGGTGGTGCCGCTGGTAATGCTCGCGCGCGACCGCAGTTGGCTGAAGCAATCGCTCGCGTCGTGATAGGCGGCACGGGCGTTGACTGCCCACGCTGCGAACGAGTTCGGGGTTAATACCCGCCTTGGCCCAATGAAGCGTTGACTGTTGCCGGTGATCCTGCCATTTCGCGGCGGCGGAACTCGTCGAGGATCGCGGCCGTGGCCGAGGCGCCACAACGCGTGGCGCCAAGCTGGCGTACGCGAATCAGACCGTCCAGATCGCGCACGCCGCCGGCGGCTTTGACTTGCACGCGCTCGGAACAATTCGCACGCATCAAAGCCAGGTCATGCTCGGTCGCGCCTTGATAGTTGTAGGCGCCGCCCGGCTGCTTGACGAAACCGTAGCCGGTCGAAGTCTTGACCCAGTCGGCGCCGGCTCGCTCGCAGATCTGGCAGAGCTTGATCTTCAGTTCGTCGCTGCTCAGTCCGGCACCGCCTGCCGCCAGGTAATCGTTTTCGAAGATCACCTTCACCTTGGCTCCATGCCGATGGGCTTCGTCGCAGACGGCCCGCATGTCGCGCTCGACATAGTCCCAGTCGCCGCCGAGGGCCTTGCCGATGTTGATGACCATGTCGATTTCGACGGCGCCGTCGCGGCAAGCAACTTCAGTCTCGAAGCGTTTGACTTCGGTCGCGCTGTTGCCGTGCGGAAAACCAATCACGCAGCCCACGCGCACGCCGCTGTCGCGCAGCAGCTCGACTGCCCGGCGAACCGCGTAAGGCTTAATGCACACCGACGCGACCCGGTACCTGGCAGCCACGGCGCAGCCGGCTTCGAGCTCCGCGTCCGTCATGGTCGGGTGCAGCAGCGAGTGATCGATCATGCCCGCCAGCTCTTCGTAGCCAAATTCCATCGCCACGCTCCAAAGTGAGGATTCGATTATTAAAATCCGCCTTGAGGCACGAAGTTGCGGAGGAATTGCAGCGACTGCCGCAAGGCCGCCTGCCGCGCGGCGAGCGAATGCTCGTAGCTGCGATCTTCCACTTCGACGCACACCGGGCCGCGGTAGCCGACTTCGCCCAGGACGGAGAACAGCGGCCCCCAAGCAATGTCGCCCAGCCCCGGCAACTTCGGTTGATGCCAGGCTGACGGGACGGCCAGAATACCCACTTCGTTCACGCGCTGCCGATCGATCCGCACATCCTTTGCGTGTACGTGGAACAGCCGATCGGCAAACTCACCGAGCGGCAACAGATAGTCCATCTGTTGCCACACGAAATGCGACGGATCGAAGTTCAAGCCGAAGGCCGGGCTGGGAATGGCCGCGAACATGCGCCGCCAGATGGCCGGCGACACGGCCAGGTTCTTGCCGCCGGGCCACTCGTCGTCGGTGAACAGCATCGGGCAATTTTCGATGCCGATCCGCACCTGGCAGCTTTCGGCCAGTCGAACCAGCGGCCGCCACACGTCCAGGAATCTTGGCCAATTCGCATCGACCGAAAGACGCCAATCGCGGCCGACGAACGTGTTGACTTGATTGAGGCCCAACATCGGCGCCGCGCGAATCACCTGTTCCAAGTGGCTTCGCACGGCCGCGGCTTCTTCCGCGTCGGGAGCGAGCGGGTTGGGATAATAGCCAAGCCCGCTGATGGCGACATTCCGCTCGGTGCAAAAATCTCGAATCTGCGCAGCCCCGGCGGCGTCGAGCTGGGTTACGTCCACGTGCGTGATGCCCGCATAGCGACGATCGCCTTTGCCAGGCGGCCAGCACATCAACTCCACGCACTCGTAGCCCGTAGCTGCCGCGAACTCGATCACCTCGCGCCAGGAGAGCTCGGGCAGAATGGCACTGACAAAACCCAATTTCATCGAGCGATTTCCTCGAACTTCGACCCGCCGCGGCTGGCGATGGCTGCGTAAGCTGTTAACGTATCAGGCGTGGCGCAAAACACCACGGCCGGGAAGGCGAGTAAGAAGAGGAAAAAGGAAAAGTTGACCACGGATTTCACGGATGGCACGGATGAAAAAGATTTCTTTGCCTGATCAGTGTTATCCGTGAAATCCGTGGTCAAAGTTCTTCGTTCTTCGTTGTCTGACATAAGAAGAGAATAAGGAAGGTTCCTCTATGAAACCCTACTGCCTCGAGCATCGCCTGACACCGGATGAGCGCGCGTTCTTCAACGACAACGGCTATCTGATCGTCGAGAACGCACTGGAGCCGGCGCAGATTCAGCCGCTGTGCGACGTGGTCGATCGCGTCGATCGCCGCGTGCGGACGCCCGAGACCCGCGACAAGCTGTTGTCGGTCACGAATATCGTTCACGAAGACCCGGCGATGGTCGATCTCATCGATTGTCCCACCACGTTTCCAAAAGTCTGGGGCATCCTGGGCTGGAACATTTATTTGTACCATTCGCACCTGGACGTGACGCCGCCGGCCGATGCCGCCGCGCTCAAATGGCGCGTGGCGTGGCATCAGGACAGCATGCGCGTGAACGACGAGTTGGAGTCCAGCCCCCGCCCGCGACTATCGCTCAAGATCGGATACTACCTCACCGACGTCAGCCGGCCGGATCGCGGCAATACGCTGATCGTGCCGGGCTCGCACTTGTGGGACGAGATCGACTGCCCGGCCGATGGGGTTTCGAATCCTGCCGGCGCCCAGCCGCTGTGCGTCAAAGCCGGCAGCGCGGTAATCATCGATCGGCGCATTTGGCACTCGCGCAGTCCGAACCTATGCAGCGACACGCGCAAGGTGGTGTGGTACGGCTACGGCTATCGCTGGCTGCGAACCAAGGACGAAATGACCGTGGCCGACTTGTATCCGCAGCTGGATCCGGTCGGCCGCCAAATCCTCGGCTTCGGCCTGTCGGCCAATGGCACCTATGACCCGGCCGACGGCGACGTGCCTTTGCGTGCCTGGCTGCGTGAACATTGTCCCGAGGACGCCGAGTGGTCGCATCACGGCCGCTCGCAATCCCGCCCCCCCGCCATGGTCCGCGGCAAAAACCTAGGCCGACAGTAGTGGCAAGCATGCTCGCGGTCGTTGACCGGGATGCAATCAGGGCCGATATTGCGGGTTGGAGTTCGTGACTGCGACGCGCTTCGTTCGATGTCCCCGAGATTTCAATGCTTACTCGATTGCTGCTGCCTGTGTCCCGCGTGGCTCTGACGCTTGTGCTCGTCAGCGCTGGCCTGATTGTGTCACTACTGGATGCTCTGCCGGCATACGCCGCTGAAAGGGCCATCCGGCCGAATTTCGTGTTCGTGCTGGTCGACGACCTGGGCTGGACCGACCTGGCGTGCATGGGCGGTGACCTGTACGAGACGCCGAATATCGACCGGCTGGCACGCCAGGGCATGCGCTTCACCAACGCTTACTCGGCCTGCACCGTCTGCTCGCCGACGCGGGCGGCCGTGCTCACCGGCAAGTATCCGGCCCGGCTGCATATCACCGATTGGATCCATGGGCACAAGCTGCCGAAGGCCAAGCTGCGCGTACCCAATTGGACCGAGTATTTGCCGCTGGAAGAAGAGACGCTGGCCGAAGCCCTGGCGCCGCTGGGCTACGCCTCGGCCAGCATCGGCAAATGGCATCTGGGCGACGACGATGCCTATTTTCCCGATCACCAGGGCTTCGATCTGAACATTGCCGGCTATGGCAAGGGTCAGCCGCCGCACTACTTTTCGCCCTACAACATTCCCACGCTCAGCGACGGCAGGGCGGGCGAATATCTGACCGATCGGCTGACCGACGAGGCCTGCAAATTTATTAACGAGCACGCCGAGCAGCCGTTTTTTGTGTATCTGCCGCACTACGCGGTCCACACGCCGCTGGAGGCCAAGCAGCCGGCCGTCGAGCATTTTCGCAAGAAGGTGTCGGCCGAGCTGCACCACACGAACGCCGTGTATGCGGCGATGATCCAGAGCGTGGACGAGAGCGTCGGCCGCGTGATGGATACGCTGGCCACCGCGGGCATCGCCGAGCGCACGATCATCGTGTTCACCTCCGACAACGGAGGTCTGATGCAATCGACGTCGAACGTTCCGCTGCGAGTGGGCAAGGGCTCGGCCTACGAGGGAGGAGTGCGCGTGCCGCTGATCGTCAAATGGCCCGGCACCACGCCGCCGGGCAGCGTGAGTGCCGAGCCGGTGATCAGCGTCGACTTTTTCCCGACCATGTTGCAAATGGCCGGCGCGCTCCGGACGCCCTCGCCGGCCATCGACGGCGTGAGCCTGGTGCCGGTTCTGTCGGGCAAGGTCGACCGGCTCGCCCGCGACGCCATCTTCTGGCACTATCCGCACTACCATCCCGGCGGCGCCACGCCCTACGGCGCGATTCGAGCCGGAGATTGGACGCTGATCGAGTTCTTCGAAGACATGCACCTGGAACTCTACAACATCGCCGACGACATCGGCGAGCAGCAGGAGCTGTCGCGCGCTCGACCGGAAAAAGCACGGCAGCTTCGGGACCAGCTGCACGCCTGGCGCTCGGCCGTCGGCGCACAAATGCCGACGCCCAATCCCGACTACGATCCGGCCGCTGCGACTTTTCCGGCGAGGCGCGGACCACGCAAGGCGAGCCGCTAAGAAACGAACGCAAAATAACTTCTCCGCTAGCCCCTCGCCCCTTGCGGAAGAGACCGGGTGAGGGGGCGGGAAAATTGGGAAGTTATTTTGCGTTCGTTCGTAAGCCCGCGCGGGGCTTACTCGCCGCGCGGCACGATCTGGCACGATTGGGCATCGACGTTAACGGTGATCAGCTTGCGCTGTGCAAGCAATTCGACTGAGAAGACGAGCTTGCCCGCGTGCTTTTTCGGTTCGACCCGACAAGCCTTGGCCTGCGGATCCTGCTCGAGCGCCGCCTTGACCGCCTGTACCAGCGTCACGGGGGCGCGGCTGATCGCGCTCTCGACCTGTTCATTGGCGTCTTGCTGATTTTCTTCGATGCTTTCGCCGCCCTTCTTTTCGATCGCGCCACCGGTGGGATCGACTTCCACGATGCGATGTTTGCCGTCGGCCACGACTTCGATTTCGAATGTCGTATTGTCGCGCCTGGTTTCCAGGCTGGCTTCTACCGCCTTGCTGTCCGGAATCCGGGCCAATGCCCGCTCGACGGCTTCGCTGATACTGATCGTGGCCCGCTCGAGTGCCTGGCGGACCTGCTCGGGATCATCTTTGCCCAGCGCTCGACGGCCGCCGGCAATGACCAAGGCCGCTGCCACGAGGCAGACAATCAGTTTGGTTTTCATAACAAGCATCCTTTTGCAAGACCGGCGAAATACCAATGCCGCTCGGCGAGCCGGCGCGAGCCGCTGCGCGACCGCCGGGCACCTGTCAGAATTCATAGCGCTGCCGTAGTCGCAAGAGAAGGCCCGTACTCGAACGAGGTTGCAAATCGCCCAGGCGGCGGATTCGGCGAAGCAGAAATGCTTCCAGGCGGGACGCCCAACGCTCAGTGCGGCCGCGATCAGGCCAGCGCCAATCGCCTGACTAAGCCGATTCCGCGCGCATGGCTCGCCGCTCGAGCCACTGGCTGATCGCCAGCGCGGCGAACGAAATCGCCACCGATGCGGCCACGATGTGCCACATGCGAGCCTCGTTGGCATCGCCGGGCCGGTTGTTCAGCAGGTAGATCTGGATCGGTAGCGTACGCGTTTCCGGCCGAATGCCGGCAAACATCAGCGTGGCCCCGAACTCGCCGAGCCCGCGGGCAAAGGCCAACATGCAGCCGGCAATCACGCCCTGCCGCGCCAGCGGCAGGCTCACGCTCCAAAAGGCGTCGAGCGGACTGGCGCCCAGCGAGCGGGCCGCCTGATACAAACGCGGATCGTAGCTGGCCAGCGCCAGGCGGATCGAGCGCACCAGCAGCGGAAAGCCCATCACGGCGATGGCCAGCACGGCCGCGCGCCAGGTGAGCGCGATTTCGATGCCGAACCACTCATACAGCCAGCCGCCGATCCAACCGCGCCGGCCCAAGGCGTACAGCAGCACGAGGCCGGTCACGACCGGCGGAAGCACGAGCGGCAGATTGACGAGCGTATCCAACAGCGCTTTGCCGGGAAACGATTTGCGTGCCAGCAGCCAGGCACAAGCCACGCCCGGCGCCAGGCTCAGCAACACGGCGGCTGCCGACACGCCGACGCTCAGCGCCACCGCCTGCCAATCTTCCGCGGCAAGGCCCAGGTAGGATCCAGTCATGATTTCATCTTGCTTCGCGGCCTGGCGCTCGAGGTTCGAAGATGCGGCATCGGCAGTCGGCATGCTACGACCAAGCTAGCACTTTGTCCACGCGGAACGCGCCCCTGCATGCTACATACCGGGTGCTAGCTGCCGGGCGAATGCGGCTCGGTGGGCAATAGGGCTTGCTCGCCAAGTGCCGATGAGATACCTAGAGTGCCGATCGGCCGCGCCCGTCGAGCAATACGCGCCGATCGTATGCAAACATCTGGCCCCGGCGGCCGCACGAAAGGATTCGCCATGCGCAAGCTCCAAAGGGTCGCACTGATGTCCTTGGGCTTGGCGCTAGTGTGCGCCGCGACCGCCGAAGCCCGAGGGCCGCGCTTCTTTTTCGGCGTGAATCTGACGCCCGGATTTTATGGCGGCTACGGCTACGGACCGTATGGCTATTATCCGGGCTACTATCCGCCGCCGTATTACGGCTATGGCTATCGCCCTTATCCGCCACCGCCCCCGGTCGTGATCCAAGCGCCGCCGCCAGTGGTGATGCAGGCTCCGCCGGTCGTCGTCACTCAGCAGCCGGCGCAAACCGTCATGACGCCGCCAACCACCGCGCCCAGCCTGTTGGCTCCGGCCCAGCCGCCGGCCCCGGCTCCGTTCGTCGCTCCGCAGACGAATTACTACAACTACCCGACGGGCAATTATTATTACCCGTACTAGGCGCGGGCCGCGTCGAGCGGCGCGATCGCCACATGAATGTGGCGGCTAATTCCAATTCACGACGCCGCGCTCGTCAGAGCGGGCGGCGCGGCAGGGCCCGCGGATACGGCGGGTCTTCGTGCGGCGGCAGCGGGCTGTCGGCCGTTTCCAGCCAGTTTTGCCGCTCATCTTCGCCGGCGTAATAGCGAAGCCAAACTTCCGCGTCGCCGCCGGGACCGGTGCAGTCCCAGTGCAAGTAGTTGTCGCCGCGATCGAGCTTCTTTTCCGGCGACGGCAGAATGTCGCGATAGATCAGGCAGTAGAGCTGCCGGTCGGACAAATGGTCCGTGAAGTCGAGCACGATCCGCCGCTCGAAGAGCTTGCGAATCGTCGACCATAGCACGGCCCGCAGTTGCTGATCGTCGAGCGCCTCGGGCGGGCTCAAGCACAACTCGGGATCGAACCACTTCGAGATCGGCAACACCGGCGCGCGTTCCCAGGCGAGCATGCTCGCCAGGAATTCATTCTCGACGGGCGTCGGCACATGCCGCAGGTTCAACGTGTCGAGCGATTCGTCGCAGAACGGCTCCAAGTCGTCGCGAAGCTGCGCATTGCGCAACAGGTGCTCGACCTCATCAGGATGCAGAAGATGGCTCTCGGACATAGTGTGAAAACCCCCGCTGCTCTGCCGCTTGAAAAAAAATCCGTGGCACCGGCCATACGGTCCGTGTCTCTCAGATTCGACTTTAACAAGGCCTCGCCAGCGATCAAGTATAATCAGGGCTTCGTCTTGAAGCTGGCAACGACCGGCCAGTTCGTCATCGTTACAACCATGCAACTCACCTTCCCCGCGACGGAACAATTGGAAAAATCGGCAAAGTCTTCCATGCGCGGCGTGTGGAATTGCGAGTGCTAGCAAAGAGCGGCGCGAGAACGATGAAAAGCCCCACGGAACGCAGTCCGTGGGCTTGGGGGTCGCGCGTGAGCGCGGCTTAGCGCGGCTTTTGAGGCAGGGGTTTTTCCAGGTGATCGGCCAGCGAGCCGGTGCGCGAGTGGCCCTGTTGATTGGCCTGCCAGAACTGCCCGGTGGCGACATCCAAACCGGTCAGCCAGCCGTCGCCATAGACGAAGGTGTCGATGCACACGGCGTGTCCCAGGTTGCGCGGATAGCCGCTTTCCTGGTACGTGTGGCCGCAGATCATGGTCTTGCCCGAGCGGTGCGGCGGCGGATCGCCGAACTTTTGCCAGCGCAGCACGCTGATCGGCTGGTTGGCCAGTTCGCGCCTGGGATCGATGTTGGCATGTACGAAAAAATGTTTCGGCGATTCGAACCAGTCGACGCACTGGTTCTCCAGGAAATTCCAATGCGCGGCTGGCACTCCGTTCAGTGTCCCGTCGAAGCCGTGCTGGGCGTAGCTATCCAGCGTGTTCTGCCCGCCGTATTGCAGCCACTGGCCGTAAATCATCGGGTCGGTCCGCGCGTCGAGCATCATCTCCTCGTGATTGCCGCGCACGGCAATCAGCCGGCCGCCGGAAGCGAGCTCAACCAGCCGCTCCATCACGCCGCACGAATCGGGTCCGCGATCGACGTAGTCGCCCAGCGTGACGAGCCAATCGTCGGTCGTCGGGCCAATCGCCGCCAGCAGCGCGTCGAAGGCCACCAGACAGCCGTGGATATCGCCGATGGCCAATAGTCGCATAAGACGCCAATTCTGTTGACCACGGGGAGCATTGACAGCACAGATAAAAAATCCGTGTGATCCGTGCCATCCGTGGTTTTGCTTCGTGTGGTGTTTGCCGGCGTGCGAGTCGCGTCGGCTATGGGTTTACGCCCCGAAGATCCGCTTGATGGAATACACGGTGGCGGCGCGGCCGGCGCGGCCGATGGACGTCGTAAGCGGAATTTCCTTGGGGCAGACGGCCACGCAGTTCTGCGCGTTGCCGCACATCTGGATGCCGCCCGGCTCGGTCAAGGCGGCCAGCCGCTCGTCGGCGTGCATGCCGCCGATCGGGTCCTTGTTGAAGCGGATCACCTGGCTGATGGAATGGGCGCCCATAAAGCCCTCGTCGAACGCGGTCCGCCGGCGGGCGGCGAATTCGACTTCGGTCTCGTCGTCGCGACGCGTGAGATCGATCTTTACGTATTGCGGGCAGGCCTCGAGGCAGCAGCCGCAACTCATGCACTGGCTCAGCGGATACGTCTCGTGCTGCAGGCTGGGGTTCTGGCGCGGCCCGGGACCCAAGTCGTAATAGCCGTCGACCGGCACCCAGGCCTTGATCTTCTCCAGCGCGCGAAACAGCCGCGCGCGATCGACCACCAAATCGCGCACCACCGGAAACTTGCTCGCCGGCCGCAGCTCGATCCCCTCGGGCTGGTCTTCCAACAAGCGATCGACCAGTGCCGAGCACGCCTGCCGCACCCGGCCGTTGATCACCATCGTGCACGCGCCGCAGACTTCTTCCAGGCAATTGCAGTCCCAGGCCACGGGAGCCACTTTGCGGCCGTCGGCCGTTTCGGCCCGGGCGGCGATGCGCTGCAAGACGCTGATCACGTTCATGTCGTTTTCGCGCTCGACCCGGTGGCGCTCCCAGTAGCTGGGCGCGTCGGGCGCGTCCTGCCGCAGGATGCGGACCTCGAAGTTGCGCGCGACGGCGTGGTCACCGCCGTTTGCTTCGTGCTCGTGAGTATGATTCATCGTTGCACAATAACTGGCTACAGGGATAAACGAATCGGAATTTCGCTGCTCAACTGGCGGCGGCGGCTTCGGACGCGGGCTTGGCTGTCGAGCCGTTGCCTTGGCTCGCGGATTGCCTGGCCGCTTGCCGCTGCTTCCAGACTTCTTCGATCACCTCGCCGCCCACCAGACCGTACAGCCGCGGGCGCGGCGGCAACAGCGACGTGTCGACATTCTCGTAGCTCAATTGCGGATCGCCCTCGGCCGAGCAGACGGCCACCGTGGTCTTGAGCCATTTGCGCGTGTTTTCTTCGAAGCGGTCGCACCAGGCTTCGGCCTGGCGGCGATGCTCGCCCGGGTCGACGGCATCCAAGCCCGGCATGGCGAACTCCGGCTTGTAATGCGCCCCGCGGCATTCGTCGCGCTCCAGTGCGCCGAGCACGATGGCCTTGGCCAGCGGAAACATGTCGCGCAGCGCCTTGGTGAACACCACGTTCTGGTTGGTCCAACTGCCCGTGTCGGAGAGCGAGCATTTTTCGGCCCGCACGGCCAGCTCGCTAACTTGCTCGTAAGCCTCGCGCAGCGCGTCGTTGTGGCGCACGACGGTTGCCGCGCGCGTCATCACTTGGCCGAGCTGCTGGTGCAGCAGATACGGATTTTCGCCACCGCCGGTGCGGCGCAGCAGGGCGTCGTGGGCCTGCTGCTGTTTCTTGCGGGCACCGTCGAACAGTCCCGAGCCTTGCTCGGCCGCCGTGCCGCCGGGAATCGATTTCATCCAGTTCTGCAAGCCGGGAGCGACGATCAGGCCGCTGAAAATGCAGCTCAACAGCGAGTTGGCACCCAGCCGGTTGGCGCCGTGGTACTGGTAATCGCATTCGCCGATGGCGTACAGGCCGGGGATATTCGTGGCCTGGTTGCGGGGCGAGCCGAGCTGCAGGCCGCCGGCGGCCGTGCGCTGGTAGTCGACCCATAGTCCGCCCATCGAGTAGTGCACGGCGGGGAAAATCTTCATCGGCACGTCGCGCGGATCGACGCCCTGGAACTTTTCGTAAATTTCGAGAATGCCCGCCAGCTTGTCGTCGAGCACCTTGCGCGGGATGTGCGTCAGGTCGAGATACACGCACATGCGGTCGCGCTCGACGCTCAATCCCTCCTGCGTGCAGACGTTGAAGATTTCGCGCGTGGCGATATCGCGCGGCACGAGGTTGCCGTACTTCGGGTAACGCTCTTCGAGGAAATAATAACGCTCGCCTTCGGGAATCTGATTAGCCGGCCGCGTGTCTTGCGGGCGGCGCGGAACCCACACGCGGCCACCTTCGCCGCGGGCGCTTTCGCTCATCAGCCGCAGCTTGTCGGCGCCGGGAATCGCGGTGGGGTGCACCTGGATGAACTCGGCGTTGGCGTATTTGGCTCCCGCGCGGAACGTGCGGCTGGCCGCGCTGCCGGTGCAGACCATCGACATGGTCGATTGGCCATAGATCAGCCCGCAGCCGCCGGAGGCGACCACCACGGCATCGGCCGGAAAGGCCCGGATTTCCATGCTCACCAGGTCCTGGCCCACGCAGCCGCGGCAAACGCCCGAGCCGTCGATGATGGGGCCCAGGTAATCCCAGAACTCGTACTTCTTGACCTTGCCGGCCACTTCCCAGCGGCGGACCTGCTCGTCCAGCGCGTAGAGCAGTTGCTGGCCGGTGGTGGCGCCGGCAAAAGCAGTGCGCTTGAACAGCGTGCCGCCGAAGCGGCGCTGATCGCGAAAGCCCTCTTCCGTGCGATTGAAAGGGACGCCCAGCCGGTCCATCAGGTCGATGATTTTTGGACCCCAGTCGGTCATTTCCTTGACCGGCGGCTGATGCTGCAAAAAGTCGCCGCCGTAGACCGTGTCGTCAAAGTGCAGCCACTCGCTGTCGCCCTGCTGCCGCGTGAGGTTGTTCACGCTGTTGATGCCGCCCTGCGCGCAGACGCTGTGCGAGCGACGGACGGGAGTGAGGCTCATCAGGTCGACGTCGGTGCCGCTTTCGGCCAACCGCATGGCGGCCGCCAGCCCGGCCAGCCCGCCGCCGACGATCATGACACGTTGCTTCGCCATGGCTGCATGCTACCTATTTTTCGAGAGACGCTTGCCGAGCGGCCGGCTCGGAACCCGGGGTCTTGCGCAGCTCGTCCTGCCGGGCGTGTACCGCCTCGAGCGAATGCTTGACTTCAGTAATCTTATCGTCCACGCCAAGACCGCCATCCTGCTTGACCTGTTCCAGCTCGGCCAGCCGGCCTTCCAAGGCCACGCGTTCGCTGGCCAGTGCCGTGCCTTCGTCAGTGGTGGTCATGCCCACCAGCGCGCCCAGCCCGATGGCCGCCACGATGACGCCAATCGCCGCGCACAACCAGTTCGCCCGGCGCTGCGCGGCAGGCGTGGTCCACAGCCCCCAGGTGATGCCCATCGTCCAGCAGCCGTTGGCCAAGTGATACACGCAGGCCAGAATGCCCACGACGTACGCGATCCGCACCGGCACGCTGGCTAGTGCCCGAACCGCGGAACTGGTGGCCAGATCGGCATTGAACTGGGCGCCGTAATTGTGGATGGCCCGCGTCCACCAGCCGGCATGGATCCAGCCGTGCATCTGAAACACGTGGTAGAAGATGAAGAACAGGGCAATCCACGCCGTCGCCCGCTGGAGCATGTAGCGGAAGTTGCCGGCGAGCCGATAGCTCGACGTGTTCGATAGGCCACTGCGGATGATGATCACGCCCACCACCGCGTGAAAAATCAGCGGCAGGAAGATGAACGTCCACTCGACGAAGGGCAGCGCCGGCCCCAGCGAATGGATCGTGTTGGCCTGGCGCTGGAAAGTGTCGGGTCCGCCCAAGACGCTGGCGTTGGTGATCAGATGGATCACCATATACGCGCCCACTGGCAGCAATCCGCTGAGCGAATGCAGCCGCAGGATCAAAAACTGGTGGCGGAGCAAGAACGACGGGGAAGACGAAGAAGGCGCCGCGTCCACCGGACCATCCTTTCGCACGCGAAATGTCTTCGGCAGCGGGGGCCGTGAACCTGCCGGCTTGCGGTCGTTTCCGAGCCAGCGGGCGAACGATCGGGGGGTAGACCGAAGCTAAACCCTTGTGCCGTAAACGGCTAGTATAGGGTTCATGCCGGAACTGACAAGCGACTGGCTTAAGCTACCTAGATTGTGCATTTACCTGCCTATTTGGCAGGCCGCCAAAGCTGGATTTATGTGCTCAAACTTCGCGAAGCGCCCAATCTGTCTTCCTGCAAAATGTCGCGTATGATAGATAAGGGCTTGAGAGTCTGAGAGTTAGGCACCGCAGCATCGGCCGGATGCAATAAAGGCTCGCATCGGGCATTACAGTTGCGATATCCATCTCCAGAGACATGCAGGGTTCGGACAATTCGACAGGAACGCTTGGCGGCCGCACAGTGCAATGGGACCGCTGAGGCGAAGACCATGATCGCCCATTACTCATTGCTGATTACCGACGACGACGCGGGTTTCCGCGAGACGCTGCGTTCGGTATTCGAACCGCGTGGTTTTCGCACGCTGCTGGCGGGCGACGGAGAAGAGGCGCTGCGGATCGTCGAGCACGAGGACATTCACCTGGTCCTGCTCGACATGCACATGCCGCGGCTGACCGGCCTGGAAACGCTCGAGCGCGTCAAGCGCTTCAAATCGCGGCTGCCCTGCATTCTGATGTCGGCCGCTGCCGACGAAGAGCTCGTTCGCCAGGCCATGCTGGCCCAGGCCTTTGCCGTGCTGCACAAGCCGGTGAGCCAAGGCAAGGTCACGTCCACTGTGCTGCTGGCCCTCGAGCGAACCTACAACTGGTCCGCCGAGCAGCGATCCGCGAATGATCCGCTTCGCGGCACGCCGGAACCGCGCCACGGCCGTCATCACGACGACCGCCGGAATTAGCAGCAACGGCACATGAATGCGCCGGCTAAATCGTCCGGCGAAAGATGCCGTTACATCGCTTGCGATTCGTCCGTGGCGGCTTCGCCGGCTTCTTTGATCGGCACGCGCTTGCGCTCGCCGGCGGTGCCGGGCACGATTTGCGGACTGGGCGAGTTCTCTTCGATGATCTGCCGCAGCTCGTCGGCGTCGATCACTTCGCGCTCGATCAGCCGTTCGGCCAAGGCAATCAAGGCCGGCTTGCGTGAGCCGACGATCACCCGCACCTTATCGAGCGCCTCTTCGATGATCCGTGTGATTTCCTCGTCGATTTCGCGGGCCGTCTGCTCGCTGTGGCTGCGCTCACGCGGACTGTCCGAGCCGGCCAGGAACGGGTTACGGCCGCTTTCGCGATAATTCACTCGGCCCAAGCGGCTCATGCCGTAGTCCATGACCATGCTGCGCGCCAGCTCGCTGGCCCGCTCCAAGTCGTTCTGGGCGCCGGTGGAAACGTCGTCGAAGATGGTTTCTTCGGCTACCGTGCCGGCCAGGAAGACTTGGATGCGGCTCTCCAACTCGGCCTGGGTCATCAGATAGCGATCACCTTCGGGCCGTTGCATGACGTAGCCCAGCGCGCCTAGGCCGCGGGGAATGATCGAGACTTTGTGTACCGGATCGGTATTGGGCAGGCTGTAAGCGACCAGGGCGTGGCCGCTTTCGTGGTAAGCGACGCGTTGTTTTTCTTCTTGGTTGATGACGCGCTGCTTCTTTTCCAGCCCGGCCGTCACGCGTTCGACACCCTCGTTGAACTCCTGCATGCCGACGGCCGTTTTACCTTTGCGGGCCGCGAGCAAGGCGGCCTCGTTCACCAGGTTGGCCAGGTCGGCGCCGACGAAGCCAGACGTGATGGCCGCCACGTCCTTGGTCTGCACGCTCGCGTCGAGCTTCACGTTCTGCACGTGAACGTCGAGAATCTTTTCGCGGCCGCGCACGTCGGGCCGATCCACCAGCACATGACGGTCGAAGCGGCCCGGCCGCAGCAGCGCGGGGTCGAGCGTCTCTGGCCGGTTGGTGGCTGCCATCACGATCACGCCACTGTTGGAAGAAAAGCCGTCCATTTCGACCAGCAGCGCGTTGAGCGTCTGCTCGCGCTCGTCGTGTCCGCCGACGACGCTCGAGCCGCGCGTCTTGCCCAGCGCGTCCAACTCGTCGATGAAGATGATGCACGGGGCCTTGGCTTCGGCCTGCTGGAACATGTCGCGGACGCGCGCCGCGCCCACGCCCACAAACATCTCCACGAAATCCGAGCCCGACAGGCTGAAGAACGGCACGCCCGCCTCGCCGGCGATGGCCTTGGCCAGCAGTGTCTTGCCGGTACCCGGCGGGCCCACGAGCAGAATGCCCTTGGGAATGCGGCCGCCGAGAATCTGATATTTTTCGGGCGTTTTAAGGAACTCGACGACTTCGCGCAGTTCTTCCACGGCCTCGTCGATGCCGGCCACTTCGTCGAACGTGATGCCGATGTCTTCCTGCGCGTACATTTTGCCGCGGCTGCGGCCAAAGGCCATGGGCGAGCCGGCCCCGCCCAGCCGCCGCATGACGAAGAAAAACACGCCGACAAACAGCACGGTCACCAGCAGCATGGGCACGTAGTTACGCAACTCGCTACGCGGGTGCTCGGCCGTAAAGTCGTCGAAGCCTTTTTCCTCAAGCAGCTTGGACAATTCGCCGTTGTCGTTTTCCAGGCCGACGCGTGGCGTGGTGAACGACACGCCCGCTCGCGTTTCGCCCTTGGCGTCCTTGGGTCCGGACAGCAAGGTGCGATCGACCTTGCCGGAGATTTCCGTCTGGCCGATAACCAGGTCGCGGAGGTTCGAATAGCGAACCCAGTGGCGCGCGGAGTCTGGCCCCTCTTCGTAGGTGATTGCGGCTTCGGGGGCGCGGGCGGGACTGCCTTCCTTAATCAGCTTGAGCAGCTTGCCGGTGGGAATGTCGACTTCCTGGTGGCGTGGATTGAACCACATCACGCCGATCAGCACGCCGATGCCCAGGGCCAGGAGCGACCACACCAGGTTGTTGCTCATCGACGACGATTTTTTATCCGACGGCTTGCGGCCGCTCGGCTCATCTTTTTTGCTGTCCATAACGCTTGGATCCTTATGTACTTTGAGCAACCCAGCTCACGATCGTTGCCCGCCGGCCGAAATGTCCATCCGCGGCCGGCCACAGAGGGCGCCCCTCACGCCCCCGTCCGTCGGGCCGTTTCCATAATATGGGTCAAGCATTGGGCATACAACGTGCCAGATGCGAGGCTCGCCCGCCGGCGCGACCCATGTGATGCAAAAATTGCCAGCCGCATTCCGCCGGTTATGATGAATGAGCCACGCCTTACGGCCGCCAGCTGCAAGCCGACGACGAAGCCCGACACGGGAACGGCCCCCCCGAAGGTGTACACGCATTCATGGAACTGGACAATCTGAGTTATCGTGCCGCGACCGCTCTCGTTCACTCGTATGCGCGCGAGGACGAGGTGGCGGGCGCACACCGCGAGGCAATGGATTGCCGCGACTGCAAAGATTTTCTCCAATTGGGAATCGATGCTTTTCAGTGGGTGATGCGTGCCGACCAGGTCTTGCGGCGGGCGATGTTCGAAGGCAAAGCCGCCTTCGATCCTGCGCAGGCCGAGGCCGGAATTCGTGCGCTTTGCGCGCTATGGCTCAAGCCGTGCGAACCGGCGAACCGGTGGATTTCGCTGCAAGAATCGCGCGGTTTTAAGGTCGACAACGTGGAACGGTTTCACGAGTGTTGCACTGAAATGCGGGCCATTGTCGCTGCCCAAGACGCCACGGACGAAGACATGCCGGAAGCGATCGCCCGGCTGCAAGACCGCGCCATTGAAGAGCACCGCAATGGCGAAACTGCCGAGTTCGTTTGGTCAGAGCAATTGGGCCGTTCTCAATAAGCTAAGGCTCCTATTCCTCCAGGCCCGGATGTTCGGCGAAGAAGCCGTCCATGAACGGAGGCGTTTGAGTATGCCGGTCTTGGTCCGAGCGTCGCTCATCTTCGGTATCATCCTGTTGGCTGGATGCCCCGGGGGGGGCGGGAGCGTTAACCTTCCCCCGACTGCCATCAAATACGGTGAGCCAATAACTATCGAGTATGAACTGTCGGTCTGGGGTGCCGGCTCGGGCAGGGTCAGTAAGCGGTACACCGCTATCCGCTGCCATTACAAGGCAGAGAAGGCCACCGCCTTCACGACTCTGGATGGAACAATTGATCGCGAAACAGCCGATCGCATATTCGTTTCGTTCAAACTGCCGAAATTCGCGGCTTCCGACGGCGCCTACGTCGAGTATTACCTTGATGAGATGTTCGACGGTCATTACAACAGGCGGCCAGTCGAACGGGTGCCACTTCGGTAATTGTGGCGGTCCACTGACCGCCCCCCCTGCACACGGCTTTCAGACATTGCCGACCTCCCGCTCTGTCTTTAAAGGATTGCCGTTTATCTCGCCGAGAACTATAGTTAAACAGGCTGACGGACAAAAATCGGCTGCATGCCGTGTGGTCGTTGGGCTGCGGCTCAACGAGACCCTCTATCCGCCAGCCTATTTTTTTGCGCGGGCCTCGCTCGTGAGCGGCTTGTCCGAGGTGTAGAAAACGCCGAAACTGCTTTGCCGCGTGTCGTCCACGTCATAAACCAGGCGTGCTTTCGCACGAACGAATTCCCAGTAGCGCTCTTCGCCCAGTTCATACAATCGCTGCAATGCCCACAGGAAGTAGTCGACGGCTTGCAGCCCCGCGCTTTCTGGCGGCGACGCTGGGATCACGTCGGTTGTATGTCGAGTCCGAAAGCCGAAATTCCGCTCGTACGCGAGCCGCGAATTCTCGAGCGCTTGGCGTAGTGCCGCGGTGCGGCCGCTCTTGCCGCGTCTTGCGAAGCATATTCGGAAATGGTCGGCCTCGTGAAAGCCACCCTTGAACAAATGGTTGACCAGGGCGTCGTACAACTCGTTCTCGCGATGGCGGTACTCCGGGTCGGCAGCATTTCGAGCGCGCACCTCTGCCGCGACCCGATGCATGTCGCGAATGACCGCAGAAAACCGCAGTTCGTGGGTCATCAGAAGTTGAAAAACCGAACGACGAATCTCGGGCAGATCGTCTTTTGCGTGGAATGCCAACGCTGTCTTGCGTCGCTCGGGCTGCATGGACGGAACACCCTTGAATTAGGGATCGGCCAGCAATTGCGCGCGCAGCCGCGAAAGATCCCGCTCCAAAGCGCCAGGATCGGGCACTTCGAGCTTGCCCAGCATAAACTACGTTGAGCAGCCCGTCTGGCCTACGAGAACTCGGCGTCCGCGCCGGTCGAAGATCGTCGGCGTGCCGGCTTCGTCGACGAAGTAATGCAAAACAACCGGTTTAGACTCAGAGCTTTCCATGGCTCCTCGAAGGCCTGCACCAGCGTTGGGATTGATTGCTCATCGAATTCGACGAACCAGACCTGGGCCATCGCGTCCGGTGCAAACGCAGAAGTTTCGGACATGCCCGTTTGGATCGACGCCCACGGCCGCGTGCATCAGAAGTTAGGCGCCACCGACCGCGCCCTCATCTTAGCTCGGCCCGACGGCTACATCGGCTACTGCAACCAGCCCGGCACCGCGGAATCGCTCTCGAAGTATCTCGATCGCTTATTTGGTACGCAAGAGCTAGCCTAAAGCGCCAAACAGATTGGGTTGTACAAAAGGCGGAGGGCTGGAACAGAAGATCGCAAAGGCCGCAAAGAAAGGGCATGGATGTTCGCGCGCTTTAGTGCGTTCCGTGCTTGTGGCCGCTTCAATTCAGGTTACTGGAATCGGTAAGCGAACTTGCGATCGCGCCATGCCCGTTCGGACCACATCCGCGGTTTTGACGATAGAGGTTACGCTGCCAGGAACCCGACGAGTTCCTGATGCCGCTCAAGTAGCAGCGGATCTGGTTGCCAACGATCAGGAAGTTCGATGCGTCGGCCTTCGAAGGCCGTCAGCATTGTCGAGACTGTGTAATCATCCGCGTGCTGGTTCACGGTGCGTGAAGCGTGAATCGTTAGATCCGGATAGACGCCCAGAAGTCCACGGTCGTAAGCCCGATCGTGCAGCGCACACAGACAAAGTCCATTGCATGCATTCATTCGCAGAGCGCGGTCGATCGACCAAGGAACGATGTGCGCCGCAACCAGCAGTTCGCGGACTGGCGTCTTGCACACGCAACACGCATTTCGATAGCCAGCCAGGATGATCGAACGAAATAGTGCCTGGTTTACGCGAACTTTGGTGAGCGCCTCGCGGTCGAGCCCCTCGGCGTCTTCCCACCGTACGGCTTTCGACGCTTCCGGCGCACGCCCAAGAAAACTGGCGGTTATGACTTCCGATTCAAATCCGATAGATTCAGGATCTTGTTGGAACGCATCCCAGATTTCGCCGTCGAGATGAGACCCCTTCCCTAGGCCTTGAATCCCGCGGCTCTGTTGAACTGGATCGAACGCTGCCAAGTTGCAGCACTTCATTGCCACCGAGCCAGGCGTTCGCCCCAAGGCCGCGGCGAGTTCGATGATGTCGGCATTGCGTGAATGCAAGCGGCCGAACGGCGTCCGACAATAGAGGCTAAACGCTGCGAGCGTCTCGTCGCGAGACCAAGGGCGCGCAGTCATATTGCGGACCGTCAACGGGCACGATGCGGATAATGTCAAACGAGGTAATTCGCCATCATAACCCGCGCGGCGGCCGGAGGCAGGGCTTGGCTCTTCGAACTGATCCTGACGACGTCCCGTCGGCGTTCCAGCCATCGGCAGTTTCTAAATGGCCGTGAAACCAGAGCGTTTCACCCGACCGGCAAACCGCTACAATGCGGTCTTTGACGAGGTTGATCGATCGGTCAACGGAGCGTCCGGAATCGATCGGCTTTGGAGAAGCGGGCACGCGCGAATATTAAAAAGGTCGGAAGTATGGAATTGGATTTGACTGAGACGCTCTCCGAGTTGATTGCGATTCCGAGCGTCAATCCGATGGGTCGCGATGTCGAAGGGGACGAGTATTTCGAGTATCGGGTTACCGACTACTTGGAGAACCTCTTCGAGCGGATGGGCGTCGCCTGGCAGCGGCAGGCCGTCGCGCCGAAACGTGATAATATTCTGGCCCGGCTCGATGGCCATACGCCGCCCGAGCAGGGTGGGGCCGTGCTGCTGTTCGAAGCCCATCAGGATACGGTGCCGGTCGAGGGCATGACCATCGAGCCGTGGACGCCAACGATCAAGGACGGCCGGATCTATGGCCGCGGCTCGTGCGATATCAAGGGGGGCATGGTCGCGATGCTCGGGGCGCTGGCACGCCTGGCCGACAATCGCCCGCCGGAGATGCCGACCATCATCATGGCCTGCACGGTGAACGAGGAGCACGGCTATACCGGCGCCACGGCGCTGACGAAGCTGTGGACCGCGCCGGGCAACTCGATCATGCCGCGCCGGCCCGATGCGGCCGTGGTCACCGAGCCGACCGGGCTGGATATCGTCGTAGCGCACAAAGGCGCGGTCCGCTGGCGCTGCCATACCCACGGCCGGGCCACGCACAGCTCGCAGCCGCACCTGGGCGAGAATGCCATCTACAAAATGGCCAAAGTCCTCGCCGCCTTCGAGCGCTACGCGACCGAACACACCGCCACGCTCGCGCGGCATCCGCTGTGCGGCGTGCCGACGCTGAGCGTGGGCACGATCCACGGCGGCATCAGCGTCAACACCGTGCCGGACCGCTGCACGATCGAGATCGACCGCCGGATTCTGCCGGGCGAGAACGGGCCAGAAGTCTATCAGCAGATCATCGACTACGTCACGCGGCATGCCGGCGCGGCAGGCGTCGAGCACGAGAAGGCTTACATGATGGGCTCGACCCTGGCCGACACACACAACGGCCCGCTGGCCGACCGGCTGGCGACCGTTGCCCAAGAGCTGCTGGGCCGCGGCAAGAAGGTGGGCGTCCCCTACGGAACCGACGCCTCGACGATCTCGGGCGCCGGCGTGCCGTCGATCGTGTTCGGGCCTGGCTCGATCGACCAGGCACACACGGCCGACGAATGGCTGCCGCTGGACGAGCTCAAGCAGGCCAGCGACGCGCTGTACGAGTTCGCGCGAAGAGGACTATAGGGAAATGCGGAAGTAGGAATGCGGAAGGATGAATGCCGGAGAACGCGAGGCATCCGCCGCGGTCCTTCATTCATCATTCATCATTCCTACTTCATCCTTTCCTAGAACGTGTCCAGGATGAAGTGGCTGCCCTGGAAGTAGCGGCGGCTCTGGGGATATTCGTTCTGCCACTTCTTGTTGTAGACGGGGATGCGCATCTCGGGCGGATAGCGGAAGTACAGGCTCTCGGCGCTGCGGTAGTACTCCGGTCCCCAGAAATTCTGCGGATACCAGACGTACGGATAGTGGTAAAAGCGGCTCCAGTCCTGGGTGTTGTAGCTGTTGCCCCACTGGCGGCCGTAGGCTTGTTGTGCCGCGGCGGGCGAGGCCGACAACGCCAGGGTCAGGGCCGCGGCGCAGCCTGCTGCCAGCAATGTCCGGCGGATCATGATTCCCCCCTTGGTAAATCCAGACGCAACCGCGAGGCTTCCGGCTTCGCGTGGGCCGCGTAGCTAATGAACTCGCTTGGCGGCCTGGCGGGCAGGCCGCTGGTCGGCTGCAATATCGCAGCCATCACGCAAGCATTGCGGGCCGGCCAATCCCCGGTCGCGCATGCCTGGCTGCCGAAAAACGGCTCAGCCATGAATACCCATCGGCAACCGGTACGTTCGGCATTGATAGAATATCCGGCAGTCCCGGCACATTCGGCACCCCAGGCCGGGGCGCTGATAGCATGCCGGTCGGCTGCATTGCCGGTCGACTTCGGAATTCTCACGAATTCCGCTACCGGGCTCGAATTGATCCCATCACCCCCGGACTTGCACACCATGACACCCGCCACTCGCCGCGAAAAAATCGAAGCACTGCTGGCCGACGATCCGCGCGATGCGTTTCTGCGGTACAGCCTGGCCTTGGAACTGGTCAAGGAAGGCAGCCCCGATCGCGGTCTGCCGCTGTTGGACGAATTGATGCGCGAGACGCCGGCCTACGTGCCCGCGTTTTTTCAGTCCGGCCAAATCCTGGCTGGCTTGGGCCGGATGGATGCCGCGCGAACTTCATTGCGCGCCGGTATCGAAGTCGCGCGTGCGGCCGGCGACGCCCACGCCGCCGGCGAGATGGCCGAGTTTTTGGCAAGCATAGGAAGAGAATGAGGAAGAATGCGGAAGTAGGAATGATGAATGATGAATGCCGGAGGTACAAAATCCTACAATCATCATTCATCATTCCGCATTCATCATTTCCTCGACAATCGCCGCCGTCACTGCTGCGTCCGGCTCCTCGGCTGCGGGGCTGCGCTGAACGAGCGCCAGGCCGATCACGGTTAGCACGGCGCCGATCACCAGTGGCCAACTGGCCGGTTCGCCGAAAAAGATCACGCCGGCCAGCCCGGCCATGGCAATCTGCGAGGCGTTGACCGCGTTGACCTGCACGACCGGCGCACGCTCCAAGGCCTTGCTCAGCGAGATAAACGCCACGGAGTTGAACAGGCCGGCTCCGCACATCGTGCGAAAATCAGACCAAGGCGTGCTGCTGATGCCCGACCATCCCAGCCGGTAGAGGCTGAATAGCCCTAGCCCGATGAAGCCGCAGCCGCTGATCATGAACAGCGTGACGGGCAAAGGCGTGTCGGTGCTGGCCAGGCGGCGAATCATGGCCCCCAGCAGCGAGTACGCCAGGCCCGACGCGCAGGCGCCGCCGACGCCCAGCACCAGCAAGCCGACGCTGGTATCAGTGGCCACGGAAACCTGGGCGGCGGGCGCAGCGAGACAGAGCAGGGCAATCGCGCCGATTAGCAAAGCCATTGCGGCGATCGATCGCGGCGACACGGCCTCGCCCAGCCAGAACCGGCCGACGACTGCTCCGCCGATGATCAAGGCCCCGAACGTAAGCGCGGTTCCCAAGGCCAGACCGATCACGCCTAGCGAAATCTGGTATCCCACATTGCCGCCTATTTGAGCCATGGCGCCGATCAGCAGCAGCGCGGCCAGCACGCGAAAGCCCGGCAGCGGACACGTGTGTCGCAGGCGTCGCCAGATGATCGTGCTGCCGGAAATCAGTGCCATTGGCGTGGCTTTGATGCACGAGACCCAAAACGGGTCGCAATGGGCCACTTCACGCAGGCAGACATTAGCGCATGTATAGACCGCGGCAGAAAAAATGCCGAGAGCGAAACCAGCCCAGGCAGGATCAATCGCACGCAGGCGGGCACCGACATGGCGCAGTAAAGCAGGCACGCGGCTATTCTATGTAAAACGGATATTCCGTACATGCGGAAATCTGTGCGGGAATTCAAGGGCAAACGCCAGCTTGAACCGCGCACCGAATCCAGTAGCATGGACCTGTTGAAGATCGTCGTCGGCCCGCCTGTTGACCTTCGAATTTGGAGGGGCGCGAATTGGTGACGCTCGCCTGTCCAAGATGCCGCAGACCGTGGCAGGTCGCCGAGCATGACCTCGGTCGACAAACCATTTGTCCCGCGTGTGGGCAAGCGTTTGTTCTCGGGGCCCAAGGGCCTACAGGCCGGCCGGCAGACGCCGAATTGAGCCAGCGGCTGCCAATATTGCTTGCGCTCGGCGGCATGCATGCCTTCATGCTTGCCGTCTTATTAGTTTGGCTGGGTGGCGTGCTGGGGTTGATGGGCTTCGCCGCGCTTGTATCCGCGGAGCTTGCGATATGGCAAACGCGAAGCGTTCGCTCGCCCAGATTGCGCGCCGCGGAAGTCATTTTTCCCGACTACCATACGCGGCCCGCGACACCGCCGCCGCCGATCCAACAACAGTCGCTGGAAGCCAAAATGTCGGATGATCCTGTTGAAATTGCTCGGCGGCCTACCGCCGCGCGGCGAAGCCAGCCCATTCCGCCCCCGCCGCCCGAAATCGGTGCCCACGTGACGGTCGATCGGCCTCTCCAGTGCAACATCCCGGCATCAGAGATTTATTTTTTTGGCCCCAACACATCTCTGGACCTTGGCCGGGGAAGGGTTCACAGTCCGCTCGTTTATGCCACCGCGGAACTGCTGCCTGGGACCCCGGATGCCTCACTGATTGAAGCGAGGCTGCCGGTCAGCCCGCCGGGGACGGCTCCGCAGGAAGAATTGCCCTACTGGCCTTCGTATCGGCAAGCGAGCCCTTCGCAGAGGTCTTATTACCTGGATTGGTTGCTTGGTGGGCGGCGATGCCCGGAGACTCCGCTGGGCTATGTTTTTATCTACTTCTACGGCCTCGAGCGGCGCGTGTTGAGTGATCATCAGGATCACGAGCCGGCACTTACGGAACTGCTCAGGCTGATGTCCATCTACACCAAGTCGAACTCATTTCGAAGCTACGCCTCCAGCTTTCTTTGGCGTGCGATCTTCGACGCCGCTTCGCTCGGCCACGTTTCGCCGACATTGGTTAGCACGGCAATCCGGGCCACGCAACGATGGCACGACGACACGCTCGCGTTCGCGCTGGCGGCCTTTTATCTTCTCGCGCAACCGCTATCTGCCGAAATTGCGATGGCAATCACCGTTCCGCGAGCGCCCTCAAGCGTCGTCGTAAAGCGCAATCCAGAGATGTTTCGTCGGCTGTTTGATGCGAAATATCAGGCTAGGTTTGGCGCGGGTCTCACGTTGCGAGCAGCGAAGAACCATCGGAATATCGACTACCACCCAGCAAGCGCGACATTGGTTGGGCGGTCTGATCGGCAGCAGTTTCTTGTTACGAAAGTTCCGAACGTTGCAGGGCTGTCGTCGCAGTTCGAGCCCCTGTTGGAGATTTGGTCGGCCTGTATCGACGACTTGCGGGCGTACGACCGCGCCCAACGATCGGTCAACGGCAAAGGCACAACGAGCGCTATGTACGAAGCGCTGCCCGAGACCGTCCGCAGCGAGGACCACCCGGAATTTGATGCTTGGCTCGCCCTGTGGCGGAAGTACGACACGCCTGACGGGCCGCCGCTTTTGCCGATTGGCGAATTGGCGGCGATTAAAGAACTCCCCATCGCGAAGTCGCTGACTCGCAAGCAATCCCTGGCTATCTGTTCCAGCGCGGATGCAATGGGGTTTGGAATCGAGCCCGATTGCCGACTAACTGGCACGAGCTACGAATGGGACACGAGGGTTGCCTTATTCATTCTTGACGAGCCTCCATCGGAGATGGGTTCGTATTTTGCGGCGGCGATGCTTCTCGAGCTCGGAATGGCAGTCGCGGGCGCCGACGGAAATGTCGATGAGTTGGAGCTGAAATACATCGAGCAGCACTTGGAACGGCGCTTTGAATTGACAGTGGATCAGGCAAAGCGACTCGGCTGCTTGCGTCATATTCTAAAGCACGCTGAAAAGCACGAGTTGCGTCTTGCCAAAAGGGCAGCGCAAGTGCTCAGCATCGACCAACGGTTGGTGATCGGCGACTTCTTGGTTGGCATTGCCGCGACGGATCAGGTTGTAACCGCGGCCGAGACAGCGGCGTTGCGGCGGGCCTACCATGCACTCGACCTCGATATTTCGCAACTCGACCGCCTGCTGGTTCCCCAGAATTCGGACAGTCATCCTAGCCGCGAATCGGCGCCAGCGTCGTTTACGCTGGACCTGGCCGTGATTGCAACCAAGATGCGCGAAACAGCGGAAGTCGCCGCCATTCTGGAAAAAGCAATGGCGGTGCCGGAAGACGAGTTGCAAGCTGTCCGGTCGCCGTTCCGCAGCGCGATTGACCTCGCACACCCAACGACAACGCGCTCGCCAGCCGCGGATTCGCAGACGACGGTCGCCACGCCGAGCGAAGAATTTGAAGGGCTGGCCGCCCAGTATTGCCCGTTTTTGAGGTTAGCGCTTCAGAAGCCGACTTGGTTGAAGACTGAATTGGAGTCGGTAGCCCGCGACCAGCAGCTCATGCTCAGCGGTACGGTAGAAGCGATCAACGAATGGTCGCAGGAGCGTTTTGGCGATTGGCTGATCGAGGAAGGGCCAGAGTACCGAATCCACGGCACACTTATCTCGCAGGGAGCGACGCAGAAAACCTCATGATAACCCAGCGTGAGCGAGCGGCGATCATTCAATCCCTCGGCGCCGGCGTGGTTCCGGCGATCGGGCTTCAGCATATTCAAGTGGGCCGTCGGGACGAGGTGGCGGCTTTGGTGAAAGATCTCGAAGTCGTCGAGGCCGGCGCTTCGGCGGTTCGGTTCGTGATTGGCCGCTATGGCAGCGGCAAGACTTTCTTCCTGAACTTGATTCGTAATGTCGCGCTGACCCGGAAGTTCTGCGTTGTCCAAGCTGACATCACCACCGAGCGGCGACTGCAAGGAACGGGCGGGACCGCCCGGGCGCTGTTCAGTGAATTCATGGCGAACCTGGCGACGCGAGGTCGCCCGGAAGGAGGCGCGCTTCCGAGCCTGATTGAGCGCTGGATTGGCGAGATCGACCATGCCGTCCGCTCGGCTGGTGGAACCGACGACGACGTCACGCGCCAAATCACGGACGCACTTCGCCCGTTGCAGGATCTGGTCAGCGGCTTTGATTTCGCGAACGTATTGACGCGGTACTACGATGGTTATCGGACACATAATCAAGGCCTGCAAGACGCTGCGATGCGTTGGCTTCGCGGCGAATACGCGACAAAAACCGAGGCCAGGCAGGATCTCGGCGTCCGCTCGATTATCGACGACGACGATGTTTACGATTATTTGAAGCTGTTTGCCGCCTTCGCTCGGATCGCGGGGCACGCCGGCTTGGTCGTCAATATCGACGAACTCGTCGTGCTATCGCACCGGCTCACTAATACACTGGCTCGCAATAAGAACTACGAGGCGATCCTTCGTATTTTGAACGATTGCCTTCAAGGCAGCACGAAAGGGCTGTTGTTCGTTTTCGCCGGCACGGACGAGTGCTTGGAAGACCGTCGCCGAGGCCTCTACAGCTACGAAGCACTAGCGACCCGGCTCGCGCCCAATCGGTTTGCGGTCGATGGCCGCAAAGATTACTCCTCCCCGGTCATTCGGCTCGAAAGCCTGACGCCGGAGGACTGCTACGTCCTGTTGGTTAACATTCGAAAAGTGTTTGCGATGGAGGCCCCAGCGAAATTTCTGATTCCGGACGAGGGCATCGCTGAATACCTCATGAATTGCAATTCGAGAATGGGGGCTGCGTACTTTCAGACACCTCGTGATACAGTCAAAGATTTCATCGGCCTTCTTAAGGTGCTTGAACAGGATGCTTCTCTCGATTGGCATGCTCTCGTCGACTCTTGCGCTGGCGCAGCGCGACCGTCGTCAGCAACCGCCACGGCAAATCCCAAGACAGCCAAGCCCGCCGCCGAGCGGCTGCCGAGTGTCGCCGACGATGACCTTAGCCAACTGAAACTCTGATGTGCGAGTCGGCCTTCACGCTCCTTGCCGCTCCCATCCAGCGCATTCTCTGGCAGATGGGTTGGAACGAGTTGCGGCCGATCCAGGCTGAGGCCATTCCCGCCATTCTGCATGGCACCGGCGACCTGATCATTTCTGCCCAAACCGCTTCGGGAAAAACCGAAGCGGCCTTTCTGCCGATTCTTTCCCGAATATTCGAAGCCCGTCGCGACTCGGTGCAGGCGGTTTACGTGAGTCCGCTCAAGGCACTCATCAACGACCAATTCGGCCGTTTGGAAGACCTCTGCAAATTCGCTGAAATTGCCGTGCATCGTTGGCACGGAGACGTGCCTGCGAGCAAGAAGCGTCAACTGGTCGAGCGGCCGTCCGGCATATTGCTAATTACGCCGGAGTCGTTGGAGTCGCTGTTTATCAACCGCAGTTCGTCGCTCGGCCGTATGTTTGCGAATCTCAGTTTCGTCGTGATTGACGAACTGCACGCTTTCGTCGGACGTGAGCGCGGACTGCATTTGCGAAGCCTTTTGAGCCGGCTCGAGCAGCGAATTGGGACCACACCTTGGATTATTGCGCTGTCAGCCACTCTAGGGCCGGCGCTGCCCCTGTATGCCCGGTGGATCCGTCCGGACGCTGCCGGGCAGGTCAAAGTGATCGATGACCAAGCTTCGGAGCGAAGGATTCTGTACAAGATCTACGGATTTCAATTGCCGGCCCGGAAGCCGATTGGATCGGAACGTGGTGAGCCAGTTGTTACGACGGACGACGATTGCACGCCTGGATTTCAGGCGATGGTCGAGAATATGTACAACGCGTTTGCGGGCTCGACCAATTTGATTTTCGCGAACCGCAAAGACGACGTCGAGGTCCTCGCCGATCGGCTGAATGAGCGGTGCCAGCGCGATAGCCGCCCGGCCGAGTTTCTCGTGCATCATGGATCGGTAAGCAAGGAAATCCGCGAACAGACCGAGGAGTTGATGCGCGGGCGGCGGCCATTCACGACGTTGTGCTCGTCAACCCTGGAACTCGGAATCGACATCGGTAGCGTGCATGCAGTAGGCCAGGTCGGCGCGCCGTGGTCGGTCAACTCGTTAGTGCAGCGATTGGGACGTAGCGGACGCCGCGGGGACGATGCATCCACGATGCGGTTGTACCTTCGCCAGCATGAAAACGGGCCAGGAGCTTCGCTGGTCGACCGGCTATTTCCCGACGTCCTGCACGCAATCGCGCTTACCGAACTAATGCTCGCGAAATGGCTGGAAACGCCGCGTGTCGGCGAACGAGATCTGAGCACCTTCGTTCATCAAATCCTGAGCGTGCTGGCGGAGACGGGCGGTATCGTCGCTTCAGAACTTTTTGAGCGGCTAGTGATCCGCGGCGCGTTTCGCTGGATGGATCAACAGACGTTCGTGCAAGTCCTGCGCAGCCTCGCAGGCCATGACATGGTCGAACAGATGGCCGAGGGGCCACTGATCCTCGGACTGGCGGGACAGGAGACTGTGGCTGATTACAGTTTCTACAGCGCATTCATGAGCGACGAGGAATATACCGTAGTCTGCGATGGGCGGCAGATTGGTACACTGCCTGCGCTGTATGTGCCGCCGGTTGGCGAGCACCTCTTGCTGGCAGCTAAACGCTGGGAAGTCAGGGAACTCGATAGTCTTCGCAAGGAGGTCCTCGTCGCGCCGGCTCAGGGCCGCAAACCACCCCGATTTCTGGGCCGCGGTGGCGAGGTGCAGCCAGAAGTCCGCCAAAAAATGCGCGAGATCGCTCTGGGCGACCAGCAGTTCGCATACCTCAACGAACAGTCGTTGCAATGGCTCTGCCAGATTCGCGAGACCGCCAGGCAAGCTCATCTCTATCGGCTCGACCTGGTTGAACTCGGTGACAACATCAATCTATGGTTCACCTGGACGGGCACGCGGATTCATCAGACGTTATTGCTGATGGCAAAATCGGTGGACTTGCCGGCCGACGATCTTGAGCTGGCAATTCTGTTCCACGCTCCCGTTGACGAGATTCAGAGCCGCTTTCAACGACTGCTCTCTGCAACTCCAACCGCCGAATCGCTTGCTGCGCGTATCGCGATCAAGCAGACAAGGAAATTCGATGCTTTTCTCACTGATGAGCTTTTGACGTATGGCTTGGCCGACTCTGCGATTGACCTAGCCGGTGCCCTACGTGTGGCAACTTTGCTTATTGGCAACATGTGCGCGAACGACGGTAAATGATCATGCGTCGCAAGAGTACGGGTAATGCCGGCGGATTGAACGAAACGGCCGGGGTGGTGGGCGAGATTCATCGGGCGGCAAGGCCGTTGGTGATGGTGGTTACCGGCGGCGGGAGCGGGGCGATTGCGGCGCTGCTGGAAATGCCCGGCGCATCGCGGACCGTGCTGGAAGCGGCCGTGCCTTATGCGCCGCCAGCGCTCGCACGATGGCTGGGGGCGAAGCCGGAGCAGTCGTGCGCACCGCGCACGGCGCGGGCAATGGCGATGGTCGCGTACCATCGGGCGCGGGAGTATCTGACTGGACAGGAGGCCGCGCCGGTTGGGCTGGCGTGTACGGCCAGTTTGGCCACCGACCGGCCGAAGCGGGGCGATCATCGGCTATTCGTCGCGTTGCAGAGCGCTGCGAGCACGTGCGAATGGTCGCTGGTGCTGGCCAAGGGTCGCCGCAGCCGCCAGGAAGAAGAAGCGTTGGCCAGCGGCGTGCTGCTCAATGCGGCCGCCGAGGCCTGCGAGATTCAGCCTCGAATCACGTTGGAGCTGATAAAGGGCGAGCGGCTCGATGGGCGCCGCTGCGATGCGCCGCTCGGCTGGCGGCGGTTGCTGGCCGGCGAGATCGATGCGGCCGATGCCGAGGGCCATGTGCTCGAGCCTGGCAGCAGCACTGGCCGGGCAATTTTTCCCGGCGCGTTCAACCCGCTGCACGATGGCCACCGGCGGATGGCCGAGTTCGCGGCCACGCGGCTGGGCGTACCGGTCGAGATTGAGCTGTCGATTACGAACGTCGACAAGCCGCCGCTCGATTTTCTGGAAATGCAGGATCGGGCCGGGCAATTCGCGGGCCATCGGCTGTGGTTTACCAATGCCGACACGTTCGTGAAAAAGTCCCGCATCTTTCCCGGTGCGACCTTTGTCGTGGGGGTCGACACGCTGGAGCGGATTGCCCAACCGTGCTACTACGGTGGCGAAACGGCCAAGCGCGACGCGGCCGTGGCCGAGATTGCCGGCCGCGGCTGCCGGTTCCTGGTCTTTGGCCGCCACACCGGCGGGGGCTTTTGTTCCTTGGCCGGCATCGAACTGCCGCCGGCGCTGGCCGCCATCAGCACCGAAATTCCCGAGGGCGAATTCCGGCAGGACATTTCGTCGACGCTGCTGCGGGCTGCCCTCCAGCCGGAGGCCGACTGACAGCAGCGGCTTGGCGTAGGGAGGGCGATGCTCCTGCTGAGCCTGGTCTTGCCAGCCGCGTCGAATCCGGCTCGGCAGGAGCCTCGCCCTCCCGGGATGCGACACTGCGAGACCGCTCGCCCAGTCCGGGGTGCCGGCCGAGCCCTATTTCCAAGGTTCAGAACCACTTGCGGCCGGCCGCCGGCGGCCTGGGGCGCGATTGCCGCCGGCGCGCAAAGCCTTTATACTTCGTCCACCACAGACCCACGGCCTGGTGCTCAAACGGGCGCACGGGGCCGTGCCGCGAGCCCGCCGCGAGCCGGCGAACGTGTGCGGCCCTGTCTTGCCCGAACCCTCTGCCGCCCCCGGCCGTAAGTATGCCTCATAGTCGCGGTTTTATCTCGCAGGCCGAGGCCAAACAGCCGTTTTTCTGTGGCGTCGACGTGGGCGGCACAAATATCAAGGCGGGCGTGGTCGATGACCTGGGCCGTCCGCTGAGCTGGTTTACCCAGCCTACCCTTGCCCGTCGCGGAGCGGAGGACGGCGCCCGGCGAATTGCCGAGTCGGTGCTGACGGTCGTCGAGCGGGCCGGGCTCAAGCCGGAGGATATCGCCCGAGTCGGCTTGGGGGCGCCCGGGACGATGGATATACCGGCCGGCAAGCTGCTGGACCCGCCCAACTTGCCGGGCTGGATCGATTTTCCGCTGCGCGACCGCGTGGCCGAGCACTGCGGCCGGCCGGTGGTTTTTGTAAATGATGCCGGAGCCGCGACCTATGGCGAGTTTTGGGTCGGCAGCGGCCGCGAGTTCAACAGCATGGTCATGCTCACGCTGGGCACCGGTATCGGCTGCGGCATCATCGTCGACGGCCTGTCGATCGACGGCCGGCATTGCCACGGGGCTGAATGCGGGCACATGATCATCCATTGCGGGGAAGACGCCCGGGTGTGCCAATGCGGTCGCACCGGGCATCTCGAGGCCTACACCGGAGCCGTGGCCGTGACCAAGCGGGCCCAGGAAGCGCTCGATGCCGGCCAGCCGAGTTCGCTCAGCGAGCGGATTGCGGCCGGCGAAACCCTGTCGCCGCTGCTGGTGAGCCACGAAGCCGAGGCCGGCGACGAGCTGTCCACGGCGATCATCCTCGACACGGGCCGGTACCTGGCTATCGGCATCGTGAGCCTGATGCACACTATCGACCCCGACGGCGTGATTATCGGCGGCGCCATGACCTTTGGCGGCCACAAGACCTCGATCGGCCGGCGTTTTTTGCAGGCTGTTTGCGACGAAGTCCGGCGCAGGGCCTTTCCGGTGCCGGCCGAGATGACAAAGATTGATTATGCGTCGCTGGGTAGCGACGCCGGCTATATCGGTGCCGCTGGGTTGGGCCGCGTGGCCCATCGCAATGCGGCCGGCAGCTCGGTCATGGGCCACGACCTGGCCGCCGGCAAGGCGTAGGGGTGATCCACCATAAAGCCGCGGCCGCCGGTCGCCGAGTTTAGTGTTTCGAGTTCGATTTTTCGGAGCAGAGCGTTCTCGATGGATTGTCAGCATATCCGCAACTTTTGCATTATTGCGCACATCGACCACGGCAAGAGCACGCTGGCCGACCGGCTGATCGAAAAGACCGGCACCGTCGCGCGCCGCGATCTGCGCGACCAGTTGTTGGATGACATGGAACTGGAGCGCGAGCGAGGGATCACGATCAAGGCCCGGGCCGTCTGCATGCGCTACGAGCGCGGCGGCCAAACCTACGAGTTGAACCTGGTCGACACGCCCGGCCACGTCGACTTTCATTACGAGGTGTCGCGCAGCCTGGCGTGCTGCGAGGGGGCCTTGCTGCTGGTCGATGCGTTTCAGGGCGTCGAGGCGCAGACCGTGGCCAACGCCTTTGCGGCGATGGAAAGCGACCTGATGATCGTGCCGGTGCTGAACAAAGTGGATCTCGTACACGCCCGGCCCGAGCAGGTGATGGAGGAGATGGAGGCCAGCCTGGCGATCGACCCGGCCGACGTGCTGCCGTGCAGTGGCAAGACGGGCGTGGGAGTCGAGGCGCTGCTCGAGGCGATCGTCGACCGCGTGCCGCCCCCCTCGGGCGATCCGGATGCTCCGCTGCAAGCGATGGTGTTTGATTCGCACTACGACGAGTTCCGCGGCGCGATCACCTACGTGCGGCTGATGAACGGCACGGTCCGCAAAGGGCAGAAGATTCGCTTCCTCCGATCCGGCACAAATTACGAGGTGATCGAGCTGGGGCAATTCGCGCCGCAACGGCGGGCGTGCGACAAGTTGCAAGCCGGCCAGGTCGGCTATCTGATCTGCAACATCAAGAGCCTGAGCCAGGTCCACATCGGCGACACGGTGAGCGTGCCGGGCGACGACCCGGCCGAAGCGCTGCCCGGCTACCAAGAACCAAAGCGGATGGTGTTTTGCGGATTGTATCCTTCCGACGGCGAAGATTTCGAAGAGCTGCGCGACGCGCTCACCAAGCTCAGCATCAACGATCCGAGCTTCGAGTTCGAACCAGAAACCAGCGACGCCCTGGGCTTCGGCTTCCGCTGCGGTTTCCTGGGCCTGCTGCACATGGAGATTGTGCAGCAGCGGCTGGAGCAGGAAGCCGACGTCGACCTGGTGCAAACGGCCCCCAACGTGACGTACGAAGTCCTGACGCGCACGGGCGAAACCGTACGGATCTACAATCCGCAGAAGGTGCCCGACCCGGGCCAGATCGAGGAGTTCCGCCAGCCGATCGTGCGCGTGAATTTCGTGCTGCCCAGCGAGCATATCGGGCCGGTCATGCAATTGTCCACCGATCGCCGCGGGGTGTATGTGCGCACCGAGTATTTGTCGGCGACGCGGGCCATGCTGGTCTACGACCTGCCGCTGGCCGAAGTGATTTACGACATGCACGACAAGCTCAAGAGCGTGACGCACGGCTACGGCACGATGGACTACGACCTGATCGGCTATTTCCCGGCCGAGCTGGTGCGGATGGACATCCTGGTGGGCGGCAATCGCGTGGACGCCTTGAGCATCATCTGCGACCGCCGCGACGCCGATCGCCGCGGCCGGGCGATCGTCAAGAAGCTGCGGACCGAGATCGATCGGCACATGTTCGAGATCGCGATCCAGGCCGCCGTCGGCAGCCGGATCATTGCCCGCGAAACGATTTCGGCCATGCGCAAGAACGTGACGGCCAAGTGCTACGGCGGCGATATCACCCGCAAGCGCAAGCTGTGGGCCAAGCAGCGCGAAGGCAAGAAGCGGATGAAGTCGATCGGCAGCGTCGACATCCCCCAAAAGGCCTTTCTCGCCGTCCTGGAAACCGGCAGCGACCGGGACTGAGCAATCGCACGGTTTTGTGCAAGCTCGGCGAGCCAGCGACCGGTTCGCCAAACGCGGCCGCGCATAGTCAATCGCCGACGAGCGACTTCACGAACTGCCGGCCGGCCGTAGACTCGCCCAAGAGTTCGTTGATCCCGGCCACGCTCGATGGCATCGCGCCCAGTGAGCGGGCCAGCGGCGTGTCGCCAAACATGCCGTGCAGGTGGGCCTGCCGCAGCATCCACTCGACACTGCACGAGCGGCCGCTGGGGGCCACCAGTCGTGTGCTAAGTTCCGGCGTTTTTGGCAGGCAGCGATGATACAGTTCGACGATGGCCAGGCCGCTCGCGAGCGAGGGGCCTAACTCGACGGCCGCGTCCATTGCCCGCGGGTTGTCGCGCATCGCCGAGTAGAGCCAGGTGCGCGGCGTGCGGGGCTCGGCGATCAACATGGCCCAGGTTACCGTTCCCGGCGCGGACTGCTGGGCGTGCATGGCTTCGTGCAACAGCGAAACGGCGCGCGGCCAGCGGGCGATCTGTTCCGACAAGCTGACGACGCCCGAAATGGGATCATAGAAGGCCGTGGACGTAGTGTCGGCCTGCCGCCCGCGGGAAATACTTTCCAGCGGCGGATATTGATAAGGGACCAATTGCCACAGCAGCCGCGCGCCTGCGACTTGCGCCGGCGGCGCATGCGGATCGAAACCGCCGGCATCGACTTCGGCGGTCAATTGCCGCAGCCACGTCGGCTGCCGATGAATGGCCCGCTCCAAAGCATCAAGCTGCTCGGCGGGGCAGACGCGCAGCACGTCGTACACCGCCTGGGTGCCGTGCGATTGAACGCCGTAGGGAAATGCTGGCGTGCCTGGCGGCCGCTCGAGCGCCGCGGCGACCGCGTCTAAAGGCCCGGGCGGAATCGGCAGTGGCTGGTCATGCGCAACCGCACCGGCAGCACGGACGGGCGGGGCCGCGCGGACATCAAGCGGCGCACATGCCAGTGCCAACGTTAAGAGCGTAATTCCAGCAAATCTCTGCATCGCCGCGGACCAGGCATCACACTCGAAAGCGGCCGATTACAGCCGAATCTCTCGATTGTAATCAGGCCCTCGGTCCGCACCGCGCAAAATTCCGCCCGGCAGCGCGCTCACCACTTAAGGCCAAAATCCGCGCCGCCGCTGGGCCGCTCGACGCCGCCTTTGAGCGGCGTGCGGCGCCGAGACTCGGGCAGCGGGGCCGGCTCTTCTTCGGGAATTTCCGGCTCTTTTTTGATGGGCTCGGGCCTGGCTTGAATGGCCTTGACCGACAGGCTCATCCGCTGCTGTTCGGGATCGACGGCCAGAACCTTGACCTCGATCTCGTCCCCCTCCTTGAGGAAGTCGCGGATGCGGAACACGCGGTTGTGGGCGATTTCGGAAATGTGTACGAGCCCTTCGATGCCGGCCTCGAGTTCCACAAACGCGCCGAAATCCATGATCCGCGTCACGGTGCCGCGCACGCGGCTGGTGACCGGATAGCGGATGGCCGCGTGCTGCCAGGGGTTTTCGGTCAGATCGCGGAAGGCCAGGCTGATCTTACCGCTTTCGGGATCGATCTTGCGGATCAGCACTTTCACCTTCTGCCCGACGGCCAGCACTTCGCTGGGATGCTTGACGCGTTTCCAGCTCAATTGGCTGATGTGCAGCAGGCCGTCGACGCCGCCCAAGTCGACGAAGGCGCCGAAATCTTGCAGGCTGCGCACCGTGCCTTCGTGGACTTGGCCTTCGGCCAGTTGGGCCATGACCTGCGTCTTGGCTTCGGCCTTTTCGCGTTCGATCAGCGCGCGGCGGCTGAGCACCAGGTTGCGTTTTTCAGGATTGGCCTCGGTGACGACGCACAGCATCTTTTCGCCGACGAACTGGGCCATGTCCTCCACGCGATACGCCGCCACCTGGCTGGCCGGGATGAAACCGCGCAGCTGGCTCACGTCGCACTCCAGGCCGCCCTTGTTGTGGCCCGTGATGCGCGCCTCGACGATCGAACCTTCGCTCACCTGCGACCAATCGCCAACTTCGACCGGCCCGCCCGGCATACTGAGCTGATACAAGCCGTCTTCCGGGTCGAAGCGGCCGACAATCACGCTGACCTTCTGTCCCGGCTCGGGCGGCGTGTGAAACTGACGCAGCGACAGCACGCCCTGCTCGCGCGGTCCCAGTTCGAGGAACACGTCGTCGTTGTGAACCGAAATCACGCGGGCCTGTTGCTTGCTCTCGGGCTCGATCGTCTTCGACGGCGCCGTGGCGGAACTGGGCTCCAGTGCGTCTTCCAGCGACATGCTTTCGAACGCGGCCTCGACTTCCTCCTCCCATTCCGGTGGCAAGCCTTCGCGGATATTGGGCACCGGCGAAGTTTTTTGGGGCCGCGCTTGCCCGCCGACGGCCTGTCCGCCATCGCCGGACTGTGGTCGCGACTTGGGCTTAGGCGCATCGGGCCGCTGCGAGCCGATCCGCATGCGCCGCGAAGGCCCGCCCGACGGCTGGCCAGCCGGCTGTTGGCCGGCGGCCGGCGGCGCAGCGGACTCGCCGGTTGGAGCGTGCTCGGCAGGAGTTGTGGATGGAACCGGGCTGGGCGGAAACGAGCCGGCGTGCGGCTCGGTGGATTCGTCGCTCATACTTGGAAGTGGCTTTAAGGCCGTATTCGTCGAGACATCAAAACGGGCTGCCGCTGCCAGCGGCGTAAGCCAATAAGTCTACCAGTGCCACCGAACTCAGACCAGCGGCAGAGGATGAGCATAGACTGCGGGCTTAAGCCAAGTGGGGGCCTCTGGGGTTCGCGGGGTGGGCTTGATAGGATAGAGCCGAACGTTCTGGCGGGGAAGTTTCCATGACCGAAACCTTCGAGCGAGCGAGCTATACGGCGACCGTGGCTGGGCTGCTGGCGCCGCCGCGACTGGCTCCGCTGGGGCCGGGCGTGCCGAATCTGGCCGTGCGCGGTCGCCTGGAGTCGCTCGCGGATCGCGAGTTGTTTGCCGGACGCAAAGTGATTGACCACGCGATGGCCGAAGCGTGCCGGTCGGCGCTTTGGCTGTACCACGATTTTCTCAGCCAATCGCACGAGATCAGCCAGGCCATCGATACGCCCGTCGGCAGTTATTGGCATGGCATCATGCATCGGCGCGAGCCCGACTTTGGGAACGCCAACTATTGGTTTCGGCGCGTGGGGCAGCACCCGATTCATGGCCGGCTGGCCCGAGCGGCGCGCCGCATCGCCGCCGAGCACGCTGCCGAATTGCCGGCGCAAGGCCAGTATTTGCTGGAGCAGGAGGCCTGGGACTGCCAGGCCTTTACCGAGCTGTGCCGCGTGGCGCAGGCGGGGTCGCCGCGGGCCGAAATCTGCTGCCGGCATGTCCAACAGGCCGAGTGGGAGTTATTGTTTGACTATTGCTATCATGCAGCGGCAGGTGACACGGCGTCGTCGGCCGATTAGGAACAGGCGGAAATGTTTCTGCGCTGCTTGCGCCTGCTGAATCAATAGCCGGGCCCTAGGGGCATTGCCATGCCGTTTCAGTTTTATTGCCCGCAGGGCCACTTGCTCGAAGGGCATGAATCGCAGATGGGCCAGCAGAGCCAATGCCCGTTGTGCGGCGCAGTGTTCTTGATTCCGATGCTGCCGCAATCGGCACCGCCGGCGGCCGCCGTGAATCCGTTACACGATCTCGAGGCGGCGCCTCCGCCACCACCACCGCCTCCGCCACCACCAGCCTCGGAACCCCCTCCGCCCGCCGTGCAGGAGGCGCCGCCGCCTGAGCCGCCGAAGGTGGAAGAACCGATCCAGCCCCGAGTGTTTCGGATCGCTTGTCCCAAGGGTCATATTCTCGAAACGCCGTCGGACATGGTCGGCCAACAGGCCTTGTGCCCCTACTGCAATACGCAGTTCGAGCTGCGTTACGAAGACAGCGTCGAATATCAGGAGGAGCAAGCGGCGGTCAAGCTGCGGCGCGAGCAAGAGATCAATCGCCTGTGGGTCAAATGGTCGATCGGCGCGGTGATTGTCGTGCTGGTCATGTTCTTGGGCATGATTCTGTACGTCACCGTGATCCGCCCGATGAACGAGCCCGGGGGATGAGCGTCGCTCATGTGCCCGCGCATCAGACGGCCGGACGGCTGATGATTCTGTCGGCGGCCGTGCTGTGGAGCACCAACGGGCTGTTCGTCAAAAGCCCGCTGTTCGACGATTGGCCCGAGGCGGCGCGTGGCATGGTCCTAGCCTTTTGGCGGGCGCTGTTTGCCAGCATGGTGTTGCTGCCGGTGGTGCGGCGGCCGCGATTTCGGCTGGCCTTGGTGCCGATGACGATCGCTTTCACGGCGATGAGCTTCACGTTTTTGCAGAGCATGACGCTGGGCACGGCGGCCAATGCCATTTGGCTGCAAAGCACCGCCCCGCTGTGGGTGTTTGTGTTCGGCCTATGCGTGTATCGCGAGCCGCTGGAGCGCCGCGACCTGGGACCGCTGGCCGCCGGCGTAGCCGGCACGGGCATCATCTTGTGTTTCGAGCTCGGCCGCTCGGGCTTGAGCAGCCACGCGGCATTGGGCGCGCTGCTGGGGCTGGCCTCCGGCCTCTCTTATGCATTCGTAGTGGTTTCGATGCGCCGGCTGCGCGACTTGGGCACGGCCTGGCTCGTGGCGCTCAATCACCTGGTATCGGCCGTGTTGCTCGCGCCCTTCTGCTTTGCGATGGACGTTCAGCCGCATGGCTGGCAGTGGCCGGTGCTGCTGTTGTTCGGGCTGGCGCAGATGGCCATTCCCTACCTGCTGTTTGCCCGCGGCCTGCGATACGTCAGCAGCCAGGAGGGGGCGGCCATCGCACTGTTGGAGCCGGTGCTCTCGCCGCTGTGGGTGCTATTGGTTTGGGGCGAGCGGCCAGCGCCTTGGACCGTCGCGGGCGGCCTGCTGATCCTCGCCGGGCTGTTGCTGCGCTATCTGCTGCTGGCCGGCCGAGGAGCGATCCGGCCCGAGCCCGTGGCTCCGCCTAGCTGAGAATCTTGGCCGGGACCGGAATGAAGCACAGGATCGGAATGGCCAGCGAGGCCAGGCCCACGAGCCGCCGGCCCCAGCCCAGCGGCGCGTGGTCGTCGGCGGTGGGAGGATGATTGGGGCCGATGAACACGACCAGGGCCAACATCACCGACCAGCCGTATTGGCGGCTGACCAGAATGAACACCACCGCCGCCAACAGCACAAGCTTCGCCAGCAAATGGGCCCGGCGGCCGAACAGCGCATAGGCCACGTGCCCGCCGTCCAATTGGCTGATGGGCATCATGTTCAAGCCGGTGATCAGCATGCCGAACCAGCCGGCCAAAAACAGCGGATTGATTTCCAGGTCGTACCCGGCCGGCAGCGTCGGATGCAGCCAGTGGATCAAGGGCTTGAAGATCAACGGATCTTGCAGCGAGATGGAAACGGACTGGTCTTCGAGCAACACATTCTTGGGCGGCTCGATGGGAGCAAGTTCGCCGGCCGACCAGATGCCGTAGGTCGCGATGGGAATTGCCAGAACCAGTCCGGCCAGTGGGCCGGTGATGCCGATGTCGAACAATTGCCGGCGATCTGCCCGCGAACCCTGGATGGCCATCACCGCGCCCATCGTGCCAATGGGTGGAATCGGGGCGGGAATAAAAAACGGCAAGCTGGCCGGAATGCCATGCCGCAACGCTTGCAAGAAATGCCCCATCTCATGGGCTAGCAAGATACCCATCACGGCGGTCATGTATTGCAAACCAAACGGCCAGCCGGCCAGGACATAGTCGACGATCGACATGCCTTCGGTATACCGATAGCACATCAGCAAGCCGATCGAGAACGTCGAGAGGCACGTCGCCAAAAACAGCAGCACCGGCACGACGATCTTGCGGTGCTGCCGCGGATTGCGCCCGTCATACGCATCCGCCACGGCCGGGCCGGCACCACCGGGCAATACTTCCAGCGCGGGGCCGAAGTAGGTTTCGGGCCGCCCTGGGTCGATCGGTGAGTTGTCGTGGCTGGAAGTCATGGGCCGCTGGCAAGCTGGCTGAGAGAAAGCACGGAGGGCAAGGTTCTCTGCCAACATATCATAGGCGCGCGTTCAAGCCAAAGCCGACCCGGTTCGGTCGCCAGCAGCCGTTTTGCGGCCTGCCAGCGATCAGTAGATCTCGATGCTCTTGATCGAGTTGCCCGGCATGGCGGCCGCGTACAAGCAGCGGTAGGCGCCGTCGAACAATCGCTGGGCGGAAAAATTCGCCGATAAGATCGGCGCGGCCGCCGCGCCGATGCTGACCGAAAACATCGGCGCGCCGCCGGCAGGATTCAAGGCCCGCACTTGCCGCAGCAGTTCCTGCCCCAGGGCCACGAGTTGCGCCCGCTCGCAATGCAGCAGGACAATCGCATGGCAGCGCTCATCCAGCCGGAGATGCAGCTTGTGCGGATAATCGAGCTGCTCGCATAGCTGTTGCACGGCTGCGATGTTTTGCCGCTGCGGCTGGCGTGTGGCGGATGCCAATTGCACCTCGCGCGGCGGATCGGCGCGCACCAGCAGCAGGCTGAGCGGCGAGCGGGCCTTGCGGCAATACCCGATGGCCGCGGCCATATGATCCAGCACGGGCTGGATGGCGGCCGGGGAGACCAAATCGCCTTCGACCGGCGGCGGGCTCCCGGCTTCGACCACTTCGGCCACTGCCGTTTGCTGGGCCGTTCCGCCCGGGGCCAAATGCAGCGATCCAGTGCGCACGCGTTTGGCAATTTCGGCCAGTAACTGCGCTTGCGGCCAGGTGCCGGCCTGTTGCACGTCGGACTTGGATCGGGCCTCGAGCATCGCCAGGGCTGCGGCCGCATCGGGCGTGATATCGGCCAGCCGGGCTTGCGCCTCGGCCAGCATTTTCTCGAAGTCGAATTCCGCAGCGCCAACCAGTCCCAATGCCTGGGCCAATTGGGTCACCTTGGTTTCCAGCGAGCTGACGAACGAGGTCAACTCCAGCGCGCTGAATGCCCCGGCGGCCTCGGCTTCTGTCAGCAGCGTGGGCAACAGGTGCAGTTGTTCCTCGACCAGCACGGCCGTTACCAGCTCAGCCAGACGCAGAATGGTGGCCAGCGAAAGCGTCCCGGGGGTGTCATGCGGCGCCTCGCCCGGGGCCTCGGCTGCCAGGGTAATGGCGTCGAGCAATGCCGGCGGCAATCCCCAGCGTTTGAGCACGTGACCGGTTAATTGCAGATGGTCGAAGCCCAGCGTGTGGCGTTCGACGTCGGGCAAACTGCGGCCGGCCGCCCGCACTCGGGCCACGACTTCCGCATAGGGCCGACCCAAGGCCTGGGCCAACGCCAGCATGCCGACATCAGCCAGCAGACCGGCCAGGAAGGCGTCTTCGCTGAGGCTGGGTTCGCGCACCGTGGCGATCTCGCGCGCGGCGATCGCTTTGGTCAACGCTCGGCGCCAATAACCGGCCAGAAACTGCCCCTCGACTTTGCCGGTCAAACGCGGCGGCAAGCTGAAGCCCAAGACCAGCAGCTTCAGCGGCTTGATGCCCAGCAGCGTCACGGCATCGCCGAGACTGGATACCGGCTGGGCCAGCCCGAACAACGGACTGTTGATCGCCCGGAGAACCTTGCTGGTCAGCGCGGGATCATATTGCAGAGCCCGTTTGAGGGTCAGCGTATCGACGCCCGGATCATCCGTCAGCCGCAACACTTCCAGCGCCACGGCCGGCAGCGAATACAAACGGCTGGCCTGATCAATAAACTGATCGGCGCAAAGCGTCGCGCTCATGGTAAACCGGCGTTCGAAAGGTGCTAGAAAGGCGGAGAATTGCAATAAGTGCAATACCTCAACCCTAGCCCACTTTTCGACTTGCTGCCGCCGGCCGGTTATGGGACACGCAATTGGGTCACTGGAGCGAAAGGCCTTCGGCTATAAGCAGTTGGGCTGAAATCGCCAACCCCGCGGACCACCATCGCGCGGCGTGCCATCTCGAGACTATTCGGTCCCAAAACGGTGCGGCCCCTGGGGCGGCTCGGCCGACGCCGAATCTCGCAGGTACGACAACGAATCGCACAAGGCGGATTCCAGCCGGTGTTTGGCAAGCAGACGCGCGATGTAGGGATCGGCCCAGGGGAGCAATTCGTGATGCCCGGGCTGCCCTTCTTCGTTTTCGATGACTTCGACAACCATACAGCTTGCCTTTTGCCTTCTCATGACGTCGCGCCTTTCGTCCTGAGTCCCCGTTGATCGATTGTCCCAGATGCCGGCAAGTTCGTCGAGCAAGTTTTGGGCCAAACGCCGCTGACTGCCAGAGGAATTGCGGTTAGCGATCTGCTAAGCCGGTCACCGAGCGGCTGTTAAGGCCGCAACAATGCGGTGCGCTCGAAACACGAGTCGTCCGCAGCTTGCTCGCTTTTGAAGCAAGATTTGCAAAAAGGGCAGACCTACTCCGCAACGGAAGTTCAAGCACCAAGTTTTGCCGGCCCGGTTACCGGAGGCCCGCCGACTCGCTGGCCGCGGCGCACGCCACGCAAAACGCCGTGTAAGGCAGTGCCTCGAGACGGGCTGCGGGAATGGCGTTTCCGCACGACTGGCAGCGACCGTACGTTTGGTTCTCGATGCGGGCCAGCGCAGCTTCGACCTGCTCTAACAGGCCTTCCTCGGTTTCGGCAAGCGCGATGTTCTTGTCGATGCCCTCGGCGTCATGATCCGCTGGGTGCGTCGGTACATTGCTGATGGTGCCCGGCGCGTTGACGTCTTCGCGAATGGCATCTTCCAGTGCTCCGACCGTACGAATCAGCCGCTGGCGTAGCTGCACAAGCGCTCGCTTCTGCGGTTCGAAATCAGTCATCGTCGGAGTCTCCCTTTGATCCCAGTGGGTTGCATTGGTGGAACGGCCGTTCGAGCGAAGCAAACTCCGTGCCTTGGACAGCCGCCACCCCACGCCTTTCGATCGCTGGGCCAAGTGACGGGCTGAACAAAGTAAGCCATGATGCCGTAATGCATTAGGAGCGCAAGCTGCGAACCGTTTCCCCCGCCAGGCTTATATCCAGCGCCGGTTACAATAAGTTTGGATGCTGGCCGAGTGCCGAAATTTGCGGTTTTGGACAGGCCCCCGTCCGGAAACTTGCGACGCGAAGATTTCGTTTTTCTCTTCTTGGATACGGCCACTCTGCAATCGAGGGAGCACTTTATGAAACTGTCATCCGAACAAGAGACGATCTTCTCGCATTGGGTGCATCAAAAAATGGAGCACCACGCCTGCTCGCTCTGCCAAGCCAACAAATGGAAGATTGGCGAACTGATGCCCGAGCAAAATGGGACCGTGCTAGACGATTTCGACCCGGCCCGCGGCCATGGGATGGTGCAGTTGATTTGCCAGAACTGCGGCCACGTGCTGTTGTTCGACGTGCGCATCATTCAGCATTGGCACGAGCACGACATCTCGCAGTCGGCAGTCATGTGACCGAGCGGAAATTTTTTTTGAACTGATCTTGACGCGATTGAGCCGCCACGGGTAATGTTCGCGAGTTCGCTCATGTAGGGCGAATCCTTCAAGCGGCTCAGACAGCCCCCCGACACGCATTTGGCGACGTCGGTGGGCTTTTTTTGTGCCCCAAGGGATTCGTGCTAGCAACGAGCGGTTTTGGGGCCGCGGGAAAAATGGACCTGCGGCTGTACTAGGACAGCCAGGAATCTTCAACGCTAGGAGGGCGAAAGCCATGTTAGTCTTAAGCCGCAAACGAGGTGAATCGATCATCATTGGCTCGGACATCGAAGTCACGATTGTCGAAATCCGTGGCGACAAGGTAAAGCTGGGCCTGGTCGGACCGAGCGATGTGCCGATTCATCGCGAAGAAGTCTTCCGCCGCATTCAGAAAGAGCATGCCTGCGCGGCCGAATTGCAGTGCTCGTGAGTGCTGAGGTGTTTACCCGGCGTGCGCCACGGCGCGCCGCCGCGGCTGGCGACGGAGATTGATGGCAGGGGGCTTAAGAGAAGATTTGCGGCTGGGAGTTCACGCGTTTCCCGGCCGCCTGCTGTGTTGGACACGATTCAACGCATGAGCGCTTCGAACACGACGGAGCGGACGTCCGCGACGGACCCGCACCAATCAAGCGCACTCACACGCTCAGCGCCGCGTCGGCGGTAACGATCATCTGAGCGACCTCGACCAACTTTTTGTTTTTTTCGTTGGCCAGGTTCTGCAGCCTGTGAAAGGCGTCGTGCTCTTCGAGCCCCGTCTTTTTCATGATGATGCCCTTGGCACGCTCGATGATTTTGCGGTCTTGCAGCGTTTGGCGGTAATGATCGGCCTCCATTCGCAGCACCGCAAACTCTTCGAACCGCCGCATAGCGATCGCGATCTGGATTTTCAGCGAGTCCATGCGGACCGGCTTGAGCAGATACGCCAGGATGTGCTCGGCCGCGGCGCGCTCGACCAACTCGGCATCGTGAAAGCCCGAAACCAGGATAATCGGCAGCGGCTGCTTTTCGTAAATCTGCCGCGCCGCTTCGATGCCGTCCATGTCCGGCATCTTGATGTCGGTGATGACCAGATCCGGCTTGAGCACCGCGCACTGCTCAATGAGATCCGCCCCGGTGTCCACGACGGCGACAACCTCGTGGCCGAGAGCCGGCAAGGCCTTCTGGTAATACTCCTGGATCATCAACTCGTCGTCGGCGGTGATAATCCGTAGAGAACGATCCATACGCTCCTCAAAGACGTGGCAATACCGGCCCCGGACTGGGCCTGTTGGGGGTTTTGCAATTGTCTCACCGCTTTGCCCCACAATCAAGTAGCACGCGCTCGCTTTGTGAGAGCGTCTCGATTGTGGGTGGAAAATCGGCGGCTTGGTAAGCTGTTGGGAGGGGTTTGCCTATTTTCCGCTTACAGGAGGACGGAGCGATGGGACGGCTGGGCTTCGCGCTGGAGGATTTGAACGAGGACGAGCGGC
>DATATB010000097.1:0-35482 GCA_036268995.1 Pirellulales bacterium | reverse complement strand
CGCATACGGCCTCGGCCAACGGCAAACGTGCCAAAACTTCCCGCTCAAAATCGTTCATACTTCATCGATTCCCAAGCATGTGCTGCCCTAACCCATGCTAGAAAACCAATTAGCCACTCGCTAGCTTGTTCACAGCAGTGGGGCGAGGCTCCTGCCGAGCCGTGGATCACGGTTGGCGTAACGTCGGCTCGGCAGGAGCCTCGCCCTCCCATCGAACGTCTCACGGTCAAGGTGCCGGATCACGCACCTTGCACTCTCCGTCGCGCTGGGCCAGGGTTTTCATCCGCCGCGTCAGATCGGCCACCAGTTCCGGCCGCTCGGCTGCCAGGTCGTGCTGCTCGCCGATGTCGTCGGCCAGGTTGTAGAGCTCGGTTTTGGGCTTCTTGCCGTGAAATTGGATCAGCTTCCACGACCCGCGACGCACCATCTGGTCGCCATTGCGAGAGCCCAGGCAATACAGCGTGCGTGGCTCGCCGGCCGAGGCCGTGCCGGTGAGCGTGGGCCAGATGTCCATGCCGTCCCACTTCAGATCGCGCGGCGGATCATAGCCGACGAGCTTCGTGAGCGTCGGCATCCAGTCGGCGGCGTGCAGCGGCGTGTCGAGCACGCCCGGCTGCAAATGGCCGGGCCAGGAAACGATCGTCGGCGAGCGGATGCCGCCTTCGTACAACCCCGATTTGAAGCCGCGCAGCGGGGCGTTGTCGTTGCCGACTTGCAAGTCGGGATACTGTTCGGGATGCGGAAATTTCGGGTCGGCGTTGCCCAGCCGGTCGTGCGCGCCGTTATCGCTAAAGAACAAGACGAATGTATTCTCGCGCTGGCCGGTCTCGTCCAGCGCGGCGAGCACGCGCCCGATGGCCGCGTCCATGTGCGAGGCGCACGCGGCACGCAGGCGGTCGCCCGGAGCGGCGAGGCCCGGGTTCTTGTCGAGCCACTCTTGCGGCTCCTTGATGGGAATGTGGATCGCCGTAAACGGCAGGTACAGAAAGAATGGGCTCGTATGTTTGCGGCGGACAAACTGCTCGGCCTCATTGGTGATCAGATCAGTGACGTGGCCTTGCTCCTCGATCCGCTGGCCGTTGCGATGCCACTCGAAGGTAAAAGGGCCGGTCTTGTAGCGATGGTCATACGGCCCCGTGCCGCCGGCCAGCGAGCCGTAGGCATCGTCGAAGCCAAACTTGTTCGGCCCCCACTCGGGCAGCGAACCCAAATGCCATTTGCCGGTCAATGCCGTGGCATAGCCGGCACTTTTAAGTGCCGTGGCCAGCGTGATGGTATCGAAGGGATACACCCGCTCGTTTTGCGCCCCGGTGCAACCGAAACGGCTGGCATAGCGCCCGCTAAGCAGCGCGGCCCGCGTGGGGCTGCACATCGGATTGACGTAATGCGCGTCGAGCCGCAGGCTTTGTTTGGCGAGCGTATCGAGAGTCGGCATTGCGTAGTTGCCGCCATGCCACGGCGCGTCGTGCCAGCCCATATCGTCTGCGACGATGATCAAGATGTTTGGTTTTTGCGGCGCCGCACTGGCTGCCGTAGCCCACACTCCGAGAAGCAGCGCGGTGGCGGCCAGTACGCTGTTTGGATGGAACATCTTGTTCCGGCGGCGGACGGGAGCGGCCTGCATTTCGAAAACCTCGCGGCCAATGGGCTTAATGAACGGGCGTTTGCAGTGTGCTCGGCACGGCGAGCAGGCATAGCAAGTTGGCAAACTGGGCATCGCCGGCGCGGCTGCCAGCAGCCTACATTCAACTTCAAGGGTGGGAGGCAAAAACGGGCGGGATTTCTCGTGTAATCAGAGTAAGGGTGCGGAAAGATAGATGTCAATCGTTTTTCCGTCGGGCCATCATTTTCGAGTTTTTTTCCCGTCGGCTGTCCGAAATCGGCCTCCTGTTACATTCAATAGATAGCGGTGACTCATCGAGCGGCGCCGGCAGGCAGACGTCCGGCCCCCGACGGTGTCGCCACGTGCTCTGCTGCCGTTGACGACAGGCGAGGTATCCGGTTGTGGTTGATCAGCAGTCCAACGCGGCAATCTCTGGCGAGCTGGAGCAGCCTGCGCTGACGCCGGACGAGGCGTGGCGGTCGTTGGCCGCTCTTGCCGACGAGCTTCGCGAACTGCACCAACGCGGCCGTCTGCACGGTGCGGTTTTTCGGTCGTGCCTGAGCCTGCGGGACCACGTTCTGCCGCAGTTGGGTCCGCCGGCCGACGCGATCGATCTCCAGAGCGGCGCGGTCGACGTCTGTCCGCCCGAATTGCAAGGCCTGGTCTTGCGCGAGTTGCCCACCGATCTGACGGCTGCCCGCAAGGCGCTAACCGGTTTGGGCATTGCCGCCGACCCACGCCGCATCGACGTGTATCAACTCGGTTCGCTCGTGTGTCATCTGGCCGGTCAGATGCACGTCTCCGACTATCTCCGCAGCGCACGGGCTCGCGGCCGTTTGCCGCCGCGGCTGCGGCCGCTGGTGGACGGGGCGCTGGGCTACGATCCGGGCAACCGCTTTGCCGATTGCGAGCAGTTGGCCGCGGGAATGCGAGCGGTCGATGTTGCGCTTCACTCGGCCGAAAGCGACACGCCAGCTTCGGGCATTGCCGCCGAAGCGCCGCTCGATACGCCGCTGAGCGGCCATACGCCGGCAGCGTCGGTACCGGAGCACTTGGGCGCCTATCGTATTCTGGAGCCGATCGGTCATGGCGGGATGGGCGACGTGTTCAAAGCTGTCGACGAGGCCTTGGACCGCGTGGTCGCCGTGAAGGTGCTGCCGCCGGAGCTGGCGCGGCAGCCCGATTTTGTCCGCCGCTTTCGCGCCGAAGCCGCCGCGGTGGCCAAGCTGGTGCATCCCAACATCGTGCAGATCTATGCTTTCGGCGAGGAGTCCGGCCGGCATTATTTTTCGATGCAGTTTGTCCACGGCGAGTCGCTGGCCCAGTTGCTCGCGCGGCGAAGTCGGTTGAGCGTCGAAGAAACGCTGCCGATCGCTGGGCAATGCCTGGCTGGATTGGCCGCAGCTCATCGCCGCGGACTGATTCATCGCGATATTAAGCCGGGAAACATCCTCCTCGACCATGAGCATCACCGGGCGCTGGTGGCCGACTTTGGCCTCGTGAAAACTCTCGCCGGCGGTGAAACGCTGACGGCCACCGGCGTGGTCATGGGCACGGTGGATTATCTTTCGTCCGAGCAGGCACGCGGGCTGAAGGTCGACACGCGTTCCGACCTGTATTCGGTCGGCGCCCTGCTGTACCGAATGCTGTCGGGCCGCTTGCCGTTCGTCGCCGATTCGGCCACCGGGATGATCTTTCAACACGCGTTCGAGCAGCCGACGCCGCTCGCCGAGTTGGCCCCGGAGATTCCGCGCGGGCTGTCGAACATCGTGATGCGCCTGCTGGAGAAAGAACCTTCCAGCCGGTATCAATCGTCCGAAGAGGTGATGGCGGCCCTCGAGGCTTTCGGCGCCGGTGCGCCCCTCGCCGAGTCGCAAGCAACTGGCGACGAGGCTCCCGGCCACGACGAGGCTCCCGGCCACGACGAGGCGGCCGGATGGCCCGACATGGCGGCGCCGGGCAGCGCCGCCGTCGGCCGGCCGGATTGGAAGGCGAAGTTCTGGCACTTATTTCACGCACACGCGCCGGCGGCGGTAAAGGATCTGCTGGCCACCGAACAGCAGTTCGATGGCGCGGTCGCCGATTACAAGAGACGCCGTGATGAGCTGGCGCAGCTCGTCGAGCAGGCCGCTGAGGTGGTGGTTGCCTTCGAGGCCCAGGCACGCCAGCATCGCGAAGCCTCGGCTGGCGCGGCCGAGTCACAACAGGCGGAGCTTGAGCACGCCGCCGCGAACCTGCACGAGCAATCCGTCGATGCGCGGCAGCAACTCCAGGATTTGCAATCACAATTGAGCCAAGTGGACGCGACGCTCGGCGGACTGCGGAGCCAGCGCGACGCGCTGTGCTTGCGACTGGCGGCCGCGCGAGCGGAGTTGTCGCCCGCCGGCATTGCCCCTCGCCGCCGGCCAAGCCGACGTGCCCTGCTGCTGGCAGCCGTCCTGCTGCCGGCGTTTTACCTCATCGGCACACTCTTGCTTACCAATGCGCCGCCTGCTGCTCAACCGGCTCCGGTCGCTGTGCCCGTGGCAGTTTATTCCGAGCGTGCCGCGGGCGAAGCGATCATTCGCATGGGCGGCAGCGTCAAAGTGTTGGTCGATAGTCGCCCTTTTGATCATCGGGCGGCAGGCAATTCGAGCGACACCATCGCCCAACTGCACTTCTTGCCGTCGGGGCCATTTACGATCGCTTGGGTTGACATTCATCGGCCGCTCTCGGCCCCGAATGGCCTGCACGTGCTCGCCGGATTGCACGATTTGGAAGGCGTGAACCTTTGGGCCAGCGCGGCCACGGATGCGGCGCTCGAGCAGATGGGCCCGCAGCCCAAGCTCAGAACGCTGGTCCTCGACGAGACGAAGATCACCGACCAGGCCATGACCTACATCGCCAGCCTCACCGCCTTGGAGGATCTGCGGCTCGACGGGCAGCCGATCTCCGACGCGGGCATCGGCCAGCTTCATCCTCTCAAGAATTTGCGGAAGCTGAGCCTTGGCGGCACGGCCCTCACCGACGCCGGCCTGCCGCACTTGGGCGTGTTCAAAGATATGCAACAACTGTCGCTGCACGACACTCGCATTTCCGGTGTAGGGCTTGCGGCGCTCGTTCATCTGCCGTCGCTCATTTCGCTCGACCTTGATCGCGTGGCCATGTCCGAAGCCGGCTACGACGCACTGGCCGAATTGCCCATGCTGCGCAGCCTTTCGCTGGCCGGGGCCAACGTCACCGACGAGCATTTGCCAGGCCTGGCCAAGCTGCGTCATCTCGGCTCGCTCGATTTGGAGCACACGCACGTCACCGACGCCAAATTGGCACTGCTCGAGCCGCTGGTTGGCTTGGAGTCGTTGAATCTCGGGCGAACGCCGATCACCGATCGCGGCCTGCTTGAGGTGGGGCGATTGCAGCAGCTTTGGCGGCTCTCGGTGCCGGATACGAACATCACTCCGGCGGGCGTCGGCGCGTTTGCATTTGTGCTGCCGCATTGCAAACTCGAGGGGCCGCCGCCGGGGCCGCTGCCTGCCGATTCGGCGATCACGCTCGATGCCGACGGCTGGTTGCGGCTGACACCACTGGTGCAGTTGCTCCGCGACATCAAGGATGCCGGCTGGACGTTCGCTGGCGACACGGCTGAACTGGCTGCCGGGCGCTATCGAGCATATGCCTCGGTGCCCGTCGACATTTCCGGAAGTTACGAACTCCAGGCTCGCATCAGCCTCTCGCGGGCCAGCGGCTCGACGCTGGTCTTCTTGCCAGTGGGCCGCGAGCATACAGCCGTTTTGGAACTAAAAGGCGATCAAGGGTCTGCCGACGCGAAGAGTGCCAGCGTCCGACTACGCGGTCTTTCGCCCGAGCCTGCGCCCAGCGGCACCAGCGTAATTTCAGTTGGGCACGACTACGAGTACCGGTGCCAGGTGCAGATTGCCGGCGAGCAAGCCACGCTGGATGTCCAAGGCGATGGCCAGGCCTTGTTTCACTGGACGGGCCCGCTGGCCTCGATCGCCACAAAAGCCATTCGTCCCGGCACGGTCGGTATGGAAACGCGCAATTACAGCGTTGTGCAGTTCAAAGACTTGCGGCTGAAAGCCCTGGACGCTCCGCCCGGCGTGGAGCCGTCGCCGCTATCGGCCACGGCCGACACGCTGCCGCTGGGCGGGCAAGGGGGCGGATGGTTTCGAGAGGTTTCGCCCGGCCGCGTGCCGATTTCGGGCTTCGAAGTCACGACGTTCAACTACGGCGGGCACATCGCCGTCCGCTCGTTGCGGGCCCTGTACCTCGGTCCCGGCGGCTATCGCGGCGGCGAAACCTATGGCCATCCCAGCGGAAAGCCCAAGACGGTGGTGGCCAAGGATGGTTTTGCCGTCGGCGGCATCGTCGCGCGCGTGGGAGAGCGGTTCGACGGCTTCAAGATTGTTTTTATGCGTCGGCAGGGCAATGTCCTGAATCCGCAGGACTGGTACGCGAGTCCGTGGCTCGGCGGCCCCGGCGGCGACGCTCCCATGCCGCTGGGCTGCGACGGCCGCCCAATCATCGGCATCCTCGGCCGTTGCGGCGCGGAAATCGACGCCTTGGGCCTGGTTCGTGCAACGCACGGCGGCAGAAGGTAGTATGGATAGGAGACTGCCGCGACCGGAGTCTGGCCGAGACCCGATCGGCCGCGAAGTCGCCAGTGTGCATTTCAAACTCCGTTGCGTTCCATCCCATGTTATCAACGATCGAGCGACGAGCATTCTTGTGGCAGGCGTGCGCCGGCGCCCTGGGCGGGGCGACGCTGTTGGCCGCCGGCCGCCGGCGCGCTTGGGTTGAACCTTCGAGCACGCCGCCGGCCTATAGCGTGATCCCAGTCGTCGGCGATGGAAAATGGATTTGGACCCAGCCGCCGACCGACGGCGTGGGCTATCTCGAACCGCGCTCGTATGATCTCGACATCGGCATCGAGCTCGAAGGCAGCGGTTCGGCCATGGATGTCATGAGCACCACGACCGCTCCGGTGGCCTTTCCCGAGCAAACGATCGAAAGCGTGCGGATCGAGACCTCGGGCTGCGAAGCCCAGTTGCGTGAGCTGACACCCGGCGCCGGCCAGTTGTTTCTGGCGGCCGAGGGAATCGAAAGCGGCCAGGTGGTCAAGGCCGTCGCCCATTACCGGCTCAAATTGTTCAAGCAATACTGGGGCTTCAAGCGCGAGCAGTTTCCCGAGAAGCAGGAACTGCCGGCCGACGTGCGCCGAGCGTATCTACAAGACAGCCCGGGCATTCAAACGAAGATCAAAGCGGTGCGCGAGCTGGCCACCGAACTGACGCGATCGACGAAGCATCCGTGGGACCGGGCGCGGATCTTTGCCGACTGGGTGCCCAAGAACATCTCGCCGCAGATCGGCAGTTACACGAGCGTGTCGACGGCCTTGCAAACGCACCGCGGCGATTGCGAAGAAATGGCCGGCGTGTTCGTCGCGCTGTGCCGCGCGGTGAACATTCCCGCGCGGCTGGTGTGGATTCCCAACCATACCTGGTCGGAGTTTTATCTCGTGGACAACGAGAAAAAAGGGCATTGGATTCCGGCCCACACGGCCTGCTATCCGTGGTTCGGCTGGAATGGCGTACACGAGCTGGTGCTGCAGAAGGGCGATCGCGTGCAAGTGCCCGAGCGGCATCGGCAGCTTCGGCTGCTGGAGGATTGGGCACGCTGGTCGGGCAGCCAGCCGAAAGTGCGATACACGGCCGAGCTAAGGCCGCTAGCCGATTCACCTGGCGGAGACCCCGGCCCCGGCGCGCGCAGCAAAGACGCCAAGGGCGAATGGAAAGTCGTCGGCGATCACACGCTGAACAAGTACGTTCGCCGCTAGGCAATGGCCCCCACGGACCGCAGTCCATGTGCTTTGAGATAGCGCCGGCTGCGCTTGACCCCGATCGCCCAAGAGCGTTCAATGAGCGGCGCGCGTAAGGTGGCACTCCGTGAGCCGTAACCGCCGCGACAAGCATCTTTAACTTCGCAAACCGCTTGTAATGCTCTGAACGCGGAGCGATCGGCATGGGGACAAAGCCTGTTGACCGGCTGGAGCGTCGGCAGTGGCTGCGAATCGGCGGCCTCGGCTGCTTGGGGCTGCCGCTTTCCACGCTGCTGCGGCAGCCCCACGCGAGTGCCGCGGTTCGTCCGGCTTCGTTCGGGCGAGCGCGTTCGTGCCTCGTGCTGTTTCTCTCCGGCGGGCCGCCTCAGCACGAAACATTCGATCCCAAGGGCGATGCCCCAGTCGAAGTGCGTGGCCCGTTCCGCCCGATCGCCACTCGAAGTGCCGGCACGAGCGTGTGCGAATTACTGCCCGGCATTGCCAAGATCGCGGACCGGCTGACGATCGTCCGCTCGATGTCCACCGGAATCAACGCGCATGCCGCCAGCGGCTCGTGGATGATGAGCGGCTATCCGCATCCGGCCGGCAACCGCGACGTGCCCGCCTCGCCGACCGATTGGCCGTGCCTGGGAGCCGTGGTCGGCAGCCTGGCGGGCGACCCGCGCTTGCCGTTTTCGGCGGCGACGTTGCCCGAGCGGCTGGTGAACAACCCCGGCGTGGCATGGCCGTGTCAGACGGGCGGGTTCATGGGCCCTGCGTGGTCGCCCTACTTGCTCGAGTGCGATCCCTCGCAGCCGAATTTTCGCGTCGACTCATGGTCCCTGCCCGATGACGTTTCGTCGCTGCGGCTCTCGGGCCGGCGCGAGTTGCTCACTGAATTCGATCGGCGGTTGCAGCGCGCCGCGGCCACGGAATTGGAAAGCTACGATCTGGCATCACGCCAGGCGTTTGGGCTGTTGACGGCCGGGCCGGTGAGTGCCGCGCTGGACCTGGGGCGCGAATCGGCCGAGCTGCGCGACCGTTATGGTCGCCAGAAATTTGGGCAAAGCGTGCTGCTGGCGCGGCGGTTGATCGAAGCCGGCGTGCGGCTGGTGCAAGTGAACTACCCACGCGAGCCGGGCGATCTGGCGATCGGCAATCCGCTGTGGGACACGCACGCCGACAATGCCGGCCGCGCGAAGAACGTGCTCTGCCCCAGCCTCGACCAGGCCCTGTCGACGCTGATCGTCGATCTGGAAGCCAGACGCTTGCTGGACGAAACGCTGGTAGTCGTGATGGGCGAGTTCGGCCGCTCGCCGAAGATCAATCGCATCGGCGGGCGCGATCATTGGGGAGCTTGCTTCTCGGTGGCGTTGGCCGGCGCCGGCTTGCAGCCGGGCGTATTCGGCTCGAGCGATCGCCTGGGAGGCGAACCAACGACCGCGCCCGTCCACCCCGATCAGTTAGCGGCCACGATCTTTCATTTGCTGGGCATCGATCCGGCCGGTGAATTCCTCGATCGGCAGCAGCGCCCGCGCCGCATTTCCACGGGCAAGCCGCTGGTCGAGTTGCTATAGTCCGCAGTCGAACGCTCGTGCATTTGCTTTTCGCCGCTCGGCGAGAGTAGCATGAGAGCGACGTCTGGCCCGGTCCCCTTCTCGCGAGTCGTTGTGTCATGACTCAGCATTTACGCCCTTGGACTCCCAGCCAGTCGCGACCGTTTGACGCCCGTGCGGCGGCGCATCTGCTGCGCCGCACGGGCTTCGGTGCTTCGCCGGCCGAGATCGCCAAGGCTGTGAACGACGGGCTGGAAACCACGGTCGATGGGCTGTTCGAGCCAGCGGCCGACGAGGAGGCCGAGTTCGCGCGCACATTCGAGGCGGTGCAAGCCGGCTTTATCAATCTCGACGACGTCAGCTACGTGCAGGCCTGGTGGCTGTACCGCATGCTGCGCTCGCGCGTGCCGCTGAAAGAAAAGCTCACGCTCTTCTGGCATGGACATTTTGCCACGAGCTATCTCAAGGTCGACGACGCGTACCTCATGCACCAGCAAATTCAGATGCTGCGCGAGCGCGGGGCCGGCAGCTTTCGCGACCTGGTGTTGGCCGTGGCCAAGGACCCGGCCATGCTCGTGTATCTCGACGGCGAGAGCAGCGAAAAAGAGCATCCCAACGAGAATTTCGCCCGCGAGCTGATGGAGCTGTTCACCTGCGGCATCGGCCACTACGGCGAACAGGACGTGCTGGAAGCGGCCCGGGCCTTTACCGGCTGGCATCGCAATCGCGCCGGGTTCGCCTTCAACGCGGACGAGCACGACGACGGCCGCAAGCAGTTTCTCGGGCTGTCGGGCCGGTTCGACGGTGCCGACATTGTCGACATCCTGATGCAGCAGCCGGCCACGCCGCGCTGGATCGCCGGCAAGCTGCTCAAGTTTTTCGCTTCGCCCGAGCCCGCGGCCGACGTGCTGGACGAGGCCGCCGGGCTGTTGGATCGCACGCAGATGAACATCAAATGGTTCCTGCGAGAGCTGTTTTTGTCGGAGTATTTTTTCTCGAAGGTTTGCTATCGGCAGCAGATTACCAGCCCGGCCGAGTACATGGTCGGCACGATTCGCACGCTGGGGGCGCACGTGTCGGGCAGCAGCCTACTGTCGCACATGGAGGCAATGGGCCAGGTGCTGCTCGAGCCGCCCAACGTCAAAGGCTGGGACGGCCAGCGCAAATGGATCAACTCCAGTACGTGGACCGCGCGGCTCGAGTTTGCGCGCTACATTGCGATGCTCGAGTCCGGCTCGCCGTTTGCCGACCGGCTGGACCTGGAGCGACTGGTGCCGGACGACCTGGCGTGGCGCGAGCCGGGGCTCGCGCGACCAAAGTCGCCCGCGCGGGTCGTGGCCTGGCTGGCCGACGTGCTGGTGCAAGGCGAGCTGGACGAAGCCAGCCGATCGAAGCTCGCCAGGCTGCTGGTGACCGGCGACGACGGCGAGAATCGCGAAGCCTTTCGCGACGATGCCGACTTTCGCCGCCAGCGGATCCGCGCCGTCCTGGCCGCCATGCTGAGTTTGCCCCAATACCATACGTGTTGATTGGTGTGCCAACATACCGAGGAGACGCTCATGTTCACGCGTCGAGAGTTCTTGGGCCGCGGCACGGCTGGCGTGTCGGCGCTGGTACTGGGCGGCTCGTTGCCCGGACTATTGGCCCGGGCGGCCGCTGCGGCCGAGAAGAACGGGCAGTCGGACCGCGTGCTGGTGGTGATCGAACTGGCCGGCGGCAACGACGGGCTGAATACGCTCATTCCGCTGGAAAACGACCTCTACTACAAGAACCGTCCGAAGCTGGCGATTGCCAAGTCCGGCGCGATCCGGCTGAACGACGAGTTGGCGCTGCATCCCGGCATGAAGCCGCTGGCCGAATTGTTCAAGCAGGGAAAACTGTCGATCGCGCAAGGCGTGGGTTATCCCGAGCCCGACCGCTCGCACTTCCGCTCGATGGAGATCTGGCACACCGCCAGCACGGGGCCGTCTTCGAAGACCACCGGCTGGCTGGGCCGACTCTTGGATCAGCAATTGGAGAGCCGAGAGCGTCAGCGACCGGAGGACTTGGCCGGCGTGGCCTTGACCGACACGCTGCCGCAGGCCTTGCAAGCCGAGCATTCCTCGGCGCCGGTGATCCAATCGCTTGAGGGGCTCGACGAAGCAGGCGGCCAGTCGGCCCAGGCAGCCGTGGTGCTACGAGAGCTGAGCGAGCCGCAAATCGGGACGTCTGGCGCCGCGGCCTTCATTGGCCTACAGGCCGAGGGCGCGTTCCAGATCCGCCAGCGATTAATCAATGCCAGAGCCCGCTATCGATCGGCGGTGACCTATCCGGAAGGCGATTTGGGCGCTCAGCTTCGCCGCGCAGCTCAAATCCTGGCCGGCGACCTGGACACGCGCGTGATTTTTGCTTCGCTCGGCGGTTTCGACACGCACTCCAACCAGGCCGACCAGCACGGGGCGCTATTAGCCCATCTGGCCGGATCGCTGTTTGCCTTTCAGCAGGACCTGGAGCAACTCAAGCTGGCGGACCGAGTGGTGACGATCGTGTTCAGCGAGTTCGGCCGCCGCGTGGACGAGAACTCCAGCGGCGGCACCGATCATGGCGCCGCCTCGTGCTTGTTCGCGCTCGGCTCGCAGGTGCAAGGCGGGCTCGTGGGCAAGTATCCCAGTCTCGAAAAGCTGGGCGACGGCGATCTGATCTTCAACACTGATTTCCGCTCGGTCTACGCCACGCTGCTCGATCGCTGGCTGCTGGCATCCAGCGCCGGACTACTCGGCGGCAAATTCGAGCACTTGCCGCTGTTGAAGACGAAGCTCGGATAAGGATTCGGGATTGTGAACCTAACGACCGTGCGGAGGAAGTTTGTTTCCGTTGGCCTTTTGCTCAACAAGCTTGGAGGGCGTCGCGATGAACATTACTTGTCCACACTGCAATCGGCCAATGGAAGATGACGGCTCGCTGGCGGGCCAGATCGTGATGTGCCCTCATTGTCGTGGCCAAGTGCGGATGCCAAGCCAGCCGGCTGTTGCGCCCGCATTCCCAACAACATTGCTATCCAACTACCGTCCTCAACGCCAGTCCCAGCCCAGCAGCGGCTTCTGGGCGTTCTTCGACCTGAGCTTTAAGCATTACCTGACGCCGGTATTGATTCGAACGCTTTGGGTTCTGGTGCTGAGTGCCGCGGCTCTTTTGCTGTTGCTCAACGCGGGAACGGCGATCGCTAGCGCCCTTCCAGACAATCCCCAGCAAACGAACGTCTACCCTCACAGCGGGTTTGGGCAGGGCATGCCGGACAGCCCCACTTCATTGGGACGGACGATGGCGCTGCTAACGTCGCGCGGTTTCGCGTTCCTGCTGCATTGCGTTCTGACCGTCATGACCTTGATAGCTGTCCGGATTTCATTCGAGTCGGTCATCGTGCTTTTCAACATTGCCGAATCGCTGACAAGCATCGACAAAAAAACCACGAGAAACTAGATACGACCAGTGCTCCAGTGCCGCTCGGCTCGCGGCACCTACGGTGGTAGGAGCGCCTAGCGCCCCAACAGCATCTCGGGCGCCATCAGCACGACGCCTTCGCGATTGACGAGGTCCAAGCGCAACAGCGCGAGACGCAACGCGCCCATCCGTTGCGGGTCGAGCCGCTGGAGTAGCGGCATTGCGGCTTGCAGCAGGCCGGACGGGTCGTGCATCAGCCGGCCGCCCAAATGCTTGTCGGTGGATTTGTCACCGGTCGAATCTTCCAGCAGCAACTCGAGGAAGTTCTTGGGCTCGGGCACGACGCGCAGCTCGTAAGTTTCGAGTTTCGCTTCGCTGGCGGCGAACTTGAGCGCGTCCTCGAGCGTGCCGATCTTGTCCACCAGGCCCAGGTCGAGCGCTTGCTTGCCGGTATAGACGCGGCCGCCGGCCAGATCGTCGATCGGCTTTTTGAGCTTCTTGCCACGAGCGGCCGTCACGTGGCCCTTGAAGACGCCATAGATCTCGTCCATCCAGGCCTGCATGTGGGTTCGCTCTTCGGGCGTGAACACCTGGGCCGAGCTAAGCACCCCGGCATGCTTGCCGCGGGGATATTCCTTGAACGTGATGCCGATCTTCTTCCACATTTCAGTCGTGGCCATCTTGCCGCCAACCACACCGATCGAGCCGGTGATGGTGGCCTCGTCGGCGAAGACGGTATCGGCGGCGCAGGCCACGTAGTATCCGCCGCTGGCGGCCACGTTGCCCATCGAAACCACGAGCGGCTTCTTGGCTTTTACGCGGCGCGTGGCGTCGAGAATGATGTCGCTGGCCGTGGCCGAACCGCCCGGCGAGTTGATGCGCAGCACGACGGCGTGGATCGTGTCGTCAGTCGCGACCTGGTCCAGCGCGCGGCGCAAATCGCTGCTGGCGGCCGTGCCGCTGCCACCGGAAAACGGGCTCGTTTCGGCCGTACCCAGCATGATCGGGCCGTCGACATACACGATCGCAATCGACGTCTTGTGCGCTTTCTTTTTCTTGCCGCCCAGGATCTCGCCGAAGATTTCGAATGCGGCAAACGGCGAGGAGAAATCAACCTGCTGCCGCGACGTCTGGCCGTATTTGTGATCGAATTTCACGTCGTCGCCAAAGCGCCGCTTCAAGCGGGCCTCGACGTCCTGCCGCTGTTCAACGTGGTCGATGATGCCCAGTTCCCGCCCCTTGGCCGCGGTATAAGGTCCGCCGTCGATCCACTCGCGGGCCTTCTTCTCGTCCACGCCGCGGTGCGAGGCGATCAGCTTGACTTGCGTCGCGTAGATCCCGTCCAGCAGCCAATTCTCCATCTCCTCGGCCTTCGGGCTCGGGCCTTCGCGCATGAACGTTTCGGCCGCGCTCTTGTATTCGCCGCACGTCAGGAAGTCGGGCTTGACGCCGAGCTTGTTGAGCAGGCCCCGCAGGTACATCGATTCGGCGTACAGCCCCGTGAGCCACAGATCGCCCGTGGGCGAGACGCTCAAGTGCGTGGCCGCCGAGAGCAATGCGTAGCCGTGCATCGTGAGGCTGTCGGCATGGGCGTACACGTCCTTGCCGCTCTTGCTGATCTCGGTAATCGCCTGACGCAGCTCTTCCACTTGTGCCGTGCCCAACTGGGCATCGTCCATCAGCACCACGACCGCCTTCACCGAAGCGTCATCGCGGGCCTTGTTCATGCGGCGAATCAGGTCCTTGAGCGCCAATGGATGGTGCTCGCCGCCGAAGGTCAGCACTTCATCCACTGGAGTTTCGGCGATCGCCCCGTGCAGCCGGAACACGGCCACGGTTGGCTTCGAAAGACTGATTGACTTCGAAGCACTGGCGGTCTTCTTGGCCGATTCGTCGGCGCCGAACCCATCGGCCGCCAGCAGGCACACGACTCCCAGCACCGCCAACCATTTGCACGTGACATTCATCATCATTCACTCCCCAGGAGCCAAATAAGCGCGCTAGTTCGAAAGGAACGGCTCGCCGGTTGCGCCCGGCGATCGGTATTACTATATTCTCCTGGGCAAGTTTCCATAGCTAGTTGCAATCAAAATCGCACGGCGCTATGATCGCATGTCCAGTAGCGGTTGAGCAATGATCATCCGTGAGAGACGTGTCGCCGTGAAGGGATGCATGCAAGGAGTGCCGGCCGTGAAGTCAACCGTCAATCAATCGAGCGCCCAATCTTCAGCGGCTCGCCTCAATTCGGTCGTGCAGGGTGACTGCATCGAGCAAATGCGGGCCATGCCGGCCGGCTCGGTCGACCTGGTCTTTGCTGACCCGCCGTTCAATATCGGCTACGACTACGATGTTTACGACGACAAGCAGGAACATCGCGAGTACCTGGACTGGTCGCGGAAGTGGATCTCGGCCGTGTACCACGCACTCAAGCCGTCGGGCACGTTCTGGCTGGCGATCGGTGATGAATACGCGGCCGAGCTGAAGCTCGCCAGCCAGGAGATCGGCTTCCACCCGCGCAGTTGGGTGATCTGGTATTACACGTTCGGCGTGAACTGCAAGCACAAGTTCAGCCGCTCGCACGCCCACCTGTTTTATTTCGTCAAGGATCCGCAGCAGTTCACCTTTCGGGCCGAAGAGTTGGAGAATCGCATTCCGTCTGCCCGGCAGCTCGTGTATGCCGACAGCCGCGCCAATCCCACGGGGCGTTTGCCGGACGACACCTGGGTGCTCCGGCCGCAGGATTTGGCCGACTGCTTCACGACGGCCGAAGACACCTGGTATTTTCCCCGCGTCGCCGGCACTTTTAAGGAGCGGGCCGGCTTCCACGGCTGCCAGATGCCCGAGCAGTTGCTGGGGCGGATTATCAAGCTCTGCTCGCACGAGGGCGAGCTGGTGCTCGACCCTTTCAGCGGCAGTGCCACGACGGTGGCAGTCGCCAAGAAGCTCGGCCGTCGCTGGCTGGCGTTCGATTTGTCCGAAGAATATGCCCAGCGCGGGCGAGCTCGCCTGGATGCGATCTGTGTGGGCGATCCGCTGGACGGCGCCCCCGAGCCGACGCTGAGCGCGCCGGCCACGCCGCATCAAAAGGGAACCAAGCGGCGTCCGGTCGCGGCAGTCGACCCACACGCTCAAGACGCGGCGCTCTCGGCGCGCCAGCTCAAGACTTTTGAGCGGACGCTGATTAAGGCGTATGAGAGCGCGTACGAGCAGTTTTCGGTGGATCGCGTCGTGGCCGATCCTGAGTTAAATGTCGCTCTGGCCGTCGCCTGCCGCGAGCTAGGTTTGCCCGGCGAGCCGCGCACGTGGAACCAGCACTTGTTCAGCATGCGCAAGGCCGGCCAGCTTGGGCATGTGCCGGCGCTAAAGCGGACCGAGTTCAGTTGGCAGCAATGCGATCCCTATTTATTTGCCAGCGAAATTGCCTGGCGGCAAATGATTGACGACGGGCACGACAGCCTCGACACGATTCTCTGCGATCCGGCACTGGCCGAGGCCTTCGACGCCATCGCGCGGCGCTGGGCGCCCGGGTTCAGTTCGCTCGAATATCGTTGGGCCGCGCTCAAACTGCGCAAGAATGCCAAGGTCGTGCGTGCGCGGGCCAGACTGGTCACCGACGCGCGCTTGGGCAAGGCGGTGGTCCTGGACGAATCGGCGGGCGACCGGCTTCCCGATCTGCCCGGCGTGTACATCGTGTCGGGCTCGGGCAAACAGAGTTTGTATGCCGGTGAGGCCGGCAACCTGCGAGAGCGGCTGGGCAAGCAGTTCGGCTTGCAGACGCGCAACTTGTGGCAGGCGTGGGACGGCCCGCTCACGGCCCGATTTGTCGGCACTTCGTGCTCTTGCTCCACTCGCCTGGCTTATCAACGGCGGCTGGTCATTCGTCACGAGCCGCTATTGAATCTCCCTGAGCAGCAGATGGCGTGATGGATACGCCGAGTGGGAGGGCGAGGCTCCTGCCGAGCCGACGTTACGTGCATGGTTGGCCTGAGACTCCGGCTCGGCAGGAGCCTCGCCCTCCCACTCGGACCCGTCCCTTTCACGGGCTGGGCGGAAGCTTCCAGAGCCGGACGGTGGTGTCGAAACTGCCGGTGACCAAGAGCCGCGATTGCGGATCGTAGGCCATGGCAGCCACCGAGCCGGTGTGGCCAACCAGGCGCAGCCGTTCGGTTTTGGCATCGAGATCCCAGAGGCGAATCGAATTGTCGGTCGTGCCGCTGGCGAGCATCGAGCGATCGCAAAAGAGGATGGCCTCGATTTTGCCGGAGCGGTTGGGCAACAAGGCTTTCTCACTGCCGTTGTCGACGTTCCAGATTCGCAGCCGGCGGTCGTCGCCCCCGGAGGCGAGTTGCCGGCTGTCGTCGGAAAACGCAATCGTCCGCACGCGCTGGCGGTGGGCTTCAATGTCGCGGACCAGCGCGTGGCTGGCCGCGTCCCAGACGCGAATGTGGCCGTTGCGGCCGCCGGCCGCCAGCAGCTTGCCGTCGGGCGAGATGGCCAACGCCCGCACTTCGACGTCCGGGCAATCGAGCGTGTGCTCCAGCTTTCCCGACCGCGTGTCATAGAGCCGCAGATGGCCGTCGAATCCAGCCGCGGCCAGCGTCACGCCGTCGGGATGAAAGGCGAGGCAAAACAGCGGATGGCCGCTGCCGCCGAGCGTTTGCAGCGTCTGGCCGCTTTGAAAATCCCAAACGCGCACCGAGCGATCGTCGCCGGCCGAAGCCAGGCTGGTGCCGGCCGGATGAAAGGCCACGCAGCGCACCCAGTCGGTGTGTCCACGAAGCTCGCGGACCAGGCCGCCGGTCTCGGTGTCCCACAGCCGCACGAGATGATCGTCGCCGGCCGAGGCCACTAGCCGGCCGGTCGGATGGATGGCCACGGCGGTAACCACCGGCGGATCGCTGCCTTGCGACGCAGGCGTCAGCACGCGCTCGGTCACCAGTTCTGCCGCCGAAGCCTGCGCAGCCGCCATCGCCAGGCAAACGGCATACAATCCCGCCACGGTCAGACACCTTTGAAGGATCCACGATCGACCGAAACGCATGGCCTTGGCTCCCTGCCCGCAATAAGAGAATTCCTCTTGTAAGCACGCGCGTTTGCGTGCTTGTCCGCATCAACCTGCCTTCTCATATCGGCTGGCGCGCGATCAAGTATCAGCGCTTGTCGCGCGGCTAGGGGCGAACCCTCTAGCACTTCTTGCGCTCGCGCGGATCCGGGTTTACTACCGGAGTGTTAATACCCTAGCGCTGATGCCGGTGTGTACGACTTGTAGCGCACCTGCGGCAAGCGGCCGCGCGTACGCATTCGGCGCGAGGCTTTGTCCGACAATACACGAGCGGCTTCGAGTGGACGGCAGCGGATCATGAAGTAGGGTTGATTAGTGCAGCCATGTGCCTCACGCGACTGCATCCACACCACCGCCGAGTGCCATCCCGACCGCCGCTCTCCTGCCACGCGGCCGGCCCACACGACCGCAGCGTCCACCGCGACAAAGCAAAAGGATTCTCCACCCCGCGGCTGCTTGCCGCCCGAAAAGCACCGCGACGCTCGCTTCGGTTGTCGTTTTTTTGTTTGTTGCTACGGCGCACAGCTCGCCAGGCCGCGATCGGCTGGCTTGCGGGCGATCGCGCCGCTGTTCTGCCCGGTCGCCGTCCACCAATGCCGGCTCGACCTTCACAGGCAAATCGCTGGAGAAGACGCGCATGAAGGGTGACTACACTTTACAGGCCGATCGTCGCCTGTCGGCCAGCGCAGCGGTGCCGCCGACGGTGCTGTGCATCGACGACGATCCGGAAGTGTCGCGGCTGATCGAGTCGTATCTGCGCGACGTCGAGGTGACCGTGCTGCGCAGCTTCCACGGCATGCAGGGTTATGCCGCGGCGATCAAGCACGACCCGGGCGTGATCGTCATGGACGTGGCCATGCCCAACGGCAACGGCCTGGCGATTCTGGATTGTCTCAAGCGCAACCGGGATACGGCGGCGATTCCCGTGATTCTGCTGAGCGGCATGCGCGATCCGAGCTTGCCGCGGCGAATGTTCGAGATGGGCGCCGATCAGTTTTTGCACAAGCCGGTACATAGCGACGCGCTGCGACACGAGTTGAGCCGCTTTATCGATTTACGTCCGCGAAAGTGATCCCTCCTTTTTTGCTCGTTTACGAGGCCCGCATGTTGAAAGAGCCTGTCGACATCCTGCTGATTGAAGACAATCCAGGGCATATGGAATTGGTACGGCGGTGCCTGGCCCGATCCGGGATGAACCACACGTTTCATTGCGCCACGCGGCTCGACGGGGCCCTGGCCCTGCTGGCCGAGCGGCAGTTTGGCGTCGTGCTGTCGGATCTCTCGCTTCCCGACAGCTCGGGCCTGGCCACCGTACACCGCATCTGCGAACAGGCGCCCACCGTGCCGGTGATCGTGCTGACGTCGCTGGACAACGAGGACACGGCCGTGTCGGCGCTGGATTGCGGCGCGCAGGACTATCTCGTCAAGGACGCCGACGGAATCACCTGGCCGCGACTGCGGCAGGCGATTCATTACTCGGTGCAGCGGCAGTTGATGCGCAACGAGAAGCACGAGTTGCTATGCCAGTTGCAGGAAGCCACGCAATTGCTGGAGCGCAAGAACCGGCACCTGGCCCGGCTGTATCGCACGGCCCAGGAGTTCGTGGATCACGTGTCGCACGAGTTTCGCACGCCGCTGTCGATCATCAAGGAATATGCCTCGCTGGTGCGCGACGGAATCGTAGGCGACGTAAACGGTGAGCAATGGCGATTGCTGAACGTCATCGACGACCGGTCCGACGACTTGAATACGATGGTCGACGACATGCTGGACATCAGCAAGCTCAAGGCCGGCCTGCTGTCGGGCTGGCGAAAGCCCTGCACGATCCACGAAATCGTGCAGCACGTGCTGCCGGCGCTGGAGCGCAAGGCCGGCACCCGGGGAGTCACGTTCGAGAACGACATTCCCGCCGGATTGCCGACGGTGTATTGCGACGCGGAAAAGGCCGGCCGGGTGATCATCAACCTGGCCACGAATGCGATCAAGTTCGCGGGCGAGCCGGGGTTGGTGCGGATCTGGGCGAGGGCCCAACCCGAGGCCGGCGAAGTGGTCGTGGGCGTCAGCGACAACGGTTCGGGAATCGACAAGAAACATCTGGCCAAGATTTTCCGGCGATTTTCGCAACTCGACAACAACGTCCGCACCAGCACCAAGGGCTTTGGCCTGGGCCTGAGCATCGCCAAGGAGTTGACGACGATCAACCTGGGCGCGATGTCGGTACAAAGCGAACTGGGCCGCGGCAGCACGTTTTCGTTCACGATACCCTGTGCGATTCCGCGAGAAGTCGTCAGCCGTTATTTGACCCGCTTGCCTGCCCGCTCGGGTCACCCGACCCCCGTCTCGGTGCTCATTGCTTCGCTGCCGGACTCGGCGGATGAATCGATGGCCCGGGACGTGGGCCGGTTTTTGAATTACCTGCTGCGCCGGCACGATCTGCTGTTCCGTATGGATGTGTCGCGCTGGCTGTTGGTGTTGGCCGTGCCGGCCGTCGAATTGCCGGCATTGATTGAGCGGATCGATGCGATGCGAGTCGATGCCAACCGCAACCGGCCGCGTGCCCCGCTGCCGACCCTGGCGTTTCATCACGATGGCACCTGGGCTTCGGACGGCGCGCCGCAAGACATTCTGGCCCGCGTCGAACATTGGTGCCCGGCGGCCGCCAGCGCCGTTGTCCCCTGCCTGCCCGTATCCTGCCAAAACGAAAAGGAGATGGTTCATGTCTAAGTCGCAAAAAGTGTTGATCGTGGACGACGATCGCGAGATCGTGATGGGCACCGCGTTGCGGCTGCGCTCGGCCGGCTACGAGGCCGTGTCGGCCTTCGACGGCCGCGGCGGCATCGCGGCCGCGCGGCAGCAGCATCCGGATGCCACGATCCTGGACGTGCGGATGCCGCAGATGGACGGGCTGGAAATGATCCGCGAGCTCAAGGAGCACGAGGACACCCGGAATATTCCGGTCGTCATGCTGTCGGCCAGTTTGCGCGACAAGCGGCGGGCGCTGGATGCCGGTGCGCGTTTCTTCCTGACCAAGCCCTGCCGCAGCGCCGACCTGCTGGAAGCGGTGACCGCCGCGATTGCCGAGCCAGGAGCGTTTTCCGAAAACTGATTCCATTCCTTCTTCATCGCTGCCCGCCGAATTCTCACAGCCGCCCGCCGCCGAACCTCCCGAAGTGAATCACCATGAAGCAACATCCTAGCCAGAACCAAAAACGCCCCGTCGTGCTCGTCGCCGATGATGATGAACAACTGGTCGACGTGCTACGACGCCGCTGCCAGCACCTGGGATTGCAAGTCACGACCGCGCACGACGGCCAGGCAGTGCTGAACGCGATCGACCATTGCGAGCCCGACCTGATGATCCTGGACGTCGGCATGCCCAACGGCAGCGGGCTGGACCTCTGCCGCACCCTGGCGGCCAGCGAGCATACTCGGCACATGCCGATCATCATTCTCACCGGCCGGAAGGACGAAGACACGATTCGCCGCTGCCACGACTTGATGGCCTATTACGTGCCCAAGTGCAGCGACGTGTGGGCCCGCATTGCGCCGCTGCTGGGCGAGTTGCTGGGAATCTCGCTGCCGGTATCCGGCCCGGCCCGGCCGGCGGGTTGTTCGAACCTTCCAAAGCCGGCAGGCTGCGGCCAGCAGCCAGTCGCGTTGAGCAGCGTGCCCGGGCGCGAGGGCAATGCCGGCGCGACCGTGCTGTGCATCGACGACGATTGCGAGCTGGTGCAGTCGCTCAAGCTGCGGCTAGCGGCCCAAGGCATCGCGGCCTGGCAGGCCACCTCCGGCATGGAGGGCTATCGCTCGGCCTTCTTGCACCGCCCGACGGCGATTGTGCTGGACTTCGAAATGTCCGACGGCAATGGGGACTACGCGCTGCGGCGGCTGAAAGAAAGTTCCTACACCCGGGACATTCCCGTGATTGTGCTGACGGGCCTGCAGGGCAAGGCGATCGAGCGCCGCATGGCCAACCTGGGCGCGACGTGCTTTTTCAACAAGCCCGTCGCCTGGGAGCAACTGTGGGGTGTGCTCCAACTGCATCTGCGCGTGACGCCGGTGATGGGAGCCGTGGCTGCGACGTAGGGCCGCACGGACCGACGAACGATTCTGCTAATCGCGGTGAAGGCGTTTCCTTAATGGAGTACAATTGGGGAGCGACTACTTCTATTCCGGAGGCAGGCTCACATGATTCGAATGGTGGTGAAGGCCACGGTCGGTAGCGACGGCAGTTTGCATTTAGACCTGCCGATAGGGGCTGCCGAGGCGGGCAAGGAAGTCCAAGTGACGGTCGACCCGGTCCCGTCTGCTGTGTCACGCGAAGAGTGGCGGGCCTGGGTGCAGTCGATGGCGGGGAGCTGGCAGGGGGACTTTGAACGACCGCCCCAAGGCCAGTTGGAAGAGCGGGAGCCGCTTGAGTGAAATACCTGTTGGCTTCGAACACTTGCATCGGCTGGCTACGGCAGAGCGAGCCTAAGGTTGTGAGCCGAATTCAAGCGGAAAACTCCGCGGATATTTACCTTTGCTCTGTGGTGCTAGGAGAACTGATTTATGGTGTCTTTCACAGCGGCCCGGCTCACCAGGCAGCTAACGGGGCCCGAATTGTTTTGCTTCGGCAGCGATTTGTTTCTGTGCCCTTCGATGATCGCGCGGCCGAGGAGTATGGCCAGCTGCGGGCACAATTGAAGGCCCTCGGCCAACTCATCGGCCCCAACGACCTGATGATCGCGGCCATTGCACTGGCAAACGGCTTGATCTTAGTGACGCACAATACGACGGAGTTCGGCCGGGTGCCACGGTTAACAGTGGAAGACTGGCAATGACGCCGCTGGTGGAAGTTGCGGCCGCGACATAGGGCCCCCCACGGACTGCAGTCCGTGGGCTTGGATGGTGGCGTTGGACGAGTTGCGCTTTAGGCGCCGTCGAGCAGGCCGGGGATTTTGGCACTAATGGTCTTGAGCCGCTCGAGGGCCCGCAAGTAGCGCTTGCTGGCTGCCGAGGGCTCGATGCCGAGGATTTCGGCCGTCTCGCGATTGCTGAGTTCTTCAAAATGCCGCAAGGCCAGCACTTCGCGATCGATCGGCTCGAGCTGCTCCAGCGCGGTTTCGAGCTTGCCGATGGCCTCCAGGCGCGCGGCCGCCTGGCTGGGCGACGTCATCCGGCCGACTAGCTGTTCGGCCAGACACATCGAACTGGCCGACAACATGCCGCCCTGATTGATCGAGACTTCGTTTCGCGCGTCGCGCCGCTGGGCACCCAGGTGCTGGCGGTGCAAATCGACGAGCCTTTGCCCGGTGACGATCCGCAACCAAACGACAAACGGCATCTCGGGCCGGGCCACGAAGTGCCGCACGCGCTGGGCGGCGTCCAAGTAGACCTCTTGTAGCACGTCGGAAGCCGACAGCCGGCCGGCCAGCCGCGGATCCAGCCGCAACTCGATCATCCGCCGCAGCATGCCGCGATAGACGGAAAACAAGTCGGCCAGGGCCGTGTTGTCGCCGGCCTTGAGCCGCGCGACCAGCACATCGATCGAACTGGGCTCGTCAGTCATTTCGAGCACTGCCGCCGGTGAAGTGAAATCCGCAAAGTTCCGCCCCGGGGCGTTCCCGCCGTGGGACCGCGAGCACCATTATGGCTTCAATCGGCAACGGCTCGCCAGCAAAACAAAAAAAGCCGGGCGGACACCGCTTAGGGGTATCCGTCCGGCTTGATGTGTCGTGCGGGGATCGTCGCGTTAGCGGCGACCACCATAGCCGCCGCGGCCACCACCGCCGCCGCCGCCGCCGTACCCACCGCCGCCGCTACGCTCTTCGCGCGGGCGAGCTTCGTTGACCGTCAGAGCGCGACCGTCGTGCTCCGTCTCGTTCAGGCCTTGAATCGCCTCACGGGCGGCATTCTCGTTGGCCATCTCGACAAAACCAAAGCCCTTGCTGCGGCCAGTGTCGCGGTCTTGAATGACCTGGGCACTGCGGACTTCGCCGAACTTGGTGAACAGCTCTTCCAGACCTTGACTTGTAACGTTGTAGCTCAGGTTACCTACGTACAACTTCATACCCACCACTCGACTCCTTGAACAGAACACTAGTCGACCCGATGAAAGCTTTCCGGATCGAAGGAAAGGGGCCAGGGTGGTGGCCCGCCAGGAGGAAAGGCGAGAGAAGGTGTGAGCAGATTGCCGCGGACCAAGTCGTCGTCAAACCAACCCAGGGCAGTATAACAAGTGCCCCATAAGGTGCATAGCCGGTTTTGACAAAAATCGGGGCGGGACAGTCAGGGAAAAATCTCGATTTAGCATCCACGGACCGCAGTCCGTGGGCTTAATAGGGCGATTGCATCACGCGGCGGCGCGGTCGTGCGGGCCGGTTTGCCAATCAGCCGAAGCGCTGTCGCCGCGGGCCAGCCGCTCGGCGCGGGCATTGAGCGCTTCCATCTCGGCCTGGACCTGCTTTTCGACTTCGAGCAGTTCGTCACGCGATAAATCCGGCCGGATGATGATCGGTCGGCCGGTGAGGGCGTAAACCGTGGTAAAGGGCCGCGGAATCAGCAGATCGGTCCAGGTGCCTTTCACCCGCCACTCACGTACGGCCGCGAACGCAGTCGGCACAATCGGCCGTCCGCAATGCGAAGCCAGAAACACGAGCCCCAGCTTGATCTGCCGGCGCGGCCCGCGCGGGCCGTCTGGCGTCATGACGATGTTCTTGTCAGCCGGCAGATCCAGCATCTGCCGCACGGCCGCGGCTCCGCCTCGGCTGCTGGAACCGCGCACCAGGCCGATGCTCAGCCGCTGCATGCTGGCAGCCAGGAACGACCCGTCGTGATGCTTGCTCACCAGCGCCACCGTGCGGCGATGGCGACCGGCAAACAGTGGGACGAGCATCGCATCGTGCCAAACAGAGTAGATCACGGCCGGGCCGTCGCCCGAGTAGGGATTCGAGCTGGGATCGGCCTCGATGGCCTCGATCCGCAGCGTGCGAAACAGCGCGCGGCCCAACATGACTATCAGGGCCGCTAGCATTCGACTTAGCCAGGCGCTACGAATCTTCAAGGGTAGCTCCGCGAAAGGATCCGCCGAAAAAAAACGCCGCCCGCCGCCGGCACGCGCGCAGCGGGGCGGCGGGGGATTCTAGCGAGCCATCGCCCGACGCCCAAGACGACTCCAGGCCGCTGGCGTTTGACCCGTGCCAAGGCCAGCCAGTGTGCCACCCGGCCAGGATTGGGGGCTTTCCGGCCCTCGATAGGCTGGGTCAAATGTTGCCATGAACTCCCTGCCCGATCCGCCGGCGCACGACCGCTTTCATCACCCGCTGACGGTCGAGGCGGCCGATATCGACGCCAATCAGCACGCCAATAACATCGCCTATTTGCGCTGGGTCCAGGACGCCGCCGTGGCCCACTGGCAGGCGGCGATCGAGCCGGAGTTGGCAAGTGCTATGGCGTGGGTCGTGGTGCGGCACGAGATCGATTACAAGAAACCCGCGCTGCTAGGCGATGCCCTGGTTGTGCAAACCTGGGTGAACGCCATCAGCGCGGCGACCACCGAGCGGCTGTGTGAAATCGTTCGCCCGGCCGACAACCAAATCCTGGCTCGTGCCCGGACGATTTGGTGTGCCCTCGACCCCCGAACCGGCCGGCCGCGGCGCATCGACGACCGGATCCGCGCGGCGTTTCTCGCGTTGCGCCAAAACCGGGCTTGAGCAGGGGCGACGCAACATCCCGAGGTGCGACATTCTGACACGCGACATTGCGCTGGCGGTGAATTACAATCGAACCCAATCCGTCCGGCAGGGGCCACGAAATTCGCAAACGTTCTGAAGAAAAAAAGGAGGCGTGATGCGCGGCTGTCATTTTGCATCCAGCGGCTTGAGCCGATCGGTATTTGCCATGGCCCTGACTATTTGCCTGGCTGGATGGATCCAAGCCGCCCCTGCCGAAACGGGCCAGGGCACCGGCTCCGTCAAACCGCTGCGGGCCCTGCTGGTGCTCGGCGGCTGCTGCCATGACTATGCCAAGCAAAAGGATATCCTGGCCGCCGGCATTTCGGCTCGCGCGCACGTCGAAGTGACCATCGCCTACAACCCGGACAAGACCACGCGGCAATTGAACCCCGTCTACGAAGCCGCGGATTGGGCCAAGGGTTTCGACGTCGTGATTCATGACGAGTGCACGTCCGAGGTCAAGGACCTCAAGCAGATCAATCACATTCTCGAGCCGCATCGCCACGGGCTGCCGGGCGTCGTCTTGCACTGCGGCATGCACTGTTATCGCAGCGAAGGATTTCCCCAGGCCGTAACGCCGTGGTTCGAGTTCACGGGCTTGCCTTCGACGGGCCACGGGCCGCAGCAGCCGATTGCCGTTCGTTTTCTGGACACCGGCAGCCCGATCACCAAGGGACTTAGCGATTGGACGACGGTCAACGAGGAGCTGTACAACAATTTCGCGGGCAATGTGCTCGACACGGCGCAGGCCCTGGCCCGGGGCAAGCAGAACGTGAAAGACAAGAAAACCGGTCAGGAGTCCACGGTGGACAACATCGTGGTTTGGACCAACCGCTATCGCAATCGGACCAATGTGTTTGCCACCACCTTGGGCCACAACAATCAGACCGTGGCCGACCCACGCTACCTCGACCTGGTGACGCGCGGCCTGCTGTGGTCGTGCGGCAAACTGGATGGCAACTATCTCAAGCCGTTTGACGCAGCCGCGCAATCGACGGAAGCCAGCGGGCCCACGCCGACGGTTGCTCCTCAAAAGTGATCGGGCGTCCAGCGCGCTGGAGCCCTATTGCTGCTTGGCGAGGATGCTGCCGACCAGGTTGCTGTACGGAAAATTCGCCAGCATGTAGGTGTTGCGGCCGTTGGTGATCGTCACCCGCTGGGTGGAAGGCCGGCCGATGGTGATGCCGGCATTGCCGACCGATTGCAGCAGGATCTCGTGATCTCCGGCCGGCAGTTCGAGGCGGAGCACCTGGATTTTGTCGGGCAAGAGTCCCCAACAGCGCGTGTCGGCCGACTCGGTTGCTTCCCAGGCCACGCCCAAGAGATCCAAGCCCAGGCCGGGCAGCGAGTCCTTCTGCACGCCGAGCGCTTCCTTGCCGCCAAAGATGATGCCCTTCTTCACGATCCGGCGCACGACCGCCTCGGCGATGATGTGCGGATAAATGGCGTCGTACTGTTCGACGGCCATCTTGCCCACGTCGGTAATGGTTTCGGTCCTTCCCAAGGGCCGGCCATCGACGGCCACGCCGATGTTCGTCACGTCGTTGGGCGTGCAAACGACTTTAGGAACCTTGATGGGTGCGACCGTGGGCGGCAGCGTTTGCGGCCCGACGGCGCTCAGAATCCGATCGGCGATCAGCAGCGAGACGGTGCTGGGCAGTTCGATCGCCTCTTGCTTGTAGGGACCGATGCCCACCAGCGTGAAGACGTACAGCACGCCGTTGCCGCGCTCGGAGTGATGGCCATGCTGGGCGCGCTCGAGATCCTGCCGGGCGAAGGGAAATTCCGGCTGCCAACTACAGACGATTTCGGCACTGCGTGTCACGTCGTCGAAGTTCGAGTGCGTGGCTTCGCGGATCATGCCGTGAACATAGGCGCCGATCGCCACGCGCTGGTAGACCTTCTTGGGGTTCTCGCCGTCGGAGCTGGTGCCGGCGTCGATGATCTGCTGCTGTTTTTCGGCCACCTGTAAGGCATAGGCGCCGGCGTCGCCGCCGTCGCCCATCAGATTGGTTAGCGTCAGCAGGACGCGCACCAGCACCTTTTCGTAGTCTTCGCCGGAGTAGGCTTTGCGATTGGCATCGGTGATCATCGAGAGGGCGTTTTCGCCGATCGCCTTCTGTTCCAGATGATCGAAGTGATCGCGCACCTCGCGCAAGAGTTGCTCGGCTTCCTTCGGATGGGCATTGGCCAGATCGATGATCGAGCGCTCGAGCTTGAGCACGTCGTGATCATTGCCCATCCGATGCTTGAGGCCATCGTCGATGGCGGCCTGAGCCCGGCCCAAGTCACCGGTCGAGAATTCCTCGCGGATCTTGGTGACCCGATCGGTATAGGTGGCGCAGCCGGCAGCCAGGATCAAAACCCAGGCCATGGCCGCCCAGCGACCGACAGAAGATGGTCCGCGCAATGCGATGCTCACGGCTAGCTCTTGATATTATCGATCCACTTGCTCATGCGCGAGTGGTGATATCCCTTCGAGAGCGACGCGGCCTGCTTGTCGTACTGGCCACTCTTGACGTTGATCATCTCCAGCGTCAGCAGGTAATCCCGCTGATAGTCCTTGTTGGAATGTGTCGTACCGGAGGTGATCGTGGCGTACAGCAGGAAATCGAACGGCTGGCCTTGCTGCTCCAACACGTAGGTGAAGCTGCGCATATTCTCGGGCACAAAGAGCTGGTCGGGCCGCAGCCGCGTCTGCATCAGGCCGGCGTCGACAAATCGCTTGTTGACCGGCGCAAAGACGTGCGAGTTGACGATCTTCAGATCGATGACTTCGTAGATCTGGTCCTTGAAGTCGCCGATCTCTTCCGCGCTCTTGTTCTCGACGGCGACAAAGCAAATCCGCAACGGGGGGGGCGGCGCAGTTCCGGCCGGGGTGACCGGGGGGGTTTGCCGCGTCAGCAAGCTATTGACTGCTTCCTCAACCAGCGGCTTATAGGTTTCGGCCCCAGCCGTATGGCTGCCGACCATGTCGGCCTGACCCGGGCTACGAACGGCCGCAAACTGCTTGCTGCGGCAGCCGGAGCCGGCCAAGGCTCCGCATCCCAGCAGAAAATTGGAAATCAGAAAGTCTCGGCGGTGCATAGAAATCGCTTCCTTGCGATGCTGACTGAATCCGTCGCCGCTAGCGCGCTCGTCGATTGACTGCGGCTCGGCGTGCGCTCGTTCGTTATCACCGAATTATCGGTCAAAACCGAACGAATCCTCAAATCTGGCTGAGCAACGGGCCGCTTACCGTCCCAACGTGGGGGGTGGATGCGGCGAGCCGAGCCGGACTTCCGGGCTTGTGCCGCGGCCGGCGCTCAATGGTGCCGCTTGGTTCGCGGCGCCTACCGCGCGACACCTTACCGACAACGGCAGACCACGAAAAGATCGGCCGTCTTTTCCGACCAAACTTCCCAGACCAAATTGCGTAGAACGTAAAACAGGGCGATAATTGCCTGTTTGGCAACGGCCCTCCTCCTCCCGGCCCGATGAATCGGGCTCCTTCGGCTCCGAAAGCTCAAAACCGCCATGAAGTTGTCCCGCGCCCTGGTCTCGCTGGTGGTTGTCGTCGCCGTGATCGCGGCACTGGTCGTTCTGCGTCCTTGGACGCGTCTGCACAGCGTCCAAGCGTCGGAGACCGAGCCCAACGCCGATCAAGCAGCGGTTCAGGATTTGTTACAATTAGCTAGCGGCGGCAAAGACTCGTTGCACATCTCGAAAGAGGGATTGAAGGTTCTCGACATTCATGTGGTCGAGGTCCGCCCCGCGCCCCCGCCGGAAGCGCTGCGGCTGCCGGGCTCGATTTTTCTCGACCCCGCCCGCATGGTGCGAGCCCACTCGCGCTTCGACGGCGAAGTGGTGAGCATGGGAACGTTCATCGAGCCGGACGCGGCGGGCCAACCGAAGGTGCGCCGCACGCTCCGCTTCGGCGATCAAGTCCACAAGAACCAGGTGCTGGCCATCGTGTGGAGCAAGGACGTCGGTGAAAAGAAAAGCGAGCTGATCGACGCGCTCAGCAAGTTGGCGATCGATTACTCGATGTTGCAGCGCTATCGCGCGGTGGAAAAGGGCACAGTCCCCGAACGCACGATCCACGAGGCCGAGCGGACCTACGAAGGCGATATCATTGCCGTCGAACGCGCCGAGCGCACGCTGCGGTCGTGGCGGCTCACTGAAGACGAAATCGCGGCCGTGCATCGCGAGGCCCACGATATCCAAGCCCGGGCGGTGAAATACGACAAGCAGTTGGCCAAGACCTGGGCCGAGACGGAAGTCCGTTCGCCGATCGAGGGCATCATCGTCGAAAAGAACTTCAACGTGGGCGACATCGTCGCCAACTCACAGGACTTGTTCAAGATCGCCGATCTCAGCCGCGTACAGGTGTTTGCCAACGCCTACGAAGAAGACCTGGCCCTGATCAAGGCCCTGCCGCCCGAGCGGCAGCACTGGCTGATCGACCTCAAGAGCGATCCGAACGACATTCCCGTGCCCGGCAAGATCGACGTCATCGGCAAGATCATCGATCCCACGCAGCATTCGGGCGCGGTGATGGGCTCGCTGGACAATCGCGACGGCCGGCTGAGCATCGGTCAATTTGTGACCGCCACGATCCAACTGCCCGCCGATCCGACGATGGTGGCGGTGCCCACCAGCGCCCTCATCGAAGACGGCGAAGGGGGCGTGGTGTTTGTCGAGACGGACGCGGACCGGCATGAGTTCGCCCGGCGCAAGGTGGCGGTCGTGCGCCGTGGCCGCGAGCTGGCTTATATCCGCTCGCACCCCAACGGCGACGAAGCGCGGGGCGGTGCCGAGGCGCTCGTGGCAGGCCAGCGGGTCATCGTCTCGGGCGGCCTGCAGCTGTCGAGCGAGCTGAGCGACTTGCAGTCCGACGCGGTCAATCAACAACCTTCGTCCGCGCCGGCGGTTCCCAAAAGCTCTCGCAAATCCAGTAGTACGCATGGTCCGAAAACTTATTGATTGGAGTTTGGGCAACCCGCTGATCGTCGTCCTCTTGGCGTTGGCCCTGACGGCAGTCGGCGGATACGCATTCTTCAACGTCAACGTCGAAGCCTATCCCGACCCCGCCCCGGCAATCATCGAGGTGATTGCCAAATATCCCGGCGCCAGCGCCGAAGAGGTGGAGCGGCAGGTCACGATTCCGTTGGAAGTGGCGCTGGCCGGCATGCCCGGCCTCAAATACACGCGCAGCAAGTCGCTGTTCGGCTTGTCGCACTTGCGCAACCAGTTCGACTACAGCGTCGATTACCAGAAGGCGCGGCAGGAGGTGATCAACCGCCTGCAGTTCGTCGACGGATTGCCGCCGGGAACCAGCCCCAGCCTGTCGCCGCAGAGCCCGACGGGCGAGATCATGCGCTATACGCTGCGCAGCCCGACCGACGCGCTGGGCCGCGATATCTACAGTCTCAACGACGTGAAGAGCCTGCAGGACTGGGTGCTCGAGCGGCAGTTCCGGCGCGTGCCGCGGATCATCGACATCGTCAGCGGCGGCGGCAGCGTCAAGCGCTACGAGATTCATCCCGATCCCGAACGGATGGTGCGCTACGGCATCACGCTCGACAAGCTGCAAAGCGCCATCCAGAACAGCAACGCCAACGTGGGCGGCGACTACCTGGTCGAAGGCGAAAACCTGCTCAACGTCCGCGGCATCGGGCTGATCGGCGGCGGGCTCGATCCGACCCGCGCCCCGCAGGTGCTGCGCGCCCACCATCCGGCCGTGGCCGCCAATTACATACGCAGCGAAGAAGAGCGGCGCGTGATGCGTATTCGGCAGGTCGTCATCACCTCGATCAATAGCCTGCCGATCCGCGTCGAGGACGTTGTCGAAGGGGGGCCGCTACGCTACGCCGAGGACATCGGCAAGCAAGGCGTCGTCGTGGGCCACCTGCCGCGCTTGGGTCGCGTGGCCATGAGTCGGCCGGCGCTGGACGCCCAAGGCAAAGAACTATTGGACAAGGGCGGCAACCGCATTTGGGTGGACGAGCCCGACAAGGTGCAAGGCATCGTGCTGTTGCGCAAAAACGAGGCTTCGCTGCCGGCCTTGCACGACCTGGAAGCGAAAATCGCGGAACTCAACAGCGATCAGACCACCCTGCTGCCGGGCGTGAAAGTCGAGCCGTATTACGACCGCAGCGAGTTGATCCACGTCACGACCGAAACGGTGCACGAGAACCTGATACTGGGCATGGTCCTGGTCACCGTGATCCTGCTGATGTTCCTGAGCAACGTGCGCAGCGCGCTGATCGTGGCCGTCAACATTCCGCTGGCGCTGTTGTTCGCCTTCGCCATGCTGTTTTTACGCGGCAAAAGCGCCAACCTGCTGTCCATCGGCGCCGTCGACTTCGGCATCATCGTCGATTCGTCGGTGATCATGGTTGAAAACATTTACCGGCACCTGGCATCGGGCGAGAACTTGGGCCTGCCGCTGCGCGAGCGGATCCTGTCGGCTACGCGCGAAGTCGAAAAAAGCCTGTTCTTCACCACCGCCATCATGGTCTGCGCCTTTCTGCCGCTGTTCACCATGCAGGGGCCCGAGGGACAGATCTTCGGCCCCATGGCCGACACCTATGCCTTTGCCCTGGCCGGCGCGCTGGTGCTGGCCCTGAGCGTGGCGCCGGTGTTGTGCCTGCTGTGCTTCCGCCAGTTGCGGCCGGTGCAGGACAACTTCCTGGTGCGAAGGCTCAAGAGCGGCTATCTGCGGCAACTCGAGCGCTGCCTGAAGTATCGCTGGGCGACGGTGGCTTTCATGGGCAGCCTGGTCGTCATCACCGGCGCCTTGCTGCCGCTGCTGGGACGCGAATTCATGCCCGAGTTGGAAGAAGGCAACCTCTGGATCCGCGGCACGTTTCCCATCAGCATTTCGATGGACGAAGCCGCGTCGAAGGCGACGCGGGCCCGCGAAATTATGCGCAAGTACCCGGAAATCCGCGTGGTGGTCAACCAGACGGGCCGCCCCGACGACGGCACCGACCCCACGGGTTTCTACAACTCCGAATTCTTCGTGCCGCTGAAGAAGCAGAACGAGTGGCCGGCCGTGGTGCCCGTGCGCGGCTGGCAGGCCTGGTTCCACTCGGCCCGCCCGCGCACCAAGCAAGAGCTGAGCGAGGCCATGAACCGCGAGCTCAACCGCGAGATCGTGGGCGTGAACTGGAACTTTTCGCAAAATATCCGCGACAACGTGATGGAGGCGCTCTCGGGCGTCAAGGGCGACAACTCGGTGAAGATCATCGGCCCCGATCTCGACGAACTGGAGCGGATTGCCGATCAGTTGAAGATCGGTCTCGAGGGGATCGACGGCATCAAGAACGTGGGCATCTTCCGCGTCAAAGGCCAGCCAAACCTGGAAATTCCCGTCGACCCCAAAAAGTGCAACTACTGGGGCGTGAGCGTGGCCGACGTCGAGGACGTCGTGCAGACGGCCGTGGGCGGCAAGCAGTGCTCGCAATTGATCGAAGGCGAAAAGCGGTTCGATATCGCCCTGCGCTGGCCCGAGCAGCTGCGCTCCAGCGAGCAATCGATTCTCAATATTCCCGTCGACATTTCCAACAACCAGATCACCGGCGGCAATGCGCCCAGCGTGGCCGGGACCTTTGCCACGGGTCAAAGCTCGGGGCTCTCGAAGCTGGGCATGAACATCGACATGCCGGCGCTGACCGGCAGCGAGTTCGGCGGCACGTTCAACAACTTTGCCAATGCGCCGCGCCGCCGCCTGCGAGATTTCGTCACGCCGATCGACAACCAGGGCCGGCACGACCCCCACGGCCACTTCATCCGCTCGGGTGCCTCGACCATCTATCGCGAGCAGGGCAACCGGCTGATCGCCGTCAAGTTCAGCGTCCGCGGCCGCGACCTGGCCAGTGCCGTGGCCGAAGCCCAGGACAAGACCAAGAAGTTGTTCGAGGCTCCGTACCGAGCCGAGTGGAGCGGCGAGTTCCAGGAGATGCAAGAGGCCGAGCATCGGCTGATGTATATCATTCCGCTGTCGCTGTCGTTGATCTTCGTCCTGCTATACCTGGCCTTCCATTCCTTCCTGGACGCGCTGCTGGTCTTTTCAAACGTCGTGGCCCTGTCGATGGGCGGCGTTTGGGCCTTGCTGCTCACCGGCACGAATTTCAGCATCTCGGCCGCCGTCGGCTTCATCTCCATTTTCGGCGTGGCCATCATGGACGGACTGCTGATGATCTCGTATTTCAACCAATTGCGCTTTCACGGGATGTCCCTGCATGACGCCATCATGCAGGGAGCCGAGAAGCGCGTGCGTCCCGTGATGATGACGGCACTGACTGCGATCTTCGGCCTGCTGCCGGCCGCGCTTTCCACGCGCATCGGCTCGCAGACCCAGCGGCCGCTAGCGATCGTGGTCGTCGGCGGCATGATCAGCACGCTGTTCCTGACTCGCTATCTGATGCCCGTGCTCTACAGCTTCTACGGTCACCGCGAGCCCTCGGCCGAATCCGGCAAGATGGCGCATTAAGACCCGTTCAATTGAAGCGCGGCTCAGTACTTTAGCGCCACGACCAGCAGGAAGATCACCCACGCGACCAGCGCCGCGGCGGTGATGGCCAGGAAGGCCTTGTTGAAGCTCGACGGCCGGGAAGGCGAGGTCGGCGGGGCGCCGCTCGGCGGCCGGTCTTTGGTATTCAAGCTTGACGGGTGTCCTGTGCCCTGGGCTACGTCGGAGATGACTGCTAGCGCGGCGGGTGTGGGCTGAACTGGGCCTGCAGATCTGTCTGGAAGTCGAACACGTCGTCAAAATCCTCGCGGCGGTCGCGATCGGTCTTGCGCATCTTGCCGATGCCGATCAAGTTGAACACGATCTCGCCGAAATCGCCGGTCGAGCGCACGCCCCAACTTTCGAGCACGCAACGCGCCATCTGGCCATACTGCTCGATGGCGTACAGCCGAATCGCTTCGCACAATTCTTGCGGCGTCAGATGCCGCTCCGAGCCTTCGTCCTCCTCCGTCTCGCCGGCGGGGGGCGTACCCGCAGCTTCCGGCACGCCCATGCCCAGCGCCTCGTGCCCGAAACGCAAGGCCTCGAACACGAAATCGTAGGCCTCGAGCTTGTAGCGCCGGTCCTGGCGCAGCAGGTCGATGATGTTTTGCGGAGCTTCACTCATGTGAAACGTGAATGCTGAATAAAGGGCAAGGATTCGCGACGTTCAATGGCTGGCCAATTCTAGTTGTTCGACATCGCAGCGCCGCCGCCGAGCACGCTGAGCACTTCGGCCGAGGGCACCAGCACGCGCCGCCGGTCTTCCATTTCTACCAACAATTGGCCGGCCAGGATCTCCTGGGCCAGCACGCGGCCGCGGCCCTTGGCTGTGATGACTTGCGCGCCGATCGCCGGCAAATCCTTTTGCAGCCCTTCATACGTGTCATATTCGTAGCGCAGGCAGCATTTCAGTCGCCCGCAGCGCCCTGAGATCTTGTTCGGATCGAGCGTGGCCTTTTGCAGCTTGGCCATCTTCATCGAAACTGGCGGCATTTCCGAGAGGTGCGTGTTGCAGCAGACCGGCTTGCCGCAGTCGCCATAGTCGGCCAGCAGCTTGGCCTCGTCGCGGACGCCGATCTGTCGCATTTCGACGCGCGTCTGAAATTCGGCCGCCAGCAGCTTGACCAGCTCGCGGAAATCGACGCGGTTTTCGGCCAGGTAATAGATCACGATCCGCTCGCCGCCAAACACATGTTCGACGTCCACCAACTGCATGGCCAGGCCCAATTGCCCGACGATGCGCTGGCAGTTGGCGAACTCCTCGCGCTGCTTAGCCTGGACGCGGGCCGCTTCGGTTTCGTCGTCGCTCGTCATGCGGCGCACGATCTGGCCGCGGCGCGGGTCGTTGAGCTGACCGGCCACTTCGTCGGTCGCCTCGCACAGCACCTCGCCCGCCTCGAGCCCTCGATCGGTGCGGGCAATGACCTTGGTGCCCCGCCGCATGACATCCCCGCCGCTGGTAGAGAAGACTCCCAGCGAACGCATCACACCGCAACGCACGACGTACTTGGGCATAGGACGCAACCGTCAAGCAAGGTGCCGGAACTGTCTCGCGATCCGGCACCAGTGGCCGAACTCAGCCAGCCACTCGGATAGGCCAGGCGAAGATTGGCAGTATAGCCGCCCCTCCAGGCGCCGGGAAGTTGATTGCTGGTTGGGCAATCGGGCGGGTGAGAGCGTCTCGATTGTGGGTGGAAAATCGGCGGCTTGGTAAGCTGTTGGGAGGGGTTTGCCTATTTTCCGCTTACAGGAGGACGGAGCGATGGGACGGCTGGGCTTCGCGCTGGAGGATTTGAACGAGGACGAGCGGC
>DATATB010000096.1:0-75861 GCA_036268995.1 Pirellulales bacterium | reverse complement strand
AGCGGTGCTTTTTGAAAATGCTGCTTGCTGAGTCCATCGCTCGTTGATGGTGGCGCAAAGTTCAGACGCTGCAACTGTCCGTCACATAGTGATTTGTAAAAACGCTAGCTTGTTCACAGCAGTGGCCTCGCCCTCCCGGTTGTGGGTCCGCCTTTAATGCGACAGCGCTTCGCCGGCGTGGACGACGGCGGCGGCGGTGCCTTGGCTGTCGCCGATGAGCGGGTCTTCGATCACGCGCATCGAACGCCATTTGCCTTGCATGAAGCGGGCCATGTAGATGAAGCCCAGCACCGTGACCCAGCCGGTCATCACGATCCAGGCCCAGTAGATGCCCAGGCCGAAATGGTAAAGTCCCAGCCAGGTGAGCAGCACCGGAATGGCCGAGGTGATCGTCGTCGTGATCATCACGAAGCGCGTGTCGCCGGCGCCTTTGATCGCCGCCGAAAAAATCACGTTCATAGCGTCGAACAAGCAATAGGCCGCCACGAAGCGCAGCAATACCACGGTCAAATCACGCAGTTGATGAAAGTCGTGCTGCTCGACGATCGACCAATGTGCCTTCAAAATCAGGTCGGGCGTGAGCACATAAAATGCTGAGATCAGCAGCATGTAGCCGGCGCCTATGACGAATGCCGAGCGCGTGACGCGGGCGGCCAGGTCGGGCCGCTCTTCGCCCATCCGATGCCCCACGAGTGTGCTCGTGGCCAGCCCCAGGCCCAAGACCGGCATGAACGCCAGGTTATTGACGTTGAAGGCCAGGCTCGTGGCCGCCATGTCCATCTCGCCCAACTTGCCGATGAACAGCAGGAACACGGCATAGCCGGCCACTTCCAGCAGCAGTTGCATCCCGCTGGGCAGCCCATAGCGCAGCAGTCGCCAGGCGATCTCCGGATCGAAGCGGCAGCCGGAGGCGGTGCCATACCTCTCACGGTATCTGGGCCGCAAGAACAAGATCAGATACAGAAACGTCTTGAGCCACAAGGCCACGACCGTGGCCCACGCGGCGCCGGCAATGCCCGACTCGGGAAAGCCCCAATGGCCGAAGATCCAGGCATAGTCGAGCACCATGTTGGTCAAGGCGGCCAGCGAATCGACGATCATCACCGTGCGCACGCGCCCGCGGCCGGTGAAGAAGCTCGAGAGCGACGCCGAAATGATGATCGCCGCGTCGCCCCAGCAGTTGACCTGGTAGAAAATGGCCTCTTGCCGGGCGACATTGACCGGATGATCGCACGCGCTAAAGAACCACGGGGCCAGCGGAATCGTGGCCAGCACAAAGGGGAGCGTCAGCAGCCCGATGCCGACTCCCTGCCAGACCGACACGCCGATTTTCTCGGGCCGCCCGGCGCCGTGATATTGCGAGACGAACGTATTGACATACGACGTGATGCCCAGCGGCAGGCAGATCACGGCAAACGACAGATTGCCCGAGGGGAGCGCGGCGGCCACGGACTCGGTGGAATAGCTGAGCAGGAAGATGCGATCGATGAAGTGCATCAGCGTCCACGACATCGTCGAGATCACGAGCGGCAGCGAGAGGACGAGGACTTCGCGCATCCCCCCTTCGCGTCCCCACCAGCTCTCGGAATGTGCGATCGGCTGCAGCACGATTTTTACCCTGCCCGCCAGGCGAGATTCAGTTTCTGACCGTTGGCCGGATGCTTGGCATCCAGCGCGTGCAGTTCCATGCGCATCGAGCCGTCGGCCAGCTTGACTTCGACCCAGCCGTTGGGATCGCCCGGTTTGAACAGATAGGCGACCGGCGGCAGGTTCACCAGGTGAATGCCCTCGTGCCGCTTCAGGTCCCAGTGGTGCGTATGGCCAAAGATCAAGGCCTTGACCTGCTTGCGCGGCACGAGCGCTTCGAACAGCTCTTTGGTATCGGTCAGCCCCGAGTTGCGGACCGGCTGACCGAACACCGGATTGTGATGCACCATCACCAGCGCCGGCTTGTCGTGATGCTGATCCAGTGCCCGGCCGAGCCAGGCGAGTTGCTCGCTGCCCAATTGGCCGGGCGTTTTGTTGACGGTTTCGAGCGAATCGAGCACAAACCAGTTGGCCCGTGGCGACGCGATGATCGTTGCTTGCCGGCTCTCCAGCGGATGGTCATCCTTCAGCCGGGTGGCCAGTGCCTGACGAAACACGGCCCGGTCGTCGTGGTTTCCCAGTGTCAAATGGACGGGCAAACCGGCCGTCCACAACGGCTCGAGCAGTCCCGAGAGCGTGGCATAATCGCCGGCCAGACCAGCGCTGAGCGCGCAGTCGCCATTGACGAGTACTCCGGCCGGCTGCGGCGCCAGGGCCCGCAACTGGTCGACGACCTGGTGCAAATTGTCGGCCATGTTGGCCCGCAGCTGCACTCTGGCCGGATCCGCGGCGATATGCGTGTCCGAGAGCAGGGCCCAGCGGTCGGCATCGACCGAAGTTTCGGCCGACCACGCGGCGGGCAGCACCAGCAAACTGCCGCCCGCGGCCAGGCTGCCCGCGAGAAAGCGGCGGCGCGACAAGGGCGCAACATGCAACGGCATGGCGATACCTCTTACCTTAAATGAGACAGGAGCGTGCGCTAACGCCGGCCCAAGTGTGAGGACCGGTGGCGATCGAATCGGCGATGATCGCCAGCCTGGCAAGTGCGGAAGTGCAGCCGTGGTTCATTGGCTGCCTCGGCAAAGCCAGGGTCAAGCCTAACAAAACAGCCGCCCCAGGGCAACGAGCCGGAGGGATTGACGGCCGAGAAAACGGCCGTCGCGAGCCGTCCATGTGCGAAAAAAAGTCGTAGTTCCAGCAGCTTTCGCCGCGACTGGCGGCGGCTTAGAATAGCCCTGCGATTTCGACGGGGGGCGGCCAGCCAACTGCCTGTCCCCCAATCGCTTAAATGCCTGCCCCCTACCCTACCCGGCCACCGCACGGCCGGTGCCATTTTCACCCGATCCCCGGAGCTGCGCGAGACATGGAAAATCAATTGCCCGACTTGTCCCGACGTTCGTTTATCGCGGCGGCGGCCGGCACGGCCATCACCGCCAGCGCTTTGGCCGCTCCGGCACCGGCGCGGGCCATCGGCGCCGGCGATCGCATTCGCATCGGCTTCATCGGTCCCGGCGGACGCGGGTTCGGCGCGCACGTACACACGCTGGCCAACCTGCGTAAGGCGGGAGCCAACATCGATCTGGTCGCCGTCTCCGAGGTTTACAAGGACCAGGAAAACAAGGTCTGCGATTACATCAAGCGCGAAACCGGCACGGATCCGAAACGCTATGTCGACTATCGCGACATGCTGGCCGACGACAAGATAGACGCCGTCTGTATCGGCACGCCCGACCATTGGCATGCCACGCAAACCATCGACGCGATGAAGGCCGGCAAGCACGTTTACTGCGAAAAGCCGATGACGCATACCGTCGAAGAAGCCTTGAACGTGGTCGATGTCTGGCGCTCGAGCGGCAAGGTGATGCAAGTCGGCGTGCAGAGCACGAGCTTGCCGATCTGGGACCACGCCCGGCAACTGATCGACGAGGGCAAGCTGGGCAAAGTCCTGCAATTCCAGACCGAGTATTACCGCAACTCGAAGGTCGGCCAGTGGCGCTATTACCAGCTCACGCCCGACATGACGCCCAAGACGATCGACTGGCAGCGCTGGCTAGGCGTGAAGGAAGGCCTCGCCCCCGACATGCCGTTCGACCGCGCGGTGTACAAGCAGTGGCGCTGCTATTGGCCGTTCGGTTCCGGCATGTACACCGACCTGTTCGTCCACCGCACGACGTCGATGCTCAAGGCCACGGGCCTGCGTTATCCGGCCCGGGTCGTGGGCGCCGGCGGCATTTATTTGGAGTACGACAAGCGCGAAGTACCGGACGTTGCCACGGTCGTGGCTGACTATAACGAAGGGGTGCAGGCGCTGATCACCGCCACGATGTGCTGCCAGGAAACACCCATCCGGCAATTGATTCGCGGCCACAACGGCTCGTTCGTGTTTGCCAGCGTCGGCAAAGACAAGAAGGGCCAGGAGAAGACGGATTATAACGGCGAGCGCTTTAACCAGATCGAGTTTGTCGCCGAGCGTCCGCAAGTGACGATGGACAGCACGATCAAGTCGGAGAACATCCGCGTCGGTGATGTGATCAACGACTCGACCCAACTGCACTTCCAGAACTGGCTCGACGCCATGCGCGACGGCAACCAGGCGGCCTGCCACAACCCGCCCGACCTGGGCGCGGCCGCGATCGTGACCGTCACGCTCGGCTCGCGCAGCTACCGCGAAGGCAAGGTGTTTCACTTCGACACCGATAGCCACAAGGTGCGCGAAGGCGATGCCAGTTGGGCGCAAGGCTGGGAAAAGATGTCCAAAGCCGGCGCCAAGCCGCATCACGTACCCGGCTGGAAGGCCGGCGAGACTGGCAGCCTGCTCGAGTCGCCGCCGTGGATGAAGCTGGCCGGCCCGTGGAAGAACGGCAACCCGCCGCAGAATCAAGGCTAGTCTTCTCCCTCCCCTCTCCCCTTGCGGGAGAGGGGCCGGCCTTCGTCCCGAGCCCAGGCCGAGGGAGGGTGAGGGGTAGGAACACCCACGATGCTACCCCGCTCGCGGATTCTGCTGTACGAATTTGCCACCGGCGGCGGGCTGGCCGACCAGCCCGAGCCCGAGCGATCGCCCTGGTTTGCCGAAGGGCAGGCGATGCTCCGCGCCTTGGCCGCTGATCTGGCGGCCATCGCCGGCTGCGAAGTGCGGGCCATGTGCGACGCGCGTTTGAAACTCGATTTGCCCGGCTGTCAGATCGTGCCCGTCGAAGGCCAGGCCGGGGATCTCGAACTTCTCGCCGCGCAGGCATCCACGGCCGATTGGACGATCGTCATCGCGCCCGAGACCGGCGGCTTGCTCGAATCGCGCGCCCGGGCCGTGTTGGCCGGCGGCGGCAAGCTGCTCGGCCCGGGGCCTGATTTGATCGCGCTGTGCGGCGACAAGCAGCGGCTGGCCGAACACCTGGCCGCCGCAGGCGTGCCGGTTCCGCCGGGATATGAATTGGTCCAGCGGGAGGGCGAACGGGAGGGCGAGGCTCCTTCCGAGCCGGAGTTCACGCTCGACGCAATAGCCACAACGGCTCGGCAGGAGCCTCGCCCTCCCGAAAATGCTCGCCCTCCCAAGAATGCAGCCATCCTGGGCGAAGCGTGCTTTCCGGCGGTGCTCAAGCCGCGCGATGGGGCAGGCTCTGAGGGCGTGCGCATCGTGCCGGACGCGGCCAGCCTGCCGGCCGCGGCCGAGCGGCCGGGCGCGTGGCGCTTGGAACGCTACCAGCCTGGAGCCGCGGCCAGCGTGGCGTGTCTGCAAGGCCCCGGCGGCACGCGACTGCTCGAACCCTGCCGGCAGCGGCTGCTGCGCGACGGCGGCCGGCTGCGCTATGCCGGCGGTCATCTTCCGCTCTCCGCCCGGTTGCGAGAACGAGCCAGCAGCCTGGCCCGACGGGCAATTGCCGCCCTGCCCTGCTGGCACGGCTACTTGGGCATCGACATGGTATTGGGTCCGCAGGCGGACGGTTCGGGCGATGTGGTCATCGAAATCAATCCGCGACTGACAACTTCGTACGTCGGACTGCGCTTGGCCGCGCACACGAACCTGGCCGAAGCGATGCTGGACCTGGCCGAAAGCCGCTGCTCCGAGATCGAATTTTCTACCGAACATGTATACTTTTCGGCGACGGGGCTGGTCTGGCGTGGCGGCCGGCAGGAAATGCTTCCCGAGGCGGTGTGATGAACTGGTTGGCATGGGATGTCGGCGGGGCGAACTTGAAAGTCGCCGATGGCCGCGGTTTTGGAGCGACCGCCACCTTTGCCCTGTGGCGCGAGCCGCAGCGGCTTGCGGCCGCGCTGGCGAACCTGCTGCGCAGCGCCCCGCCGGCTGAGCGCTTCGCCGCGACCATGACCGGCGAGTTGGCCGATTGCTTCGAAACCAAAGCCCGGGGCGTCCGCGCGATCGTCGCAGCCCTGGAAGAAATCGCCGCCGGCCGGCCGCTGCTGGTCTATCGCACCGATGGCCGGCTGGTCGACGCGGCGACCGCGCGGCAGTCGCCCGAACTGGTGGCGGCGGCCAACTGGCACGCCCTGGCCCGCTTTGCGGCCCGGTATCTCGAAGGCCGGCCGGGCGTGCTCGTTGATATCGGTTCGACGACCACCGACATCATCCCCATCGTCGACCATCGCCCCGCAGCCACCGGTCACAATGACACCGATCGCCTGGTCAGCGGCGAGCTGGTCTACACGGGCGTGAAGCGCAGTCCGGTGTGCGCGATTACGCGTGCGATCCCGTACCGCGGCGGCACTTGTCCGCTGGCCCAAGAGCTGTTTGCCACGACTTGGGACGTGTATCTGGTGTTGGGCCGTCTGCCGGAAGAACCGGCCAGCGCATCGACGGCTGACGGCCGGCCGGCCACGCGTGAGGCTGCTTGCCGGCGGCTGGCCCGTTCGATTTGCAGCGATGGCGAGACTTTTGACGAGCGCGACGCCGTGGCGGCAGCCGAAGCGATGGCGGTCGAGCAAGCGGCGCTGGTTCGGCGTGCATTGATGCGCGTGGTCGAGCGGTTGCCGACGACGCCGGGATGTTTTGTGGTCAGCGGCGAGGGCGAATTCCTGGCCCGGCAAATTGTGGCGGAAGTCGCCCCGGGGGCCACAGTCATTTCGCTCGCTGAGCGGCTGGGGCCGGCATTGTCGCAAGTGGCGCCGGCGCATGCCTTGGCGGTCTTGGCCGCAGAATCGGCCGCCGGGTGACGACCATGCCGATGCGACGCGTGATCAAAGTCGGCGGCAGTTTGCTGGATTGGCCGCAATTGGGGCCGACATTGCAAGCCTGGCTGGCGACGTGCGCGGCGGACGAAAACGTGCTGCTGGCCGGTGGCGGGCCGGCGGCCGACTGGGTGCGGCAGGCGCAGCGCGTGCATGGTTTTTCCGATCACGCGGCCCATTGGCTGGCGATTCGGGCCATGCAACTGGGCGCCCGACTGCTTGCCGAGTTGCTGCCGCAAGCGATCGTTTGTGTTGATCCGGCTGAACTGACGATGCCTGCTCGCGGCGGAAGGATCGTGATCTTCGACGCGCTCTTCTGGCTGGAGCGGGAGCAAGACGCGCTCGGCACGGAGCAGAAGGATTCACCACAGAGGCACAGAGGCACAGAGAGGAAGAGGGAGGAGGAAGAACACAGGCCGAGTGGCAAAACTCTGCCGACCAGTTGGGATGTGACCAGCGATTCGATTGCGGCGCATTTGGCCGGCACGATTGCCGCCGACGAACTGGTGCTGCTCAAAAGTGCTTTGCCGCAGGCCACCAGCATCGCGGCCGCCGCAGCCGACCGCTACATCGATTGCTGGCTGCCGAATTGCTGGCGCAGAACCATTCGGTGCGTTAATCTCCGCGCCGCCGGCTGGCCGGAAGGGACGCTGAGGGGAAATGATGAATGTGGAATGATGAATGACGAGTGAAAACGGAGCGCCGGCACTTCCTCCGTCATTCCGCATTCATCATTCATCCTTCCGCATTTCCCCTAGTCCCACCACCATTTTTTCAGGCCTTCGGGCTCTTTGGTGCCGCGGGCGCTGGCGATGCTCGTGTTCTTTTCGACTTTGGTGACAAAGTCCCAAGGCTGGATTTGCACGCCGCCGGAGGCGCTGATGATCCAGTTGTTGCCCTTCTTGATGAAGCTGGCCTGGGTGTCAATCAGCTTGGGCGCGAGCAATTCTTCGGCGGGCAATCGATTGGCGCTGACCAGCACGCCCAAGTCGCAGCCGGTCTTGAAGGGGAGGTTTTCCTTGAAGATCAGGGCCGCGGCCACGGCCAGGTCCATGCAGTTGCGAAGCTGGCCGAAGATCGGCTCCTTGACCGACAGCTCGTCGTATTTGGCGGTCATGTTATCGGCCCATTTCTGGGCCATCGTGCTCACCTTGCCGGTGTTCGAGCGGACGATGCCCTCGGCCATGAAGGTCTCTTCGGTCATGGCCTTGACGCGGCCGCCCGGCAGCTCCCAAACCTGGCCTTGGCCGTCGGTCACGAGCGGGTCGTAGTCGGGCACGAGCCACCAGCGCGGCATCATGTTTTGCATGCCGCGCGGACCGGGACGCACCATTTGCAGATAGCTGGGCAGCCCGTTGATCGGAGCCTGGTCAAAACCCATGCCCAAGCGCTTCATGCGATAATCGGCGGCCACGAGGATGCGGGCGAAATGACTACTGGGCGGCACTCCCGTGATCCGCACCACTTGCTGACCGAGCACTTGTTCGATGGTGCTGATCGTGGTTTGCGGATCGCCGATCGTGGTCAGCGTGCCGACGTACTGCCGCAGCCGATCGAGGCCTTCTTTCGTCGGGTCGATCGAGCACGTGATGCCGCCTTGCTGCGCCTGGCGGGCCGTGCGCAGGGCCACGAGTAAATCGTCCAGCAGCATGACGGGCCGGCCGTTGGCATTGCCCACCAGGTTGCCGCGGTCGTCCACTTTCCAGCCTTCGCCGTAGCCGGCCAAGACAATGTCGTGCTCTTCGGGATAGACAAAGACATATTGAATCCGCTGCAAGCCGGCCAGCAAACGGATTTCGTCGCTCAGCGGTTTGCCATCGTTCTGGGCCGCGGCAATGGCATCCGCCAGGCGGCGGAGCGAAATCTTGCGCAGCGGCGAGGGCTTGGCCAGTTCGCCCACGACTTCCTGCTGGGCCCGGGCTCGCAGGGCTCGCAGTTCGGCGGCATCGCCGGCAACCGAGTTCTTCAGAATGCCGTCGGTGCCGATCGAAACACCACCGACACCACGGCCGCCGCCGAGGAACCCACAGCCACCCGACTCACGCTTTGGCGTCAGCGGCGTATCGCTCAGCAGCGTGTTGAGCACGACCAGGGCCGTCAGCAGATAAGGCCCAACTTTCGCAAAACGCGACCACGGGCGTGACATGACCGTTCCTCCTGCGAAAACAAGAGCCCCGAAGCAGTATACCTAGAAGCAAGGGCAATGCCGAAAGAAATGATGAAGGATGAATGCGGAATGATGAATTGGAGAGGCATTACGCTTGCGCGTTCCGCCATTCATCATTCTGCATTCATCACTCTGCATTTTCTGCTAGTCCCACCACCAGTGCTGGATGTCCCCCGCCGGCTTGGCTTGGTCGCGCACCGGGCCGAGCTTTTCGCTGGGCTGGGTGTGAGCGACGAGCTCATCCAAGGCCAGTTGCACGCCGCCGGAAGCAGTCACGATCCAGTGGCCGCCCCGTTTGGCAAAGCTGACCTGAGTTTCCGTCGTGCGCGGGGCGACCATTTCGGCCGCCGGCAGGTTCACGTCGTCCAGCCACAGCGGCAATTGGTATCTGGCCTTGCCGGCGAGATCCTGTTTGACCACCAGCGCCGCCAGCACGGCCATATCCATGCAATTGCGCAACTGGCCGAAAATCGTGTCCTTCAGCGACAGGTCGTCATAGTGTGCCGTGAAACTATTGGCCCAAGCCTGTGCCACCGGGTTGACCTTGGCGGGGTGGCCTTTGGAGTGCGGATCGCCGAAGAATGTTTCCGCGGTCAGCGCTTTGACGCTGGCCCGGCGAATTTCCCAGGCCAGGCCGTCCGCGTCGGTCGACAGCGGATCGTAGTTGGGCACCATCCACCAGCGAGGCGTCATGCTTTGCATGCCGCGACCGCCGGGCCGGATCATGTCCACGTAGCTGAGCAGCCCGGCGACGGGCGACGGTTCGAGCTTCATGCCCAGCCGCTTCATCCGGTAGTCGGCCGCCACCAGCACGCGGGCAAAATGCGTCGTTGCCGGGACGCCGGTGATCGTGATGGTTTGCGGCCCGAGCAATTGTTCGATGGTTTGCGCTTCGAGCTGCGGATCGTTGATCGCCACCAGTTTGGCGGCGTGCTCGTGCAGCCGTGCCAGGCCTTCGGGCGTGGGATCGATCGAGCAGCTAATCTCGCCGGCCCCGGAGCGCACGGTTCGCAGCGCCACGATCAGGTCGTCCAGCAGCATCACCGGGCGGCCCGTCGAGGTGCCCACCGTGTTGCCATGCGGGTCGATTTTCCAGCTTTCGGCATAGCCGGCGATGACAATGTCGTTCTGCTCGGGATAGGCGAACACATAGCGGATGCGCTGCAAGCCGGCCAGGTAGCGCATGGCGTCGTCCATCGGCTGGCCGGCCTTCTGCCGGGCTGCCAGCGCGGCCTCGAGGCGTCGGAGCGAGACCTTGCGCAATTCGGCAGGCCGTTTCAGATCGCCGGGAATGACTTCCAACGAAAGCCGCCGCAATTGCTCGAGGGCATTGGCATCGGCCTCCGTGGCATTTTTCAGCAGGCCTTCGGGCTCGATTTTCACGCCGCCCACCGAACCGCCGATTCCGAATCCCCGCTGGGCCAGGGCCAGCATCGGCTGCCCGAGCAGCAGGCCGGCAAACAGGCCCAACAGCACGAGTCGCCTGGCGGGCAACCCGCGGGCCACCTGCGTCGACCGGAGCACGCGCGTCGACATGCGATTTCTCCTCAGAATGTTCACTCACCGGCGGTGCGGAGCGAACCCAAGGCGCTCGCGGGCACGCCAGCCGGCCGAGATAAGAACCCGAATACCTACGCTCTCTGGCGGGCCGGGGTTATCAATTACAATAATTAGGAGCCCGGCAGCCTGCAACAAAAGTTTCGTCCACCCAGAATCCCCGGCGCGGCCCAGCGGACTCAATTGTAGCGAGTTTGCGGCCTAGCGCGGGCTTGGCTGGCCGATGGCGGCCGGCCAAGCTCTCTGCCCTTAAGACGTGGGTCGGTTGCGGTCACGGTGAATAGGACCAGCATGTTAGCGTACCTGGTGATTCGCGAAGGTTCGAAATGGTCGGACGTGTTCCGGCTCATTCCGGGCGAGAATGTTACCATCGGACGCGCCCCGACCAACCGCATCGCCTTGAAAGACGAGCGGTGCAGCCGCTTTCATGCCGAGGTCTTCAGCTCGGGCGATCATTGGGGCGTGCGCGATTTGGAAAGCCGCAACGGCACGCTGGTCGGCGAGCGCCCCGTGCAGGACGACGTGCTGCTCTCGCCCGGCGACGTGATCCGCATCGGCAACAGCCAGCTCGCGTTTGTGCATGACCTGACCAAGGCCTTTCCCGAATCGGGAGGGCTCGTGCGGCCGCGGGCCACCGGCGAAGCACTGGGCGACACGGGCGTCACCGGCGCAATCGAAGATTCGTCGAGCTACGAGCCCACGACGATCACCCATCGCCGCGCGCACACCCGCTATTTGCAACCGGCGCGCGAAGCGGGTGAATCGCACAACAATCCGGCGGCCGCCAGGTTGTGCCGCCTGGCTTTCGAACTGGCTAAGGCAGTCGATCCTTCGGCGCTGGCCGAGAAGGCCTTGGAGGGGTTGTTCGAGTGCACGCACGTTGATGCCGGCGCGTTGCTCTTGGTGCCCGGCGCGTTCAGCGGCAGCGCTGCCTCGGCGGCCGATTTAAAGGCCGGCACTCCGGCGCTCGACGTCGTGGCGTCGCGCAGTCAGACGCCCGTCCCGTATCACCGCGTCTCGCCATTTCTGGCGGCTGCTGTGCTGACCAAGGGCGAGGCGGTGCTCGCGCGCAACGTGATTGGCGACAGCACGGTCAGCAGCCGCGACAGCAAGGGCGAAATCCACGCGACCAGCGTGCTGTGCGCTCCCGTACGCCGCGGCCGCAAGGTCTACGGCCTGGTACACCTGTATTCCACGCGTTTCGACCGCTCGCCCGATCCCGACGATCTGGAATTCACTCTGGCCGTCGCCGACACGGTGGCCGTGGCGCTGGAAAACCTGTCGCGCCGCGAGCAGCTCGCCGAGAACCTCACCCAGGCCCGCGACGAGAATCTGCAGCTGCGCGAGCGACTGGGTGCGCAGAGCGAAATCGTCGGGCATGGCCCGGTCGTGCGGCGGATCATGGACGAGATTGCCCGCGCGGCGCCCACGCACGCCACGGTGCTGGTCTGCGGCGAAAGCGGTGTCGGCAAGGAGTTGGTGGCCCGGGCGGTGCATTTTTCCAGTCCGCGGCGTAAAGGGCCGTTTGTCTGCCTCAATTGCGCAGCCTTGTCCGAAAGCTTGCTGGAAAGCGAGCTGTTCGGGCACGAGCGCGGGGCCTTTACCGGCGCGCACAGCCGCAAGATCGGCAAGTTCGAAGCCGCGCATCAGGGCACGCTGATGCTCGACGAAATCGGCGAGATGAGCCCGGCCATCCAGGCCAAGTTCTTGCGGGTGCTCGAAGGCCATCCGTTCGAGCGCGTCGGCGGCACCGAGCCGGTGAAGGTGGACGTGCGAGTAATCGCCGCCACCAACCGCGATCTGGAAAAGGCCGTCGGCGATGGGCTGTTTCGCCGCGATTTGTACTTCCGGCTGCATGTGCTCGAGATCGTGGTGCCGCCGCTGCGCGAGCGGCCCGACGATATTGCCGAGCTGGCTCGCTACTTTCTCCGCAAGTTCACGCACGAAACCGGCCGCCGCATTCGCGGCTTCACGCCCGGGGCGATGGAGCAGCTATCGCGGTATCGCTGGCCGGGAAATGTGCGCGAGCTGAAGAACGTCATCGAGCGGGCCGTCGTGCTCGCCCGCGGCGAGTTGATCGACCAGGAAAACCTGATGCTCTCGAAGCTGCCGGCCGGCGAAGTCGACCCGGCGGCGCAGACCGTCGAGTTCCAGGCTTTATCGTTGGAAGAGATGGAGCGCCGGCATATTTTGGCAACGCTCCAGGCCACCGGCTGGAACAAGAGCCAGACCGCCAGCTTGCTCGGCATCGAGCGTTCGACGCTCGACCGCAAGATCCGGCGGTACAACCTGGCCGATCTTGCGCCGGGGCGAAGGAGATAGGGGAAATGCGGAAGGATGAATGCGGAAGGATGAATTAGGGAGAGTGAGCGAAGCTTGCGACCGTGTTTTTTCCGATTCATCATTCATCATTCCGCATTCATCATTCAACACTCGGAGCAACGTATGCACGCCACGTATCGCGTCGGAGTCATTGGCAGCACGGGACGCGGCAATTATGGGCATGGGCTGGACGAGGTGTGGCTCAAGGTGCCGCGGGCGGAAATCGTGGCGGTGGCCGACGATGATAAGGTGGGCGCTGCCGCGGCGGCCAAGAAATTAAAGGCGCCGAAGACTTACTTCGACTATCGCAAAATGCTGGACGAGGCCAAGCCGCAGGTCGTCAGCATTTGTCCGCGCTGGCTGGATCGCCATCACGAAATGGTCCTGGCTTGCGCCGAGCGCGGGATCCACGCGTATCTGGAAAAGCCGCTGGCCCGAACATTGGCCGAAGCCGACGAAATGGTGACCGCCTGCGAACGCGCGCACGTCAAGCTGGCCGTCGCCCATCAAACGCGGTACAGCCCCAAGCTGGCAGTCGTGAAAGAAATGCTGGACTCGGGAAAGATCGGCCGCGTGCTCGAGTTTCGCGGCCGGGGCAAAGAAGACGCCCGCGGCGGCGGCGAAGACCTCTGGGTCTTGGGCACGCACATCATGGACTTGATCCGCAATCTGGGCGGCCAGCCCACCTCGTGCTACGGCGTGGTGACCACTGCCGGCCACCCGATTGGCCGTGCCGACGTCGTGGAGGGGCCCGAAGGCATCGGCCCGCTGGCGGGCGATTCGGTCCGCGCCATGTACTCGATGCCCGAGGGCAGCGCGGCGTATTTCGCCTCCCAGCGCAACGCGGCCGGAAGGCCGTCGCGCTTCGGATTGCAAATCTACGGCTCGGCAGGAGTGATCGAAATCCTTACCGGCTATCTGCCCAGCGTTAAATACCTGGCCGATGGCGGCTGGTCGCCCGGCCGTGGCAAGGCCGTGTGGCAGGACGTGTCTTCGGCCGGCATCGGCAAAAGCGAGCCGCTCGCCGACGGCAGTCAGTTAGCCGGAAACGTGGCCGCAATCGAGGACCTGCTCGATGCGATCGAAACCGATCGGCAGCCCAAGAGCAGCATTTACGAAGCCCGCGGCGCCATGGAAATGATTGTTGCCGTGTTCGAGAGCCAGCGACAATCGGCCCCCGTGTCCTTGCCGCTAGAATCGCGTGGCAACCCACTTAGCAAGCTAGCGTAGGATTCTTCGGCTCAGCGGGGGGACTCCCCAGGCTGACGCCTTGGGGCTCGCCAAAAAAGAAGCGGGCCGCCTGAGCTTACGCTCCGGCGGCCCGCATTTCATTCAGCATTTACCATTCCGCATTCGGCTTCACTTCTGCCCCAGCAAAGCCGTCGGCGCTTCCAATCCGCCGAGCAGAAATGCCTCGATCTCCTGGCTGCTGTGAGCGCCGACCAGGGCGTCGCGTTTCCAGCCGTCGATGGTTTTGCGATACATGACCAGTTGGGGGATCACGCCCGGCGTCATGATTTGCTGGGCGATCGTCGATTCCTGGTCGGTGTTGACCACCGCAAAGGAGACCTTATTGAGCACGCCGCCTTGGGCGACCGTGGGCATCGTCGAGTTTTTCATGACCTGGCAAGCCGGGCACCAATCGGCCCCGACGAGCACGACCAGCGGGCGGCCGGTCTCGGTGGTTGTGCGATGCGCTTCGGCATAGCTGTGCGACCCGGTGGCAATAATGGCGGCATGCAAAGCGGCAGTCAGCGTCAAGCTGGTCACTTGGTGGCTCTCCTTGGCTAGGTGGGAACAATCGTTGTTCACTCGGCCAGTCAGACGACACGTCGGCTGGCGAGTCCTGGGGCTTGACCTAGCGTCTGGATGGCGGTCGCTTGAGCAGCAAACCTGCACCAACGGAGAAGCAAGAAGAGTGGCTGGGCCTGGCTTCCTGCGCAGTTGGTTTTCCTTTACCAGTCGACAAAACGAGTCCTTGGTCGCACTCCCAGAAGCAGGCAGTCTAGCTGGGAGAAATGTGCATGCAAGTAGCGGTTGCGCAAAGTTTGTGGTTGATTTTTGATCCGCCAAAAAATCTCATTCGGGTGGTGTCCGGCCTAAGTCCCGGGGTTCCAGTTGTTTGGAATCATTTCCGCATTGAGCTTACAGCTTCCGGGGCTATAATCAGGCCGCTTGGAAAAACGGCCCTTGAATCCCCAAGCGCGGGGGTTCCCCCTTCTCGTCTCTCGACTTTGGCAGGCCATTTGGCCTTCGGGCGGCCGGCGAAAACTTGGGGCGGCCGCCAATGCCTTGACGCAGCTGGTTGATCTCTAAAGCATTCCGCCGTATGAAACTACGCGTTGGGTTGGTCGGGCTGGGCAGTGCCTGGGAAACGCGCCACCGCCCCGCGCTTCGCGCCCTCAGTGACCGCTTTGAAGTGCGGGCCGTGTGCGACCAGATCGCCCTGCGGGCCGAGCAAGCCGCACGCGAGTGGAACGCCCAGCCAGTGGACGGCTTCCGCGCGCTGGCCAAACGCGACGACGTCGATGCCGTGCTGATGCTGGCGCCCCAATGGTTCGGGTGCCTGCCCATCCTGGCTGCGTGCGAAGCCGGCAAAAGCATCTATTGCGCCAACGCTCTGGAGCTGGATCTCTCGCAGGCGCGCGAGGTGCGGGCCCGAGTGGAACAGGCCGGCGTGGCCTTTATCACCGAATTTCCCCGCCGGCAAGCGGCGGCCACCTTGCGGCTCAAGGAACTGATCGTCACGCGGCTGGGGGCTCCGCGGCTGTTGTTCTGCCACTTGCGGGTACCGGCCGAACAACCGCACCAGGCCGGCCGCACCGTCGATGGCACGGCGGTCAGCGATATGGTGGAGCTCGTGGATTGGTGCCGCTATGTCATCGGCCACGAGCCGACGAGCGTGCAAGGGCTGCGGCATCGTTCCGCCGGCGGCGTATTCGAAGACGACTACCAGATGATGAGCCTCGACTTTTCGGAGCCGGGCACCGCGGTCGGCACGGGACCAATCGCCCAGATCAGTTGCGGGCGCTACATGCCCGTGGCCTGGCAAGAGGCCGTGGCCTATCGGCCGCCGGCCGCGTTGCAAGTGGCCTGCGAGCACGGCATCGCCTTCATCGACTTGCCGAGCACGCTGGTCTGGTTCGACAAAGCTGGCCGGCACCAGGAATCGCTCGACAGCGAGCGGCCGGTCGGCGAGCAACTGCTCAGCCAGTTTTATCGCTCGGTCACGAGCCTGGTGCGCAACACGTCCGGCCTGGAAGACGCCTACCGCGCCCTGGTCGTCGTGCTCGAAAGCCGCCGCAGCCACGCCGAAAATCGCCGCATGTTTCTCGAGTTCTAAAGAAGACGCTGGCGGCCGCTACGCCTGCTTCTTTCGAAGACGTTTCGGCTGTTTTTCGCTGGCGGCGTCTTCAATCAACTCGGTGACCAGCGCATTCAAGCTCACCCCGCGCGCTTCGGCCAACCTGGAGGCCCGTTTGTGCAACTCCGGCGGGATACGCACGACAAAGTTCCCAGAAAACGGCCGCTCGGGTGGTCGGCCGTTTTCCTTGCACATGTCCAGGTAATCTTCGATCGATTCGCAGAATTCCTTGTTTAGATCCTCGATCGTTTTTCCCTCGAAGGTAATCACGTCCCGCGTACCGATGACGTCGCCGTGAAAAATGCCAGCATCGGCATCGTATTCGGCGTGGCCAAAATAGCCCTTGTATGGGCCGGTCTTACAGGTGGCCTGGACCTTGATGGTGCTGGCCTTCTTGCCCTTTGCGATTGGTTTCATGTTGCGATCCCCCATTCAATGTCGCGCCATTTAATGTTAGCCGAAACTGGATCGGCAAAGATCGCGGCCAAGGTCTTGTCATGCTTGCCCATCACACAATGATACTACACACAAGTATCAATATCCATCGAAAGCTGGCACCCAAACAACCAAATCCTGCCACCGCGCAATGTCGACGATCCGGTCTGGCTCGGGTAGGATGGAGCAGCTTTCGCGGCTCGATTCTCGCCTGGAAACCTGCCCATGATCCGCTCCGCTTGCCGCCCTCTGGCGACCTTGGCTTTGGCCGGCGTGCTAGCCGCCTGGGGCTGGGCCGGCCGGAGTTGGGCCGCCGACGATGGGCGACGGGCGGTCGACGTCAAACGCTTCGGCATTTGCGTCCGCGTGCCGCAGGCCTGGCGGCTGATCTCCTGGGCTCGCGACAGCGAAGCCTTCAAATTGAGCATTCCGCAGGACACGACCGCCAGCAAGGGTTTTGTGCAGTGTCAGTTGGGCCTGCCTCCGGAGCATCTGGCCGACCTGCTCAAGAGCGAGCAGCCGGTGCAACCGATTCCCGACCGGCCGCTGAAGACGCAACTGCTCGAAAGCCGCGTCGAGCCGATTGCCGCGGGGCGACTGGCCGCACAAGTTCACGAGCGGCTGCTGGCCATCTGGGAACTGCAAAACGACGCGGGCGACCGCTCGTTCGAGATTCGCTGCCGCATGGTTTTTCGCGGCACGCTTTATAGTTTCATGCTGCTGACCGACGAGGCCCATTACGATGCGTATCGTTTGGACTTCGAAGACATGCTGGCCAGCGCCCAGTTCAGCACGCCCGAAACGGGTGTCGAGCGAATTGCCGGCGGCCTCTGGCTGCAGCGCGATTTCCACTTTGCGCTGCGGCTGCCCGACGGCTGGAAGCCGGCCTTCGGACCCAGCGACAAGGCGCTGTTGTTCGCCACGGGCCGACAGGAAGGTCTGACCGATTCGCTAGTGGTCGAGGCCACCGCGTCGCGGCCGCTCGATCTGGAAAAACTGAAAGCCACGCTGCCGGCCGAGATCGCGGGGCACGACTCGCGAGCCAGGGCCACCTGCGCGATTGTGCCGCAGGGGGCCACCTTCGCGCTCGAGACGCGCATCACCACGTGGCGGGGTAAGGTTCCGGTCAGCGTACTCGAGCGGCGCTTCCGCACCAACAAGCGGAATTACATCATCCGCTTCACCTGCGAAACCGGCCGGCTCGAGCAGCTCGAGCCCGAGTTCATGAAGTCGCTCGCCAGCTTTGTCGAAGTGCTCGACACGCCCGGCAGAGACGAAGCGTAGCCTTAGGTAGCGGAATTCGTGAGAATTCCGAATTCCGACGCCGACGAACCGCTTCGGAAGTCTCACGACATTCCGCTACGAAGCGCGGCAGCGCACGGCGCTCAAAAAATTCCGAGCTGGTCGCGGGCGTCTTCGGTCATGCGGTCGGGCGTCCAGGGGGGCGTCATTACCAGCTTGACTTCGACCTGGCCGACGCTTTCGAGCCGGCCCACCACGTCCTTCGAATTCTGCAACAGTTGCGGGCCGGCCGGGCAGGCCGGGCTGGTCATCGTCATTTCGATCAGCACGTCGCTCTTGCCGTCGTTCTCGGCCACGGCCACGGTATAGATCAAGCCCAGGTCGACGATGTTCACGAACAACTCGGGATCGATCACCTGCTTAAGCGCCTCGCGGACGCTGTCTTCGGAAACGCCCATGGATTTGACTCCCTGATCGGGATTGCTGCTTGCTGCGGCAGTGCCACTTGCCTGCGCAGTGTTGTCTGCTTCGGCAGCGTCACTACCGGCCAATTGGATCAGCACGTCGTCGCCTTCGACCCGCACCTCGTAACTGCCGGTCGGTTGCGTGGCGGGCATGGTGAGGGCCCGGCCGTCGCGGATGTCGAACTTGGCCCCGTGCCGAGGACACGCGATCGTGTAGCCCTGCAACTCGCCCTCGCCCAGCGGGCCGTCGTCGTGCGTGCAGACGTCGTCCAGCGCATAGTAGCGGCCTTCGACGTGAAAGACCACGATCAGTCGTTCGTCGAGTTCGAACACCCGCTTGCCGGGGTCCGGAATGTCGCCGACTTTTGCCACCCGCCGAAATTCAGCCATGAAACGCTTGCTCCCGTTACGGTTTATTCGTACTCGCGAATGCGGCGACCGATCGCCTCGCCCAAGGCCTCGCGCACGCTTTCGATCGGAATGCGGTCGAACACCTGCTGAAAGAATCCGGCCACGATCATGCGAATGGCTTCCTTACGCGTCAGGCCGCGGCAGCGGGCGTAAAAGATCTGCGAGTCGTCCACGCGCCCGGCCGTCGAGCCGTGCGTGCAGCGCACGTCGTCGGCCTCGATCTCGAGCCCCGGAATCGAATCGGCGCGGGCGGCTTCCGAGAGCATCAGATTGTCGTTGCGCTGATAGCCGTCGGTCTTTTGCGCCGCCGGATCGACTTTGATCATGCCGCGCCACACCAGCCGCGATTCGTCCTGCAAAGCGCCCTTGTAGAGCAAATCGCTCTGACAGTTCTCGGCGCGATGATGCTGGAGCGTGTGATAGGAAAGGTGCTGCCGGCCTTCGGTGAACATCACGCCGTTGACCTGCGCCGCCGCGCGCGTGCCCACGAGCGAAACGTGCTGATTCACTTTGGCCAGCCGGCTGCCCAGCGCGCCGATGGTCCATTGCAGCCGGGCGTCGCGGTCGACCAAGGCCTTTTGATGGGCAAAATGCCAGGTGCCGGTGCCCCAGTTCTGCAAATTCACATATCGCAGCCTGGCCCCGGGGCCGACCAGCAGCTCGATCGCCCCGCAGTGCAGCGCGGCCGCGTTGTCGCCGGCCGTCTCCGACAAGAGCGTGGCCTCGGAGCCTTCTTCCAGGATCACGAGCGTGTGTTCCAGATCCGTCGAGCCGCCGGTTAGCGCCGCAATCGCGTGCAGCGGCAACTCGACCTTGACACCCTTGGGCACGTACAAAAACGTTCCGCCCGACCACACGGCCGCGTGCAAGGCCGCGAACTTGTCGACTATCGGGTCCACGGCCCGAAACAGATTCCGCCGCAACAGCTCCGAATGCGTGGTCGTCGCCGCCTCCAGGCTGCCAAAGACCACGCCGCGGCGACTCAACTCGGCACCTAGCTCACTGGTAACGGTGTGACTGTTGAGCGACACGAGCCGGCCGGCCAGCTCGACGCCGTGCGTCAGCAAGGCCGGTGGCGGGGCCGCTCCGGCAGGCGGCGGAACCGGCATGCCGAACTTCTCAAAGTGGAACAGACGGATGTCGGTCCGCATCCACTCTTCTTCGCGGCGCGACGGCAGGCTCATCTGGTTGAACGCGTCCCAAGCCTGCCGGCGGCGCTCGACGAGCCAATCGGGCTCGCGCCGCGCGGACAAAAAGGCCTCGAACGCCTCGGTCGAAAAACTCGCGGTCACAGTCTGGCTCATCAGCGGTTGTCTCACGTTTTCTCGTAGGGTGGGCACCGCCCACCGGTTCTTCGCTCTTACATTTTGGTTTCAGTCGGGTGGTGGGCAGTGCCCACCCTACTTGGTATTGGCTTGCTGCGGCGCGGCGGCTTGTGCCTTGAGCCACTCGGTGTATTGCGGCGATTTGACGAACTCGGCATAGGCCGGCAGCTTCTTCAAATCGTGAAACTTAGCTCCGAATCGTGTGCCAATAAAGTACAGCAGCCGCGCGGTCTCGTCGAAGTTCTTTTCTTCCAGCGAGACCGACAACCGGGCCTCGTAGCTCTCCAGCTCGCGCGGCGCACGCCGGATGGCGGCATCGGCAGCCGCCCGCGCCATCTGCGGCTCGCCGGCCTGCAAATACAGCCGGGCCAGCATCACGTCCAGGTACGGGTCGTCTACGTGCTGATCGAGCCGGTGGATGCAGCCGGCCGCTTTGTCGTACTGTTTGTCGCGCAGGTAATCGTCGGCCGAAAGCAGGTTCTGGCTCGGATCGTCCGGAAAATGAGCGCGAAACTCGTCCAGGGCATCGGCATATGCCTTGTCGCCCAGCCCTCCGGCGATGGCTACGTGCAGCCGCTGGAAACTCTTGCGGGCTTGCACGTCTCGTGGCAACTGCTCGAAGGCTTCCATGGCCCGGCGAAAGTTGCCGGTGCGGCGGAACGCGGCGATCTGAGTCAGTTGCGGCGCCGCCTCAAAAAACGCCCGATCGTCGCCGGTCAGCGAGGCGCCGAACTGGGGCTGCTCGTCGGCCAGGCGCTGCAAATACGCTTCGCGAATCGTGGTCGACAGCAATTGCCCGTCCTGCGCGGCATCGACGTCCACGATCCGCAATTGATCGCGTGCATTTTTCCCCAGCACAAAATCGAGATAGCCCAGCTTGTCGTCCTTGCTTACCAGGCGGAACATTACGCGCCGGTCATGATCCACGTCGTGTACGCGCAGGAATTTGAGTTTTCCACCAGCCTTGATCGTTTCCAGCAGTTTGGCCGAAAACCCGCGCTCCGCATCGATTGCCTGCCGCGCGCCGTTCTCTTTGAATGGTTTTTGCGTTTGTGGCGGCGCCTGGATGGCGGCCGTCGCGCGATCCAGCAGCGCCGGCCAATTGAATTTTTCATTGAGCCGATTCAGCTTGCCCGTTTCAACCGCCTGCAAAAACTCATCCGCAAACTTGCGGCACTCGGCGGGCGAAGCCTGCGGGGCGGGCTTGGCTGGCGTCGCCGTGGCAACTGGCGCCGAGCTGCTGCCGGTGGTGCTGGACTCCGGCGCGGTTTCATGGCGTCCGCAACCGCCTGGCCCGGCGGCCAGCGCGATGCCGAGTCCGATCGCTAGTGAAAACCGCGCTGCTCGCACGTTAGTTTGCCCCAAGTTTGGCGGAAGCGAAGATGACCGAGGATGTGCCCGCCGCAATCACGCGCTGCATCAACTCGGCCCGCTCCGTAGGATAGGGCTTCCAGTGCCACCCGTCATCAGGCCGCAGCGTCAGGACGTAGCGGACCCACTCGTCGTCGATCCCGGGCAACGTCACCAATTGCGATGGGTCGCGGCGGTGGCGAAACATCGTGTCGATGAAGACCATGCGGTATTTTCGATTTTCCGCCTCCATAAAAAAGTCGACCATCGAACGGAACATCGAGTAGTAATGAGAATCAGTCACGACGTGAGCGGTCGAATGGATCGTCGCCATCCGCTGCTTGAAGCCCGAACGTGTTTCTTCAATAAACTTCGTGCCGAAGCCGTGATCCGCCGGGAATTGGCCAAACTCAAATCGCCCGTCCTCCGTCGGCACTGCGAACTGGCACAGGACGCCGATCCCCTCGTCGAACCACTGAGGCGGGTTGGGGTCGGCGAACTCGCGATTCAAGGCATGAGCCACCTCGTGCCGCACAGCCGTCAGGCCGCCAAGCGAGTCAAATTCGACGTGCAAAATCTGTTGCGGCGGCGAATAGTACGCTCCGTACGTCTTCAACAGCGGTGCATCCGCCTGGGCGGCGACGGCGTCGGCCTGCGTCCCATACAAATGGACCGTGAATCGCTTGGGAGGCAAACGCTCGATCTCGAACAAGTCTAGATACGCGAGCGCCAGTCGGTCCAAGTCGTCCGCAACATACCAAACGGCCGCAAAAGGGATCGTCGATCGAATGTGAAAGAACCGCGAATCCACCTCGTGGGCCGTGTTCCAACTGGAGTGCCGGTTGTCCCAGTCCTGGATGGAAACCAGCCCGAGATCGCGCGAGCGGATACGGCCGTCTTGAACCGCCTTTCGATCGCTGACGAGGCAATATCCGAGGTTCGGATCGCGCACTGTGCCGAACGACTGCCACATGCCCGCGTCGAACCAATCAAGCCACACGGGCTCACTGTTGGCGTCGACAAATTTCTTATAGTGCAGAAAAGCTCGGGCGGCCTCGTCGTTCGGGGCGATCGCGAGCAGCTCTCGGGCGTAGCCGCGCGCGGTCCCGTGCAGCGTGAGCCGTCGCGCGGACTCCATCAGGTGTCGCACGTCGCTGGGATTTTTGTGATCCGCTGTCTTCTCGATGGCGCCGATTTCGGAGAAGGGATCAGCCAGCGCCTTCGCCTGTTCCGCTGCGCACGAAATGGCTAGGCTTCCGACAAGAGCAACAAAAACTGGGATCCACCGCATACCCGACCACTTCAGAAACGAATGGGCTGCCCCGACTTGGCCGCCCGTCATAACGAACATGCCCACGCGAGCGTGGGCATGGCACCCGAAAGCCGGGCTCAAGACTTCGGGACCGATCACCCCACCGTGCCTTCCATCTGGAGCTCGATCAGGCGGTTCATCTCGACGGCGTATTCCATCGGCAGCTCTTTGACCAGCGGCTCGATGAAGCCGTTGACGATCATCGTGCTGGCCTCGGCTTCCGACAGCCCACGGCTGGTCAGATAAAAAAGCTGCTCCTCGCCGATGCGCGAGACGCTGGCCTCGTGGCCGACGGTCACGTCCTGGTCTTCGATCTCGATATAGGGATACGTGTCGCTGCGGCTCTTGGGGTCGAGAATCAGCGCGTCGCAGACGACGCTCGACTTCGACTTGTGGGCCCCCTTCTCCACCTTCACTAGGCCGCGATAACTGGCGCGGCCGCCGTTCTTGGAAATCGACTTCGAGATGATGCGGCTGGACGTGTGCGGGGCGGCATGCACGACTTTGGCCCCCGCGTCCTGGTGCTGGCCCTTCGAGGCGAAGGCGATCGACAGGATCTCGCCCCGGGCTCCCGGCTCGAGCATGTACACGGCCGGGTACTTCATGGTCAGCCGGCTGCCCAGGTTGCCGTCGATCCATTCCATCATCGCGTCCTGGTAGGCCACGGCCCGCTTGGTGACCAGGTTGTAGATGTTGTTGGCCCAGTTCTGGATCGTGGTATAGCGGCAACGGGCGCCGCGCTTGACGATGATTTCGACCACGGCCGAATGCAGGCTCTCGGTCGTGTACATGGGAGCCGTGCAACCTTCGACGTAGTGAATCTGTGCGCCCTCGTCGACGATGATCAGCGTCCGCTCGAACTGGCCCATGTTCTCGGCATTGATGCGGAAATAGGCCTGCAAGGGGAAGTCGATCTTCACGCCCTTGGGCACGTAGATGAACGATCCGCCCGACCAGACGGCCGAGTTGAGCGCGGCGAACTTGTTGTCCGAAGACGGAATGATCGTGCCGAAGTACTCGCGCAGCAAGTCGGGATGCTCGCGCAGCGCCGAGTCGGTGTCGGTGAAGATCACGCCCTGCGCGCTCAAGTCTTCGCGCAGCGAGCCGTAGACCACTTCGCTCTCGTACTGGGCCTTCACGCCGGCCAGGAACTTTTTCTCGGCCTCGGGAATGCCCAGCCGGTCGAACGTGTTCTTGATGTCCTCGGGCACTTCGTCCCAGGTGTGGCCCTGGCGGTCCGAAGGCTTGATGTAATAGAAGATGTCCTGGAAGTTGAGGTCGATCTTGCCGCCCCAGTGGGGCATGGGCTTGGAGTTGAAGATTTCCAGGCTCTTGAGCCGGAAGTCGCGCATCCACTGCGGCTCATTCTTCATCTCCGAGATCTGGGCGACGATCTGGGGGTTGAGCCCCTTCTGGCTTTTGAAAATGTACTTCTCGTCGTTGCGGAAATCATACTTGTTGATTTCGCCCAGTCCGACGTCGAAGTTTTCGTGCTTGAGTTCAGTAGCCATGTGAGTTCCGAATGATGAATTATGAATGATGAATGCGGAATGAGGAGGATGAATGTCTTGTCTTTTCATTCATCATTCCGCATTCCCCGTTCATCGTTGGTATTTATCCGATTGCCGATTCCAGGGCCGTTGTGCCTTCTTTCATGGCCTCTTCGTCGGCGGCCGCCTGCGGGTGCGCCGCGCGGATGCGGTCGTAACCTTGCTTGTGCAATTCTTCTGCCAATTCGGGGCCGCCGGTCTCGACGATCCGCCCGCCCAGCATCACGTGCGTGAAGTCGGGCCGGTTGTGCTCGAGCAGCTTGTCGTGATGCGTGATGATCAGAATGCCCATTTCGGCGCCGCCGATCTCGGCGATGCTCTGGCTGGCCAGCCGCACCGCGTCCACGTCCAGGCCGCTGTCGGTCTCGTCGAGAATGGCAAACTTCGGCCGCAGCATGGCCATTTGCAGAATCTCGGCTCGCTTCATCTCGCCGCCGGAAAAACCGTCATTCACATAGCGGCGGGCGAACTCGGGATCCATCCGCAACTGTTCCATCTTGGCCTTGAGGTCCTTGCGGAACTCACGCATGGGAATCAGCTCCTCGCCTTCTTTGCGATCGGGCCGGCGGACGTTGGTCGTGGCATGCCGCAAAAAGTCGGCCATCTTCACGCCGGGAATCGACATCGGTCGCTGAAACGCCAGAAAGATGCCGGCCCGAGCCCGCTGGTTGGGCTCCATTGCCAACACATCCTTGCCATTCAGCTCGATCGTGCCGGAGGTCACTTCGTAGTTTGGGTGGCCCATGATGGCGTAACCCAGCGTGGTCTTGCCCGAGCCGTTGGGGCCCATCAAGGCGTGCGTCTCGCCGCGCTTGATCTCGAGCGTCACGCCGCGCAGGATCGCCTTGCCTTCGATGGAAACGTGCAGGTCGTTGATCTTGAGTATTTCGGTCATGAATCCGTGGTGTCGATTGATTGCGGTGAAGTTGGATTGCGAAGCTGAATGTAAGCCGGCTTAGCCGGTGATCTTTTGATGGTCGAAGAGCGGTTGCTTTTCCTCGACGTCCACATAGCCCGAGTGGTGTGGAACCGGCAACTCGTCGTCCATCACGAAGTGAGTGCCAGTTTCGCCGGGCTCGGCTTTGCGGCGGCCGATCTTGTGTCCCTTGATCTTGTCCTGGATGCGCATCAGCCCTTCGAGCAAGGCTTCGGGCCGTGGCGGGCAGCCGGGCACGTACACGTCCACCGGCACGACCAGGTCCACGCCCTTGGCCACGTGGTAGCCCCACTTGAAGTACGGCCCGCCGCCGACCGTGCAGGCGCCCATGGCGATCACGTACTTCGGATCGGGCATTAGGTTGTAGAGCCGGCGGACGCGGCTGGCCATTTTGTAGGTCACCGTGCCGGCCACGATCATCAGGTCGGCCTGCCGCGGCGTCGCCCTAAAAGCCCCGGCCCCGAAGCGATCCATATCGTAGCGGCTGGCGCCGGCCGCCATCATCTCGATGGCACAACAGGCCAGCCCGAAGGTCATCGGCCAGATGCTCGACTGCCGGGCCCAGTTGATCGCCTGCTCGATGGTCGTCGTCAGCACGTTTTCTTCGAAACGGCCTTCAATCCAAGGCTTGGTCATGGGTTTTGTCGTTCTTTTTTGGCTCTGCGTTTTAGTTAGTTGAATCGGAATTTGCCTAAGTGGTTACGGCAAAGCGGCCACTATATCCGCGCCCGGCCCCGTTTCAAACTGGCAGCAGCTATGCCCATTCAGGCGGCACGCCGACAGCCGCACGGGCGTTTCCAGCAACTGCGAGAACAACATCTTTTCCATCGCGCACACCCCGCGATCACGCTCGGCGAGTTCGGGATACGGGCAATCCACGACGGTCAGCGTCGAGCCGCCGGCGTGTCCTTCGCTGGCCTGTGGATCGCTTGCGTGCGCTTCGATTTCAATCGGCACATGCCGCTCGGCGAACAGTTCGCGAACTTGCTCCAGCCGGCTGTCGAGCGACTGGCCGTTGACCTTCTTGCCATAGGCCTGAGCCAACGAACCGGCGAGCCGCAAAAACAGTCCGCGCCGCACTTCCGGATCGGCAATGGCTCGCACTTCTTGCCACAGGGCCAGAGCCAGGTCGGCAAAATTGTTGCCGGCTGCTGGGGAGCTCGATTCGCTGTTGCGGGCTTGTTGGCGAGCCTGCTCGGTGAGCTGGTAGCGGTGGCTGGGACGTCCCCGGCCGGAGCGCGCCACCTCGCGCTGCACGAGTCCCTGCTCCATCAGCCGGGCCAGCCGCTGGCGCACGGCGGTCGGCGTAACATGGTTCAGGCCAGACAGTTCCGAAATGCCAAGCGGCCCGCGATCGGCGAGCAGCTCAAGCAGTCGGGCATCGGAGGTTTCGCTGGGATAACTCATCGTTTTGGGCTTTCTTCTGCCCTTATCCTACCCATTTCCCGAATTTTGGCAACTTGATATGCGAAAAATGGAGCTGCTTCGCAACTTATTACAAATTAATGCCTTATGTGGCTCCAAATGGACAGAAATCCTTTGAAACAAAAACGCTTTGAAACAGAAGGACGCAAAGAGCGCTAAGAAGGGGAGAAAGGCATCAATGAAGATAAAGGTGCAGAGGGAAGAGTAGCGTTTTCCGTAGCTCAGCCCTTCAGGGCTGGGACCACTACTCGGTCGCGAAAAACACCTTCTCGTTCCGATGCAGCCGCGGCCGCATCGGAACGAGAAGGTGTGGATCCGGTCGCGGATGGTAAACCCAGCCCTAAAGGACTGGGCTACGGAAAACGAACATCGGGGAGCCGCCGTCTTTGGTGTATCTCACCAATGTAGACGCCAGTTGCACGGTGCTCCTGGTGGGGGATGACAGGCCCAGTTATGATCGGGAAGATGATGTATAAAGCCTTATCCGACACCGATAGTGTGCTCATGCAGCCGACTGAAGATATTCATGTCCGGAGCACCGCTCCGCTCATTTCGCCAGGGCAATTGAAACGCGAATTGCCGATGAGCGAAGCGGCCAACGACGTGGTCGTGGCCGGCCGCGATACGATCCGCCGCATTCTGGCCGGCGACGATAGCCGACTGCTGGCAGTGGTCGGGCCATGTTCGATTCACGACGAGCAGGCCGCGCTGGAGTACGCCGAGAAGCTGGCGGCGCTGGCCAGGCAAGTCGAAGATCGCATCCAAGTCGTGATGCGCGTCTATTTCGAAAAGCCGCGCACGACGATCGGCTGGAAAGGCCTGATCAACGATCCGTATTTGAACGACACGTTCGACATCGCGGCCGGTCTGCGGCTGGCCCGCAAAATTCTGCTGCAAATCAACGAGCTGGGATTACCCGCAGCCACCGAAATGCTCGATCCCATCACGCCGCAGTACGTGGCGGACCTGGTGAGTTGGGCTTCGATCGGCGCGCGAACCACCGAGTCGCAAACGCATCGGCAAATGGCCAGCGGCTTGTCGATGCCCGTGGGCTACAAGAACGCCACCGACGGCAATCTGCAAATCGCCATCGACGCCATGCTCTCGGCCCGGCATCCGCACAGTTTTCTAGGCATCGACCCGCACGGCCGCACGTGCATCATCAGCACGCATGGCAATCCCTGGGGGCATTTGATTCTGCGTGGCGGCCGGTCAGGCCCGAATTACGATGCCGACAGTTTGAAGACGGCGCTCGAGCGTCTGTCGGCCGCCGATTTGCCGCCCAAGATCATGGTCGATTGCAGCCACGCCAACAGCGACAAGGATCATCGCCGCCAGGAGCTGGTGTGGAACGACGTCATCGAGCAGCGCGTGGCCGGCAACACCAGCATCCTGGGCCTGATGCTCGAAAGTAATCTGCACGAAGGCAGCCAGAAGCTCAGCGGCGATCCGCGCAAGCTACGCTACGGCGTCTCGATCACCGACGCCTGCACCGGCTGGGAAGAAACCGCGGAGCTGCTGCGTCGCGCTCATCGGGAACTCGAAGCGGCGGCGGAAGTGAAAAGTGAAAAGTGAAAAGCAAGCTTCGCCGCTCCTCCCCGATTTTTCACTTTCCACTATTCACTTTTCACTCAGTTGATGATCAGCGGCCTCTCCGGCCCGTCCGGTCCTTCGCGCCGTTCCCATTCGCGGCGCACTTCGTTGAGGCCGTAGACACAGAGGTCGAAGTCGTGGCTCAAGCGCTCGAGCACCTGGTTTTCGCCGGCGCGGGACTCTTCTTCGGGAATCGTGCTGGCGATGTAGTAGGCGCGTTTGCCCTGTTCGCAGTAATCGACAAAGTAGTCGAGATGCTGACGCGAGCGGCGCAAGGCTTCGGGAAACAGCCCGGTCCAGAAGAGAGCAAAATCACCGATGTGCCGATGCACTTCGCGCCGTGGCTGCCCGACCCGGGCTTCGGCTTCCAGCAGCATCTCACCGATCTCGCGCAGCCGGCGGCCGGCCGGATTGCGAACGTTGTAGATCGCGTCGCTGTGGACGAAGCCGGCCAGCATGCGGGCGATATAATCGATCAGCGGCGGATCGGCCAGCCCCAGCCGCGTCTCGAACGTGTACTCGGTCAGGCCCGCGAAAAAGCGTTGCAGCGGTGGCTGCGACCGACTCGGATCCATAGCAAAACGCCTCCCGACTTCTCCACCGCCGGCATGGGCAAATCGGGCGCCAATCGGCCCCGGTTGCGATTTCCGCGGGCGGTAAGTTCCAGGTTTCTCGCCTGACAACTATTGGACACGGCGGCGTCGGACGCCAATCGGGCGGCCATTACTCGCCGGGTCGAGGCTTCCCACGCCGCGCGGTTGGGCCCCGGATCGGCGGGTATAACTCAAGTGTATGCAGGGAGTTCCGACAGGGTCAAGGTCGGTTTTCGGGGCTACCGTCCAGCACCATAAAGCCGCGACCGCTGGTCGCGCTCCGCCCCGGCGCGCCGGCCGGCGGTTACCCCATCGCGGCGACCAGTTCGGCGACAAAATCGCCAATCTCGGCCAGGACTTGCTCCCGCGGCCGCTCCCCTGCCCCGGTCAGCCGCCGCACAATGGCCGATCCAACGATCAGTCCGTCGGCCACGGGGGCCAGTAGCCGGGCATGCTCGGGCGTGCCCACGCCGAAGCCGATGCAGATCGGCAAGGAGGTCTGCTGGCGCAGCCAGCTCACATTTTCTACCACCGACGGCGGCAATGCGGTCCGCTCGCCCGTGATGCCGGTGACCGAGACGTAATATAGAAATCCGGTCGAAGCCTCGGCGATGCGCAGGGCCCGGTCGCGCGGCGTGATGGGCGTGACCAATTGCACGAGGCTAAAATCGGCCCGGCGGCAGACGCTGGCCAAGGCCTCCGATTCCTCGACGAGCAGATCCGGCACAATGGCCCCGGCCACTCCAGCGGCTTGGGCCTCGTCGACAAACCGTTCCAGTCCATGCCGGTGTACGATCGAATAGCTGACCATCGTCACCAGCGGGGCGGCCAGCCGCGGCCGCGTGCGGCGCAGCATGTCGAGAATGTCGGCCACGTGGATATGTCGCGCCAGGGCCCGCGTGTACGAGGCCTGGATCACGGGGCCATCGGCGATTGGGTCGCTATAAGGAATGCCCAGCTCGCACATGCTCGCCCCGCGGCGAATCATCTCGACCAGCAGTTCGGCCGTAAACTCCAGGTCCGGATCCCCAGCCGTGACGAAAGGCATAAACGCCTTGCGCCCTTCTGCACGCAACGACTGGAACATTTCATCAATCGCCGACATCACCACTCCCAAACCACGGCCGCATTTTCAATTATCAAGCAGCAGGAACACTAATCGGCGCTAATTAACCCTAATCGGAATTAGTGAAGATTAGTGTTCCCCTTCTTCTTCTCAGACGTTGAATTGCCTGTCATTCATCATTCAGTATTCATCCTTCCGCATTTCCCCTCAAATGCTCTCCCCTCGCAGCCGCGCCACTTCGAACGCATCCTTGTCTCCCCGGCCCGACAGGCAGACGACGATCGCCTGCTCGGGCGATTTCGTGGCGGCCAACTCCATGGCCTTGGCTACGGCGTGCGAGCTTTCCAGGGCCGGCAGAATGCCTTCGTTGCGGGCCAGCTTGTCGAAGGCGACCAGCGCCTCGTCGTCGCGGCACGAAGTGTAGCGCACGCGGCCGAGGTCTTTCCAATAGCTGTGCTCAGGTCCCACGCCGGGATAATCGAGCCCGGCCGAGATCGAATGCACGTCGCACGTCTGGCCGTCTTCATCCTGCATCACGTAGCTATAGGTGCCGTGCAAGATGCCGGGCCGGCCAAACGACAAGGGCGCGGCATGATCGCCCGGCTGGCTCGAGCGGCCGCCGGCCTCGACGCCCAGCAGCTCGACCTTGGCCGCCTCGGGCGTGGTCAGTTCGACAAACGGATAAAACATGCCGGCCGCGTTGCTCCCACCGCCGACGCAAGCCACGACCGCATCCGGCAGCCGGCCGAGTTGCTCCTGGCATTGCACCAGCGTTTCGCGGCCGATCACCGACTGGAAATCGCGCACGATCTGCGGAAACGGGTGCGGGCCGATCACCGAGCCGATGATGTAATGCGTGGTCTCGACCGAGCCCATCCAGTCGCGCAGGGCCTCGTTCACCGCGTCGCGGAGCGTCCGCGAGCCGCTGGACACCGGCCGCACTTCGGCTCCCATCAGCCGCATGTTGTAGACATTCAGCCGCTGCCGGCGAATGTCTTCCTCGCCCATGTACACCACGCAGTCCAGGCCGAAGCGGGCACAGGCCGTCGCCGTGGCCACGCCGTGCTGACCGGCACCGGTTTCAGCGATCACCCGGCGTTTGCCCATGCGGCAGCAGAGCAAGGCCTGGCCGACCGTGTTGTTGATCTTGTGGGCGCCGGTATGGTTGAGGTCTTCGCGCTTGAGATAGATCTGCGCGCCGCCGGCCGCCTCGCTCAATCGTCGGGCATGATACAAGGGCGAAGGCCGGCCGACGTACGACCGCAGCAGCTCGGTCAGCTCGTCATGAAAGGCCCGATCCGCCCGGGCTTCGTCATAAGCCCTGGCCAATTCGTCCAAGGCCCGGGTCAAGGTCTCCGGCACATAGCGGCCGCCGAACGCGCCGAAACGGCCGGCCGCATTGGGGACAGTCGGTGGTGCGGCTCGTGACATGCGAGGCGATTCCTACGGAGCTAAAGAGACGTGCCCGCTGACGGCCGCCCAACGGTGGCCCATCACGGCGGCAAATGGCAGGAGAGTTTGATTGTCGGCACCCGGTTGCAAAGGGTCAAGGGGCCGGCGGAATGCGGCAAGCCGCCAAAACCCTTCTCCCTCCGGGAGAAGGTGTCGGCGGTAGCCGACGGATGAGGGGACGTTAAGAGAGGAGCCTACTCCAAGAGTTTTGATCCTGCGTTGCGTCACCCTCAACCGGCCTTCGGCCACCTTCTCCCAGAGGGAGAAGGATCTGCTCAGCACTTCGTGCTCGAGCAGCCCCTTTGCATCCGGCGGCATATGCGAGAAAATGAAGTGCCTGCCATTACTGAGTCTCGATTCAATAAGCGAAAAATAAACCGATGCCGGAGCTGCCCGAGGTCGAGACGATGCGGCGGGGCATTGCCTCGGTCGTGGGGCTGAAGGTCGCGGATGCCCAGCGGCCGACGTGCCGGTTGCGGCCGATCGGCGTGCGGCCGGCCTGGCCCACGCTGCGGCGTCGGTTGCTGGGGCGGCGGATCGAGCGGATCGACCGCATCGGCAAACGCGTGGTGTTGGTTTTCGATTCGGGCGATCGGCTGGTGCTCGAGCCGCGTATGACGGGCCTGGTGTTGCTGGCCGAGCCTCCCACGCAAGAACATCTGCGCCTGCGGATCATGTTTGAGCCACGACGCAAGGCGGGGCCGGGCGAACTGCTGTTCTGGGATCGCCGCGGATTGGGCTCGCTGCGGCTCTTTTCGGCCGGTGAGTTCGAGCGGCATTTTGCCGACGGCCGCGTGGGCCCCGACGCCCTGGTCATTTCCCGCGACGACCTGCGGGCGCGGCTGGGCACCAGCACCCGGCCGATCAAGGTGGCCCTGCTCGATCAAAAGGCCGTGGCCGGCATCGGCAATCTGTATGCGTCCGAGATTCTGCACCTAGCCGCCATTCATCCCCAGCGGCCGTGCCGCACGCTGACCGCCAAAGATTGGACGCGGCTGCACGCGGCCGTGCTGAGCGTGCTCGAAACGGCGATTCGCTACGAAGGCTCGACGCTCTCCGATGGTACGTATCGCAACGCCTTGAACCAGTCGGGCGGATACCAGCATCATCACGCCGTCTACGATCGCGCCGGGCAGACGTGCCCCCGCTGCGGAGCCGAGATCGTGCGCATCGTGCAGGCCCAACGTTCGACGTTTTTCTGCCCTGGGTGTCAGAAGCGGAGGTAAGGGCGGCACCGCTCGCTTGCATTTGCTTGCTTGCCGGCGGGGGTGCGGGTCTAATGGACGTTCGAGTTGCCGACCGAAACATTCGTCCGCCTTATTCGCCCATTGCATATTCGTACAGAGGAGCTTGCCCATGTCGAAGCCCAACGAGCGCTGCCCGGATTGTGAACGAAGCGAGTCGGCCGTTTCGCGCCGCGATTTTCTGGCGGCCGGCAGCGCCGTCGCGTTGACCGCGTCGGCCTGGCCGAATTGGGCCGTGGCCAAGGACACTGCTGCGGCAGCCAAGGGCGTGGCGGGCAAGAATCCCGAATCGCTGGTCGGCACGCTCTACAACGCGCTCACTGACGCCCAGAAAAAGGAAGTTTGCTTCGCCTGGGACTACGTGCATCCCAAGATGGGCCTGCTGCGGACCCGCGTCGCCAACAACTGGCACATCACGCAGCCGGAAATCAACGGCAAGTTTTTCACGGCCGACCAGCGCGACATCATTCGCGGCATTTTCGAGGGCATTATCCAGCCCGACTGGCAGCCGCGGATCGACCAGCAACTCGATGACGATGCCGGCGGCTTCGGCGAAGAACAGAATATCGCCATCTTCGGCAAGCCCGGCGACGGCAAGTTCGAGTTCGTGATGACCGGCCGGCACATGACGCTGCGCTGCGACGGCAATTCGTCGGACCACGTGGCCTTTGGCGGGCCGATCTTCTACGGCCACGCGGCCGACGGCTTTGACGAGCCGTCGGACCATCCCGGCAATGTCTTCTGGCCGCAGGCGCTGGAGGCCAACAAGGTGTATGCCATGCTCGATGGCAAGCAGCGCAAGCTGGCCTTGGTCGAGCAATTGCCGCGCGAAGAAAACGTCGGCTTCCGCGGCCCCAGTTCGCTGCCGGGCATTCCGCTCACCGAGCTATCGCACGATCAGAAGGAGCAAATGCAAAAAGTGCTCGCCAAGCTGATCGAGCCGTACCGGCAGTCGGATCGCGACGAAGTGGTCAAATGCCTCAAGGCCCAAGGCGGGCTCGATGCCTGTGCCCTGGCCTTCTATCGTCAAGGCGACATCGGCAACGACCAGGTCTGGGACTGCTGGCGGCTGGAAGGCCCATCGTTTGTCTGGTACTTCCGCGGCAAGCCGCACGTTCACGTCTGGGTGAACGTGGCCGACACGCCGACGGTCAAGCTCAACGCCTAAAGTAGCAGGCATGCTCCGCAAGCCGTCGCTGCGCTACCAACCCGCGCCCGTGTAATGACCACATTGGCGCTAAGTCGACCGCCGTCATAGGCGGCATAACCCGCGCCGGCGGCGTGTCGCCATTTGCCCGGCCGCGGAGCGCAAGCTATTTTTTTTACGGTGGGCGCCTCCGGCCTGATGCAACGGTGTGGGCAGGCGCGAGCGCACCGGGGGGCGGTTAGCGCCCAGATTGGGATCGGTATGTCGAGCATCCAAGCACAAGACGCCGCATTTTTTCAGATGCTCTCGCAAACGGCGATCGAGCCGGTCGCCGAGTCGGCTGAAGAGCGTCGTAGCAAGTCGCGCCGCAATTTTCCGACGGTGCAGGCGATGGCCCCGTACATCAACGGCAGCCTGCCTCCCAAGGAAATGCTGCGGCCGGTTCAGTGCAACGATCTGTCGACGACCGGGATCGCTTTCTTCGCTACCGAATGGCCGAAGTACGATCGCCTGGTGGTGGCGCTGGCCACTGCCAACCGGGTGATTTATCTCACGGCCGGCGTCGCGCACACCAAGCGTCTCTCGGCCGACGACGAGCCCGCGCTCTACCAGGTCGGCTGCCGCTTCATCGGCCGCGTGCAACTCTAAAACGCGCCAAAATAGCCGGCACATTCATGTGCTGTAACCTTCGCGCTCCGCCGGAATTCTCACGAATTCCGCTACCACGGCGCGAACCGTCCGCTCTACGCGCGATTGGCTGCCGTGTCGGCCGCGGCGTCCTGCTCGGCAATCGCTTCCAGCAGCCGCACGCGGACGGCGCGAAGCCGCGGCTCGAGCGATAGCTTTTGACCGGACGCGTCGGTGACATAAAACACGTCGACCACCTGGTCCAAGTACGTGCCGATCTTGGCGAAGCTGATCGACAGGCCAAGCTCGAACAAGGTCCGCGCGATCGTGTACAACAGGCCCATGCGATCGGCGGTAAAGATGTCGATGATCGTGTAGCGTTCGGACGTGCTGTTGTCGATGCGCACTTGGGTCGGCAGCGCCAAGAGTGCGTCCTGTCGCTGCTGATCGGCCGGACGCCAGAGCCGGCGAAAAGCCGGTGGGTGCCCGCCGTTTTCGACGGCCGTCACCAGGCTCCGGCAGATCGTGTCCAGCCGGTCGGCCGGAGGTTGCTGGTCGTGATCCGGATCGGCGACAAAGAACCGATCGAAGATCAGGCCGTCGGCCAGGGTGTTGATCTCGGCCGAAAGAATCTGCAGGCCCTGGCTGGAGAGCGCCCCGGTGAGCTTGTGAAACACGCCGGGAGCCTCGGCTTCGTGCGTGGCGACGCGAAATTCGATGGTGGCGGATTCCGCGATCCAGCGGCTCGTGGCCACCGCGCCGCGTTGCGGCAAGGCGTGCAGTTGCGTGAGATCGGCCACGACTTGCTCGGTCGGCACGGTTTCCAGGTACAAGCCGGGCAGCGCCTCGAGCTGCTTTTGGAACCAGGCAAAATCGCTCGACTCCGGCAGCATTTCCAGGGCCCGCTGGCGGCGCCGCTCGAGTCGGGCTTCGAAATCGAGCGACGGATCGTCCTCGCCGAAATGCACGATGGCCCGATGAAACAGTTCGGCCAGCACTTCCACTTTCCACGCGTTGAGCACGCCCGGCCCGACGCTGGCCAGGTCGGCGGCCGTCATCACGAACAGCATTTCCAGGACTTCGGCCGAACCCACGTCGACGGCAAAACGCACGACCAACTGCTGATCGCTCGTATCACGTCGGAAGGCAATGTGGCTCATCAGCAGGTGCTTGTGGACCAGGAACTTGAGGATCTCGGCATCGCGCTCGGCCAGCCCCAGCCGGCCGGCCGCCTCTTCGGCGATCCGCAAGCCGACGTCGCTGTGGTCTTCGCTGTACCCCTTGCCCAGGTCGTGCAGCAATAGCGCCAGGTGCAGCAGCCATTTGCGCTCGAGCTGCCGATACACCGAGCCGACCGGCCCGCGATCCGACAGAAACCGGGTGGCCTCGTCCACGGCCCGCAGCGAATGTTCGTCAATTGTGTACTTGTGATACTGATTGAACTGCAAGAGCCCGCGGGCATGGGCGAACTGCGGGATGATTTTTTCCAGCACGCCGATTTCGTGCAGCTTGCGCAGCAGTTCGCCCAGTCGGGCCGGTTGGCTCAACAAGGCCAGAAATCGCGCCGCGGCCTCGGGCGAAATCGCGTTGGTGTAATTGCCGGCCGCGAGGTGGATGGCCTCCCAAATCTCGGGAGCGATCGGCTTGTCGTACAGGTTGGCGATGTCGGCCAGCCGCAGCACTTCGGCCAGATCGCTGGTGAGCCTGGACAGCGCCCGGGGGTTGGCCGAAATCTGATGCGGGCCGACGCGAAAATCGCGTTCGAATCGATGACTGACCAGCGGGGTCAGCCACCGCAGCCAGCGGTGCTCGCTCGTCTTGGCGCGTTGCACAAAGCGGGCCACGATCGTCCGCACGCCGCCGGTCAGCCGAAAATATTCGCGCATGAACTCTTCGACCGGCAGCAAGCCGTCGGTGCCGCGAAAGCCGAACCGTTCGGCCAGCCGCAACTGCTCGACCCGGTCGAGCATGTCGCTGGATTTGCCGGCGTGAAAATGCATCTCGTTGCGCAGCCGCAGCAAGAACTCGGTCGTCTGGCGCAAATGGTCGTAGTCGTCCGGCTCCAGCGCGCCGGCCAAGCGCAGGCCGTCGGGGTCTGAAGTGCCCCAGCGGGCAAAACCAACCCAGCGCAGGAACTGGATGTCGCGCAATCCGCCGGGCGACCGCTTGACGTTGGGCTCGAGCAAGTACACCGTCTCGCCGTATTGCTCGCGCTCCTTGCGCCGGGCCGCTTGGATGGCGCTAATCAGCGGCCCGGCCCGCCGCTGTACCTGCCGCTTGAACTTCTTGGCAAACCGGGCGTACAGCTTCTCGTTGCCGACCAGCAGGTTCGATTCCATCAACGAGGTGCAGATGGCGGCGTCGACTCGCGCGAGTTGGCACGCCTCGGCGATGGTGCGCACGCTTTGGCCCAGCACCAGGCCCACGTCGAACACGTCGCGCACCATCCGCTCGGCCAGCGGCGCGACCTTGGTCAGCGCCCCCTCGTCGTAGAGCAGCATCAGGTCGACGTCGGAATACGGGGCGATATCGGCCCGGCCGTAGCCGCCATGCCGCACCAGGGCCATCATTTGGGCGACGTCTTCGCCGCGCGAGGCTTGCAGATCGGCCACCGCCTGGTTGAACAGCCCGAGCACGATCGAGTCGAACAGTTCGGTCAGTGCCCGCGACACCTGGATGCCGGGCGAGCCGCGCTCATGGCGCTGCTTCAGACGCTGGCGGCCTTCAGCCAGGCTCTGCTTGGCCGCCAGCACGTGCGGTCGAAGTCCGTTTCCGATTGACATGCCGCCCCAGCTTCTGGTGGTCAACGATGAGACGAAGACTCGAATCCGACGCAAAACGCCCACTGGCAACATGGGGGGCTCGCAGCCGCCCATAGAACTGAGGCATAAAGGATCGCTCGCGTTTCGTCAACACGGCCGGCCGCGGCAACGGCGGCCGTGCCATCGTTTCAGATGTGATATTCCCAATGGCCGACGGTCGGGGTGCGGGGGCGTAGCTTGCGTCGAAAGATCCGCGCGAAGATCGCCATCGCGCCGGCCGCCACCGCGGCCGGCAGCATCGCGGCCGAAGTGGCCGAGCGAATATCCAGCAGGAACAACAGGCCGACATACAGCAGCAGCGCGCCGAAGATTGGCCGCAGCACGTGATGCGGCAGGTGCGGAGCCAGCCACGCGCCGCTCGAGGCGCCGATCACGAAACCCGTGGCGATGCACGCTACCACCGGATAACGCACCAGGCCGGCCCGATGATAGACCAGGGCGGCGAAAATCAGCACCGGCACCGTCAGCACGGCCAGGCTCGTGCCCTGGGCCTCAAGCTGGCTGAACCCGAACAGCAGGATCAGGCCGGGCACCAGCGCGATGCCGCCGCCGATTCCCAGCGTTCCGCTCAAAAGTCCCACGGCGACGCCAAACCCAATCAGGCCTGCGACAGGCATATCAACCTTCTCCTTATCTTTTGATGCAACCTCGAAACCGCATTCTGGGAGGGCGAGGCTCCGGCCGAGCCGGGTGGCTCTCTCGATTCGTCGCCGAGCGGCTCAGCAGGAGCTTCGCCCTCCCGCTCGAATCGTGGCTCAGCAGGAGCTTCGCCCTCCCGTTTAGAAGACACGATCTCAGATGCAATATTCCAGGACTTCCACTTCCGGCTGAATGGGCCACGGTTCTGCCGCGCGCTGGTCGGCCGACAGTTCGTCGAGCAGTTCTTGAGCCACGCGAAACGCCTGGCTGCGCAATTCGGGCACGGCCGTGGTTTCCCACAACACGCCCTTAACCAACGGGCCCATCGCAAACAAAAATCCCGAGCGGTTGCCCTCGCGGTCGACCGCCGCGAAATCCGCTTCGATCTCGATGCCCATGTCCAGTGCGTCGGCTTGCACCAATCCGCGGCCCAGCAACTTCTGCAGCAGCGGCGAGGCGACGGCGGTAAAACTGGCGCGCGGGCCGGTGCAATTCACGACCAGGCCGGCTTCGATCGTGCGCTGCCGGCCCGCGGCATACTCGACCACGACGGCCACGCCCTGCCCCGAGCTGCGCAGGTCGGTAATGCTGCCTTTGACCACGTGCAGCGAACCGCCGGCGATCGCGGCTGTCAGCCGCTGATGGATTTGCTGCGCGATGCGGTGGCGCGTCACGTTCCAGCGCGCGGCGTGCAGCCGGCAGAATTCGCGCTTCTCGTCGAGCGACAGATTCTGCCACACACGCTGCGTATGCGGTCGCAGCTTGTCGACGACAATGGCCGGATTCGCCCCCAGGCGGCGCAGCCGCGCGCAATGCTCTTCGACCAGTTCGACCAGCTCGGCCAGCCGCAGCGTTGCCACGCCCGGCGGCGGAAAATCGGGATACTCGATACCGCGGAAGTGCGACAGCGGCAAGATGCCATGCCGCGACACGGCGGTCACCGGACCTTGCCAGCCGTGCGACTGTAGCGTCAGACACGCATCGACCATCGTCAGGCCCGCGCCCAGCAGCACGACCGGCTCGGTTTTATCCGGCAGCCGGCTGCTCCAATCCTGCCACGGGTTTTCGACATACCGCGGATGATGAAACGCCGCGGCGACCGACGGCATTTCGGCCGGCGGCTGGTTGCCGGTGGCCAGCAGCACTTTGTCGGCCTCGATTGTCGTGCCGCCGGCCAGCAGCACTTCGGCACAGTGTTCGCCGGCGTTCCCGTGCTCTCGCGGGATGATATCAATGGCTTCTTCGTCGATCGTTTCGATCTGCACGCGTGCGCCGCTATCGATCGGCCGCGAGTAGCGCAGCAGCAGCCCGCGCAGATAGTCGCCGAAGACTTGCCGCGGCACGAACATTTCGCGCAGTTCCGACTCGGGCACTAGGGCGTATTCGCCGCGGGTCTGCAACCACTCGACGAAATGGTTGGGATGATCGGCCAAGGCCGACATGTTGCGGGCCGCGACGTTGAGCAGGTGCTCGATTTGCCGCGTGCTGTAAGCCGCGCCGCGACCGACCGGATAGCCGGAATTAATCACACAGACGCGCAGCGGCGACTCGCTGAATCGGGCCAGGTTCACGGCCGTCATCGTGCCGCTGAAGCCGCCGCCGATGATCGCGATCGTTTTCAAAGTTGACCTCGTGGTAGCCATGCTTTAGTCGAGTTCCTTGATGAACAAGTTGCGGAACTCGACCGGGTCGTTATGGTTTTGCAGGGCGATCCGCCCGCGCGGCGGCACGCCGGGCAGCACGGCGCGGTCGATCACCGTTTCGCCGTTCAAGACGACGCTGACCCGATCGCCGCGCATCGTGATGACAAAGCGGTTCCACTGGCCGGGCGGATGGTCGGCGTGCTTTTTCGGCACGCAGGCCTGGCGGATTTCGATCGGCAGCTTGCCGTCTTTGTGATAATCGTTGATATCGCCCGAGCCCATCGGTTGGCTCCAGATATTGACCTGGCTGCGCGTATTGCCGCGCAAATAGATGCCGCTGTCGCCGGCGTCGAGCAGTTCGCGAAGAACGGGTTTTTTATCGGCGCCGTAGACATACATGCCGTCGGGCGTAAAGGTCGGCAGCTTCTTCGGCTCGGGCTTTTTGGTCAGCCGCCAATCGGCCACGAGCACAAAATCACCATACTCGCGCTCGGTCCAGAGATCGCGCGATTCACCTTTCGCGCGGCGTATCTGCCCATCGCAGCGCACGACGCCATCCTTAGCAACCCAATGACCTTGAAACGCTTCGTGAAACTGCCAGCCGGCAAAACTCAGCCCATCGAAGATCGGGCGCAGGCCTTCATCTGTATGCGCGACCTGGTCGGTAGCTGGCGCGCTGCCAGCCAGCGGGGTCAAGCGAAGGTTGCGGAAAAAGACTTCGCTGCCTTCGGATTGCAAGCCGATGTAGCCCTTCCGCTGGCTCAAGTGCGAGGCCTGGGTGACCCGTGCCCCGTTGACTTCCAATTCCAGCGTGCCGTCCTGAGACGTCAGCTCGTAGCGGTTCCACTGGCCCGCTGGCAGGCCACGATTTTCGGTCGGCCGAGCCCGCGGCGTGCCGCCTTTGAGGTCGCCGTTGGTCAGCGGAACAATCGAGGCCCCGCGGATGCCAAAAATGCTGCCGTGATCGCCGTCGAGCAGTTGCACTTCGATCGCCCGGGGATAGGGGGCACCGACTTGCGGCAGCGCATCGGCGTGGACGAACGTTCCGCTATTGCCGCCGGCCGCCGCAAGACGACATTCCCACTCGAGCACATAGTTCTCGTACATCTCGGCCGTCCGCAGAAATCCGCTCGGCTTGCCGCTACACACGAGCAGGCCCTCGCGCACCGACCACGTATTCGGCGCGCCGTTGACATTGACCCAGCCGGTAAGATCGCGGCCGTTGAACAATTCGATGGGCGGTGACGATTCAATGGTTTCTGCCGAGGCAACTACGGCAATCATGACGATGCCAAGGGCGAGCGCCATCAACCTCAAACCCAATCTACTTGCCTGCCGCATGAGATTCCTCGCTGGACATGCATTGCTCACTTGCGGATTTCGAATAAAAACTCGACCTCGACCGGGGCGTTCAGCGGCAGGGCATTCACGCCGACGGCTGCCCGGGCATGGCGCCCCGCGTCGCCCAGAATGGCTTGCAGCAGTTCGCTAGCGCCGTTGGCCACTTGCGACTGTTGGAAAAAATCGTTGTCGGATTGCACGAACGCGCCGATGCGCACGACCCGCACCAGGCGGTTCCAATCGCCGCCGAGCTGCGCGTGCAACGCGGCCAGGCCGTTGAGCACGCACTGGCGCGCGGCCTGCTGCGCCGTTTCGATCGACACTTGCGATGGCACCTTGCCCGTGCTGAGAAGCTGGCCACCGGCCATTGGAAGCTGGCCACCGGCCATTGGAAGCTGGCCGCTGACGAATACCTGGCTGCCACTCTCGACCGCCGGGACGTAAGCCGCCACCGGCTTGGCGACGGCCGGCAAGGCGAGCCCCAGTTCCTGTAAACGCGCTTCGATCGACATGCACGCCTCCGATTAGCCGGAATGGTTTTTAGGGTTGAGTTCAGTCCCCCGCTGCGGACGGGGAAAATTCGCGTGATTCTCGGCCGCCTCGCCCGAGAGCACGGCCGTCACGTCGCGACAGACGGCGGCCACGACGCGATCTTGGGCCTCGAGCGTGAACGCGCCGATGTGCGGCGTGAGGATCACCTGCTCCATCGCGGCGAGTTGATCGCGCTGGGGCGGCTCGCAGGCCCGAACGTCGAGCGCCGCACCGGCCAGCCGGCCCTCTTCCAAAGCTCGGATCAAGCCCGCTTCGTCCACCATTTCGCCGCGTGACGCGTTGACGAACACGGCGGTCCGCTTCATCAAGGCAAAGCGCTGATAATCGAACAGCGCGCGGGTTGCCGGCACCAGCGGCAAGTGGCACGTGACACAGTCGGCCGTGGCCAGCAGTTCTTCCAAGCCGATCAAGCGGACTTCCAGGTTGCGCACCGCAGGCGATTGCGGATCAACGAGCGGATCGTAGGCCACGAGCGTCATGCCAAAAGCCCTGGCCCGCTGGGCCACCAGGCGTCCGATTCGCCCCAGGCCCACGATGCCTAGCGTTTTGCCGCTGAGCTCGACCCCGGTAAATTGCTGGCGATTCCAGCCGCCCGCATGCGTGTCGCGATCGGCGGCTGGAATGCGGCGAGCCAGCGCCAACATCAAGCCCAGCGTCAATTCCGCGACCGACAGCGAGTTTTCGTTCGGCGCATAACTGACCACGATCCCGCCGCGCGTGGCGGCTTCCGTATCGATATTGTCCAGGCCTGCACCGGCCCGACCGACGATCTCCAGGCGCTGGCCGGCGGCCAGCACTTCCGCGGTGACCCGCGTCTGGTTGCGCACGATGATGGCCCGAGCCTCGCGCACCAGCGCGAGCAGCCGATCGGGCGAGCGCCACAGCTCGGGCTCCAGCGCCACGTCGAACCGCTGCCGCAGTTCTTCCATCGCAGGGCCGGTGATGTTTTCGCTGATGACGACGTCAGGCATCGAACTTCTCGAAAGATTAAGTTGTGCGGCCGAGGCTGGCGAAATCGATGGGTTGCGTGCAATCGAGTTTTCGCGGCATCGGTGGCAGTTCGTATTTCAGGCCGCTGGCACAATTGAACAGTACGGCCGATTCGTCGGGCGAGATGCGTCCCTGCGACAGTGCAAGCTGATAGGCCGCGAGCGTGGCGGCCCCCTCCGGGCACAGCAGCAAACCCTCTTGCTCGGCCGCTTGCCGGCGGGCTTGGATGATGGCGTCGTCGTCGACGGCCATGGCAAACCCGCCGCTTTCGCGCACCGCGCGCAGGATCAGAAAATCGCCCACGGCCGCCGGCACGCGGATGCCGTAGGCCATCGTGTGGGCATTGGCCCACAGATCGGCATGTTCGACGCCGTCTTCGTAAGCCTTGACGATCGGCGCGCAGCCGCTGGCCTGCACTGCGATCATCCGCGGCAGCTTGCCAGTGAGCCAGCCGATCGTCTGCAACTCTTGAAAGGCTTTCCACATGCCGATCAGCCCGGTGCCGCCGCCGGTGGGATAAAAGATCACGTCGGGCACGCGCCAGCCCATCTGATCGGCCAGCTCCAGGCCCATCGTCTTTTTACCCTCGATGCGGTAGGGCTCTTTGAGCGTGGAGAAATCGAACCAGCCCATCGTTTCTTTGCCGGCGCCGACGATGCGGCCGCAGTCGTTGATCAGGCCGTTGACGCGCCACACCTTGGCACCCTGGGCGGCGATTTCGCGAACGTTGATTTCCGGCGTGTCTTCCGGGCAGAAGATATACGACTCCATCCCGACCCGGCTGGCGTAGGCGGCCAGCGCGGCTCCGGCGTTGCCGTTGGTCGGCATGGCCACCTTGCGGATGCCCAACTCCTTGGCCATCGACACGGCCATGCACAAACCCCGGGCTTTGAACGAGCCGGTCGGCAGCCGGCCTTCGTCCTTAACCCACAGCATGCCGCGCCCTGCCTGCAATTTGGAAAAATGCACCAGCGGCGTTTCGACCTCGCCCAGCGTGACGACGTTTTTGCTGTGCCGCACCGGCAGAAACTCGCGGTAGCGCCACAAGCCCGACGGCCGGGCGGCCAACGCCTGTTTAGTCACTGCGCGAGCCAGGGCCGGCAGGTCGTAACGCACCAACAGCGGACGGCCCGCCTTCGACAGGCCGTGTATCTGGTCGGCCGGGTAATGGTCGCCTTTGAGGCCGCATTCCAGGTGGGTGACAAATGTGGGGCGCTCGGTGGAGAGCAAGTCGTCGGTGTGCATGGCAGCGGTAGGTGGGGTGTTGGGGGGCGGGAAGATGCGATCGTGGGATCGCGCGATCATTTTGGTTTGTGGCCGGGCGTGGCGTCCCAGGCGTCCTGAAAAATCCGTTCGCCCATCGTCGTGTAGGGGCTGCGGAAACTGTCTTGATAAGCGGTCAAGCCGGCCGTCAGGCAATGCGCGCCGGCGATGGCCGCCTCCGTGATTTGCTGCGTGTTGCGCACGGCGGCGGCGATGATCTCGGCCCGATAAGCGTGCCGGTCGAGCATCGTGCGGATGTCGCCCACCAACGTGCAGGCGCTGTCGCCGTACTGCTCCTTCCAGCCGAGGAACGGGCTGATGTAGGCCGCGCCCGCCCGGGCCGCATGCCAGGCCTGCGCGACCGAAAAGACCAGCGTGACGTTGATTCGGATGCCCGCGCCGGCCAGCTCGCGCGCGGCCCGCAAGCCGCCCTCGCTGACCCCGATCTTGACCACAAAATTCGGCGACAGCCGGGCCAGCTCGCGACCTTGGGCCACGATCTCGCGCCAGTCGGTCAGATGTGGATCGACTTCGACGCTCACCGGCTTGTCGGTTCCGCGAAATAGCTCGGCGATCTCCGCCAGCACGACGCGCAGCGCCTTGCCCGAGTCGCGGACATGGCGCGGATTGGTGGTCAGGCCGTCGATATCCCAGGTTTCGAGCGCGTGCTGGATTTCGTCCGTTTTGGCGCTATCCAAGAACAGTTTCATGGCGAGCCTTTCCATTGGGAATCACGGTCTCGGCATCCAGCGGAAATAGCCGGGCGAATCCTTGCCAGGCGACCCCCAGGGCACCGCTAAAGGGGCCCAACGCCGAGTCCTCGAGGTAGGCCGTTTTCAGAATTTGCGGCAATGTGTAATGGCGGAATGTGCGCTCCATCGTCTGCCGCACGATGGCCGAGCAGTTCGGCACTTCGCCGACGAGCAGGATCTTTTCCGGAGCAAACAAATTGGCGAGATTCGCGGTGAGAATTCCCAAATGCTCGCCGAGTTGCACCAGCCGCGCGTGCAGCCATTCGTCGCCATCCTCGGCGGCCGTCACGATATCGGCCAGCGTCAGCTCCTCGTCGCGCTTCAGCAGTCGCCGTTTCAAGAGTTGCTGCCGGGCTGCCGTCGTGCGGCGCGAGCGGAGCAGCTTGACCGTGGCTTCGACAAACCCGCGGTTGGAGACCAGCTCGGTGGCCAAACGTGGCCCATCGGCCGTGGACAAGACGAGGTAGCCCGCTTCGCCGGACATCTGGTCGTTGCCGCGATACAGCTTGCCGTCGATGACGATGCCCAGCCCGACGCCCGAGCGCACCGCGAGGCAAAGAAAATTCCGCCGGCCCTGGCCGTGGCCACGCAGCAGCTCGGCGTAGGCCGCCGCGCGAATGTTGTCTTCGATAAATACCGGAGCGTCGAACACTTCCTGAAAGCGCTCGGCCACCGGAACCTGGTCGAAATCCTTTAGCATCCGGTAGTGCACTACGCGGCCGGCGGCACAGTCGAGCTGGCCGGGCGCGGCGATGCCGACCGACAGCAGCGGCGACTCGACCCGCTCGGCCAGTTGCCGGGCCAGGCCGATGATTTGCTTCAGCACCTGCTCGCGCGAAATGCCCAGGCGGAAGGGCTGTTCTTTTTGATGCAGCACGTTGCCGGCGAAATCGCAGAGCACGGCCCGCGCGCGCAGAGCTTCGAAATCGAGCCCCAGAAAGCAACCGTGCCGCGGGTTCGGGCGCAAGAGCACCGGCACCGGCCCGCGGGCCGACGAGCCGCCCCCCTCTTCCACCAGCAGCCGGCGCCGCAGAAACTCGCCGACATACTTGCCGACCATCGTGGCATTGATATTCAACCGCCGCGCCAGCTCGAGCCGCGAACAGCCGCCCGGGCGGAATGCCTCGTTCAAGATGGCGTGCTTCTTGGCAGCCAGTTTCGTTTCGCGCGGTCGCGGGTGCATGGCAGTCGGAGGGCTCTCGGCCAACAGAGTCACTGCGAACCAGCAGTATGTTATCACATCGCACACGCGTCAATAACCTGCACTGTTTTACCGAAACGAGGGAAGCACGACAACCAAAAAGGAATTGAACAGAAGGTCGCAAAGGACGCAAAGACGAAGAAATATGAGGAAAAATGTAGGTCTTCTTCCTTCGTTTTTTGTCTTTCTTCGCGTCCTTCGCGGCCTTCTGTTCAATTCCCCCCCGCTTTTCTTCGTGTTTCAATCCCATTTGTCTTACTGTATGAAAACATACGCTAATTGGTTGACCGGCCGAAAAGGCAGGTTTATCATGGCGAGCCGTAGCCGCCTGGGCACGATCCCTTGTGCCGGGTGCTCTCTCCTGCCGCACCAGTCGCCTGCCGTGGAGCGTGTTGATGGCCGGTTCTCCCGTACGATTTGGATTGATCGGTTTCGGCGCCTGGGGCCGTTGCCACGCCGAGGCGATCGCGAAAACGCCCGGCGCCGAACTGGCCGCCATTTGCGCGCGCTCGCCCGAAAGCAGCGCCGCCGCCCGGCAGCAGTATCCGGCAGCCGAGGTGTATGCCGACTATCGCAAGCTGCTCGAGCAGCCGGACCTGGACGTGATCGACGTGGTGCTGCCCAGCCATTTGCACCGCGAAGTGGGCTGTGCGGCGCTGGCCTCGGGCCGGCACCTGCTGCTCGAAAAGCCGATGGCGCTGTCGGTCGCCGAGTGCGACGAATTGCAATCGACCGCCCGCCGGCACGAGCGGTTGCTGGCGATTGGCCATGAGATGCGGCTGTCGTCCCTGTGGGGCAAGGTCAAGCAATTGATCGACGAGGGCTTTATTGGCGAGCCGCAGCACGTGCTGGTCGAGCTGTCGCGCAAGCCTTACCGCACCGGCGCCGATGGATGGCGTTACGATATCGAGCGCGTGGGTAGTTGGGTGCTGGAAGAGCCGATCCACTTTTTCGATCTTGCCCGCTGGTATTTCAGCTCTCTGGGCGAGCCGACGAGCGTGTATGCGGCGGCCAAGGCCCGACGGCCGGAGCATCCCGAGCTTCGTGACAATTTCAGCGCCATCGTCCACTTTCCCGGCGGAGCCTACGCCGTCGTGTCGCAAACGCTCAGTGCTTTCGAGCATCATCAGACGGTCAAAGTCTCCGGCAGTCGTGGCGCCCTTTGGGCCAGTTGGAGCGGCGTGATGGACCGCACTCGGCAGCCCACGTTTTTTCTAAAGACCTTCGACGGCGAAACGGTCGCGTCGCCGCCCGTGAATACGGCCGCCGGCGAACTGTTCGAGCTGGAAACCCAGATCGCGATGTTCGTGCGGGCGATCAACGATGGCCAGCCGCTGGCGGCCACCGGCGAAGATGGCCGGTGGTCGGTCGCCATGTGCCTGGCCGCGGAACGGTCGGCCGAAACCGGAATGCCCGTGCCCCTCGACGCGAGGTAATCGACGTGCGATTGTCGTTTGATCGCGAGCGAGTCCTGGCCGTGCTGGCCCATCCGGACGACGAGTTCTTGTGCGCGGGCACTTTGGCACGGGCCAAAGCCGACGGCGCGGCAATCGGCATGTGCGTGCTCTGCCGCGGGGACAAGGGCCAGCCCGATCCGCCGCTGCCGAACCTGGCCGAAGTCCGCCGGGCGGAAATGGCCGCTTCGGCCGGTCTGTTGGGAGCGGAACTGCTGTTTGGCGATTTTGGCGATGGCGAACTGTTCGATACGGTCGAGTCGCGGGCGATCGTGATCCAGCGGTTCCGGCAATTCCGGCCGACGCTGGTCGTGGCCCACGCGGCATCCGACTACCATGCCGATCATCGCGCCGCCTCGGCGCTGGCCGAAGCGGCCTCATGGTTCAGCGCTTCGCCCGGTCATCACACGGCGTCGCCGCCGCTGGAGATGCCGCCGGCCGTGTGGTGGCTCGACACGGTCGACATGCACGGTTTCAGCCCCGAGATTTACATCGATATCAGCGATCAGCTTGAATTGAAGCGGCAAATGATCCATTGCCACCGGAGCCAGATCGCTCGCGCGGGTTCCGGTTTTCCGGCCGTTGATGCGCTCATGGTTCGGCAGGCCGAAGCACGCGGCGCTCAAGCCGGCGTGCGAGCCGCAGAAGCGTTTCGCATTCACCGCGCCATGAAGCGGGTCCGTGCGTGGTAGGCTGACACAATCCAGAAGCATTCCATCGTCAGTATAGGAGCATGAGCGATGTCCGAAGACAGTCTCTCGCGACGCACATTCATCCGCAGCACCGCCGGGGGCGTGGCCGCCAGTTGCGCGGTGGCCCAAACTCTGGCCGCTCCTCAGCCACGGGCCGCCAATGAGCGGTTGCGGATCGGCTTTATCGGTCCCGGCCGCCGCGGATTTGCAGCGCACGTCAAGCCAATGGTCGAGCTGCGCAAGCTTGACCAGCCGATCGACCTGGTCGCCGTGTGCGACGTGTATTCGGTGCATCGCGATCGGGCCGCAAATTTTATTCAGTCCGAAACGGGCACCGCGCCCAAGACCTACGTCGATTACCGCGAAATGCTGGCCGACGCCAAACTGGACGGCGTCTGCATCGGCACGCCCGACCATTGGCATGCGAAGCAATCGATCGACGCGCTGGCGGCGGGCGTGAACGTGTATTGCGAAAAGCCGATGACGCATACCCTGGAGCAGGCCAAGGACGTGGTGCAGGCCTGGAAGAAAAGTGGGCTGGTGATGCAAGTCGGCGTGCAGTCGACCAGCTCGCCGATCTGGGACAAGGCACGCGAGATGATCGATGCCGGCCGGCTCGGCAAAGTCGTGCAGTTTCAGACCGAATGGTTCCGCAACTCGCGCTACGGAATGTCGCGTCACAACGAAATCACCGCGGAAATGACGCCCGACACGATCGACTGGAAACGCTGGCTGGGCGTCGACGAAGGGCTCGCGCCGATGATGCCGTTCGACCGGGCCACGTACGGCCAATGGCGCTGCTACTGGCCGTTCAGTTGCGGGATGCTCGGCGACCTGTTCGTGCACCGCGTGACGGGCATGCTCAAAGCCACCGGGCTGCGCTATCCCGGCCGCGTGGTTGGAGGCGGCGGCATCTTCATGGAATACGACGATCGCCAAGTGCCCGACGTGGCCACCGTGATTGCCGATTTCCACGAAGGCGTGCAGGGCGTGGTCTGCAGCACGATGGTTTCCGAAGAACGCCGCAACGAAACTTTGATTCGCGGACACAGCGGCTTGATCGTGTTCGACAACTTCCCCAGCGGCCCGAAAGCCGCGTTCGAGTTCATTCCCGAGCGTGCTCAAGTCACCGGCGACCGCAATGCCAAGAAGGAACGAGTCGAGGCCACGACGCCGTATAACTTCGACATGACCCACCAGGCGAATTTTCTGGATGCGATTCGTGCCGGCAAGCCCAGCGCCGTGAACAACGATCCAGAGTTGGGCGCGGCGGCCGTGATGATGGTCACGCTGGCCGTCGAGTGTTATCGCCAGGGCAAAGTCTTTCAGATCGACAAGGGGGGCAACGTCAGCGGCGGCGACACCAGTTGGGCGAAAGGCTGGGAAAAGATGTCCAAAGCCCATGCCACGCCGCATCACGTTCCCGGCTGGACCGCCGGCGACACTGGCAGCAAGTTCTTTCCGCCCGCGTATCAAAAACTGGCCGGACCGTGGATCGATGGAAAGCCGCCCAAGCACGGTTAGCTGCCATGAACCGACAAGACGAAGTTCGCCGATTGCTGCAAATGTCGGCCGCTGAACTGCGCGACCAGGCCGGCGACCGGCTGCTCGTGTTGCCGGATTTGGACGCCCTGCACCGGCACTTCGCCGACTCGATTGCCGCCGAAATTCGCGCGAATAATCTTCGCGGTCACCCGACCCGACTAATTTTGCCGGTCGGCCCAGTTGGGCAATATCCGCTGCTGGCCGAGATCGTGAACCGCGAGCGGCTCGATCTGAAGCGCTGCTGGTTCTTCATGATGGACGAGCACTGCGACGAAAGCGGTGTGGTGCTGCCAGCCGATCACCCGCTCAGCTTTCGCCGCACCTTCGACGAGCTGTTCACCAGCCGCGTGTCGCCCGAGCTGCTGCCGCCGGCCGAGCAGGTGATCTTTCCCAGCCAGCAGAACCTACCGACGCTGAAAGCGCAAATCGCGGCTGCCGGCGGCATCGACACGACCTACGGCGGCGTCGGCATCCACGGTCATCTGGCTTACAACGAGCCCGAGCCGGGCGTGCGCGAGTCGGATCCGCGGCGCGTTCGGCTCAATGACTTCACGCGGACGATCAATGCCATGCGCGCCGAGATCGGCGGCAACCTCGAGAATTACCCGCGCTATGGTCTGACCTTGGGCATGCGGCAGTTGCTGGGGGCCCGACGCGTGCGCCTGTATTGCCGCAATGGCATCGAGCTGGATTGGGCCAATACCATCCTGCGGCTGGCGCTGCTGGGCCAGCCCGGCGACGACTACCCGGTGACCCACCTCCGCGGCCACGGCGACTATCTGATTGTGACCGACGAGCACACGGCGCGGCCGCCGAGGTTCGTGGTCTAGGTTCGGAAGCCACGAGCAGCGAGAGGATACCACGAAACATGGCCACGACCGAAGTCATCGAACCCAAGGCTGCGCCGTGGCACGCGGGGGTCACGCGCTATCACTGGCTCGTGCTGCTGCTGGCCTGCGCGGGCTGGGTCTTCGACGTTTACGAAGGCCAGATCTTCAATCTCACCAGCCCGCAGATGCTGGCGGATATCGTGCCGAATATCGATGCGAGCCAGACTCGCCGCTTCGGCGATATGGCGTTGGCGGCGTTTCTCGTGGGCGGCGCGCTGGGTGGCATCGCTTCCGGCGTCTTGGCCGATCGCTATGGGCGCAAGCCCGTGCTGGTGTGGACGATTGTCGTCTATTCGCTGTTTTCCGGCCTCACGTTTCTGGCTACGGCGTGGTGGCAGGTGCTTGTCCTGCGGTTCCTGGTGGCCATCGGCGTGGGTGGGGCCTGGTCCGTGGCGGCGACCATGGTGGCCGAAGTGTTTCCCAAGCGGCTGCGCGCGTACGCCTCCTCGTTTTTTCACGCCACCAGCATCCTGGGAGGTCTCCTGGCAACGGTGGTGGCGATTGCCGTCGCTGCGCAGTGGCGCTATGCCTATCTGCTGGGACTGTTGCCGGCCGCGCTGGCACTGGTCATGCGCTCGAGCCTTCACGAGCCGCCAGCGAGTGAGTATTCGCCAGCCGCCGCCGAGGAAACGGGAACACGGGGCAGCCTGAAAGAGTTGTTGTGCGTGGCGCCCTGGAGCGGCCGGGCGATTGGCGGGCTGCTGTTGGCGGCAGTCGGGCTGGGGACGTTTTGGGGAATCAACGTCGCCGGGCAAGACCTGGCTCGTGAATTCTTCGTCGCGGACGGAATGCAGTCCGCCGATGCGATGGAGCGATCCAAATTCGCCTTCGGCATCGTGCAGGGCATCGGCGGAGGATTGGGATTGGTCTTCTTCGGACCGCTATGCACTTTCTTGGGACGCCGACGGGCGTTTATCGTGATGCAGTTGGCTGCCTACGTGCTGGTGCCGATCATGTGCTACGTGCCGGCGACCACCCTGCATTTGTATTGCCTGCTGCCGGTATTCGGCTTCGTGACGGTCGGTTTCCACGCCGGCTACGCCGTCTATTTTCCGGAGTTGTTTCCTCAACGGCTGCGTGCCACAGGCACCGGCTTTTGTTTCAACGGCGGGCGCCTGGTGGCGGCAATCGTGCTGGTGGCATCGTCCGCGCTCAAGGCGCACGTGGATCTGCACCTGGCGTTGATCCTGCTCAGCCAATTGTTTTTGTGCGGCGCCGTCTGTGCGTGGCTGATGCCCGAGACGCGCGGCGCCGACCTGACCCAATAAGCTCGTGCCGGAGTTCCTTTGATGCACTGCACCGGTTGGCGACTCGGGCTGCTGGCGGCCGCCGCCATTGGGTTCTCTGCGGCCGCCGTCGCGCCGGCCGAAGAAAAAAAGGCCGCCCAGTTGCCGCTGGTCGAACGGCTGGTGCGCGTGCCGCCACTTAATCCCGAGCAATCGCGGCAAGCGATTCAGACGCTGCCGGGATTTCGCGTGGAAGTCGCGGCGGCCGAGCCGCTGTTGCGCAGTCCGATCGCGATCGACTTCGACGAAGATGGCCGGATGTATGTCGCCGAGTACGCGGAATACAACGACTACGCCGCCACCCGGCCGCACGGCCGCGGAAGCATCCGCCGGCTCGAAGACCGCGACGGCGACGGCCGTTATGACCAGGCCACCGAATTTGCCAACGATGTCCCTTTCGCCAGCGGCGTGTTGTGCTATGGCGGCGGCGTGTTCGTGGCCGCCACTCCCGATCTGCTGTATTTGAAGGACACCGACGGCGACGGCAAGGCCGACGTGCGCGAGCGGATTCTGACCGGATTTGAGCGTGATCCGGCCGGTGAATCGATGCCCAACGGCCTGCTCTGGGGGCTCGATCACCGCATTCATCTGAGCGCCGGCTCGTCCGGCGGCATGGTCCGCCGCGTGGACCGGCCGCACGACAAGCCGCTTTCCGTGCGCAACATGGGCGTGGCCATCGACCCGGGCACGCGCGCGTGGTCGCTCACCGGCGGCGGCGGGGAATACGGCCTGGCATTTGACGACTGGGGCCGAAAGTTCACCTGCTCGGCCGCGATGCCCGCTTTTCAAATCATGTATGACAACCGATATCTCGCGCGCAACCCGGCGGTGCTCGCGCCGCACGCGATGTTGCCCATCGCTCCGGAGGGGAAGTACACGCCGCTGTTCCGCGTCAGCCCGGTCGAGAAATGGCGGATCGCGCGCGAGCAGTTGCGCCAGCGCCAGCTCGGTGGCGGCAGCCGCGAAGAGGGCATCGTGTCGAACATCTTCACCAGCGCCACGGGCATCACGATCTACCGTGGCGACGCGTTGCCGGCCGACTGCCGCGGAAACGTGTTCGTCGGCGAGGTCGCCAATAACCTCGTCTACCAGGCGCGGCTCAAACCCAATGGCATCCCATTCAAGGCCGTTCGCGCCCATGCGAAGGTCGAATTCCTGGCGTCGAAAGAGATTTGGTTCCGGCCGGTTTTTATCGCGGGCGGCCCGGACGGCTGCTTGTATGTCGTCGACATGTACCGCGAGCTGATCGAAGGCGCGGTGTTCATGCCCGACAACCTGGTCAAGCAGCTCGATCCATCGGCCGGCGTCGATCGCGGGCGCGTGTATCGCATTTGTCCCGAAAAGTTCCAGCGGCCGAAGCCGCCGCGATTGAGCCGGGCCACGACCGGCGAACTGGTCGAACTGCTCGCCAGCCCCGACGGTTGGCATCGCGATACGGCCGCGCGGCTACTGTCGGAGCGCCGGGATCCGGCGGCGATCGAACCCTTGCATCGCCTGGCTGCCGGCTCGCGCTCGCCGCTTGGGCGGTTGCACGCACTGTATACACTGGCCGCGCTCAAGGCCCTCGCGGCCGACGAAGTCGTGCGGACGCTCGGCGACGAGCAGTCCGAGCTGCGCGAGAACGCGGCGATCCTGGCCGAGCAATTTGCCGGCGATGAGGCCGTGCTCAGCGCGCTGGCCCCGTTGTGCGACGACCCGCAGCCGCGCGTCCGCTGCCAGGTGGCGTTCTCGCTAGGCTATTTCGCGCAGCCTCGCGTGACGGAGCTGCTGGCCCGACTGGCCGAGCGTGACGGGGCCGATCGTTGGAGCCAGGCGGCAATTCTTTGCTCGTCGGCCGGTCGCGCGGGAGAGCTGTTCGCCATGCTCATGGAGAATCGGTCGTGGCGCACGACAGCCAGTGGCAGAGATCTCTTGGGTTCACTTGCGCAACAGATCGGAGCGGCCAGGCGTGCCGCGGACGTCGAGCGGGTGATCCTGGTGGTGAACCAGCTCCCTGCCGCGGAAAACGCGCTCGGTCAATTCGTGATCCGGCGCCTCGTGGCCGGGCAGCCGCCGCACAGTCCCCTGCCGCCGCTGGCGGGAAAATCTGCGGCACTCTGGAGCCAGGTGATCGAGGCTGCCAAGCGCACGGCCATCGACGAGAAGCAAACGGCCCGGGCCCGCTCGTCGGCCATCGAGACGCTCGCGCTGCTGCCGCTTGCGCAGGTTCGCGACTCGCTCGAACCACTGCTCGATCCCCGGCAGCCCGAGGCCGTGCAACTGGCCGTGGTCGAGCACTTGTCGAGCTATCGCGAGCCGGAAGTGGCCGAGTTGCTGCTGGGCGTCTGGCCGTCGCTCGGCCCGCGCGTGCGCAGCTCGACGATGGAGACACTGCTTAGTCACGGCACTTGGGCCAAAGCCCTGCTGCAGGCCATCGAGCAGCAGCGTATCGCCCGGGCCGAGATCGACTCCGTACACATGCAGCGGCTGCAAACGTTTCCCGAACCGGACGTGCGGCAACTGGCCGAGCGCGTGCTGGCCGGCCAACCGTCATCGACGCCGGCGGAAGTGGTCGCCCGCTATCGAGCGGCCTTGAGCATTCCCGGAGACGTGGCCCACGGCCGCGAGATCTTCCGCAAGAATTGCTCGGGCTGCCATGAGCTCGAAAATTTCGGCCGCAAGCTGGGCGCCGACCTGCACGCCATCGGCGATCGCGGGGCCGAAAGTGTGCTGCTCAACATCCTCGATCCCAATCGCGAGGTGAAGCCGAACTTTCTGGTCTATGTGCTTGTGACCAGCGACGGGCAGGTGCTCAGCGGCCTGATTACCGCCGAAACGGCCACGAGCCTATCGATCACGCAGGCCGACGGCGCGCGCAAAACGGTCTTGCGCAGCGAGATCGAGGAGCTGCAAAACACCGGCCGCTCGTTCATGCCGCAGGGTTTCGAAAAGCAGGTTACGGTTCGCGAAATGGCCGATTTGCTTGCGTATCTGCTGGCGAAGAAGTAGGCGTATGGATGCGTGCCTGCCGGTTCCGATGAAAAGCTTGGGAGTGACCATGATCAAACGCATCGCCGCGCTCGCCGTTGCGATCGTCGTCGGGGTGCTGAATGCCGTGCCGGGTCATGCGGCGGACGGTGGTTGGAAAGCCGGCGCGGCGACGGTGAACATCACGCCCACGGCGCCGATCTGGATGTCGGGCTATTCCCGCGATCGCCCGGGCGACGGCAAGCAGCAGGACCTGTGGGCCAAGGCACTGGCCCTGGAAGCCGCTGACGGCCACCGGGCACTGCTGATTACGATGGACCTGGTGGGCATCGATCGGCCCACGTCGCAACGCGTGTGCGAGCTGCTGGCCAAGCGCTACGGCCTCGAGCGCCGGCAGATCGCGCTGAACTGTTCGCACACGCATAGCGGACCGGCAATCGGACGCAACCTGGACGGGCTGCTGTTGCTCGACGATGCCCAGCAGCATCGGGTTGACGAGTATACGCATCAGCTGGTTGACAAGCTGGTCACCCTGGCGGGCGAGGCAATCGGGCGTCTTCAGCCTTGCCGCGTCGAGTGGGGCCAGGGCTATTGCACCGTCGCGGTGAACCGACGCACGAATACGCGCAAGGAAGCCGCGCGCGTTCGCGAACTCGGCGGGCTGAAGGGCCCGAGCGATTTCGACGTGCCGGTTTTGACCGTCCGCGACACTGGCGGCAAGCTGCAAGCGGTCGTGTTCGGCTATACGTGTCACCCTACGACCTTGCCCGTCGAATACCAATGGTCGGGCGACTATGCCGGGTATGCCCAGGCTGCGTTGGAAGCGGCGCATCCCGATGCGATCGCGATGTTTTGGGCCGGCTGCTTTGGCGACCAGGCACCGCGTCCCAATAGCAGCTTGGAGCTGACCGAGGCTAACGGCCGGCGATTGGCCGTTGCGGTGGACGAAGTGCTGGGCGGCGCGATGCGTCCGCTGGCAGGCTCGCTGACGACCATTTACGACGAAATTCCCTTGCGGCTCGACAAGCAGCCGACGGCCGAACAGTTGCAAAAAGACACCGCTTCGCGCAACAAGTTTACCGCCGCGCTGGCCAGGCGGCTGCTGGCCCAGCTCGACCGCGGCCAACCCCTGGCAACGACGTATCCCTATCCCGTGCAGCTTTGGCAATTGGGCGACGTGCGTTGGATTTTTCTGGGTGGCGAAGTCGTGGTGGATTACGCATTGCGATTGAAGCGGGAATTCGGCCCAGGCACGTGGGTCGCCGGTTACTCGAACGACGTGATGGCCTACATTCCCTCGCTGCGCGTGCTGCGCGAAGGGGGCTACGAAGGCCTGAATGCCCAAGTCTATTACGGCCTGCCGACGCGCTGGTCGGAAGACGTCGAATCGCAAATCGTCGAGCAAGTGCAGCGCGAAGTCGCACAGATTTCGGCAACCGCCCGAGTCGGGATGACAAAAGCTTCCGATCAGTCTAGCGCGGTTGTTAGTAACTACAACCAATGGAAGCTCGCGTTGGAATCGGGATCAGTGGCTGACCCGATCCAGGTGTCCGCCCCGCCAGGTTTTGAGGTGCAGTTGGTCCGCACCGCGACGGCCGGCGAGGGATCTTGGATCAGTCTGGCCTTCGATCCCCAGGGACGTGCCGTGATCGGCCGCGAAGACCGCGGCCTGCTGCGGATGACATTGGCAGAGAGCGGCCGCTCGGTCACCAAGGTCGAAACGATTGACGACACGCTGTTGGAATGCCGGGGCCTGCTGTTTGCACATGGCAGCTTGTACGCCAATGCCAATAACTCGAAGGGCTTTTACCGCCTGCGCGATACCGACGGCGACGACCGGTTCGATCGCGTCGAGCGGCTCAAAGACCTGCCGGGTGGCGCGGGTCACGGCCGCAACGGTCTGGCCTTGGGTCCCGACGGCCGCATTTATATGGCTTGTGGAAATAATGTCCAGTTGCCTAAACCTTACGATATGGTCGGTAGCCCGCTCGCGCATTTCGCGCTTGACCGCTTGCTCCCGTGCGCCTGGAACGAGTTTCTGTTCGATGCCGGCGTGACTCCCCCGGCCGGCTTCATCGCCCGCACCGATGCCGCTGGGCAGCACTGGGAATTGTTCGCCGGCGGGTTTCGCAACCCGTACGGCCTGGCGTTCAACGACCAGGGCGACCTCTTCACGTACGACGCCGACATGGAGTGGGATGCCGGAGCGCCCTGGTACCGGCCGACGCGTGTGACGCACGTCGTCAGCGGAGGCGAATACGGCTGGCGGCACGGGACGAGCGTCTGGCCCGATCATTTCGCCGACATGCTGCCCGGCGTCGTCGACATTGGCCTGGGTTCGCCGACGGGAGTGAAATTCGGCACGCGGAGCCGATTTCCCGATCGTTGGCGCCGAGCGTTGTATATCCTCGATTGGGCCTACGGCCGAATTCTCGCCGTGCACTTGGATGCCCGCGGAGCCAGCTGCACGGGCCAGGCCGAGACGTTCGTCCAGGGTCGGCCGCTGAACGTCACGGATCTCGACTTCGGCCCCGACGGCGCGATGTACTTCGTCGTTGGCGGCCGGCGGACGCAGGCCGCCCTGTATCGGGTTTGCCATACTGGCAGCGCGAAGGCCTACGCCCCGGCGGCAACGAGCGACGTGGCCGCGACTAGCCCGCCCGAGCGCAAGACACGCTTGGAGCTGGAACAGTTTCACGGCGCACCGAATCCGGCCGCGGTCGATGCGGCTTGGCCCTACTTGGGCAGCAACGATCGTTGGCTGCGCAGCGCTGCGCGCGTTGCCCTGGAGCACCAGCCGCTGGAAACGTGGCGATCGCGGGCGCTGATCGAGCCGCAACCACTTGCGGCTCTCACTGCGTGCCTGGCGCTGGCGCGTGTCGGAGGGCCGGAATCGCGTGCGCAACTGACGGCGCGGGCCGTTCGCCTGCTGTCGGCTTCGGCCCCCGGAGACGAGCGACTGACGGCGCTGCGTGCCCTGGAGCTGATCTTCCTCCGCTTGGGCCATCCGCCGGCGGGCGAAGCGGCGGAGTTGGCGCGGTCGCTCGAATCTTTGTATCCGGCTGCGACCTGGCCGGAGAACCAGTTGCTGTGCGAGCTGTTGGTGTACCTGGACTCATCGGGCGTCATCGAAAAATCACTGACGCTCATGCATGCGGCACCAACCCAGGAAGAGCAACTGTTTTATCTCTACGCGCTGCGCAATGTCCGGCAAGGCTGGACGATGGACGCGCGGCGGCAATATTTCGCCGGTCTGAAGCGCGCCGAGACCTTCCACGGCGCCCACTATATCCTGCGGTTTGTGACCTTCATTCGCACCGACGCCCTGGATACCTTGACCGCTCGAGAACGCCAGGAGCTGGCGCCCGTGATCGAACAGCTCGGCCGGCCGACGACGGGGACGATTCCCACAGTCATGTCGCGTCCGCTGGTTCGCAATTGGACCGCGGACGAGCTGCTGCCGGAGTTAAGCCGGCTTGATCGGGGGCGGGATTTTGCCCGTGGCAAGGCGATGTTTACCGCGGCGCTGTGCATACACTGCCATCGTTTCCGCGACGAAGGCGTGCCCGTCGGGCCTGATCTGGCCGCGATTGCCGCGCGTTTCAGCCGCCGCGACATGCTGGAAGCCATCTTGCTGCCCTCGAAGGTGGTGGAAGAAAAATACCGCAGCCTGCAGATCGAGACCGACGATGGCCGCATGCTGACCGGACAGATCGCCGGCGCCAATGCCACGTCGATCGCGATGGTGGCCGACCCCTCGCGGCCCACCGATCTGGTGCGAATTCCGCGCGACTCGATTCTGAGCCGCGTCGCATCGCGAGTCTCGATCATGCCCACCGGGCTATTGAATACGCTCGGTCGCGACGAGATACTCGATCTGCTGGCCTACCTGGAATCGGGCGGCGACCCGCAGCATCGAGCCTTCCGAGCCGCTGAGCGAAAACAATAGGCAGTGCTTCTCCCACCCGACACTTGATATCCCCACCTTGCCGGAGCCCACCTCATGCCTCGCCTCATCAGTTCGCTGCTCATTTGTCTCCTCGCCGCGGCCGTTAGCGCCACCGCAGCGGAGGCTCAAACCTCGCCGCCCGCCGGCTTCACGGCCCTGTTCAACGGCCGCGATCTCGCAGGCTGGCACGGCATGGGAACGTTCGACCTGCGCCGCTATGCTGCCATGAGCGAAGCGGAGCGATCCAAGAAACTGGCCGACGACCTGGCCGACATGCAGCAGCACTGGACCGTCAGCGACGGCGAGATGGTCAATGACGGCAAAGGGGCGTATGCTACGACCGATCGCGATTACGGCGACGTCGAGCTGCTGGTCGACTACAAGATGCTCCCTTTGGGCGATAGCGGCATCTACCTGCGCGGCACGCCGCAGGTGCAGATCTGGGATTTCACGCCGCAGAGCAAGAGCTGGTCGCGCGGCGCGGGCAAGGGTTCCGGCGGTCTGTTCAACAACGATCTCGACGCCCCGGGCCGCGATCCGCTGGTGCTGGCCGACAAGCCGTTTGGCGAGTGGAACCATTTTAGGATTCTGCAAACCGGCGCGCGGACCAGTGTCTGGCTGAACGAAAAGCTCGTGGTCGATCATGCCACGTGGCAAAACTACTTTGATCGGCCGACGCCCAAATTGCCGGACGGCCCCGACTACGATCCCGTGCGGAAAATGATTCACGCCTCCGGCAATCGTGCCGCGCCGTTGTTCGCCCGTGGCCCGATTCAGTTGCAAACGCACGGCTCGGAGATTCGCTGGCGCAACGTCCTGGTGCGCGAAATTCCGGCCGATGAGGCCAACCACACGCTGGCCGAGCATGGCGAAGAGGGCTTTGAGCCGATCTTCAATGGCCGCGATTTCAGCGGATGGACTGGAGAGGTGAACAATTACGAAGTCGTCGACGGCGCGATTGTGTGCAAGCCGAAACAAGGCGGCGTGGTGTACACCGACAAGGAATACGGCGATTTCGTCGTGCGCTGCGAGTTCAAGCTTCCGCCGGGCGGCAACAACGGCCTGGCCATTCGATATCCCGGTAGTGGCGGCCCGGCCTACGCCGGCATGTGCGAATTGCAGGTGCTCGACGACGGCGATCCGAAGTATTCCCAGCTCGATCCACGCCAGGCCAACGGCTCGGCCTACGCGATGGTGCCGGCCCACCGCGGATACTTGCGTCCGACGGGCGAGTGGAATTTTGAGGAAGTCACGGTGCGCGGCTCGACGATCAAGGTCGAACTGAACGGCTCGATCGTTCTCGAAACCGATCTCAGCAAGGTCACCAGTTTCATGAAAGATACTCCGCACCCGGGCAAGGACCTCAAACGCGGTCATTTCGGTTTCGCCGGTCACCGCGATCCGGTCCAGTTCCGCAATATCCGCATCAAGCCGCTCGATTAGTCATCGCCGCCCGCCCATGACCGATCCCCCTGACGACCAGGCTTCGAGCGAGTTCGAAACGACTCATTGGAGCCTGGTCGTTGCGGCCGGGGAGCGCCATTCGCCGGGAGCCGACGAGGCGCTGGCCGCGCTGTGCGAGCGGTATTGGCAACCGCTGTATGCGTACGTGCGCCGCACGGGACACTCGTTGCACGACGCCCAGGACCTGACGCAGCAGTTTTTCGCCAAGCTGCTGGACAAAGAGTATCTGCGCGTGGCCGATGCCGAGCGCGGCCGCTTCCGCTCGTTCCTGCTGGCTGCGCTCAAACATTTTCTGGCGAATGAGCGCAAGTCGCAGCGCGCGCAAAAACGCGGCGGCGGGCAGTGCATCCTGTCGTGGGATTTTAATGCGGCCGAGTCGGCGCTGATTTGTGAGCCCAGCGCGCCGCTGACGCCCGCCATGCTGTTCGATCGCCAATGGGCCGTGCTGCTGTTGGAGACCGTGCTCGGGCGGCTGGAAGCCGAACTGGCCGCGCGTGGCAAACAGGCTGAGTTTCAACATCTCAAGCCGCTGCTGGCCGGCGACGCGCAACCGTATCAACTGGTGGCCCACGCATTGGGCACGAACGAGGCGGCCGTGAAAATGGCCGTACACCGCATGCGCCGCCGTTATCGCGAATTGTTACGGGAGGAAATCGCCCAAACCGTGGCCGATCCGGCCGACGTGGACGACGAGCTCAAGGAACTGTTTGCCATTCTTTCAGGAAAAAATGCGTGAGGCGCGGTTACCTGGACCGGGAAAAGTGTCAGTAAACGGTGGAACCCCCTTCTCTCGCAGAGAACACCGATGACTGACACTCGCCGCTGCCCGCAATGCGGTGCGCCGCTGGCCGATCAAACGGCTCAAGGCTTATGCCCCGCCTGCCTGGTCCAGGTGGGAATGGCCAGCCAGTCGCAAACCGCAGACCAAGGCCACGTTCACTCCGCCGCCGAGCCGGACATCGCGGCCACGCTGGCGCAGGCGCCCGCTGCCGGGGCCGTCGCGACGGCAGAGCGGCCGGAACTCAAGCTTCCCGAGCCGGGCGAGCAGTTTGGCGATTACCTGATCGTTCGCACTTTGGGCCGGGGCGGCATGGGAGCGGTCTACGAGGCCGAGCAACAGACCACCGCCCGGCGTGTAGCGCTTAAGGTCCTGAAGCACTCGCTCGATTCGCCCGAAGCGCGGAAGCGGTTCCTCCGCGAGGGGCGGCTGGCCGCGTCGATCAATCATCCCAACAGCGTCTATGTCTTCGGCACGGAGGAAATCGACGGCACGCCGGCAATCGCGATGGAACTGGTGGCCGGCGGCACGCTGCAAGAGCGCGTCAAACAGCAAGGCCCGCTGCCGGTGGGCGAGGCGGTGGACATCATCCTGCAAATCATCGCCGGATTGGAGGCGGCGCAGCGGCTGGGCGTGCTGCATCGTGACATCAAACCGGCCAATTGCTTTGTCGACGCCAGCGGCGTGGTCAAGGTCGGCGATTTCGGCCTGTCGATTTCGACCGTGCCGCGGGCAGAAGCGGACGTGACGCAGAGCGGTTCATTTCTCGGCACGCCAGCCTTCGCTTCGCCCGAACAGTTGCGCGGCGACGAGTTGAACCTCCGCTCCGACATGTATTCGGTCGGCGTGACGCTGTATTACCTGCTGACCGGCCGCACGCCCTTCAACGCGGACAATTTGGTCAGACTGTTGGCCACCGTTTTGGAGCAATCGGCCGAGAGTCCGAAACGGTGGCGCGCTGAAATTCCGCAGGGCCTTGCGCAGCTTGTGCTGCGCTGTCTGGAAAAACAACCGACCGATCGGTTCAAGACCTACGACGAGCTGCGCCAGGCATTGCTGCCCTTTGCTTCGACCGCGCCGCTGCCAGCGCCGCTGGGATTGCGACTGGCCGCCTATGCGATCGATCGAGCGATCTGGGTGGTGATTTTGTGGTGCGGACTGACGCCTTTGCTCGCCTTGGTGGGCGTGGATCCGCTTTCCACGCCGCTGATGCGGCCGGGGCTGCCGGCTTTGCTGAATTGGTTCGCGACATTTCTGCTGATGGGATTCTATTTCGCCGTGCCCGAGGGACGTTGGGGCCTCACGCTGGGCAAGTATCTTTGCCGCTTGCGCGTGGTCAACCAGCGCCGCGAGCCGCCTGGCATCGCCAAGGCGCTGGTGCGCGCCTGGTTGCTGGCAGCGATTTCCGCCCCCGAGCAGCTCGGTTACTGCTTCATGGCCCCCGCAACGTTTCAGCGCTATCAAGGACTCTTTACCGTCGCTCAGGCAATCGGCTATGCGCTGTTGTTCGCCACGGCCCGCCAGCGCAACGGCCTGGCCGGCGTACACGATTTGCTGACCGGCACGCGCGTAATCGTGCGCTTGCCCTACCAGGCCCGAACAGCGCTGGAACTGAGTGCCGAGCCCCTGCCCGCCACGCAAACGGCGACGATCGGCCCTTATCACGTTCTGGACGTGTTGGAGTCGGCGGGCGGCGGCGAGTGGATTCTCGGCTACGATGCGCGGCTGCTGCGCCGGGTCTGGATTCGCAAGTTGCCATCGGGCACGGAACCCACCGCAACGCCACTGCGGAACATCGCGCGGCCTGGCCGGTTGCGCTGGCTCAACGGCAAACGATCAGCGGACGAAAATTGGGATGCCTACGAAGCCTTGACCGGCCGGCCGCTCGTGAAGTTGCTCGACCGGCGCTGGCCGTGGGAGTCGGTGCGGTTCTGGCTGCTCGATCTGGCCGAAGAACTGGACGCGGCTGCCAAAGATGGCACGCTGCCCGAGTCGCTGGGCCTCGATTGCGTTTGGATCACTGCCGAGGGCCGCGCCAAGTTGTTCGACTTTGCACCGCCGGGTCTCGATCCGCTGGCGACGCCCAGGCTAACGTCCCGCACGGGCGCCGGCGAAGCGCTCGACCGGCGGCGATTCCTCAATCAGTTGTCGATTGCCACGTTGGAAGGCAGAGTCGTCGACATTGCCAAAGCCTCGACGCGAGCGGCGAGGGTGCCCCTGCCGATTGCCGCGCGCAGCGCGCTCGACCGGCTTGCCCAGCCGGGCGGCGACGACCAGGTCGCCGCGCAGTTCGCACAGCTAGTGCGGCAATCCGCGGTCGTCTCGCGACGCCGCCGGCTGGCGGTGGTGCTGGCGTGTTGCCTGCCGGCCGTATTCTTGCTGGGCATGATGCTGATGGTTAGTTGGCTCCTCACGCGGTTCAGCCAGACGGCACCTGACGTAATGCCGCTCTATGCCAGCTTGACCTCGCTCGAACGACTCCAAACGGGAAAACATGGCGCGGACGAGGTAACTTCGGCAGACATCCAGGCCGTGGAAGTCTACATCGCGCATCGCTATGGCAAAACCATCACCGATCCGGACGCACTGGCCGGGCCGATCGCTCAAGGCATGTTCGACGCGGCCAAACGACGCGAGCTCGCGCGGATCGTCGCAGCCTATCCGCATCCGTCGAGCGAGGAGGTTCAGGCGGCCGAAGAAAACAAGATTGTGCAAGAAATGGTGGAGGGAACGAAACAGGGATTCGGTTTCTTCCAAGAGGGCCTGCGAATTGGCGTGATTCTGATGCCGCTGGGCGGCCTGTCGATCGTCGCACTCTTGAGCCTCGTGGCCGCAATCTTCTTCCGCCGCGGGTTGGCCTTGCGGACCTTGGGCGTCGAAATCGTCACAGCCAACGGGCGGCTGGCGTCGCGCGGGCGGACACTCTGGCGATGCGCGATCGCCTGGTCGCCGCTGCTGCTGACTCCGATCGTCGTGGCACTAATGCCTTCATTGGTCGGGGGGACGCCGTCATTTGGCTGGCTGGCGATCGTTCCCGCGGCGTATCTGCCGCTGGTGGCGTGGTCTTTGACCATGCCCGGCCGCGGGCTGCACGATCGCCTGGCCGGCACGTGGCTGGTGCCCGCATAGCTGGCCTCCGTGGCCCACGGCGGCTGGCGGCGCGCCGCCTGGCTCATTAGAGTGACGGATGCGCGAGCTTAAAAATGGTCGCCGGAGTCTGTGCGCCGGCCGGTCCGCTGTGCTCGACGCGACACAAAATCGGGGGCAGCCGTGGGCAACGCATCCTTTCCGCGCTCGCTCAGACGCATCGAGGAAGAGTTCATTGCGGCTCGCCGCCAGGAGGCTCGAGTCGACGCGAATCAGCCGTTGATCGGCGTGGCATTGTCCGGCGGCGGCATCCGCAGCGCGACGTTCGCGCTGGGACTGTTGCAGGCTTTGGCCAGTGCCAGGCTGCTGCGCTCGATCGATTACTTGTCGACCGTGTCGGGAGGAGGTTATTGCGGGGCATTTCTGGGTGCCCTGTACTGCCGCACGCCAGGCGGAGCCGTTGCGGTCGACGCGGTGGAACAGTCGCTGCGTGATGACTCGAGCCCAGCCGTCTCGTGGCTGCGCGAAAACGGCCGCTACCTGGCTCCGGGCGGCGGCGGCGACGTGCTGGCCGCGGTGGCGTGGACCGTGCGCAACTGGCTCGCCGTACACATTACGATGGGCGCGTACTTTCTGGCGATCTTTCTATTGCTGCAACTGTCCACGGGTTGGATTTCCGAGCGGTTGCGGCATGGTCTAAATCTGAATAGCCAGCCATTCGACCCGCTCTGGCTCTTGCCGCTGGCCGTGCTGCTGCTGTGCGTGGCGCCGCTGGCCGCGTGTTACTGGCTCATTGCCGACTCGCAGGGCGGGCCGCATTCGGCGGCTCACCAGCGGTCGCTGTGGCCGGCTCTGTTGCCGATGTATGCCTACCTGGTCGTGCTGGCCGGTTGCTACTCGCTGATTGGCCGCGACGGTCTCGTGTCGTGGCTGGCTGCCCTACTCACACTGACGATCCTGCTGAGCCTGGTGGCTTATATTGTCATCGCCATATGGACCTGGCGGCAAACGCGTGGTTCGGACGGCGAACTTCAGTCGCTCGACCGGCGGACGATGCTGCGCAACCTTTCGACCGATTGGCTAGGCGGCTGGGTCGGCGTGATGCTGGGCCTGGTGTGTTTGGCGCTGGTCGATAGGTGCGGGGGCTGGCTCTATTCGCACTTCAAAGGCCAACACAGTCTGGCGACCTGGTTGACCGGCCTGTCTTCGATGACGGTGATTCCGCCACTGGCCCAAAAACTGGCGAAAATGGCCGGCGGACGGGCCAAAATGTCTGAATTGGTCGAGAGCCATTGGAACCTGGTCTGGGCCGCGCTGGCGCTCGTGCTCGGCTTCGTCCTCTTGGTGGTCTGGAATGCGCTGGCCCATGCAATCATTGCCTGGCTGCCAGACGGCGAATCTTGGGTCGTGTGGTCGGCGGTGCTCTGGCTGGCGATCTTGATCGCGCTGGCTGGCAACACGCTGTCGTTCATCAATCGCTCGTCGTTGGAGTCGTTTTATCAAGCCCGACTTACGCGGGCGTACCTGGGTGCGTCGAACCAGGAGCGTCGCGATCCGGCCAATGCCGACGTCAGCGATGCCATTGCCGGCGATGGTATGACGATGAGCCAATACCAGCCGCATGCGCGCGGCGGGCCCTTGCACTTGATCAACGTGACAATCAACGAAACGGTCGACGGCCGGTCGAACATCGAGCAGCGCGATCGCAAGGGCTTGCCTTTGGCGATTGGTCCGGCCGGCGTGAGCGCCGGCGTTCGGCACCATGCGCTGTGGTGCCGCGGGACCTTGTTATCGATTGCGCCGCGCACGGGCTTTCGGATATTTCCCAAACGGCCGGCGAAGGCCGCGACCACCGGTCACGGCTTGATGGCGCAGCCAGTCGCCGCCTCGCCGATTGTTCCCGAGAGCCTCGATCTGGGCAATTGGACGGCCATCTCGGGCGCGGCGGCCTCGACCGGTACGGGAATGAACACGAGTTTCGGGCTGAGCCTGCTGTGCGGCCTGGCCAACGTCCGGCTAGGGTATTGGTGGAACAGCGGAATCGATCCGCGCGCTCGCGACCAGATGGGCGCCGCCGGAAGCGCAGGCCATCGCGAGCCTGGGCGGTCAACGCCCGCGCTGGCTCAACGGTTGGGCGAGGCCGTGTATCGCCTGTTGCCTGTCTACTGCGCGCTGCTTGACGAATGGACCGCCCGCTTTCACGGTCCGGCGCGCCGCTACTGGAACCTCTCAGACGGCGGGCATTTCGAAAACCTGGGCGTGTACGAATTGCTGCGTCGTCGCTTGCCGTTGATTATCGCCAGCGACGCGGAATGCGACCCGAACTATCAATTCGGAGATCTGGCGCGGCTCGTGCGCAAAGCTCGCACCGATTTCGGCGCACACATTACGATTCTGAATCGCGAAGAATTGGAGATGCTGGGGCCGGAAATCGCGGATTTGTGCGGTGAGCTGCACGCCATCGGTCCGCAGGACTCACCCGGCCAGCCGGCATTCTCCAAGCGCGTCGCCGCGCTGGCCCGAATTGCGTATGCAAGCGACCCGCCCGCGCCGCCTGGCCAGGCCGCCACGGGCTGGCTGATTGTCATCAAGGCGGCCGTGACGGGCCAAGAGCCGGTCGACGTGCTCGATTACCACCGGCAGAATCCCGGCTTTCCGCAACAGTCGACGCTCGAACAATTCTTCGACGAAGCGCAGTGGGAGAGCTACCGCTGCCTGGGGCAGTTCATCGGCCAAAGGCTGACCGCGATGCTGCCGATCTTGCTTCAGCCTGCGAGCCAGCCAGCGGCCGGGAGCTGAAAACCTTCAGCCGGCGGCGAGCGCGGCCGGTTGTTCGGCCGTTGCCGACCGGATCTGGTTGCCGCCGGCCGCGACGGCCATTTTCAGCCCGTCGAAGCCGCGAGCCAGGCACGTTTCGACGTTGTCGTCGGGCAGAACGTCGACGATGGCAAAGCTCATCTTAAAGGTGAGCATGGGCTTGCCGTGGATCGCGAGGCGGCATTTTTCAATCGCCATGCGCGCCCGCTCCATGATGGTCAGCGCACGATCCGGGCTGACGGCACCGAGCACCAGCCCGATTTGGTCTTCGGCAATCCGCGCGAAAGTGTTGGCATCGCGCAAGACGGCTCGAATCACCTGCATCGCGGCGCGCAACGCCAGGTCGATCGCGTATTCTCCATCGCAATCGTCGATTCCCACGAGTTGGTCGATGGACCCGACCACCATTGACACTTCCGTGCCAGTCAGATGATGGTGCTCGATTGCCGCCCGCAACTGTTGCTCGAAATGGGCGAAGTTCACCATCTCTTCGGGCAGATCGAACGCGGGCGCGGCGGGCTGCGTTTCGGTCTGCTGCGTTTCGGTCTGCTGCGTTTCGGTCCGCTGCGTTTCGGTCCGCTGCGCTTCCGGTGCGCTGGGCGCCTGCGGCGCGAGGTTGGAGTCGACCGCCGGCGCGCTGGGCGCGGTCAGGCGGACGCAACGTTCTCCGTCATGCAGATGAATGCAATTGCGGCCAGAGTGCTTGGCGGCATACAGGGCCTGGTCGGCGCGCTTGATGAGCTGTGCCGCGGTCTCGCCGGGCAGCACGTGTGCGACGCCGCCGCTGAACGTCACGTGCAGTTGCTTGCCGGCATGTTCGATGACCGCCGTCTCGATCTGCTGGCGCGCCCGCTCCGCGGCAGTGCCCGCCCCTTCCAGATCGGTGGCTGGCATCAGGATGGTGAATTCTTCACCTCCGTAGCGGCAGACGATATCGACGTCGCGCATCGACTGCATGAGCGACTTCGCCACGCCGCGCAGCACGTCGTCGCCGGCCTGGTGGCCGTGCGTGTCGTTGAACTGCTTGAAACGGTCGATGTCGACCAGCAGCAAGGCGAAGGGCACCCCGTAGCGCTGGAACTCGCCCAAACGCTGTGCCAGCGCATCGTCGCACGCGCGGCGGTTCAGCAGCCCGGTGAGCTTGTCAGTGCGGGCAATGGCCATTTGCACCTGCAGCTCGTAGGCCTGCTCGATCAGCTTTTGCTCCGCCTCGTGCAATTGCTGTTGCAGTTGTTGGTTGGCCTCGGTGACGTTGGACATGGCGCCCATCAGGGCCGTTTGCAAGTTGGCCTCGGGCGCTTCGCTCGCCAATTGCAGCTCGTGACCGATCTGCAGCACGCGAGAATTGTGAGCACCCACGTCCTTGCCGATGGTCCCGGTCAATTCGCTAACGCGGTCGAGCATCTGATCCAGCAGCTCGCTCTTCGCCTGCTGCGTTTCCCGCAAGCGGACCGTTTCGGCGTCGTCTTCGAGAGCCTCGGGAGTGCGCGGGCGGAAGAATCGGCCAACAAGCGCTCCGATGGTGAGTTCCAGCGTCGAGACCGCCAGCAGCGTGCTCAATCCGAATTGAAGTCCGTTACCTGCCATCCAACTGCCCCCAGTCTGGCTCGGATACGTTTTTTCTTTGAGTAGAAAAACTTAGGACAAGAATTAGTAGCTGCAAGTCGTTTTGCCAACAGGAGCTTTGTTACCGCGACGACGGCCTCGTGTTACCAAAGTTGGCGCAATTTGATGCCCTTCTAAACCGATGCGGCTGGCCAAGCCGGGGGGCGGCTGGCGCCAGTACAACACTCAGCGGTGACCGGACGGCCACCTATCGGAACTACGACCGCGGGCGGTGCCGCCGGGTTCTGCGGTTTGAGACGGCTGGATATGAGCTGCGGCCGGCTTTATTTTGCCGGAGTCGTGTTGTCGCGGTCAGGCTCGGCCACGAGCCATTGGCGACTGAAACGGGCGATGCGGAGCTCGCGCGCGTTGCCGGGCAGCATCTGAAACCAGACGGCGATCAACGTGCCGTCTGCTGCCTGGGTCGCGCTCGGATACGCGCTCTGAAAGCCCGGCTTGTTCGCCAAGGTGTGTGGTTTTGACCAGGTCTTGCAGCCGTCGGTCGAAAGCGCGACATCTAGCGGCCAGCGATTGAGCGGAGAGTTGTTCCACACCACCAGCACGTCACCGGAATTGCGCAGCCGGCACAAGGCCGCGGGCGAGTTGTGCCCCGCCAGCGGCGAAGGCGCCGGCGTGTCCCAAGAGAGCCCGCCGTCGCGGCTGCGACTCTGATATAGCCAGGAGTCGGAGGTGCGCACCAAGGCGAAGATTTCGCCGCCCGGAAGCAGGACCATGGCCGGCTCGCAGACTCCACCCGTGCCGCGAGCCGATTTTTTTTCCGTAACCTCGACAAACATATCGCCGCCGGGCGTCCATGTCTGGCCATGATCGCGCGAACGCATGACGCCGGACTTGAGCAGCATCTTGCCTTCGCCCGCGACGGACTTGCCGGCTTGCAGCAGCACGTCCCAGCTATAAGGCATCAGCAGGGTGCCGTCGGCCAGCGTCATGCCGATGTGAATTTTTCCCACCTCGTATTTGTGATGAGCCGGCATCCTGACGGGCTGGCTCCAGCGGCCGCCGTCGAATTTGCGGGACGTTTTCCACATTTCTGTGTACGTGATTTCGGGATGCGGGCGCGTGGTCGAATACACCTGAATCTCGTCAGACGTCAGGATGATCGTTGGGTCGCAGTCCAGCAGCGGCGTGTCGATGATCGTTTCCGGCTTGTCCCAGGTACGTCCGCCGTCGCTTGAAAACGCGCCGACCACGCGTGTGTTGCTCGATTTTCCGGTGCCCGCTTCCCAGGTGAGAAACAGCCGTCCGTCGGGCAGCGTCGCCACCGTGGGATACGAGTTGTGGTTAAACTCCTTTCCATCGGAGGCAATGGCCGTGAAGATCTCGCAATGCGGCCCGGCTTCGATCGGCAATTGTTGAGTCTTCGCCAAGGCCAGAATGCGCTTGCGCAACAGCTCCGCCACGATGCGCTGGCCGTCGTCGTTGGGATGCATGCCATCGGACAGGAGCGCATCCACGCTCGCGTGCTGCTTCTGGGCATCGTCGGCAAATGCCTGCTGCACGTCGATCAATGCCGCATGCTCGTCGCGCGCCACGCGGCGCACGGCTTCGCTGTACTGCGTAAGAAGAATGTTGAGTCCATCCGGATCGTCGAGCTTGTAAGGCGGGCGGCCATACAGCTCCTTGAGCTTCGGCGTCCAGCGCAGCGGATTGGGCGTCATCAGCACGACGAGCGCATGGCTCGATTGCAGCGAGCGAACGAAGAATCGCAGGTTGGCTTCGTAGCGATCGAGCGAAACCCTAGGCTGCGTGGCCGCCGGCGTCTTCCAGACATCCACCGCCGCGTCGTTGATGCCGAACTGGATGATCGCGATCCGCGGCCGGCGCGACAGCACGTCTGCCTCAAAACGTTTGCGGGCCATCTCCGTCGTGTTTCCTCCGACCCCCGCATTGATCACGCGCACGTGGCGCAGCTCGTCTTGCAGAATCGTGGCATAGACCGTCGTCGATCCTCGCGCGGCCGTAGTCGAGTCGCCGAAGGCCACGATCGCGACCGGCTCAGACTCCGGCGATGCGGCGTAGACACCGCCGGCCGAGGCGATCAGGCCGACGAGCACGACGGTGAGGTTGAGCACGGCGATGCGTTTCATGGCTGGTAATTCCAGGATGCTCGATTAAAGCGATTTGAGATAAGCCACGAGGTCGGCCAGATCCTGGTCGCTCAGGATTTTGTCCAGGCCGGTCGGCATGATCGATTGTTCGCTACGGGTCATCTCCTCGATCGAGCTTCGTGGGAGCCGATAGGTCTTGTCGGCGCCGGCTGAAAGGACGATTTCGTCAGGCTTGTCTTCCAGCAAAACGCCGTTGAACGTGCGGCCATCGTCGGTGAGCACGGTCCACGGTTCGTAGCTTTGCACGAGCGAGGCGCTGGGGAACAAGATCGACTCGATCAAATCGCGCTCCGTACGGCGTTTGCCGACTCCTCCTAAATGCGGTCCGGTCACGCCGCCGACGTTGGCCGCCTTATGACATGCCGTGCAGCCCGCCTTCTGACTGCCAAAGACCTGGATGCCACGGTGCGGATCGGCCTCACGGAGCAGGCCGAGGACGCGCTTCGCCTTGGCCAACTGTTCGGCCTGGGCCCGTTCCAACCGGGCGAACAAGGGCTCCGCTTCTTGCTGCACCGCGGGGCCGAAACCGGCCAGAATCGGGCGCAGCCGGAAAGCGTTTAAACTGGTTGCCGCGGACGAGGCCAGCAGCGACGACACGAGCCGCTGGCCGATTTGCTCATCGCTGCTGCCTTGAAATAGGGGAAGCAGAACGTTCAATTCGGCAAACCCCAGGTTCTTCAAACTGCCGGCCAGTTGCGAGAGTTGCTGCGGGGTGAGTTGGGCTCGCGCCAGCGCTTCGGCGGCGCTCGTTCGCAGCCCGATGGGCTGTTCGGGCGCTAGCTCCTGCACCAGGAACGAAAACAACGCATCATCGACGTGTCCGAGCGATTTGTTGTGAACCGCGGCCAGGGCCTGCACGCGAGCTTCGGCCGGCAGCCCCGCATCGTGGGCCGAACTCAGCAGACTGCTATTGAACGATCGATAAAGTGTGCGTCCTGGCTCTTCGCGTGTGGCAATCGGCGGCAACTTGCCGAGTGTGTGGATCAGCCGGGCCTTGAATTCGGTATCGTTGTTCTCGTTTAAGAGGCGCAGCAGCGACTCGACCCACTCGGGTTCGGCGAATTGCCCGCCGGCGTCTCCCATGGCTTCCAGCAACAACATCCGCGCCTCGGCCGAGACCCCGGCGGCCGTCAGCTCGCTGACGATCCAGTTCGACAGTCCGGGCGCGCGAGCAAAGCGTGCCAACCGCTCCTTGAGCGCGGCGCGCTGTGGAGGGGTTTGTTGCTGATCGGCCAGGCTCGCGTGCAACCGATCGGCCAGCAATCCGCCCCACTGCTGCGGATGCCGCGAGACGATCCACCAGCCCGCGTCCTGCATCCGTGGGTCGCTCGCACCCAGTTCTGCGATCACGAGCCGGGCTTCGAGGTTTCCACCGGGCATTTGATCGAGCGCAATCATTCCTGCGCGTCGCACCGCCGAGTTGGCGCTTCGCAGGGCAGCCCGCGTCGATTCGGGATCACCAATCTCGATCAAGGCATAAATCAACGAATGCTCGACAAACCGGTCGACAGGTGATGCCAAAGCTTCGAGCAGGACGGGCACCGCCGTGCGGTCGCGCAGCCGACCCAGCGCTTCGGCCGCGACGCGACGATCTTGTGGCGATCCACTGCGGACGATTTGCTTGAGCTGTGCAGCCGCTTCGCGATCGCGGTGCAAACTTACCGAACTGAGCGCTGCGTGCCGAACCGTGTCATCGCGGTCTTCAGTCGCCAAACGCACGATCTGGCGGGCTGCGTTTCCATTGATCCTGGTGGCTGCCCAAACGGCCGAGCACCGCGACTCCGATGATGCGGAGGAAGTCAGCGTCGCGCGAATTGCCGGCAGCGCCGCGGTTCCGAGCTTTCCAAGTTGTTCGATCGCTCGCCGGCGGACAACTGGCCGCGCGTCGTCGAGCAGTGTGACCAGCTTTTCAGCGGGGAACGAAGCAACATCGGTTTTCGCTCCGCGAGAATCGGCAACCGGCGGCGCGTCGGTTCGGCGAATCCGATAAATCGCACCGCCGACGTCAGGGCGGTAGTACGTCGACGACGGGCAGCAGCGGAGATACCAACCGCCGGTTTCGATCACCAGCAGGCTGCCGTCGGCGTCTTCTAGCACGTCGGTGGGATGAAACCCGACATTGTCGCAAGCCAAAAACTCTTCGTCGCGGGAGGCGAAGGTTCCGCCCTTGGCTTCGAGCACGTGCCGCAAGACCTTGTGACCGCTGAAGAGGGCCGAGAAAAAATTGCCACGATATTCCCGGCCCAGCGCCGTCGATTGATAGCACATCAAACCGGCCGGCGACATGGCTCCCCAGCTCGTCATGCTGGGCATCAGGTTCGGGCCCGTCCAAGGGAATTCGAAGACCGGCCCGATGTCCTTGGGATAAACGGCCCCGTAGACGGCGTGCAGAATGCCGTCGTCGCGCGGCCTGCCCAGCATCTGGAACAGCGTGCTGGTCACGAACCTTTCGCCGCCGGGGGTAAAAGCGACTTCGATCAGATTATCCATCCCGCCGACCATCAACACATCGACGTCCTTGCTTTGGGGATGCCGCCGCAGAATGTGCCGAGCCGAACTGGTCCACGGCCGGCCATCGACCGAGTACGTCTGTGTCGCAGGTCCTTTGCACCAGTAGATGTAGCCGTCGGGCCCCAGGTATGGGCCGCGCAGGTCGTTCAGGCATCCGGTGACGGTCTCGGTTTTCACCCACTCCTCGCGGCGCTCGGCCACACCGTCGCCATCCGCGTCCGTCAATTTCCAGATCACTGGAGGGGCCGCGACGTACAGCGAACCATCGAGCCACATGCTCCCCTCAGGCATCATTTCTAACTCGGCGAACACCGTCCGGCGGTCGAACACGCCGTCTCCGTTGGCGTCCTCCAGCCGCAGGACTCGATGCAACGATTCTTTGGGTTGCGGCTTGTTCCACTCGGCGCTGCCCGACGACTCGCAAACGTAGAGTCGACCGCGCTGATCCAAGTCGGCGCAGACCGGATACTTGACCAGCGGCGCCTCCGCCGCCAGGCGCACCGTAAACCCATCGGGAACGCGCAGCGTATTGCCACGCACGGCGAACTCTGCTCCGTGTGCGGCTTGGCACGCGACCGCGGCCAGCCAAGGCGAAACAAAGATCAAAGCCGCTCGAAAGCGCGTGCCGAACAAGAACATGACGAACTCCCGAAATCCTGATCGATGAACTCAACGGCCGTTTTTGCGAGCGGGACGGCCAAACTCCTTGGAGCGTCGCGTTCCCGGCTCTTCGACATCAGCGTAACCGATCCGTTTCATACATCAATGCTATTGATGGATGCGATCGTTGCGGCACGTGTCTGCGAGGAAATCCGATCGTCGTGATTCCGTCGCCGTTGAAGTAGCCACTCACAGCCAAACCGCCGGGCGCGCCAGATAGGAAGGCATGATCGATCCGAGGGCACGACCCGTATAGCCCAATGTTGGGCTATGGCGAAATTGACGTGCGGCCTTCGGGCTTGTCGGCTTCCAAATGCGAAAAGGGAGCCACGCCAATCTCACAGTCCGCAATGACGACTAGTCGCGTGGGGAGTCCGTCTCGGAGAGCAACTGCCCCTTTTTGAATTGCCCTCCTACCTCGTAGCACTGCGTGGCGAGCTTCCGGCATCGATTGACCTGGACAGCCAGCGATCGGCCATTTTCGAGCTGGATGCAAACCTGGTCCATCGGGAACAACTGCTCGACGTGTAGAAACGACATGCCGCTGCGCGAGATGTCTTTGATGTAAATCACGCCCTGGTTATACAGCACAGGTCGCGCGCCGATCGTCGCCGCGATGTGCAGCACGGCCTTGGTGCGCAGGTAGAACCGGGGGTGTTGTCGCTGCTCGCGAGAGGACGTCTTCACCCGCCCACGGTAGGCAAAAAAATCATCCCACTCTGCCGGGATGCGGACCTCGCCGGCCGTTTCGTCTGCCGTCACAGTGCCATCATCTTGACGAAGCATTGCAGCGTCTCTTTATCGAATTGGGTTCCAACCTGCTTGACCATATTCTCAAGTGCCTGAACGGGCGACGCACTGCTGTGATACGGCCGGACCGCGGTCATCGCATCGAAGACGTCGGCCACTGAACACAACTTGGCCCAGGAATGAATCGCCTCCGCGCTCAGCCCGACCGGATAACCTCGGCCGTCGGGCCGCTCATGGTGTTGATAGATCATCATGAGCTGAGGCCAACTCAGCCCATGACCTTCGCAGACGTCAAGGAACCCGCGTCGCGGATGGTCTTCGACCAGGTCGCGTTCGTGGCGGGTCAAGCTGCCGTTTTTGTTGATGATCTTATACGGAATGTGCCGCTTTCCCAGGTCGTGGAGCAGCGCTCCCTGCGCGATCGCGACCAGGTCGCCGTGCGCATTGAATCCCATCGTGCGGGCCAGGGCGACGCACCACACGCACACGTTGGTCGCATGCGTGTAGGTGCAATAGTCGTGCGTCATCAGCCTGACCAGATCGTCCGACGTCAAAGCGTTCGAGATCATGACGTCGGCAATCTGTTCGGCCAGCGCTCTCGATTCGTGGATTGTGCTCGCCAGTCGAGCGTCGCTAATGCTGCCGCAAAAGATCGAGCGTGCCTTCGCCTTGATGACGCTCATGGCCCGCGCGGCCGGCAACTCTCGACTGCGCAGAAACAACCGTTCGAGGTGCGCCTGATAAAAATGACGATCGAAGAAGGGGATGTACAATGTCGCAACGTGTGATTCGCTGAGCGACTTCAGCTGCGCCGGCCGTAAGCGCGCGTGCTGGTTGACGTACGGCAGGAATTCCTGGCCCGCATCCGACTCCCGATACAAGTTGAACGGCAAATCCTCGCTCGGTTCCAACGTATCGACGGCAATCGGCAGGTACTTGCGATTGTCGACACCGGCTGGCGGGGGCGCTTCGAAACGGTTGAGGTGACGCATCGTGTTTCAATCAGACTGGGACAACCAGTACGCCAGAATCAGGCGCAATACTGGATCACTCCTTAAGCAGCGCAATGCAAATGTCGCAGGATCGGGCTCCACTACGAAATTCTACGACATTCTGTTTGGAGTTTAGATCATGTAGCTCAGCCGATTGGTTGCGGCCAACAGCCGAATTGCTACAGCCGAATTGCTACCGCGGAGTGAGGGGGCGGTTTTTCCGGTGGCGCGGATAACCGCCGTCCCCGAAAGCTCCAGGCGGGGGGCTATCCTGGAATGGCCTGGCTTCGGCAGATGCGTCATCTTGCATAGATGTGCAAGTTACGCCTACGTGCCAGCCGTCCATCAGATCCACAAGCGATAGTTCAAAGGCCGAATACCCGGGATTGTGTGTAGACACGCGCAGTCGCAATGACACTCGACCATGCAAACGCATACTCGGATTGGCGCGATGATGCCTTGCTGCTTGGTCTGCTTTGTAGGATCGGGCAAAGCCGTGGCCTTGGCGTCGCATTTCAACGCGGTCTCCGCATGAGCGTCCAGTCAGCCAAAAGTTGACCCAAGGGGCAGCAGAGCTGATATTGCAGTCCGCTCGTTCCGCCCGCCTGTTGATCCTTCGAGGCTCCAATGCTTTCCCGATCGCCGCTGTGTAGCACTGTCAGTCCTCAGGATTTGCGAGGTCAATTACTATACAGAATCGCGACGCTAATCGTTGCCTGCGGCAGCGCAGT
>DATATB010000095.1:0-69875 GCA_036268995.1 Pirellulales bacterium | reverse complement strand
GCCGCTCGTCCTCGTTCAAATCCTCCAGCGCGAAGCCCAGCCGTCCCATCGCTCCGTCCTCCTGTAAGCGGAAAATAGGCAAACCCCTCCCAACAGCTTACCAAGCCGCCGATTTTCCACCCACAATCGAGACGCTCTCACTGCAGCGTCGACGCGCCGATAGTTTCTTGCTGAAAGGGCAAAAACCGCGTAAGATCGGAGGTGCTGCAAGCAGCCGCCGTTTGCCCGCCTCAGCCTTCTTCCCGCCCACCGATTGTCAGCAGCCATGCACCGATTTCTACGGCTGTCGCTCGTGGCCCTGTGGATGCTGCCCGGCAGCGGGGCGATCGCGGCGGCGGCCGGCAAGGTGGACTACGCTTCGCAGATTCGGCCAATCCTGGCCGAGCACTGTTTTGGCTGTCATGGGGCCGATAAAGCCAAAAGCGATTTACGGCTGGACTCGATTGCCGGCGCACTAGCCGGCGGCAATAGCGGGCCATCCATCGTGCCGGGCAAGAGCGGCGAAAGCCTGCTGATCGAAGCCGTGACTGGCGGCGACAATGCCAGCCCCATGCCGCCCGAAGGCCCGCGCTTGCCGGCCGAGACCATTGCACTGCTGAAAACATGGATCGACCAAGGTGCCCCCGGACCACGCGAAGCGGTCGAGCCAGCTCGCCCTGCGGTGCAGAGCTCGCACTGGTCGTTCCAACCGCTGGCGCATGGGCCGCCGCCCAAGGTCAAGCATGCGCAGGCGGTGCGCACGCCGATCGATGCATTTATCATCTCGCGGCTCGAGCGCGAGGGACTGACTCCTTCGCCCGAGGCTGAGCCGGCAATGCTAGCGCGGCGGGTGTATTTGGATCTGATCGGCCTGCCGCCTTCGCCCGCTGAACTGGCCGAGTTTTTGAACGACAAGCGGCCGGACGCTTACGATCGGCTGGTCGATCGGCTGTTGGCTTCGCCGGCTTATGGCGAGCGCTGGGCACGGCATTGGCTCGACCTGGCCCGCTATGCCGACAGCAACGGCTACACGATCGACGGTGCCCGCTCGATCTGGAAATATCGCGACTGGGTCATCGCCGCGCTCAATCGCGACATGCCCTTCGATCAGTTCACGGTCGAACAACTGGCCGGCGATCTGCTGGCCAAGCCGACCACCGATCAACTGGTGGCCACCGGCTTTCATCGCAATACCATGCGCAACGAAGAGGGCGGAACCGACCCCGAGCAGTTTCGCGTCGAAGCCGTGGTCGATCGCGTGAGCACGACCGGCTCGGTGTGGCTGGGTCTCACGGTGGGCTGCGCCCGCTGCCACGATCACAAGTACGACCCGATTTCGCAGCGCGAGTTCTATCAGCTCTTTGCGGTCTTCAATAATGCCGACGAGCCGTCGTTGTCGCTGCCCACCGATCAGCAAGCCCGCGAGCAACCGGCGATTGACGCGGAAATCGAACTGGTGCAGACGCGGGTAGCCACGGTCGAGGCCGAGCTGCCGGGCCGGCAGGCTGAATGGGAAATGACGATCGGCCAGCAACTCGACGAACTTGCGGCCGGTGGCAAGACCCCCGACGTGCTGGCCGTGCTCGCGCCGCTGCGCGAAGCGCTGGCCGTGGCGCCGGCCAAACGCTCGAAGGCCCAGAAAAAGCAGTTGCTCGATGAATATCGCAAGCACGACAAAGAATACGTGACGATCATGGAGAGCCTGGGCGAGCTGAAGCAGCGAAAAAAACAGCTCGCTTCGGCCGTGACCACCACACTCGTCATGCACGAACGGGCGCAGCCGCGGCCGACCTTTGTGCACCTGCGGGGCGATTTTCTGCACCCCGGCGCCCGCGTCTCGCCGGGCGTGCCGGCCGTCTTGCCGCCGCTGAAGGCTTCCGGCAAGCAGGCCAACCGGCTGGACTTTGCCCGCTGGCTGGTGGGCGACAAGCAGCCGCTCACGCCGCGCGTGACGGTCAATCGCATTTGGCAGCAGTATTTCGGCCAGGGGCTGGTGGCGACCGAAAACGATTTCGGCACGCAGGGCGAGCGGCCCACGCATCCCGAGCTGCTCGATTGGCTGGCCGGCCAGTTTGTCGAGCATGGCTGGAGTTTAAAGGCCCTGCACCGGATGATCGTCAGCAGTGCAACGTATCGGCAGGCTTCGACCGGCCGCGGCGACCTGGCCGCTAAGGATCCGTACAACAAGCTGCTCGGGCGGCAAAACCGCATCCGGCTCGACGCCGAAATCATTCGCGACTCGGCGTTGGCTGCCTCGGGGCTGCTCGATCGCACGCTGGGCGGGCCCGGCGTCTATCCGCCGCAGCCGGAAGGCATTTATCGCTTCACGCAGCAGAAAAAGTTCTGGAAGGAAAACACCGGCCCGGACCGCTACCGGCGGACGATGTACACCTTCCTCTGGCGCAGCAGCACCTATCCGCTGCTCACGACGTTCGACGCCCCGGATGCCACGGTCGCCTGCACGCGCCGCGTCCGCTCGAACACGCCACTGCAAGCGCTCACGCTGGCCAACGACCGCGGGTTGTTCGAAGCCGCCCAAGCGTTGGCCGCGCGGCTGATGGCCGAGGCCGGCGACGACCGCGCGCGGATCGAATTAGCTGCTCAACTGTGCCTGGCCCGCAACCCCAGCAGCGCCGAGCAAGCGCGATTAACCACGTTTCTCGAGCGGCAGCGCGCAGCCTTCGCCGCCAATGCCAAGGACGCCGCGCTGGCCGCCCCAGAGCATCGGCCGGCAAAGACCAACCCTGCCGAAGCCGCGGCCTGGACCGCGCTCGCGCGTGTGATGTTGAACTTGGACGAGTTTGTAACACGAGAGTAAGCCTTGCTCCCTTCGCGGGAGCGGGGCCGGGAGCGAGCCTTTCTCCCCTCGCCCCTTGTGGGAGAGGGGTCGGGGGTGAGGGGTCGGGAGCGCGCTCGACTCCAACTTTAGAGTTCGATTCAACCACCGTCTGGTGCCGCCATGACCGAAGCGAACCGCAGCCATGAACTCCAATCAGCCGGCGACTTGCAAGCCACGCGGCGGCAATTCTTCGGCCGCTGTGGGCTGAGCGTCGGGGCCATGGCGCTGGCTTCGCTGATGGAAGCCGAGCAAAGCCAGGCAGCCAGCTCGGTTTCGCCGCTCGCGCCCAAGCCGCCGCATTTCGCGGGCAAGGCCAAGCGCGTGATCTACCTGTTCATGGCCGGCGGCCCCAGCCAGCTCGAACTGTTCGACTACAAGCCGAAGCTGCAACAGCTCAACGGCCAGATCATCCCCCCTTCGTATACGAAGAACAAGCGCTTCGCCTTCATCAAGGGCGATGCCAAGCTGCTGGGGACCAAGCGCAAGTTCCAGCCGCACGGCAAATCCGGCACGGTGCTCAGTGAGCTGCTGCCGCACCTGGCCACCGTGGTCGACGACGTGGCCGTGGTGCGGAGCATGGCCACCGACGTGTTCAATCACGGCCCGGCCAAGCTGTTCGTCAATACCGGCTCGTCGCGCTTCGGGCTGCCCAGCATGGGCGCGTGGATCACGTACGGCATCGGCAGCGAGTCGCAGAATCTGCCCGGCTTCGTCGTGCTGCAATCGGGTCCGCGTGGTCCGCGCGGCGGCGCGCCGTTGTGGGGCAGCGGGTTCCTGCCGACCGCGTACCAAGGCGTGCCGTTTCTGGCCGGTCCCGAGCCGATCTTGAATCTCGCCAACCCGCAGGGCTTTAGCGCGGCCCGGCAGGCCGATTTCTTCGGCGCCGTGCGCGAGATGAACGCCGAGCATCGCGGCCGCGTCGAAGATCCGGAAATCGCCACGCGGATTGCCGCCTACGAAATGGCCTACCGCATGCAGACGAGTGCCCCGGAGCTGATGGATTTTTCCGGCGAAACACACGACACGCTGGCCGCCTACGGGGCCGAGCCGGGGAAGGTGTCGTTTGCCAACAACTGCCTGCTCGCCCGGCGGCTGATCGAACGCGGCGTGCGCTTCGTGCAGCTTTATCACACCGACTGGGACCATCACGGCAATCCCGGCACGCACTTGGGCGAGCCGCTGGACGAGCGCTGCCGCGAAGTCGACCGGCCGTCGGCGGCCCTGGTGCAGGACCTGAAGCGGCGCGGGCTGCTCGAAGACACGATCGTGGTCTGGGGCGGCGAGTTCGGCCGCACGCCGATGGGCGAGCCGCGCGAACTGGTCGGCCGCGACCATCACATCGACGGCTACAGCATGTGGCTGGCCGGCGGTGGCATTCGCGGCGGCCAGACTTTGGGTCAGACCGACGAACTCGGCTATTACGTCGTTGAAGACCGCGTCCACGTCCACGACCTGCAAGCCACGCTCTTGCACCTGCTCGGCCTCGACCACAAGCGGCTGACTTTCAAGTTCCAAGGCCGCAACTTCCGCCTCACCGACGTCCACGGCGAAGTCGTGCAGAAGCTGCTGACGTAGGGCGGTCAATGCCCGCGAATCACAGCCGGCGCCGCATATCTGGTTCGACGCCTAATGGCGCGCGAAGGAGCGAGATGGGCGGCATATCGCTTACTTTGCTGGTACTCAAGACGAGCGAAATTGAGCGGCTGCGCGCATTTTACCAGGCGCTTGGCCTCCAATTTGAGGAGGAGCGGCACGGCTCCGGCCCGCTGCATTATGCCGCAAAGATTGGCGACACTGTATTTGAAATCTACCCGGCGGCAGGCGCCGGCGTTGACGCGAAGGACATGCGCGTCGGCTTTCGAGTCGCAAGCGTGGTCCAAGCGGTGGAATCGCTTCGCGGTATTGGCGTAGTCATTATCGGCGAGCCAACATCCAGCGATTGGGGCAAAAGGGTCGTCGTGCGCGATCCCGATGGCCGCACGGTCGAGATTTATGCGCAACAATGAACTACGCGCGGTTGGCGCATTTTGAGGCAGGCAAGCTCGCTCTTCCCACCGTAGACATCCCGCTCCGCCGGGATGAACTGACATCACCACCGACCAGCCCAGCGCCAAACCGAGTTGCGGCGCCCGCGACGAAGGCGTCTCGACGGAGCGAGACGACTACGGTGACGCTGCAGAATAGTCACGAGTCATCCTGTTGCTGTGCGGTGCGGCGCCACGTCCGCGTCCACGACCCGCAAGCCACGCTCTTGCACCTGCTCGACTTGGACCACAAGCGGCTGACCTTCAAGTTTCAAGGCTGCAACTTCCGCCTCACCGACGTCCACGGCGAAGTGGTGCAGAAGCTGCTGGCATAGGCGAGATTAAGCTCCCGCCCAGGTGCCATGCCCACGCCGCGTGGGCATGCGCGCTGGATGTGGACCTGCATGCCCACGGCGGCCGCGAGTGCTATGCTACCTTAACCCAGCCGCCGGCTGCTCGTCATCTCAGTCATTCAGAGTGCGGCATCGAAAGTCCAGGGGAGCGCGTAGAATGAGCGAGAATATTGGAGCTGCCGGCAACACCCTTGTTCCTGCGGTGCTTACCCTTGAATCAATGGGCTATCGCATCGGATGGGAACGACATGACGACCAGAGAGAAGATTGGCACGCAGACGGGCCACTAGGGCATTTTTGGGGCGATGATCCACTCGAATTGCTTGGTCTAATCACAATGCGGGAATTGCGTGGCGTGAACTGGAAGGCCACTGACGAACAAATCGACGCATTCGCAGCGCGTTACCTGCCAGATCCAAAGTGAACGAACACCCGGCCGTGGGCATGGCACCCGTTACTTCATTCTCAGGTATATTTTCGGAGCGATTCCGCTACGGGCGCTTTTGGAGCAATTGCCAATGCACGCGGGCGACGTCGCCCATGTAGCCGGGGGTGGAGTATTTTTCGGCGGCGAGTTGGATGTGTTCGCGGGCTTGCTTGGCGTCGCCGGTGACTTCGTAGTAGAGGCCGAGATAGAGGTGCGCGTAGAATAGCCGCTCGTGAAGTTGCTGAGGCGTGGGATCGCCGGCCTCCGCGGCGCGGAGCACGTCCGCAGGCTGGGCGCGGCCGGCGAACAGGGCATAAATCTCCATCATCGGCACGCGCGGGTCGTGGTCGATCTTGAGCAGCGCCTGCCGGGCTTTGTCCACCCCGTCGCTGCGGGCCATGCAGATGAACCGCCAGACGGCGTTTTCCACGTCGTTGTGATCGACATTCTGATACGCCGCGAACTGCCGTGCGCCCTCGTCGTACCGGCCGGCGTAATAGTAGGCGATGCCGCGTTGCCAATGGCCCGGCTCTTGGGCCGGTTCGAGCTTTAAGTAGCGGTCCCAATCAGCAATGGATGCGTCAATTTGTCCGAGCTTAAAGTGCTCGCTGCCGCGCAGGTTGTAAGCCGCAGCGAGTTGGGCATCGAGACCGATGGCCCGATCGAGTTCGGCAACGGCCTCGCGATGCTTGTTTTCGCGGGCGAGGATCTGGCCACGGACGAGTTTCGGCAGCGGGCTGCGAACGTCCAGCTTTTCCGCACGCTCGAGCAGTTGATTGGCTTTTGGCCCGTCGCCTTGGTCGAAGGCCTGCTGGGCCTGGCGGCAAAGGTCGGCGGCAGTTGGATCTTCGCCGCTAGCCGCCAGTGGTGTCAGGGAGACGAGTAGAGCCGTGATGCAACAAAGGGAACGAAGCGGATCAAGGGATTGCATGATTGCGAGTACCATGGAAGGCGAAGGTTTTGCGCGCTGAGTAAGGCTGACCCACGGGCCGCAGCCCGTGGGCTTGGATGGCGTGCATCATCGCGCGCGGCTGGGGGCCGGGTAAAGAGGCCGAACTAAAGGTTGTGGGGCGAAAAAGCAGGGATTAGACTGGCCTGCTGATTTCCCGCCTTGCCCCTGCTGCCCGCCTGCCTTCCACCGCGGAGATGCCTACGATGCGTTTTCGAAATTGCTTCGCTCTTTCGGCACTGGCTGCCGCCATCGTCATGACTCATTTCATTGATGCCCAAGCTGCCGATCAAACCCCGCCGGAGGGCAAGCAGATTCGCGTCGGTATCATCGGGCTCGATACTTCGCACGTCGCCGCATTCACCGCGGCCATCAACAAGCCGGACGCCCGGCCCGAGCTGCGCACGCTGCGGATCGTGGCGGCTTTTCCCGGCGGCAGTCCGGATTTGCCGACGAGCTGGGATCGCGTAAAAGGCTTTACCGAGACGGTGCAGAAGCAAGGCGTCGAGATTGTCGATTCGATCGACGCGCTGCTGCCCAAAGTCGATGCCGTGCTGCTGGAGAGCGTCGATGGCCGCCCGCACTTGGAACAAGTCAAGCCGGTGATCCGCGCCCACAAGCCGGTGTTCATCGACAAGCCCGTGGCCGCGAGCCTGGCCGACACGCTCGAAATTTTCCGATTGGCCAAGGAAGCCGGCGTGCCGTGCTTCTCGAGTTCGTCGCTGCGGTTCAGCCCCGAAGTGCTGGCCATGCGTACCAATCCGCCGGTGGGCCAGGTGCTGGGCTGCGACACTTACAGCCCGTGCAGTTTAGACAAGACCGTTCCCGATCTTTTCTGGTACGGCATTCATGGCGTGGAGATGATGTACACGATTATGCAGCCGGGCTGTGTTTCGGTGACGCGAGTGCATTCGCCCGACACGGACCTGGCGACCGGCACCTGGAAAGACGGCCGCGTGGCCACGTACCGCGGACTGCGAGCCAGCCCCAAGCAATACGGTGCGATGGTTTTTGGCACTAAGGCCAACATGCACCTGCCGCAGCCCGAGGGAGGCAAGCAGCCGGCGAGCGTCAAGGTGAGCTACGAGCCGATGCTGGTGGAGATTGCCAAATTTTTCGAGACCGGCAAGCCGCCGGTTTCGGCCGACGAAACCATCGAGATCGTGGCTTTCATGGAAGCGGCCGATGAAAGCAAACGACTGGGCGGAGCACCGGTCACGCTAGCCAGCATGCTGGAGCGGGCACGCACGCAGAACGCCCAGCGGAGTTCGCAATAGGCGGCACTGGCGGTCCAGCGACCGACATCCCGTGCTCCGCCGATGATGCCAAATCGCCATTCACGAAGGGCAGCTTCCATGCAATTCGATCGCAAATATCGCTTGATTTCGGCGGCCGCCGGCTTGTGCCTGCTGGCTGCTAGCGCCGTGCGGGCCGACGAAGGCCGCAAAGTGTATGAGCTGTCGGTCACGCCCGAGCCGCTGGCCGTCGTGCCGGGGCAACCGCTGAGTACGCGGGCGCTGGTCACGCATCCGACGCCGCTGGGCGACGCCATCAGTTGGACCGTGGAATCGCGCAAGCACCGCGGCAGCGTCAACTCGATGGCGCTCAGTCCCGACGGCAAGGAGCTGGCCACCGGCGGCATCGACGGCACCGTGCGGGTCTGGGATCTGGCCAGCGGCGAGCTGCTGCGAGCGATGGTCGGTCACAACTACTACGTACACGGCTTGTCGTGGTCGCCCGATGGCAAAGTGATTGCCTCGGCCGGAACGTGGGACGGCACGATCCGGCTGTGGGACGCGCGCACCGCCATGCCGCTGCGCACGTTTAAACCGGTTAAAGGCTACTGCTACCACGTGGCGTGGTCGCGCGACGGGAGCAAGCTGCTGGCCGCCGGCGGCACCAGCGGTTGGGTCTGGCTGTGGGACGCCCAGGCCGATAAAGAACAAATCCTGGTCGAAGTCGGCCAGCATATCTATTCAATCGGCTGGGCGCCGGACGGCGAGCGCTATGCAGTCACCGCCGTGCAGAGCCCGGTGTCGGTGTACGAGATCTCGAGTGCCAAGGCGGTGGAAGCCATCGGCGAGGCGACGGTGGTCAACTACATCGTTCGCTGGTCGCCCGACGGCACGCGCCTGGCCGTGGGCAGCGCCTCGGAAATCAACCTGTACGAGATGCCGGGCGCCAAGCCGATCAAGAAGATCAAGCAAACTGGGTATTCGCTAGCCTGGTCGCCCGACGGCAAGCTGCTGGCCTCGTCGCCCAGCCCGGGGACGGCTGTGCAATATATCCACGACGTTGAAACCGGTAAGTCTTTGCGGAACATGCCGGGCGGCGGTTGGGAAGTGATCTGGCCGCAGCCGGAGATGATGATTGCCCGTGGGCTGTCCGACGTAGCCGCTTACAATCCGATGGACGGCAAGCGGATAGTCGAGCACAACCTGGGTGGATCGTCGCCGCCGATCTGGAATTCCAACAGGCCGATCATCACCGGACTGGGCAGCGACAAGCTCGCGCTGTGGGACAACAACACGGCCCGGGCGCTGCGCACGCTCGAAGGACACAAGGCCGCGACCACGGCCGTATCCTGGACGCGCGACGGCAAGACGCTGGCCTCGAGCAGCTACGACAAGACGATTGCCCTGTGGGAAACGAGTTCGGGCAAGCGAGCGCACGAAATCACCGACTACAAGGCGTCGGTCATGTGCCTGGCCTTTTCGCCCGACGGCAAGACGCTGGCGGCCGGCAGCGGAGACAACGAGGTGCGGCTGTTCAGCGTCATCGGCAAGCCGCTGGGAACCCTGCAAGGCCACAGCGGCCCCGTGAACAAAGTGATCTGGTCGCCGCGCGGCAACCTGTTGGCCTCCGGCGGCGCCGATTCGACGGTGCGCATCTGGAACGCCGACAAACAGCAGCAATTGCACGATATGCCCTCGGTGTTGCCGGTCGAGTCGCTGGCGTTCAGTCCCGACGGTTCGATCCTGGCCGCCGGCACCAGCGACGACGCCATCCAATCATGGACCACGGCCACCGGCATTTCGCTCAACCGCAACATGCGCGTGACGGGCAGCCCGCGCAATGTGAGCAGCCTGGCCTGGTCGCCCGATGGCTCGCTGCTGCTGGCCGGCCGCGGCAATCACACGGTGCAACTCTGGAGCTGGCCGATGGAGCCGCCGAAAACCGTGCACAACTTCACGGTGTTTGCCCCGGTGCAGTATGTGATGTTTGCCGGCGGCGGCTCGATGATGGTCACCGGTTGCACCGACCGCACCACTCGATTCTGGGACACCGCAAGCGCCGAGCTGCGCGGGTCGATCATCGACCTCGGTGGCCAGGTGCTGCTGCTGACGGCCGACGGCCACTATCGGGTCGACACGTCGCACGATCCCGAGTTCGTGTACGTCGTGCAGACCCCCAAAGAGCAGCTCACGCTCAAGCCGGCGGACTTTACCAGCAAATTCCGCTGGAAGAACGCTCAGAACATCGTCAAGTTCAACCGCTGATGACCTAACGGGCGCTAAGCCCCTGGCCCCCACATGGTCAGTGGTCCGTGGTTCGTGGTTCGTGGTCAGTTGCCACGGACAATGGACAACGGACTGGAGCATCGGCCTGGTCAGAGATTGCGTGCGCGGCACGCGCGGCGCAATCGCTACGGCGACCCGATTTCTAGCTGCCTGGCTGCGAGAGAGCGGGGCAACCCGATCGAGGGGCGCCGGTTCCCCGCCCCTATCCGTTACCAAGCGTGCTGCCGCTTCGCCGGGACTGTCGGCGCCGGCTAGTGCTTCGGCCGCAGGTGTTTTGTTCAATCGCCCGCCGCCGGCCGCCGAATTTCGTTTCATAGCGTCCATGCTGGCACGCGATGGGACACGCGACGGCCAGCCTCTCCCGCTCTCGAGGGCCGATGTTCATGCTCGTATTGCCTCGCTATACGCTTTATGTGCGGCTGTTCGGCTTGTTCCGCTCGAAACAACTGTACGTAGCTTGCGGGACGGCGGTGACCTTGAGCCTGGTGATCGTGGTTTCGCTGGTATCGCTTGCGCGTGGGCAGACGCCCGGCCCCGCGCTGCTTGCCGCCCGCGCCGAGCCCGCGGCTATTGCCTCGGCCGGCCCGGCGAACACGACGACCCTGGCTGCTTGTGCCGCAGCCTTGGCCGAGGCCCAGCGCGTGCTCGACAAGATGGGCACGATGCAGGCCGTGATGGAAAAACGCGAGCGCGTGCGCGGCCGCCTGGAACCGCGGCAACAGATCGAACTTAAAGTGCGCCGCGCGCCGCGCGCCGTCTATATGCGTTGGCGCTCGCCGGACGAAGGGCAGGAAGTCATCTGGCAAGAGAACGCCAACGGCAACCAAATCCTCGTGCATCCCGGCGGCTGGCGCGGGCGTTTGATGCCGATGGTCAGAATCGATCCCAAGAGCCCGCGCGTGTTGGAACAGAGTCGGCGGCCGATCGAATCGGCCGGCCTGTGGGCCATGACCCTGCAACTGGGCGAATTGCTGGCCCAGGCCCGAAAATCGACCGCGGCCTTGCGCGTGGACGTGGCCCAAGACCAGCAGTTTGCCGGTCGCAACTGCACCGTGTACCGCCTGGTTCGCGCCGTGTACACTTCGCCGACCGACTTTCAGAGCCTCGCGATCTACATTGATGCGGCCGCCAAGGTGCCCGTCGGAATCGAGCGATTCGTCTGGGCGACTGGCGGGCGTGGCGAGCCGGTGCTGGACGAATATTATGCCTATCGCGATCTGCGATTGAACGCCCCGCTCTCCGATCGCGACTTCGACACGGCCAACCCGGCATATCATTTCGGCGAAGCAGCTTCGAGCGACCGCGACGCCGAATCGATCGGCAGCAAAGCCGCCGCCCAGCTCAAGTAATACCGCTCAAATCACGCCATGCAGCGGGCCACCGCGGGCGGCCAACGCTTCGACCCGCCGCACCACCTCCGGGTCGGACTCCAGCGGCGGAGCATGATGCGGTTTCACGCGGGCGTCGATCACTAGCGGCCCGCGGCAGCCCCAGTGCTTGTGCTCAATCGACGGCTCGATACCATGCACGTCGACCGCCGGATTCGAACGGGTAAACGTTACCCATAGCCAGTTGGCCAGACTGCGCGAGGCCAATTCGCTGTCGTCAACCACGACCAGCAGTGGAAACGCCCGCAGCGATTCGATGCCGCCCAACTCGCTCAAAGCCGAGGCGAGAAAAGGATCGTCGCCCGCAGCATCGGGCGCAAACGGACGGCCGTGCGACACCAGCACGCCGGGCACCGGCCCCAATCGCGGCTGATCCAAGCCCGGCGGCAATTGCAAATCGCGGGGCAGTTCTGTCGGCAGCGTGCGCTGGGGTTCGCCCGCCGCGGCAATTACGAGCTTCGAGCCCTCGTTCAGCCCGGTGCCCGAATAGTCGAGCGTGTCGATTGTGGTGCGGGTCTGAAAGTGCAAGTCGCGCCGCCAGTCCACACGCTCGAGCAGATGCCGGAAAAAGCCGGCGATGTCGTGGATGTCCAAGCCCGGGGCATCGTCGCCGGCCACGATCAGCAGGTACTTGGCCAGCGACAATTGCCCCTGACCCAGCAGCGCGTTCGCCTGCGTGAGCAACTCGCGCGGCTGCCGGCCGGCCGCATAGGGCACGTAGCGCTCGCTACCGATGGCCAGCAGCAGCGGATGCACGCCGGCGGCATCCACCGCGTGTACGGCCCGCACTCCGGCCACGAGCGTCGGCACCACCGGGCCGGTGAGCTCGTGAATCAGCGCGCCAAATGTGGTGTCTTCCTGCGGCGGCCGGCCAACGGACGTGAACGGCCAGATCGCTTCCGGTCGATGCCACACGCTCTCGACTTCCAGCACCGGAAAATCATGCTCGAGCGAATAATAGCCCAAGTGATCGCCAAAGGGCCCCTCGGGCAACTGCCGGTCGGAGATTCGCCCCACAATGCAAAAATCGGCCTCGGCATACACGGGCGGCAGCCCCGCTCGCGCGGTCAGCGGAATCGAGTGGCCGGCCAGCGCCCCGGCAAACGACAACTCGCTCATCCCTTCAGGTAGCGGCATGACGGCCGCCAGCGTCATAGCCGGCGTGCCCCCCACAAACACACTCGCCCGCAGCGGCTCGCCGCGCCGGATGGCCGCCGCGTGGTGCACCCCGATGCCTCGATGGATTTGATAATGCAATCCGACTTCCGCATCGGGCCGATAGCGGTTGCCGGCCAACTGGATGCGGTACATGCCCAGGTTCGAGTGCTGCCAGCCCGGCCGGTCGGGGTCTTCGGTATAAACTTGCGGCAACGTGATGAACGGCCCGCCATCGCGCGGCCACGAGACAATTTGCGGCAGCTCGGAAACGCGGCACTGCTGCTGGAGCACCGGCCCGCTGCGCACGAAGCGCGGCCGCATGTGCAGCGCCGCCCGGGCGGCGGGTAGATATTGCCAAGGCCGCCGGGCGCCGGCAAGCGGATCGAGTTTCAGCTCGATCAGTTTTTGCACCGCATCGAGCGTATCGCGGAACAGGAACCGGGCCCGCTCGAGCGTGCCGAACAGATTGGCAACCAGCGGAAAGCGGCAGCCATTGACGCGGGCAAAATACAGCGCCGGGCCGCCGGCCGCGTACACTCGCCGCTGGATTTCGGCCGCCTCGAGCCGCGGATCGATCTCGGCCTCGATGCGCAGCAGCTTGCCGGCGGCAGCCAGATCGTCGACGCAAGCTTTCAGCGTCCGGTAGCCCATGGCAAGGTCAGAGAAGTGAAAAATGAAAAGTGAAAAATGAAAAGCGACGAGCCGGATTTTTCACTTTTCACTTTTCACTTTTCACTTTTTACTCTGCATGGCGATTATCTTGGCCGGCGGAGTGCCGACGAAGGCACGCGAGGACTGGCTGGCCGAGGTGGCCGAGCGCACCAGGGGCACGGGATAGCAGCCGAGGAGGAGCACGAGCACGGCGCTGGCGAGCATGGCCACGCCGGCGCCCCAGCCGCCTTGGGCTTTGACCGGGGCCATGGGCGAGCGGAAGTACATCACGGCGATGATGCGCAGATAATATGCGGCTGCCACGGCGGCATTCAAGGCGCCGATCACGGTCAGCGCCACGAACCACCAGCGCAGCGGAGTCGGCGCCGCGGCGCCGCCGTCGATTCCCAAGGCGCTGGCAAACAGCGTGAGCTTGCCCCAAAAGCCGGCCAAGGGCGGTATGCCCGCCAGGCTGAACATGAACGCGGCGATGGCCAGGGCCGCCCAGGGATGCGTGCTTCCCAAGCCGGCCAACTCGTCGACGCCGTCGATTTGTCGTTGCGGCGTGCCGAGATAAGCCAGGGCGGCAAACGTGCCGGCCGTGGCCACCACGTACAAGCCGAGATAGAAGAGCATGGCGCCGACGCCATCGAACGACGTGGCCGACTGCTGGGCCCGCGCCGCGGCAAAGCCGGCGGCCAGCCCGATCAGCATGTAGCCGGCATGTGCGACCGACGAGTAGGCCATCAGCCGGCGGATATTGTCTTGCCACAGGGCCAGCAGGTTGCCGAGCGTCATCGTGAGAATGGCCAAAACGAGTGCCACGCGCCAGCCGAAATCTTCCATGCCGGGCATCGCCACCAGCAGCAGACGCACCAGGGCCACGAAGCCCACGATTTTTGGGAAAACGGCCAACAAGCCGGCGTTGGCGTTGGTCGTTCCCTGGTACACGTCGGGCGCATAGAAGTGAAACGGCACGGCCGTGATGCGGAAACCCAGGCCGGCGAAAATCAGCGCCAGGCTGATCTGGGCCAGCAGCCGGGCATGGCCCAACTGATCGGCCGGCGTGGAAAAGATCGCCCGCGCCACGGCCAGATCGGTCGATCCGGCGACCCCGTAGAGAAAGCTGAACCCGTAGAGCAGTAAAGCCGAGGAGAGGATGCTGAGGAAGAAGTATTTGACGGCCGACTCCTGCGAAGCCATATCGCGGCGGCCCAAGTACAAGAGCACGTACGTGGGAATCGACAACAGTTCCAATCCCAGGAACAGCAGCACCAACTCGCGTGCCGAGCCGACGAGCATCACGCCGGCCAGGCCCATCAAGAGCGTGCCGACGTATTCGGTGCGCGGCACGTCCGGCCCCTGGCGGAGCGACATGAGCACGAACAGCAGACCCACGACGAGCGTCAGCCAGCGCACGTAGAGGCTCATGGCGTCGGACACCACCGGCGAGCCCTGCGCCTGGCCGACGGCCGCAGCCGCTGCATCCGACTGGGTGGCCAAGGCCACGGCCGCGCCGATCACGCTGGCGACGGCCAGCCAGTTCCAGCCCGCGTGGCGCGGGGCGAACGCGCCGCCAACGTAGATCGCCGTGGCACAGACGATCAGCAGCGCTTCGGGCAGCAGGAACAAAATGGTTTCAATCGACACGCACAAACTCCCCGCTTTGGGTCGTGGACACAATCGGACTGGCCGGCTGCGGCCGCTGGGCCGGCGCCGCCAGATAACGTTGATCGAAACTGGCAGTGGCACCCGCCGCGAGGCTGCGGAGCTGGTTGTTCATCGGACCCAGAAAATGCTGCGGCACCAGGCCGATCCAGAACATGAACACCAGCAGCGGCGCCAAGGCCAGCACCTCGCGAATCGAGAGATCGCGGATCGGCTCGTGATGGCCGTGCTGCTCCTTTTCTTTCAGCGGGCCAAAAAACACGCGCTGCACGAGCCACAACATGTACCACGCGCCTAGCACGACGCCAAAAGTGCTGATGATCGAAATCGCCTGCCACTGCACCGTGTAGAAGAACGGGGCCTCGGCCCAGCCGCGCTGGAACATGCCAGTGAGCAGCAAAAACTCGCCGGCAAAGCCGTTAAGCCCCGGCAGGCCGATGCTCGAAAGCGTGAAGATCACGAACATCGTCGAGAAGATCGGCAGCTTGCGGGCGATGCCGCGATAGTCGGCGATCTGGCGCGTGTGGTAGCGTTCGTAGAGCATGCCGACCAGGGCGAACAGTCCGCCGGTGGACAGGCCGTGATTGAGCATTTGCAGCGTTCCGCCGCCCAGCCCCAGCGGCGTGATGGCAAAGATGCCGAGCATGCAGAAGCCCATGTGGCTGACGCTGGAATAGGCGATCAGCTTTTTGATGTCGTTTTGCGCGAGCGACACCAGGGCGCCGTAAATGATGCCGGCGGCCGCGAGCCACAAGACCCACGGCATGCAAACGACGGTGCCGTCGGGAAGCATCGGCAGGTTGAAACGCAGGAAGCCGTACGTGCCGAGCTTCAGCAGAATGCCGGCCAGGATGACGGAGCCGGCCGCCGGGGCCTGCACGTGCGCCAGCGGCAGCCAGGTATGCAGCGGAAACAGCGGCACCTTGATTGCAAAGCCGGCAAACAGGGCCAGGAAGATCCAGACTTGCACCGCCGGGTTGATGGGATGCGCCGCCAGCGACGCGGTGAGTTCGGGAATCGAAAACGTCAGCACTCCGCCGGGCGTGGCAAAGTAGTTCAAGAGCACGATCGTCAGCAGGCCCAAGAACGTGAGCAGGCTGCCGGCCAGCGTGAACAGGAAGAACTTGACGGCCGCATAGCGCCGGTCTTCACTGCCCCAGATGCCGATGATGAAAAAGAGCGGGACGAGCGTGAACTCGAAAAAGACGTAAAACAGGATGATGTCCCGGGCCACGAACACGCCCAGCATGCCGGTCTCGAGTAATAGCAGCAGGCTGTAGTAGGCGGCCGGCCGGTCGGTAATCGATTCCCAACTGATGAGCACGGCCGTGATCGTCAGCAGCGCGGTGAGGCCGTAGAGCCAGAGGCTCAGGCCGTCGAGGTCCATGCCGAACTGAATATGGATCGACGAGTGCGAAAACCAGTCCCAGCGCACGCCCAGCGACTTGCCCACGCCGTCGGCGAGGAAATCGAGCATCACCCGGGCCACAAGCACCAGCGTCACCAGCGAGGTGGTCAGGGCCAGCCGCCGAGCCATCGCCGGGCCGAAGCGCGACAGGGCCATGATGGCCACGGCGCCCGCGAGCGGCAGCAGCACGCTGATTACCAGCAGGTTGATCATTCAACACCCTTTTGTCGAAACACATCGGCAAGCTGGCGCTTGCCGTTCGCGGACACCCGACCGTCACCCGATCTGCCAACTCATCGACCACACCAACAGCGAGCCCACGAGCACCAGCATGCCCAGCACCATGGCCAGGGCATAGAACTGGATCATCCCGGTTTGCAGCGTTCGCAGCACCGACCCAAATGCCCGCGGCACGATGCCGAACCAATTGACGATCCGGTCGATCACGAGCTGGTCGACCAGCGAGCTGACAACGGCCAGCAGTTGCAGCGGCCAGACGATGAAGAACGTATAGATGGGGTCGAGGAAGAACTTGTTGTACGACAGTTGATAGAGTTTGAGGCCCCAGCCCGACTGCATGAACTGGGTCACGCGCGCGATCTCACGGCGATCGCCCAGGTAGAAGTAGGCGGCCAACCCGATGCCGACCAGGGCCACGACCGTGCCCACCAGCGCGATGTTCGCGTGAAAGGCGTCGTCCAGTCCGTGGCCATACACGGGACCAAAGGCCAGCGAGGGCGTGCGCACCAGGAAGTGGGCGAACTTGTGCGTGAGTTCGAAGTACGCCCCCACGACCAGCGCACAGATCGCCAGGACGATCAGCGGCATGGTCATCGACGGCGGTGATTCGTGTGCATGGTGACCGGCCTCTTCCGGCACGTGCGTCGGGCCGAAAAAGGTGAGGAACACGGCGCGGAACGTGTACAGCGACGTAAGCAGCGCGGCAAACACGGTGGCGTAATAGCAGCCCTGATACAGCGACGAACTTTCGCCGGCATGATGCACTGCGGCCAGGATTGCGTCCTTGCTCCAGAAGCCGGCAAATGGGATCACGCCCGACAGGGCCAGGGCACCGAACCAGAACGTGGCGTGCGTGATCGGCATGATCCGCCGGAGGCCGCTGAAGCGCCGCATGTCGACTACGCCACCCATCGCGTGCATCACGCTGCCAGCGCCGAGAAACAACAGCGCCTTGAAGAAGGCATGCGTAAACAAGTGGAACATGCCGGCCACGGCGCCGGCCAGCGTGCCGGTGCCCAGCGCGATGAACATGAAACCGAGTTGGCTGATGGTGGAATAAGCCAGCACGCGCTTCAGGTCGTTCTGCGTGATGCCGATGATTCCGGCCATGACCGCCGTGATGCAGCCGATGATGGAGACCACGTGCAGGGCCGTAGGCGCCAGTGAAAACAGCGGCATGCAGCGCGTCACCATGTACACGCCGGCCGTGACCATCGTGGCCGCGTGGATCAGCGCGCTGACGGGCGTGGGGCCTTCCATCGCGTCGGGCAGCCAGACGTGCAGCGGAAACTGCGCGCTCTTGCCGCACGCGCCGATAAACAGCGCCAGCGCGATCAACAGTGCCGTCGTGCCGCCGATCTGGTACAGCGCCGGGTCGGCCAATCGCATCTGGCCTAACACCCCAGCCACGCCCGCATGGCCACCGACGGCCGGAGTGTCGTGAAAATTGAGCGTGCCGAACGTGGTCCAAATCAGAAACAGCCCCAGGGCGAATCCGAAGTCGCCCACGCGGTTGACGAGGAACGCCTTCTTGCCGGCCGCCGCCGCCTCGGGCTTCTGGTACCAGAAGCCGACCAGCAGGTAGCTGCACAAGCCCACCGCTTCCCAAAATACATACAACAGCAAAAAGTTGCTGACCGACACCAGCATGGTCATCGAGAACACGAACAGCGACACGTACGTGAAAAATCGCCAATAGCCCGGGTCGTGGTGCATGTAGCCCTTGGCGTAAATGGCCACGAGCGTCGAGATGAACGTGACCATGCAGAGCATGATCGAAGTGAGCGGATCGGCCCGCAGCGTGATGTCGATGGTGAAATTCGACATGGCGGGTGCGGCCGGTGCGTCGGGCGCTTTAGGGTCGATCCGCTCGTCCAGGCGATGGGCATAGGCGTCGGGAATGCTGGCCCAGGTCCAGAGCGTGGCGACGTGCTCGAAGCCGACCTGGCCGCCCGGCGCGTTTTGTCCGTGGCGCGGATTGGACCCCGGCGGCGGGCCACCGGTGCCCAGCTCATTTTCGGTGGCCGGCGCGTGCGGAGCCGAAAGATCGACCACCTGGAACAAAATGCACAGGCTCAGCACGCAGGAGAGTGCCAGCGAGATCACGGTGGGCAGATGGCTCTGCTCTTTGAGCACGAACTTGCCCAGCAGCGGCGTGAGAATCGCCGATGCCAGCGGCAAGGCCGGCACCAGCACCATTAGTGTGTCGAGGTCAAACATGGATGCGGTGCACCAACTCCTCTTCCTTGGCCGGCGGCTCGATGCCCGAGGGGGTCAGCTTTGGCCAGTGTTGGCCCACGGCCTCGCCATCGGCCGGCAGTTCGTGATCGACGAAGCGCGGCTGGTTGGATTCGCGGATGTTTTGCCAGAAGGCAATGTCCAACTTGCCGGCGCGATGAAACAGCATCAGCACCAGGGCCAGCGCGATGCCGGCTTCGCAAGCGGCCACGGTGATGATGAACACGACCAGCACCTGGCCGCCCCAATCGTTATGAAAGCGGCCCCACGCCACGAGACTCACCGACACGCCTTGCAGCATCATTTCGGCGGCCAGGAACATGACGATCATGTTGCGGCGGCTCAAGAAGCCGATCAGCCCGATGCCGAACAGCAGGGCGCCGACGATCAGATAGTTGTAAAGCAGTTGCAGCTCAGACATGAGTCGGCCCTCCCACGGCGCGGCCGGTGGCTTCTGCGCGGCCCATTTCGCCGACGTGTCCCATGCGGTCAAGCCGATTGCCCGAAGCCTGGGCCACGATGGCGATGGCCCCGACCAGGGCCACCAGCAACAGCGTGCCGGCCACCTCGACGCTGACCAGGTGCGAACTGAACAGTTGGCCGCCCAGCGACGCCACGTGCTCCGAGGCCAGGATGCCGGTCGCACGGGCCTGCGCCACTTGCGGCGATTGGGCCTTCGTGCTGATCGTCGGCCCGGGGTCGCGGAAGGCCTGGAGCGTCGTCATCGTCAGAATGCCGACCAGCACGGCCCCGGCACATGCCGAAAGCATGGCTTCCCAGCTCAGCCGGTCGTAGTAAGCATCGCCCTCGGGATGGGCCAGCATCAGCACGAACAAGAAGGTGACCAGGATCGCACCGGCATAGACCACGACCGTGGCCAGTGCCAGAAACTGCGCACCTTGATAAAGGAACAAGGCGGCGGTGCCCAAGAGCGTCATCCCGAACCAGATGGCGCAATACACCGGGCTGGGCAGCGTGACGGCAGCCACGGCCGATAAGACGGTAACTGCGGCCAGCACGAGAAACACGATATCGACGGCGGCCGCACCGCCATGCGGTAAGCCCGCCTGCCACGACCAATAGGGCTGCCCCTCGACGCCCACGGCCAGGCCGAAGTGCACCAGCAGCGTGAGCAGCGCGAGTCCCGCGCAGACCAAGCCTGCGCCGATGGGCCGGCCTTGCGGTCGAGCCCGGGGCAACAAGAGCCACATGCCGGCCGCGAACAACAGCGTGGCCACCGCGTAGGGCCATTGCTGGCCTAGCATACGACTCCTCCCATGCTGGCCGACTTCATCGGCTCGGCATCCTTGGTTTGGTCGTAGACGCTCAACAGTTTTTCCTTGTCGAAGATCATCTCTTCGCGGCTGCGGCCGGTGAGGTCCAGCAGGCTCGTCAGCTCGATCGCGTCCACCGGGCAAGCCTCTTCGCACATGCCGCAAAAAATGCAACGCAACTCGTCGATCACGAAGCTTTGCGGATACTTCTCGCGATCGGGCCAGGGGCTTTCGGCACCGATGATGTCGATGCAATGCGCCGGACAGGCCGTGGCGCACAGGAAGCAGGCCACGCATTGCACGCGTCCCTGTTCGTCCTTGTTCAGCCGGTGTACGCCGCGATAAATGAGCGGATTGCCAACCGTCGGTCGGGCTTCCGGAAAGCTGACCGTGACCTTCGGCCCGAACAAGTGCTTGGTGGTCGTGGTCAGGCCCTGAAACAACAGCGGCAAATACATTTTGCCGGTGATGCCCAGCTTCGGCTCTTCCACCCACTTGATGTTCGGATCGTTGGGTTGCATGGATGCGTTTTCTATGAGGACGGATTGAAGCTGATTGACTAGTTGAGTTCGCCAAACGACGCCGCGTCCGGCAGGTCGGTCCGGGGACGATTATCCGTGGCCAGCGGCGAGAGGCTGCCGGCGAGCCACCAACTGATGATGGCCACCACCCACATGGCCAGGACCACGGCCCAGGTGCTCGAGACCCGATGCTCTTGCGCGTTCCAGGCAAACTCGCTGACGAAGGCGACGGCCACGAAGTTCACCAAACCCAGCGGCAGCATGACCTTCCAGGCCAATGCCATGAGCTGATCGAAGCGGAACCGAGGCCAGCTCCAGCGGACCATCATGAAGAACACGATCACCAGCAGCACCTTCACCGTGAGCACGATCACGCGCAGGATCGCGATCGGCCAAGTCACGTCGCCGCCGCTACCCGTAATGCCCCAGAAGTGCCAGCCGCCGAGGAAGAGGATCGTGATCAAAAACGCCGCCGTGACCATGTGCAGGAATTCGGCGATCAGATACATCAGCAGCCGCATGCCGGAATATTCGGTGTGATAGCCGCCGACCAACTCCTGCTCGGCCTCGGGCAAGTCGAACGGCAGCCGGGCACTTTCGGCAAACGAGGCCACGAGGAACACGACAAAGCCCAGCGGCTGCACGAACACGTTCCACACGCCGCTGGCGGCTTGCTGATCGATGATCGGCTCCAGCCGCAGCGAGCCGGCAAACAGCACCACGCCCAGGATGCCCAATCCCAGCGGCAATTCGTAGGCGATGAGCTGGGCACTGGAGCGCAGCCCGCCGAGGAAGCTGTACTTGCTGTTGCTGGCCCAGCCGCCGAGGATCACGCCATACACGGCGATGCTGCTGAGCGCGAAGACGTAGATCAGGCCGACGTCGAGTTGCGGGGCGACCACCAATTGAATGGCGTGATGGATGCCGGGAATGCCGAGGTCCGGCGGCAGCGAACTGCCGAAAGGAATCACGGCAAAGATCGCCAGGGCCGCGGTGAGAATCGAAATCGGGGCCACGGTGAACAAGAACTTGTCGACCTGCTCCGGGACGTTTTCCTCTTTAAAGATGAACTTCAGCCCGTCGGCCAGCGGCTGACCCAGGCCGAACAGGCGAATGTTCGTCAGCGGCACGCCGACGCGGTTGGGGCCCAGGCGGTCCTGCACCCACGCAGCGATCCAGCGCTCCAGCAGCACCAGGTAAGCGGCCGCCGTCATCAGCGCGCCGATCAGGATGGCGACTTTGATAATGGCGACAATCGTGATAGTTGTCAGCGATTCCATGGCAGCTTTAAGCGGTGGTCACGGCCGGCGAGCCGGCGATTTGGTTGATCTTCAAGTCCACGCCCAGATCGGAAAACTCACCGCCGGCCACTGAGAAATACGGGATCGCCGCGGCGACTTCGCTGAGCACGTGTCGCGTGTTGAACATGCCGGGCCGCTCGAGCAGCCGCCAATAGAGCTGCCCTTCGACCCACACGCCCGCCGGCGGCCGAATGGCCCAGCGGGCCACTTGCAGACGATCGGCAAAGTTGACATACGAGCCATCGCGCTCGGGAAACGCGGCGCCGGGAAGCTGGAAGCTCGCCCGCTGGTAGAGCGGCGAATCGAACAGATCCTGCACGACCAGCTCCTTGAGGCCGCCGAAACGGGCGGCTGCGGCTTCGTCGATCCAGGCATCCTTGTAGCCGCCGCTGACCCACACGCCGCCCAGTGCTGCGGAGTCGAGCTGGCTCAGGAACTCCGGGAACGTCATGACGCTGCCCATGAAATGCTGGATCACGGCCTCGACGCCGCGGCGATTGGGGCATTTCTCCGCGCGGATTGTGAAGCCCGTCTTGAATCGCTCGTCCTGTCCAATGACCGGCACGTACCCCAAGGCCAGCACCGCGTCGGGATCGATCCCGCGGATGAAGGTGGCCAGCAGCCAGGCTTCTTCCACCGTGAGATGCGGCGAAAGGAGAGCGGCCAGCCGGCCGGCCGCCTTGAGCCGCTGGGGAAGTTCGGCGGTGAGCTCGTGCCACTCGATGTTCGTGTGGCCCGACTTGCCGCGCTGGCGGGGCTCGACCAGCCGGTTCTCGCTGTGTACGTGGTGCCAGCCGTAGCGGCCTTCGTCGCACATCCACCACTGGTTGACGTGCGGATTGTCGCGCGGCTTGAGCCGGTGCACGGTGTCCTGATTCTCTTCGGTCCAAATCGAGCAGCCGGTCGAGCAGCCGGTGCACACGGCCTCGTGCCGCTTCATGAACCACACGCGCTGCCGATACAAAAAATCCTTGTCACCCAGCGCCCCCACCGGGCAGAGGTCCACGACGTTGCCCGACAGCTTGTTGGCCAGCGGAAAACCGGGCACGACGTCGATCTCTTCGTGGCTGCCGCGGTTGATGACCATCAGCTCACTGCTGCCGGTGATCTCGCGGCAGAAGCGGACGCAGCGCGTACACATCACGCAGCGATCGACAAACAGCGAGACCGTGTCGCCCATCTCGCGCCGCTTGCTGGTGAACGGCCGGATGTCGGCCCGGCGCTCCTTCTGTCCGTGGGCGAAATGATAGTCCTGCAGCAGGCACTCGCCCGCCTTGTCGCAGATTGGGCAGTCGATCGGATGATCGATGAGCAGATCCTCTTCGACCATGGCCCGGCTTTGGCGTACCTTGTCGCTATCGGTGACGAACACCGTGCCGTCCTTGGCCGGGGTCTGGCAGGCGGGCACGAGCTTGCCCATCATCGAGATTTTGCCGGTCTGCGGATCGCGCGTGCCCGTCTCGACGAGGCACATGCGGCAGCTCGCCACGACCGTCAACCCCGGGTGCCAGCAGTAGCGTGGAATATCGATACCGGCCCGCTCGGCGGCTTGAATGCCGTTGAGGCGTTCGTGGTCGGCAATCGTAACCTCAAGCCCGTCTACAAGGATCGTAGCCATACTTTAGGAGTGAAAAGTGAAAAGTGAAAAGTGAAAAATTACGAGGAGGCGTTTGGTGGCGTTCGGCGACGTTTGGAGGTATTGATCGATGCGACGAACATGGCTGTTAGTTGCTTGCTTTCGTCAATCAGATTGTTCAGTCGCTTCTGGGGAATGATGTCGGCCTCGACCAGCAACTCGAACCAATAGGAGGTTTCTTCAAGCTCTTGTAGTGCGCATTGTGTCTTACTGATGAATTCCGCCCGAGAGCGTGCCATAGCCGCTTCACGATACTGCGCGCCGACCGATGTCGCGCTTCTCAAAAACTGCTTACCGATCACTTGCGCCACCACGCTGTTCTTCGGCAGCGCGCCATAAAGCCGAATCACGCGCACGGCAAACGCCTTAGTCCGTTCGCGAAATCGCCCTTTCTTCTCTTCCATTTTTCACTATTCACTTTTCACTTTTCACTCATTTCAGTGCCCCGCCCCCGCCAGCTCCAGCGCCGGCACCGCGCCAGTTTCGGCGTAGCCGGTGGGATTGGTGCGTTTAATGTAGTCTTCGAACTCGCCGCGGAATTTGCGGATGGCATTCTTCAGCGGCCAGGCGGCGCCGTCGGCCAGGCCGCAAATCGTGGTGCCGGGAATAATGCCGATGCTGTCGCCGATCTCGAGCAGCAGCTCTAAATCGCGCAATCGGCCGCGGCCGGCCTTGATGCGATTGAGCATGTGCAGGGACCAGGCCGTGCCTTCGCGGCAGGGGGTACACTGGCCGCAGCTTTCGTGCTGGAAGAAGCGGCAACTGTTGTGGAGGAAATCGACCATGCTCACGGTTTCGTCCATCACCACCACGGCCGCGGTGCCCAAGCCCAGGCAGCCGACCTTGCCCGGCCCGTTGAAATCGAGCGGCGTGTCAAACTCGGCTTCGGTGAGCAGGCCCATGCTGATGCCACCGGGAATGGCGGCCTTGCCTTTACGACCCTTCCAGATTCCGCCGCCGTACTTTTCGATCAGCTCGCGGCAGGTGATGCCCAGCGGTGCTTCGTAGCAGCCCGGCTTGTTCACGTGGCCGCTGAGGCAATACAGCTTGGGTCCGTAGCTGCCCGGGTCGCGCGGGTTGTTGGGATCGGCAGGTACACCGATGCTCTTGAACCAGTCGATGCCGCGGGCGGCGATGTGTGTAACGCAGGCGACCGTTTCGATGTTGTTGACGACGGTCGGCTTGTGGAACACGCCTTCGACGGCCGGAAACGGCGGCTTGATGCGCGGCCAGGCCCGCTTGCCTTCGAGACTTTCGATCAGGCCCGTTTCTTCGCCGCAGATGTACGCGGCCGCGCCGCGGTGCATGTAGATGTCGAGCGAGAAGTTGCTGCCGCAGATGTTTTTGCCCAGGTAGCCGGCCCGGTAGCACTCGTCGATGGCCAGTTGCAGCCGTTTGAGCGAGAGCGGGTATTCGTAGCGGAGATAGATGTAGGCGGTTTGGGCCCGCGTGGCGAACGAGCTGAGGATTACGCCCTCGATCACCTGGTGGGGATCGAGTTCCATGAGGATGCGGTTGTTGAACGTGCCCGGCTCGCTCTCGTCGGCGTTGATGCACATGTAGATCGGGCCGGGATGGTTCTTGGGCAAGAACGTCCACTTAAGCCCGGTGGGAAAGCCGGCGCCGCCGCGACCGCGGAGGTTGCTGTTTTTGATCTCTTCGGCAAACTTGGCCGGATCGCCTTCGGCTACGACGCGCTTGAGCGCGCGGTATCCGCCGCCGGCCTCATACACGGCCAGCGTATGACTGTTCTCCTTGTTGATGTTGGCCATCAAAACCGGTTCGAATTCAGCCATACACGATCTTTCAAACGGCTTGCACTGTGAAGCGCACGTTACGTCAAGGTGTTCAAAAACTGGTCGATCTTTTCGTTGGTCAGATCCTTGTGCAGGTCGTCACCGGCCAGCATGCAGGGAGCGTATTCGCAAGCGCCCAGGCACTCGCCAAATTCGACGGTGATCCGGCCGTCGGGCGTCGTTTCGCCGGGCCGCACGCCCGCCTTGTGGCAGAGGTGTTCGAGCACTTCTTCGCCGCCGCGCAGGGCACAACTGATCGAGCGGCAAACCCAAGCCCGGACGCGGCCGTGCGGCTGATCCTGCTTGAAGAAGCCGTAGAAGCTGAGCGTATCCTGCACGTCGGCGGGAGCCAGGTCGAGGAGTTGCGCGATTTCGATCACCGCTTGGATCGGCACGTAGCGCAAACGCTCGTTGACGATGTGCAAGGCCGGCAGCGTCACGGCCTGGCGCGTGGGATAGCGGGGGAAGTAGGCCTTGATGGCCTCGACCATTTCGTCCGTCAATATCCGCTCGGCGGTCGACATACCAGGTCCGGAAAAAAGCAGGTCAAAACGTGGTTGCTGGGGCGATTTTTGTTCAGCGGTCCAATTCGGCGGCAATGATGTTCAGACTGCCGAGCACGGCCACCACGTCGCTGAGCGTGTGGCCGCGGATCAAATGCGGAAATACGGCGAAGTGGATGTACGACGGAGGCCGGCAGCGGGCCCGATAGGCCACGTCCGTGCCATCGCCGGCAATGTAAAAGCCCAGCTCCCCGTTGGGGGCCTCGATCGCCGCGTACGACTCTTCGACGGGCGTCTCGAAGCCGCGATTGGTCATCTCCAATTCGAAATGCGAGATACAACCCTCGATCGTGGAGTACACCATCCGCTTGTTGGGAAGCGCGGCCCGGCGGCCGATGTCCACGTTCACCGGCCCGGACGGAAGGTTCTCGATCGCCTGCTCGACGATTTTCAGGCTCTCGCGCATCTCGGCCATCCGCACCAGGTAGCGGGCAAAGCAATCGCCGGCCGTGGCGCAGCAGACCTGGAAATCGAAATCGGGATAGCTCAGGTAGGGCTCGTCCTTGCGCAGGTCGCGCGCCACGCCGCTGCCGCGGGCGACGGGACCGGTGCAACTGCGGCTGTTCGCCTCGGCCTTGGTCAGTACGCCCACGCCCTTGGTGCGGTCGATGAAAATGCGGTTGCGGTTCAGCAGCCGGTCCATGTCGTCGAGCGTTTTAGGGAACGTGCGGACAAATGCCCGCACCTTCTCGATAAACAGGTCCGTGGCGTCGTACATCAAGCCGCCGACGCGGGTATAGCTGTTCGTGAAGCGGGCGCCGCAAACCGTTTCGAAAATGTCGTACAGATCTTCACGGCGGTTGAAGGCGTAGAGGAAATAGGTGAACGCGCCGACGTCCAGACCCACGGCGCCGTTGCACAGCAGATGGTCGCTGATCCGCGCCAACTCGGCCACAATCACGCGCAGATATTTGCAACGGGGCGTCAGCTCCAGGCCCATCAGGCGTTCGACGGCCCCGTGCCAAGCCACGTTGTTGGCCATCGGCGAGATGTAGTTCATCCGGTCGGTGACCGTGACGTACTGGTTATAGTCGAGCGACTCGCCCAGCTTTTCGAAGCCCGAGTGCAGGTAGCCGATATCGGGCAAGGCATCGACCACGCGCTCGCCGTCGAGCTTGAGCACAATGCGCAGCGTGGTGTGCGTGGCCGGGTGCTGCGGGCCGAAGTTCAACGTCCAGATGTAGTCCTGCCCATCGGCGGCCGGTTCGTGGCTCTCGGTGAGCGTAGCGGGGGTGATGGGCATAAGACGGCTGTGGGGGCTTAGCCTTGGTTGCGCGTGAGCACGGGGAAATTATGCCGCTCGCCGCGGCCTTGCAGCGGGTAATCCTTGCGCAGCGGAAAGGCTGTGAACTCCTCCGGCAAGAGAATTCGCCGCAGGTCGGGATGCCCCTCGAAGCGGATGCCGAACATGTCCCAAACTTCGCGCTCCAGCCAATTGGCGCCTTCCCACAAGGAGACCAGCGAGGCCACGCTCAAGTGCGGCTCGTTCAAGTACACCCGCAGCGTGATCCGCTCGTTGCCGGTGGTGGAAGCCAGCAGATAGACCAGGCCGAAACGGTACTCGGCGTCGCGAAAGTTCAGATAATCGACGCACGTGACGTCCACCAGCAGGTCGAAGCCGCGTTCGTCTTTGAGGATCGAGGCCACGGCGATCAACTGCTCGGCCGGCACGACCACGCGCGTCTGCCCGCGGAATTCGCTCTCCGTCAATTGCGGATACGCGCTTTTGAGGGCGGCGATCGTTTCACTTCGGGCCGGCATTCCACTTGCCTCGCTCACGTGTCCGATGGGGGGCTTTTTATCTTGCGACCGGCGGCAGGCCGGCAAGCACGGGCAACTCGATCAAGGCCCGCTTCCGCTGCTGCCGCGCCGAGGTCTCGAACTCCTGCCCCGAAATCGTCCCCTCGAGCTGAATCTTGTCTTGCAGATCAATGATCGATTGAATGAGCTGCTCGGGCCGCGGCGGGCAGCCGGGCACGTACATGTCTACCGGAATGAAGCGGTCGATGCCCTGCACGACGCAGTACGTGTCGAACACGCCGCCGGTCGAGGCGCACGCGCCCATCGAGATGCACCACTTCGGCTCGTTCATCTGCAGCCAGATGCGCTGCAGCACGGGCAGCATCTTCATCACTACCCGGCCGGCCACGATCATCAGGTCGCATTGCCGCGGGCTGAAGCGAAACACTTCGGCCCCGAAGCGGGCCAGATCATGGCGGCTGGCACCGGTGGCCATCAGCTCGATGCCGCAGCAGGCCGTGGCAAAGGGCATCGGCCATAAGCTGTTCTTACGACACCAGTTGGCCAGCGAATCGAGCTTGCTGACCACGACGTTTTCGGGCAGTTCTAGCGCCATCGAAACACTCCCTTGCGCCACGCGTAAACGAAACCCAACGCCAGCAAAGCGACAAAGGTCATGGCCTCGCCAAACACCAAGCCGCGGCCCGACACCCAGCCGCCGCTCACCGCCGCATCCACGCCCGCAGCGTTGCGACTGGCGACAGCCCAGGGATAGAGGAACAGCAATTCGACGTCGAACAGCAGAAAGGCGATCGCCACGAGGTTGAACCGCACATCGAAGCGGCGGCGCGAGTCATGGATCGGGTCCATGCCGCTTTCGTAGGGCATTTCCTTGACGGCCGTCTTGCGCTTCGGGCCAATGAGCTGGCACACGGCGAGTAACCCCGCCGACAGCGCGAAGGCCAGCACTAAAAACACGAAGACCGGGACGGCCGCTTGCATAACGAGGGGCAACTCCGGGGCAACAAACGCAACTGATTTGCCGGGTCAACTTTGTGAATCGTTTCACAAGGCCGGGCAAAAATTAAACCCGACCTGCCCAGTCGAGTCCTCGCGGCATGGTATCAGATTGCCAATTCGATGGTCAAGTTGCGCAAAGGGTTAAGCTTTGGGTTGGGTGAGCGGCTCAACTGCGCGCACAGAATCGCTGCAACGAGGAGGTTGATGGCCGCTTGTTTTTCCGTAGCCCAGCCCTTTGAGGGCTGGGGCTTGTGGGGTCGCAACCAATCTTCTTCCCCCGATTCGATGCGGCCTTTGGCCACATCGAATCGGGGGAAGGTTCGCGGAACCGGCCACGGCTCCCAGCCCTGGAAGGGCTGGGCTACGGAAAAATGGTATCCGTGCGGCTCCCTAGCAGAATGACACACGCAAGCCCGCGGCGAAGTTGGCCTCATAGTCAAATCATGGGGGATTGATTAAGATTCGGCGTTGTCTGACCTTGGGGCGATGCCGGTCGGTTCTGTCCGGGTCGGCAACCGGCTTGTTTGCGACCAATCGCTTGGCTTATCGCATCGTTACCACCGAATCGGAGCTGAACGCCGTCTGCCATCGGCTGAAGAAGGCGGAAACGATCGCGTTCGATACCGAGTTCGTGTCCGAACACACGTACCGGCCGCAGCTCTGCCTAGTGCAAGTAGCCATGCCTGGCGAACTGGTGATCATCGACACGCAGGCCGTGCCCGAGATCACGGCATTTTGGGAAGTGCTGGCCGAGCCGACGCACGAAACGATCGTCCACGCGGGACGCCAGGAATTGGTGTTCTGCCTGGAGGCCATCGGCCGGCCGCCGGCCCGGCTGTTCGATGTGCAACTGGCCGCCGGCATGGTGGGTCTGGAATATCCGGCCGGCTACGGCAATTTGATCTTTCGAATGCTGGGCGAAAAGCCGCAAAAGGGCGAGACGCGCACCGACTGGCGGCGGCGGCCGCTGACCGATCGGCAGTTGGAGTACGCGTTGGACGATGTGCGGCATCTGGCCCGGCTGCGCGAGGTGCTCGGCCAGAAGCTGGACAAGCTGGGACGCACCGCCTGGTATGAAACCGAAATGACAGCCTGGCAAGACGACGTCGCCGAAAGCCGGCTAGCCGAGCGCTGGCGCAAGGTGGCGGGCAGTTCGGCGCTCGGCGGCCGCAGCTTGGCCATCGTGCGGCAATTGTGGCTGTGGCGCGAGCGTGAAGCCGAGCGGCGCAATTCGCCCGTCAAGCAAGTGCTGCGCGACGACCTGATCGTCGAATTGGCCAAACGACGCTCGGACGATCCCAAGCAGATCAGCGCCATTCGCGGCATGGAGCGGGGCGACCTGCGGCGGCTCGTGCCCGATCTGTCGCGCGTCATCGGCAAGGCCCTGGCTGCCGAAGAAGAGCATCTGCCGGCCAACGTCCGCACCGAAAGCAGCCCGCAGTTGATGATGTTGGGTCAGCTTCTGTCTTCCGCGCTCAGCAGCATTTGCCGCGATGCCCACATCGCGGCCAGCCTGGTGGGCACGGCCACCGATGTTCGCGAGCTGGCCGCCTATCGGCTGGGCGAGTATCCCGCGGGGGCCGAACCGCCGCTATTATGCCGCGGTTGGCGAGCCGAGGTCGTCGGTCAATTGCTCGATGACCTGCTGGCCGGCAAGGTCTCGATTCGCATCGGCGACCCCCGCTCCGAGCAGCCGCTGGTGTTTGATAGGCAATGATGAAGCGCCGAAGGGCGCCGGCCGCTGCGTAGCGGAAGTCGTGAGACTTCCGGCTAGCCTTTCGAAGACCGTTCGGAATTCTCACGAATTCCGCTACCGGCGCTCGAACTCGATTGCTCACTGCCGCCTGGGAGCCAAGTGAGGCTGTGGCCCGTCTTCGCTCGATGTCGAGGGGCTCGGTGCCGAGGGGCTGGCCGCCGCCGGACCGCTGGGCAGCGTGCCGTCTTCGCCGTAGAAGAGCGTGGAGTCTTCTCGCGTGAGCCGGGTGCCGAGCGATTTGCATTGCAGCTCGACACGCACGCGATGGTTGCCGGCCGTGCTGGCGCGGGCCTTGATCTTGAAAGAAGTTTCAGACCCGGCAGCCAGCGAGACAATCGGCTTGAACAGGACCGTGCCGGCGCCCATTTCGTACTTGCCGCCTTCGACGCTGATCGGCTCGAAGCCGTCAGAGAAGTAAGCGACCAGCTCCACCTGTTCGGCGCTGCTGCTGCCGCGATTGCGGACCTGCACGTCGAACATCATCTCCTGGCCGACGGGAATCGGGCCCGGCGTGTCGGTCACTTCCAGCACGAGGTCGGCCAAGGCCATCACCTGTGTGGTAACCAGGGCCGATTCCTTGAGATCGTCGGAAATGGCCGTGACTTCGATGCGGTTGGCGCCCGTCCCCTTCATCATGCACTTGAAGCTGACGGTGGTTTCGCTGCCGGATGCGATTTCATCGACCGGCCAGACGATGCGGTTTTGTCCCGCTTCGAGCTGCCCGTTGCCGCTGGCCGCAACCAAGGTCACTTCCGGCGGCACGGTGGCCACGACCGAGACGTCCTGGGCAGTGGCGTCGCCCGTGTTTCGAACGCGCACTTCGTACGTGGCGGACGAGCCGGCGTAGTGCAATTTCGGGCCGGTCATCGAGACTTGCAGTCCGGCGCGACGGACGAGCACGTTCTGCACGGCCGAGGCTTTCAGGTCGCCGTCGCCCGCGGCCGCGGCTTTGATCGAAATGTGGCCGGCCTGCCGGGCCGTCAGTTCGATTTCCACCGTCTTGCTGCTGCCGGCCGGCAGCTTGCCCATGCGATGGGTGGCCGTGGTGCCTTCGTTGGGATTGATCGGATCGAGTTGGATCATGACGCCCTCGGCGTCGCCGGTGCCGGGATTGGAAATCGTCAACTTGTAGAGCTGATGCTCGCCGTAGATCACGTCGGTCGGGCCGCTGATGGACATCTCGAGCTTCGGCTCGTCGACTTCGACCGTGGCTTGCGACGAGCTGGGCGAGCAGGTCCAGCGCACGGCCAAGTCCAGCGGCTGGCTCTTGCGCGGAATGATCCGTAGCGACAGCTCCTGCCGGCTATGGGCTCCCAGGCTGCTGATGCGCCATTGATAACCTTCGGCCGAACGCTCGGCGCTGGTGCCCGTGCTGCCACTGCTGGCCTGGGCACCGGCGACTTCGGCCCACTGGGGCATGTTGACATACACGACCACGTCGCTGGCCGACACGTCGCCGGCATTGCTGACGATCACCGTGTAGGAGGCTTCTTTGCCGACCGTGATGCGTCGCGGACCGGTCGTCTCAATGCTGATGTTGGGGCTTTTGCGCGTGATCAACACGCGGTCGGCATCGTCTGCCGGGAGAGAGGCGGGTTCTCGGCTGACAGCGGCTGGCATGCGGCCACCGAGCCGTTCGCTACGTGCCACGCGCGGCGTGGGCGTCTCGCGCAGCGGGCTGGGCCGCAGGTGGCCCCCTTCGTTGGCCAGCGGCGCAACCGAATCGTCGATGCTCGGCTGCCGCCGGGCGACTGGCGCCGGAGCACCGCCGCGCCGACGCGAACTGGTCGTCGGGGCCGGGCTAGACTGCACGTCGTCATCGGCGACAATCGGTTCTTCGCTTGGCGGCGGAGGGGCATCGTCGGCCGAAGGCGGTTGCGAATCGAACAGCTTGTTGCTTTGAGCGACACGCGCCGTTGGCGCATCAGCGTCGGGTGTTTCGGCCGTTGGTGCAGTGGGCGCGGGCGTGCTGGCAGTCCGCGGAAGCTTGGAGCCCATTGCGGTCGTGCCGGCCGAGCCCGACCGGGGCCGCGGCTTTGACGTCGGCATCGGTCGCGGATTGCTGGGGGGCGGCTGGTCGTAATCGTCCGAGGCACCAAACAAGTTCCGGCCGAAGTTGCCCAGCCGCTGACCCAAAGTGGGCTGAGCCGGTTGTGGATCGTCGGAATCCTGGGCACCGGCCAGGCTGGCAGATGCAGCCAGAATGCAAGCAGCCAGAAGCGTGGGGCGCATCATAAAAACAGTCCTGTGGAGAAACTGCCCGCCGCGCATCGCAGCGAGCCTGAACAGCAACGGGTGCATCGTGAATATCGACCGGGGGGACTTCGCCGGTTTAGTCGACTTTGCGAGTTGTGCCCAAGATTCGGGCCGCTGGCTGGGTGCAAACCAGGTGTAGCCCATCGAATGCTGCTAGCAGGCGGTATGCGTCTCGACCTGCGGAAATGCTGGCAGGCCCGCTAGCGTCGCCAAGGCAATTCGCCGCTGGCTTCTTGCCAGGCCCGACCGGCAACTTCGACAAAGCTGGCGGATAGAAAACCGAGGAAGCCGCCGACGACAGCCGAGCTCGCGCCGCCGACGCCGACCGGCCCCAGCCCAAAGGCCTCCCAATAGACGGCCCACAGCACCACGGTGCCGATCACTCCACCGGTCAGGGCACCCACACCCACGCCCACGAGCATCAACGGCCCGGGGCCGTTCCGCTGGCGCAGCCGCGTAGCGCGCAAATTCAAACTTCGGCGAACCGAGCCCAACAGCGGTTGCGTGCGAGTGGGTCCGGCGCTGGTGCGCTTCGTGCCGCAAGCGTTGCCGGCCACGTGCGCGGCGACCAGCAAGCCGGTCCACAGCACAAGCGTCGACCATAGCGGTCCAATGTTGACGAGCACGGCGCACAGTCCGCCCACCGCGGCCACCAGGCCCAGCAGCGTGCGAAGGCGAAATTGAAAAGGCGGCGCAGCTCCTTCGGCTGAAGGAGCCTCGGCTAATGCTGACTCGGCTCGTGGTGCCTCGGCGGCGCCGGAGTCGGGGATCACTGTGCCGGGCCTGGGCTCCGCGTCCACAGCCGATCGCTCGGGGGTGCCGGGAAGCCAGGAATCAATGACGCTGGTGGCCATACGATGCGGGCCCGCACTCGGGCGCGCCACTTTCCAAAACATCCAGCCGAGACAAATCGGCCGCTTACTCCAGCTCTTCCAGCCATAGCCGGATTTCGTTTTCGTATTCGCTGGCCAGATCGCCCTTGACGAGCTGCCGGTGGAAGCTGGCGGCGCCTTCCTTGACCAAGTCGGCCGCTTCGGCGCTGGGGAAACGGCACATCGGATCGGACGCGATCAGGCTGCGGATCAGGTTCATCAGCAGCTCGTTGCACACCACCTCGCGCGGCAGCCGCTCGGGCAGTTTTTGTACGAGCATGCGTTTGGCTTCCATCAATTCGCGGAACGTGTTCATGCCGCTGAACGGCGGGCAGCCGGAGAGCATTTCGATCAGCACGTAACCCAGGCTGCACAAGTCGGAGCGCGGCGACGTGCCGTTGCCTTCGAGCACCTCGGGCGCCGAATAGGCCGGCGTGCAACTGCGCCGCGTGGGCGCGTTTTCCAGATCGAAGGCCGAACCGATGTCGATGATCTTGGCGTTGCCCGTCCGCTTGAGCATGATGTTCGACGGCTTCAAGTCGCCGTGGACGATGCCTTCGCGGTGCAGCGCGGCCAAGGCCGCCAGGCATTCGCGCAACACGGCGATGGCGATGCCCGGCTTCAGGCGAGGCTGCACCGGCCCGGCCGTCACGATCACGTTATTCAGGTATTCCCAGCGGCGGTTGCTCACCCGGCTACGCACGCGGTCGAGCATTTCGAGCGTGAGCAGGCGGCTCAGATCGAAGCCGTCGACCCATTCCATTTCCATGATGCGGATGCGGTTGCGGTCGACGAAATTGTGCACGTCCAGCAGATTGTCCTGCTGAATCTGTGCGACTCGCGCCGCCACGTGCGCGATCCGGCTCATGGCTTCGTCATACGCCCGAGCATCTTCGTAGGGCTCGGGCGAAAAGATTTTCAATGCGACGGGCAGCGTGAAATTGTCGGTGCCGCGGCGCTCGCTGAGATAGACGATGCCTTGCCCGCCAGAACCCAGGGGGCGGAGAAAGCGATGGTGCTCGGTCCAGTTCAGCCGCTGATCGCCCAGCAGCGAACGGTAGCGTTCGATGAGCTCTTCTGGGCAACGCACCGAGCGGCCACCGTTGAAAGTCAGCGTTTGCGATCCGGTAAGAAAAGTCGTATTGGACATCGTGCGTGCACCCCTGTTCCATCATTGATTGAACGCTGCGCGGCAAAAGTTTCGTCGTGGGTCGACCCATGCGTGGCATCGACTGGCGACGAACTCGAGCACCCGGTGCGCAAGCCCTTGCTGCACCGGAAACAGGAACGCAGTAGATTCAATACGGCATTCATCTTAAGCCGGCCGATTCGGCAGCGCCTAGAGCGCGGCAGGCCACTGGCCCCCTCTACAGAACCGGGGGGGCTGCGCACCGCCAACCATCCGCGATCGACCAAAGTTCCGATTGTCAACGAAGATGACGGCCGCGGTCGCCGCGCGCGCTTGCGCGACAGCACGCGGCCGAAAAGGCACTGTAACAAAGAAAAAATCAGGCCGATTCCGCGCCGCGCACCGGAAAGCCGAGCCGCTTGTCGATCAGGTTTGCCAGCGGCCGGCCAGACTGCCAGCGGCGAAGATTTTCGCAAAAAAAGTTGGTCATGTCCTCAATCCGCGTCCGGCTTTGCCCGCCAACGTGCGGCGTAATGATCACGTTTGGCAGCTCCCACAGCTTGCTCGCCGGCGGCAGCGGCTCGACTTCCGTCACATCCATGGCCGCGCCGGCCAGGTGGCCGGACTCCAGCACCTCGACCAGATCCTGTTCCACGACCAGCGGCCCACGGGCCATGTTCACCAAAAACGCATCGCGCTTCATCAGTGCCAGCGCCCGGCGGTCGATCATGCCGCGCGTCTGGCTGGTGAGCGGCGCGGCCAGCACCAAAAAATCGACTTGCGGCAGGATCTCGTCGAGCCGCTCGGGCGGCAGCAGTGCCTCGACATATTCGGGCTTGTCGACCGGGAACATGTCGGTTGCCAGCATCCGCACTTTGAGCGTGCGCAGCACTTCGGCCAGCCGTCGCCCATTGCCGCCGAAGCCGACGATACCCACGGTCGTGCCGTGCAAGTCGCGTGTCGGCCGGCGAATGAATTCTCGCTTCTGTTGGGCCCGAAAAAACACGGGCAAGCTACGGCACAGTCCCGTCATCAGGGCTAGCGTGTGCTCGGTCACCTGGTCGGCCAGCACGCCCGAGGCGCTGGTGACCGTGATGTCCGACTCGACGACGGCCGGCACGAGGCAATGGTCCATGCCTGCCGCCGACGACTGGATCCACTGCAAACGCCCCTGGCGAACGACCTCGTCCCAGGGAATCGGCACCACCTTGGCATGCCCGCAATAGATATCGGCGTTGAGAATCTCGTCCGCGATGCGGTGCTGGCCGGCATCGACGATTTCTGCGCCGGGCGCCGCCTCGGCGATCTGATTCAAATGCTGTGGCTCAACGGGATAGCACAGGACAATTCGCACGCCACGGGTCCCCTGGAAAAAAACTTCGGATAGTGCCCAAAGGTGGCCTGTCTACCGCCAGAACGAGGCAGTCTTCTCGAAATCTATCACAGCGCGACCCGGGTGTTACCGAGCCAACTAGGATTTTGCCAGTCTAGGGTTGAAGCCTCAAGCCTTCCAATCGCACCAGAAAAAGCCGGAGCCACGTATCAAAAAACGCGCGGCACGAGAAATGCAAAACATTTCAGGCGGAATTGGGCGTCTTTGATAAAAAGGAGTTCTACCCATGAGAACCATGATTGTGGCGGCCGCTTTGCTCGGCCTATTTGGTGCATCGACGGCGATGGCCAGCGAGCCGCTAAGTACATCCGCGCCGGTCAAGATTGAGAACGTCCGCTGGGGCTATGGCTACGGCGGGTACGGGTATGGCTACCGGCCTTACCGTTGGGGCGGATACTATCGGCCCTATGGGTATGGCTACGGCTTTCGGCCGTATCGAGCCTATTACGGCGGTTTCGCTCCGTACCGCTCCTACGGCGGCTGGGGCGGCGGATACTATCCGTACGGCGGCGGGTACTACGCCGGCTTCGGCGTGTTTTAATGCCTAAGCCGACGCTGGATTCGTGACCGAGTCGATGAGTACGCGCGGGGCGCCAATGTCAAGCACGTGAACTCTGCCCAGGTGTGGCTTGGCCTCTGAGAAGGCGAAGCCCACCTTGGCCGCGACAAACGTGCAGGTGTGCGCGGCACGGATAGTGTGGGCCGCGGGCTTTCCGGTGTCGCAATCGAGCCCGCTTGGAATGTCGACGGCCAGCTTAGCAACCGGACTGGCGTTGAGTTGAGCGATCACGGTATCCAATGGCGGTCGTGGCTCGCCCTTCGCCCCGGTCCCCAGCAGAGCATCGACGATGCAGTTTGAGTCGGCGATTGCGGCGGCCAGCCGCTCGCCCGCCGCATCCGTTCCGCAAACATCGATCGGGATCGCGCAGCGTTTGAGAATTTCAAAGTTGCAGGCGGCGTCGGTGCTGAAGCGATTGACTTCGCCCCAAACGAAAACTCGCACCGGCACGCCCCGCAAATCGAGATGCCGGGCCATGACGAGCCCGTCGCCGCCGTTGTTGCCCGTGCCGCAGCAAATCAAGACGGGGCTCGCGAGCTGCAGGGCGCCGAACTGATCAGCCAGTCCGCGCCCGGCATTCTCCATTAGCACGAGGCTCGACATGGCGAATTCGGCTTGAGCCCGCCGATCGATCTCGCGCGCTTGTTCCCGCGTGATGCCGCTTGGCGGGCGGTGAGGACTTGGCATCCGAGCATCCTTAAGAGCAACCGCTTCGCGGCCGGCAAACTTCGGAATTGCCGGCGCGGGGCTCGAAAAACTATAATATACCGACCGGCCGATGTTCAAACGGCCGGATGGGCAGGTCGGAATCGAACCCGCAAGAGAAAGCGAAGCTTGATGCCGCTCTATGAGTACCGCTGTGAGGCTTGCGGCCAACTCCAGGAGCACCTGGTGCGATCAGGCGAATCGCCCGAGTGCAGCGCCTGCGGCAGTCCGCGGCTGGCCAAGCTGCTGAGCGCGCCGGTGGCTCATACCGGCGGATCGAGTAAATCGACCCCGAGTGCCGCGGACTTCGGCGGCTGCGGCCGGCCACAGTGCGGATCCGGCGGCTGTGCCGGCATGGGTTAACCCTGCGGGCCTCGCCGCGCATCCCGCGACGAGGAGCCCGCAAGGTTATGATTCATCAGGCAAACCGTGGCCGCACTCATCAACTGACAACTGACCACGGACGACCGACATCTCACGGAGGCAGCACGACGGCGAAGCCCGTGATCACGGCCGCCTCGTAAACGGCGCCTCTCAGGCTGATGGCCACGCCCGGAATCTGCATCGGTGCACAACTGCTGGGGCGATAATACCCGAGTGCATAGATGCATTCGTTGGGCGGTTCGATGCCCATCTTATAGGGCAGCAAGGGCACGCTCAAGAAGAACTGAGTCGCCGACACGATCGGTTGAATGACCGGCGGCAGCGAGTGCCCATAGCGCTCGACGCGCGGCTGTTCGAAATACAGCGGCTTATGGCAGAGGTTGGACGCAATCCAGGTGTACGTCATCGGCGAAAAATCACGCGTCTTGAAAGTCAGTTCGCCAATGCCGCATTCCGGCGGAAAGGCGCCCGGCTCGGCGGTGATTTTGTTGGTCACGGCGTTGATGGGCTTGAGCTTCTGACGCTCGAGGTCGCAGTTCACTTCCAGGGACTGCGGTCCTTGGCCGAACGTGTCTTCGAAAGCGGGGACTTTCGGCCCCAGTGGGAGCTGCGCCACGCGCTCTTCGCCCGCGAGTTGCTCGCCGGGCGCGGCCAGCTCCAATTGCCGAGGTTCGTCGGCCGCAGTTTCGGTTGCGTCGGGAGCCACGCCGGGTGATGCCGGTCCCGCATCGGCAGCGTCGTTCGCCGGCATCAGCGCTTGGGCCGGCGTGATGGCGCTGATCGCCTTGCGGCGCGGCGCACTGGCTGCCCGGGGTGCACTGGCTGCGCCGGGGGCATTGTTCGCGCTGGGGGCATTGTCGGGCAGGCCCAAATCGCCCCACTCGAAGCGGCTCAGAGGGTTCAAGCGCCTGCGCTGCCGGCCCGATTGGGCAGGAGCCTGCATGCCGCTGGACACTGTATCGGTGCCGACGATGCCGGACGCTGGCCCGGCCGTTCGCCGCAGCTTGGACGACCAGCCCTGCCGGCTCGAGGGCTGTGAGGCACTCGTGGGCTGCGCGTCGCCGTCGTCGGCCCGCGCGGCCGGTATCCAGGCCAACGTCACGAGCGTCGCCGCCAGCAGCGCGGCCAGCCACCAGATCGTGCCGGACCGATGATCGGGCAGAGCGAGTGCCAGTGCCCGCGGTCCGTTCTCAGACGTTCTCGCCAGTCGAGTATTCGGAGGTGTAATTGGGTGCTTCCTGCGTAATCGCGATGTCATGGGGGTGGCTCTCCCGCACACTTGCCGCTGAAACTTGAATGAACCGCGCTTCCTTTCGCAACTCATCGATATTGCGGGCTCCGCAATAGCCCATTCCGGCTCGCAGCCCGCCGACAAGCTGATAGACAAACGTGCTCAGCGAACCGCGGTAGGCCACGCGGCCTTCCACGCCCTCGGGCACGAGTTTATCCGTCCCGCGTTCGCTGCCGCGCTGGCGGTAGCGTTCGCTCGATCCCTTGACCATGGCGCCCATCGAACCCATGCCACGGTACACCTTGAACGTGCGCCCCTGATACAGGATCTGCTCGCCCGGGCTTTCGGCCAGGCCGGCAAACAAGCCGCCGATCATCACCGAATGGGCGCCGGCGGCAATGGCTTTGGTCACATCGCCCGAATAGCGAATGCCTCCGTCGGCAATGATCGGCGTGCCACTGGCCTGGGCCGCTTGGGCCGCGTGCCAGATGGCCGTGATCTGCGGAACTCCCACGCCGGAGATGACCCGCGTCGTGCAAATCGATCCGGGGCCGATGCCGATCTTCACCGCGTCGACTCCGGCCTCGATCAGGTCCTTACATCCTTCTTTGGTAGCCACGTTGCCGGCCACCACGTCGATATCCCAGCGCTGCTTGATTCGCCGCACGGTGTCCAACACGTTGGACGAATGCCCGTGAGCGCTATCCACGACCAGCAGATCCACGCCTTTGGCGATCAGACTTTCGACGCGCTCGAACTCCTGCACGCCGACAGCCGCCCCGGCGCGCAAACGCCCCAGCTTATCTTTGCAAGCATTGGGGAACTTGCGCATCTTGTCGATGTCCTTGATCGTGATCAGTCCGGTCAGGCAGTATTTTTCGTCAACCAGCAAAAGTTTCTCGACCTTATTTATCATTAAAATCTTCTCAGCTTCCTCAAGCGTTACAGTCCCCGTTGCTGTCACGAGGTGCTCGCGCGTCATCACTTCCGAGATTTTCAGCTCGTTGTTTTCCAGGAAGCGGAGATCGCGTCGCGTGAGAATGCCCTCGAGCCGCCGCCCCCCACTCGTGATGGGGACGCCCGACACATTGTGCTGGGCCATGACTTCGCGGGCGCGCTTGACCGTGACATCGGGCGGCAGCGTGACGGGATCTAGAATGATGCCATTGGCGCTGCGTTTGACCTTGTCGACCTCTTCGGTCTGCCGTTCGATCGACATATTCTTATGGATCACGCCCAGCCCCCCCTCCTGGGCCAAGGCGATGGCCATTTCGCTTTCGGTGACCGTATCCATGGGCGAGCTGAGCAGGGGAATGTTCAGCTCGATCCGCCGAGTGAGCCGGGTCGAGACCTGGCAATCGGCCGGCACGACGTCGCTGTAGCGGGGTTCGAGCAAGACGTCGTCGAACGTGATTCCCTGGTACTTAATTTTGTCGTCCATCGAAGCACTTCCCGCGGTTGCTGGCTGAGAGAGGCGAAAGCTCGCATTATGCCGCGCGCCGTCCCCCGATTAAAGCGACCTGGGGCGGCTGGCGTTCGAATTGCGCGATGAAGCGGACGCTAATTCGCGCCGCCGGAACTCGGCACCAGCGGGCGTGGATGGTCGACCAAGCCGGCGGCGCGCTGGCCGGCGCCGGGCGAGTCTAAGTCGCCGACTTCCTTTCGCAAGCGATCGGCCATAATCGTCAGACGCCGCACAACCTCCGGATGCTCAGCCGACACCTCGTGCGTCTCGCCGACGTCGCCGACAACGTCGTACAGTTGCGCCGGGCTGGCGGCCATCTTGCGGCCGAGGGTCTCCAGTTTGCGCTCCAGCGGCAAGTAGAGTTTCCAGCGGCCCGCGCGAATGGCCTGCAACTGCTCCATGCGATAATAGCCGAAACCCGTTTCATCCCAAGGCGAGCGAGCCCCCGCGGCGCCGAAGATCAGCGGACGGATGTCATGCCCATCGATGGGCTTTGTCGGCAGCGGCGCGCCGGCCAGCGCGGCGAGCGTGGGCAAGAGGTCCATCGTCGAGCAAAGCTGGTCGCAGGTTGTGCCCGCGGGAATTTTGCCCGGCCAGCGCATGATGCACGGCATGCGCATGGCCCCCTCGGAAGTATCGTAGCCCCAGCCTTGATACGGCGCGCAGCTTCCCTGGGGAGGATTTCGCCGCACGGCGCCATTGTCAGAAGTCCAGATCACGAGCGTGTCGCGCTCCAGGCCCAGGCGCCGTAGTGCGGCATCAATCTCGCCTTGCGACCAATCCAGTTCCTCGACAGCATCGCCATAAGCGCCGTTGGCGCTGCGGCCGCGAAACGCCGGACTCGAGAAGGGCGCGGACGTCGAGCCCGGCATCGTATGCGGCAAGTAGACAAAGAACGGCCGCTGCCGATTGCGCTCGATGAACCGGATGGCCTCTTGCGTCGTGCGCTTGACGAGCTGATCGCGGTCGGGCGGAGCCTCGATCACGCGCTCGTCGCGCATCAAGGGGAGTTCCGGCCAGCTTGCGGGCTGCACGTCCTTGGTCATATCGTCGCTGTAGGGGATGCCAAAAAACGTGTCGAAGCCCTGCCGGGTAGGCAAGAACGGCGGCTGATCGCCCAGGTGCCATTTACCAAAAATACCCGTCGCATAGCCTCGCGGCTTGAGCACCTCGGCAATCGTCGTCTCGTCGGGATTCAGGCCCTTCGAATCCAACGGGCGCAACACCGCGCTGCCCGTGCCGCTGACGTGCATGCTCACGCGCGCGGGATAGCAGCCGGTCATCAGGGCGGCTCGGCTGGGAGTGCAAACTCCGCTGGCCACGTAGAAACTCGTGAACTTCCGCCCCTCGGCCGCCAGGCGATCGAGATGGGGCGTGCGATGCAGCTTCGAGCCGAAGCAACCGATATCGCCGTTGCCCAGGTTGTCGACGAACACCAGCACCACGTTAGGCGGCCGCTCGGCGCCGCGCGCGGTCTCAGCGCACGTGACCGACCCCACGATCAACGAGCCGATGGCAACCCAGCGAATCCGCAGCGCGATGACATTCGATTTCATCTGCTCGATCCTAGCGGGCAGATCGGCCCCCAGGCAAGCATTTGCGCACGTTGTAGCGGAAGTCGTGAGACTTCCGGAGCCGCTGGGTGAGAGTTCGGAATTCGGACGAATTCCGCTACCGGGCGATGCGTACTCGCAGGCGCTAGTCGATCAGCGGCCGGCCGCAGGCCTTTTCAAGCACGCGCACCGGCGCGAGGTGTGGACACTGCATCGCGTCCAGCGGAATGAGGTAGGTCTGCTCCAGCGCAAACTGCCCTGAGAGCACCGCGTGCGGCACGCTGTCGGTAAAGACCATCCAGGCCGACCCTGGCGGGAAATCGATCTGCGTGCGGGCCGGGCTGGCCTGGAACTCGCCGCTTTCTTTCAGGAAATCGTGAAAGCGGAGCATGAAGCGGTCGTACGGTGCGTAGTGCGGAGCCCGCAGGCCGACGGCCCGTTTCATGGCCCGCACGGCGCCGTCCAACCGCCGCCGCATCGGCGACCCCAGCTTGGCGTAACGCGGAAGGCCCGCCTGCCGGGCGTAGCGCTCAGCCAGCGGCTCGAAGCGGTCGGCCGTGAGCCAAACCCGCGGCTCGGTGGGATTGATGTTCGTGAAGAACCGCAGGATCCGCGCGCCGCGCGTCGGCCGGCTGGGGAATGAGTCGACGTGCATCAGGTCGTTGCGCTTGTGCAGCGGCAGGTCGCGGCCCTTTTCCTCGATCGGCCGAAACGTCGCGAAATCCAGCGTCCATTGGGCGGCGTACGGCGCCAGCAACCCACTCAAATACTCGGTGGTCCGGCGCGAATAATCGCGCAAGATGCGGTGCAACCGTTCGACTTCGGCCGGCTGCTCGGCCGCAAACCCGCGCAGCTTGTCTTCCTGCGGACGGTACGAAATGTTCTTGTGGTAGCGCGCGTCCTGGCGCTGCGACAGCAGAAACTGGCGATCGACTTCCGGCAGTGCAAAGGGAAGCTGCTCCAGATACAAAATCTGTCCCGCTTCCAATTGGCTGCAACACCAGCGAGCGTCGGCTCGGCCATCGATGGTCGTCAGATGTTCCGTCGAGCGGGTCGAACGATCTGCAAGCGTGCTGGCCATGCGGCGATAGCTCCTCGGGGGTCTGGATGCGCGACATGCTTGTAACCGCGCCCCCCGATAGCGAGCAAGGCCAGTCGGAATCAGCTAGCGACCGCGCGGCGGCTTTCAATCGCCAGAGCCAGCCAGCAGCGCGTAGGCGAGCCCCATGGCGTCAGCCTGGGGAGTCCCCGGCCGTCGATTCCGAGCCAGCAATGCGGCCTTCGCGCAGCCGGGCCCGGATCTGCTCCAGGCGCTCCGCCAGTTCCTTCTCGAACCCGCGATCTACCGGCCGGTAATACTCCCGCTCGACACCCAAATAATCCTGAGCCGCAATGCCGCCGGGCGCGTCGTGGGCATATTGATAGCCCGCGCCGTGCTCCAACCGTTTCGCCCCCGGATAGTGCCGATCGCGCAAATGCACCGGCACCGGCAGCAAGCGGCCGGTGCTGACATCCTGTCGGGCTTCGGCAATGCCCACCGTCGCGGCATTCGATTTGGGCGCACAGGCCAGGTACGTCACGGCCTGGGCCAGCGGCAGTTGGCACTCGGGCAGGCCCACGAATTCGCAAGCCTGCATGGCCGCCACGGCCAGCGGCAGGGCCTGCGGATCGGCGTTGCCGATATCTTCGCTAGCCGCAATCACGATGCGTCGCGAAAGGAACCGCACGTCTTCGCCCGCCTCGAGCATCCGCGCCAGCCAGTAGAGCGCAGCGTCGGGATCGCTGCCGCGGATGCTTTTGATCAGGGCACTGGCCGCGTCGTAATGGGCATCGCCCGTCGCGTCGTATTCGATCGCCTTGCGCTGCATCGATTCGGCGGCCAGCTCGCGGGTAAACTCCAGCGGTCGCTCGTCGCTGGAAAGCACGCCAACTTCCAGCGCAGCCAGTGCCCGGCGGGCATCGCCATCGCTCGTGGCAGCCAGAAAATCGAGCGCGTCGTCGTGGATGTGCACCACTTCGCCACCCAGCCCGCGATGCTCGTCGGCCAGTGCCCGGCGCAGCAGCCGCTTGATTTCGTCTTCCGCCAGCGGCTTGAACTCGAAAATCCGGCTGCGGCTGACCAGGGCGCTATTGAGCGCGAAGAACGGATTCTGCGTTGTCGCGCCCACCAGGATCACGACGCCGTCTTCCACGTCCGGCAACAGCACGTCCTGCTGCGACTTGTTGAAGCGGTGAATCTCGTCGACGAACAGCAGCGTCTTGCGGCCGGAAGTCGACAGCCGGTCGCGTGCAGCGGCCAGCACGTCGCGCAGCTCTTTGACGCCGCTGGTGACCGCATTGAGCTGCTCGAACCGGCTGCGGCTGGCCGTGGCCAGCAGCCGCGCGAGCGTCGTTTTGCCGGTGCCAGGCGGGCCGTAGAAGATCACCGACCCCAGCCGATCGGCCTTCAGCAAGCGGCTCAAGAGTTTGCCTTCACCCAAAAAATGCTGCTGCCCGACGAACTCTTCCAGCGTCTGCGGCCGCATCCGCGCCGCCAGCGGCTGGGCTCCGCGACGGTTTTGTGATTCGGCGGCTTCGAACAGCGACATGGGGGGTGCAGAAGTATAAATGATGAATGTGGAACGACAGACCGCAATGCATCGTATCGTACGGCGGCTGGCAACCGAAAGGCCCGCGTGCAGACGTTTCAAATCGTTCGCGATCTCATGCCGCGCAAATATTCCGCAGCCGAGCCGAACGTGGAGTAGTGTTTTAATACTAGGGGCAAACACACTATCTCAAGGAGAGTTCCGATGCTCTTCATTCGCCGGTTTTTGGCTTCTGAAGATGGCCCTACCGCAGTGGAATACGCCGTGATGCTGGCCCTGATCGTGATCGTCTGCCTGACCGCCATTCAAGCGATCGGCACCAACGCCAGCAGCGTGTTCCAGGCTGCCGCAGCCTCGCTGCAAACGGCGAGCTAGTCCTTCCCGCTGGCCCTGTTGACCAACTGGTCCGGCAGGTCGGCGCGGCTAGGAAAGCTCCGCGATCGGCCTGCCGCCATTGGCGACAATGGGGATCGGGCGGCCTTGCGTGTTGACCCAATGGGCATTGAGCGGGATGCCCAGGTGGCGAAACACGGTTGCCGCCAGATCCTCGGGAATCACGCGGCCTGTCTTGACGCCGTAGCCCTTCGCGTCGGTGCTGCCGATCACCTGGCCGTGCGGCAGCCCGCCGCCGGCGACGACCATCGACATGACATTCGTCCAGTGGCCGCGACCAGCCGTCGCAGTCATCACCGGCGAACGACCGAACTCGCCCATCATCAGAATCAGCGTCGAGTCGAGCAGGCCGCGGTCTTCCAAATCGAGCACGAGAGTCGACAGCACGCGGTCGATCGTCGGCAGCAGGGGCGTCAATCCGCGCTGGATGCCGCCCCATTGCACTTCGTCGCCGTGGTGATCAAAGTAGCCCCACGCGCCGCTGACGAGCACGTAACTGACGCCGGCCTCGACGAGCCGCCGGGCGAGCAAGCCTTTTTCGCCGATGCTGCCGCGGCCGTACGCATCGCGCATCAAGTCGGACTCGCGTGAAATATCGAAGGCGTCGCGCACCTTGCCCGACAGCACCATGTCGTAGGCAATCTGTTGATTGCGATCGAGATCGGCCATCGCGCCGCGGCGCTGCCAAGACTTTGCCAGGCTATCCAACTGCGTGCGCAGTGCGTGCCGGTCCTGCAAACGAGGCAGGCTCAGGCCCGGCGGCATCGCCAATTTATCGCGGACTTCCAAACCTTTGACCGGATCGAAGTCGCGGCCCATTTCGCCGGCCCCCCAGACATCGGCAATCCAGGAATTAGCCAGGCCGACGAAACCGGGCATCTCGGGAACATTGGCACCGCGGAACTTCGCGGCGATCGAGCCCATCGAAGGATAGCCGCCGCCGTCTTTGCCGTCGTCCGTTCGCCGCGCCAGCGAGTTGCCGGCCTGCATCGTGATCGGCGTGTGATTGCTGGCCGAACAATCGACCGAGCGAATGATCGACAGCTTGTCGGCAATTTTCGCTTGTAGCGGCAGGTGTTCGCAGAACCGCACGCCCGGCAGCTTGGTCGCGATCGTGTCGTAGGGACCGCGAATCTCGCGGGGAGCGGCCGGCTTCGGGTCCCACATATCGAGATGGCTGGGGCCGCCCGACAGCCAGAACAAGATCACCGATTTCTTATCCCGCTGCGCCGAGAGTGGGGCCGCTTGCCCTTGCAAGCGCAGCATGTCCGCCATGGAAAGCCCCGCCACGCCTGCCGCGCCCGTTTGCAGAAACCATCGACGCGAACCCACCCGCACCAGGTCACTGCTCGTCGGCAGCATCGGATTGGCGTACAACGACCGTGCATGTTCGGCCGCGTGGCGGACGCTGGGCGCTGAAGACATGATTGCGTCCTGCTATGAGGCAAGTGGCGGTTGGCGGAATTCAAGCGGGGGCGTGGTTCTACGCAGGCAGGAGTGTCAAAAACACTTCGTTTAGAACAATGTCCGCAAGGGCTGGCCTTCGCACAATCGCAGGGGCCGGCCCAAGCGGTCGGCCAGCATGGTGTCGGCCTTGAGGCCCAGGGCGTGATACAGCGTGGCGGAAAAATCGCCGGGCAGCACGGGGTTGTCCTGCGGCCAGGCGCCGATCCGATCCGACGAGCCGTACACCTGGCCGCCGCGAATGCCGCCGCCGGCCAGCATGGCCGAAAATACGTTGCCGTAATGATCGCGGCCGGCCATGCTGTTGACCCGCGGCGAGCGGCCGAATTCGCCCGTCCACACGATCAGCGTGCGGCGTAACAGTCCGCGATCGCTCAAATCTTCCAGCAGCGCCGACGACGCGCGATCCAGCACCGGCAGCGCCTGCTCGCGCAGCACCGGAAAATTCGGCGTGTTGCCCACGTTGGTGCCGTGCGTATCCCACAGCGCCACCGGCTTGCCGTCGAGCTTGCCGTTGTTGATAAAGGCCTCGGGCTCGGTGCGGTCGGGCCAGCCCACCATGATCGTCCGCACGCCGGCCTCGACCAGCCGCCGCGCCAGCAGCAGGCTCTGGCCGAACACGTTCATGCCGTAGCGTTCGCGCAGCGCGGCCGGCTCGCGGTCGAGCTGGAAGGCGCCCGCCGTGGCCGGTGCCGCCAGAAATCGCATGGCCCGGTCGAAAATCGCCGAGCGATCGCGGCAATCGCTGCTGTCGGCCGTGCGGCAATATGCTTCCAATTGGCCCAGCAGTGCGGCCCGCTCGTGCAATCGGCGCTCGTCGACGCCATCGGGCAAGCGCACCAGCGGCACATCGAAGAGCAGCCGGCCGTCGTCGGGCCGCGCCAGGCGGAAAGGATCGACCGCACGCCCCAGGAAGCCGCCGTTCTGGCCCGGCACGACGTTCGTACTGGTTTCGAGCACTTGCGGCAGCGATACATACGGCAATGGTGACTGCCGGCCCGAGCCCACGCGTCCCAGCACGGAGCCAAAGTGCGGAAAGTCGTCAATCGACGGCGGGATCTCGCCCGGCAGCCGCGGACGATGACCGGTCATCATGATATGACCGGCCGAGCCGTGCGAGTTGTCTCCATGCGTCAGCGAGCGGAGCACGGCATATTTGTCGGCGTGTCGTGCCAAACGCGGCAGGTGCTCCGTGATCTGCACGCCGGGTACGTTGGTGGCCACCGGCTTGAATTCGCCCCGAATGCCCTCGGGCGCGTCGGGCTTCATGTCCCAGATGTCGATATGACTGGGGCCGCCGAACAAATAGATGAAGATACAGGCGTCGGCCTGACCAAAACCGGCCGGCCGGTCTTGATCCGTCGCCGCGCCACTGGCGGCAGGAGTCGCCAGACCGCCCAGCGCACCCATCAGACCGGCCCGCAAACAATCCCGGCGCGACCAGCCGCGCCGCAAATCGGCGGTTGAACCGTTGAGCCACAACATTCCCTGGGCTCCGGCGTGGTGCATGCCCGGGCGGGTCCGATTGCAGACGCCCAGGCAAAAAATTCGGGTAGGAAATCCTGGCAGGCAAAGACCAAACGGGAGGTCCACAGCGCAGGCCAGTGGGGCCAGCGTGAGCGCAAACTACCCCTGCGGGGGATCGGTGTCAATCTTTTATTAGGGGTGTTCTGCTCCGCGCTGTGCGTGCCAGCGGCCGGGCACGCTTTTTTACTGCGGCCATGCTGCTTGTTGTATAACCTGGGCATCATGCTCGATCGCACGATCCAGGTTACGATCAACGGCACGGGGTTCGCCGCCGACTACACGGCCCGCAGTTATGCGCTGGTGCCGCACAAGAGCGGCGTACGGATCGTGCTGGCCGGCGTGACCTCGGGCCAGCGGGCCAATGCCGAACGGTTCGCCGCCAACCACGGCGTGGCCGCCGCGTTCGCCGATCATGCCGGCATGCTGGCCGAGGTGCGGCCGGATATCGACAACATTGTCTGCGCCAACGACGCGCATGGCCGATACACCATCGAGGCCGCCGCGGCGGGCGTGCGCGTGATCGTGCTGGAAAAGCCGCCGGTCATCTGGCCCGGCTATCGCGACAGCCGATCCGCCGACGCCGGCACTCGCAAGCACGAGTCGATGGAATATCTGGCCGAAGTGCTCGACCAGGTGCGCCGCGCCGGCAGCAAACTGCTGTATGCCGAAGATTTTGTCTATGTCGACGGCGTGAAGGCCATTGTGCAGCTTCTTCTCGAAGCCCGGACGCGGGGCAAAGGCAAAATTCTGTATCAGCGCGGCGTGTGCGCTCACCAGGGCTCGCATGCCCCGGCTTACGATACGCCCGAGCGCTCCGGCGGCGGGGCCCTGTTCAACAAGGCCTGCCATCCGCTCGGCCCATGCTTGTACTTGAAGCAGGTCGAGGGCATCCTGCGCGATGGCCGGCCGATCCGGCCCGTGCGCGTTTCGGCCGTGGCCTTGCAAGTGCTCAAGCACCAGCCGCCCGAGAGTGGCGAGCACTTCCGCGTCATGCAAAATGTCGATGACTTCGGCCGGATCACCGTGGTGTTCGACGATCAGACGGTCGCCGAAGTGCTGGGCCACGACTTGAGCATCAGCGGCATTCGCAACGAACTATCGGTGATCACGGACTTTGCCCAATACGACGTACGCATCAATCCCAACAACGAGCACGAGTTGTTTCTGCCGCGGGGCAGCGACGCCGGTCGGCTGCTGATGCGCGAGAAACTGCCAACGGCCGAGGGCACGAGTTTTCCCCGGGCCAACCAGTTCGTGGCCCACGGCTACGTGAGCGAATTGAGCGACGCCCTGGACTGCGTGCTGGAAGCCGACCGCTGGCCGCAATCGGGTGCGCTGCTGGCCTGGGATACGATGGCCGTGCTAATGGCCGGTTACGAATCGAGCGAAAAGCAGTCGGCCTTCGTCGATATCTCCGAGTATGCCGAGCGCGAATTCACACGGCAGGAAATGCCCGACCCCGCGCGCTTCGGCTCAGTCTTGCAGCAACGCTGAACCGTTTCTTTCGCACGTAGTGAGGTGGTCGCATGCCGGCAAAGCAAACGCGGCGCGGGTTTCTCGGATGCAGCCTGGCGGCAGCCACCGCGACGCTGAGTACTCAGCCCGCATCGGCCGAGGTTCCGGAGTCGCCCCTGCCGCCGATCATCGATGCGCACGTGCATTTCTACGATCCGACGCGGCCGGAGGGCGTGCCCTGGCCAAATAAGAATGATCCGGTCCTCTTTCGAAAAACGCTGCCGGCCGATTTTCGCCGTGCGGCCGGCCCGGCCGTGCAAGGCACGATTGTCGTCGAAGCCAGCCCTTGGCTGGAAGACAACCAATGGCTCTTGGACCTGGCCGATCGCGAGACGCTGATTGTCGGCATCGTCGGCCATCTCGAACCCGCCACGCCGTCGTTCGCCGGCCAGCTCGAGCGTTTTGCCAAACATCGGTTGTTTCGCGGCATTCGCGTTAATGGCAAGCGGCTCGCCTCAGCCGACCCGTCGTCGCTCGCGAACGACCTCAAGCGGCTGGCCGATCACGATCTGGAACTGGACGTCAACGGCGGACCGGACATGCTGCCGACCGTGCTTTCGGTCGCCCGCCGGTTTCCTTGGTTGCGCGTAGTTGTCAATCATCTCGCCAACACGCCGATCGACGGCAAGGCTCCGCCGCGCGAGTGGCAGAATGGCATGGCAGCGGTCGGCGCGTGCCCCAACGTATTCTGCAAAGTCTCGGCGCTTGTGGAGAAGGTGCAACCGCGCGCAGCGGCCGTGCCCGAGAGCGTCGACTATTACCGTCCCGTGCTGGACGTGGCCTGGAACGCATTCGGTGCCGATCGGCTGATTTACGGCAGCAACTGGCCGGTGTCGCGGCGCTTTGCGACGTATCCCACCGTCCAGCGGATTGCGGTCGAATACTTTCGCCAGCGGGGGGCCGATGCCCTGAAAAAGTTCTTGAGCCTCAATGCCGCCAAGGCCTATAAATGGGTGCCGCGCCCGACTTAAAGTAGGTGCCCGGAACCAAGGACCACCCTCACCTAACCTCTCCCAAAGGGAGAGGGATTGGGGTTGTGAATGACAAGTCTATCTGCAAACGGCCGCGGCTGCACGCGACGGCAGATGCTTCGCGTCACCAGCGGCTTGGCAGGCCTGACGCTGGCCCAACTCTTGGGAGGTCGCCGGCTGGCAGCAGCCGCTGGGCTCGCGCCCCAGGCCGATGCCTGCATCGTCATTCATCTCAATGGCGGCCCCAGCCACTTGGATATGTGGGACATGAAGCCCGCGGCGCCGGCCGGCATTCGCGGCGAGTTTCGTCCGATCGACAGTTCGCTCGCCGGGACGCAGGTCTGCGAGCACTTGCCCCTGCTGGCCCGGCAGATGCACCGCACGACGCTCGTGCGCTCGATGCATCACAGCGTGAACAACTCACACGCCGAGGCGGTTTACACCAGCCTGACCGGGCACGACCGCGGCGACGGAACTCGAATTACCGGCAGCAGCCCGCAGGATCATCCATCGCCTGGCGCCGCGCTGGCGTTCTTTCGTCCCGCAGCGGCCGATCGCGTGCCACACGTCGTGCTGCCGTACATGACCAAAGAAGGGCGCACCGGCCCGCCGCAGCCGGGTTTTTTTGGCGGATTGCTGGGGCACGGCTGCGATCCGCTGTTCATTCTCCAAAACCCCGACGAGCCCGACTTCCGCGTGCCCGAGTTGACGCTCTCGTCGGACGTTTCGCAGTTGCGACTCTCGGATCGGCGCCGCTTGCTGGAAAACGTGGACCGCTGGTTCGCTGGTCCGCTGGGCGAGCAGTCGCTGGGTGCGATGGACGAGTTCCAGCGTTCGGCGCTCAACCTGCTGGCTTCGTCGGCCGCGCGCCAGGCCTTGGCCATCGACCAGGAGCCGCCGGCCACGCGTGCTGCCTATGGCCGCAATATTTATGGTCAAAGCGTGCTGCTGGCCCGGCGGATGATCGAAGCCGGCACGCGCGCCGTGACCGTCTCATGGGCGCCGGATGCCAATGCCACGTGGGACACGCACGGCGGCAATTTCGTCAAGCTCCGCGACACGCTGCTGCCGCAATTCGATCACGCCTGCTCCGCGCTGCTGGACGATCTGCACGAGCGCGGGCTGCTCGAGCGGACCATCGTCGCGGTGCTGGGCGATTTCGGCCGGTCGCCGAAGGTCAATGCCGCGGCCGGCCGCGATCATTGGAATTACTGCTATAGCGTGCTGATGGCGGGCGGAGGATTCAAGCGCGGCTACGTACACGGCGCCAGCGATCGCAGCGGGGCTTTTCCCGCCCGCGACGCGCTGACTCCGGCCGAACTTTTGGCTACGCTGTACCAGCAACTGGGGATCCCGCCCGACACGCTTCTGCACGACCAACTCGGCCGGCCACATCGGCTGGTGCCCACCGGCAACGCCCAGCCGGCGCTCATCGGATAAGCTTACGCGGTCACGGCCGCTGGAAGGTGATTCATGCCGCTGATGGTTTTTCGCTCGATCCTTAATCGTCGGGTGCTTTGTCTGTGGGCCTTATTGTGGCCTGCCACGTTTTGTTGGGGAGCGGACATGAAATATCGGCTGCCTGCCGGAGTGCAGGCCAAGTGTTTGACGCAGCTTCGCACGGCGCTCGTGGGCGACGACTTCTGGCCGGCCATGCACGCGGCCGAGGCGTTGACCTTGGCCGGCCACCAGGCTGACGTCCGCTCGGCGCTCGAACCCCGTCTGGCGACCGAGCGCGACGACCAACGCCGCTGCGGCCTGGCCCGCGAGTTGGTTCGGGCCGACCGCCTGTCGCGAATCTCGGTGCTCGTAACCGTGCTGGGAAAGAAGGATACCTACGGCCACACGCATGCGGCCGAGAGCCTCTACAAGATCGCGCAGTTGGGCGACCTGGCGCTGTTGCGCCGAGCGTTTCAGCAGACGGAAAATCCCAAGCTGCAACTGATGGCCGCCGCCGCGCTGGCTCGCTCGGGCGATGCCGGCGCCGTGGGGCTCATCCGCTCGGAATTGACCGACAACCGCGGCGAGGTACGGCAAGTATGCGCCTGGCTGCTGGCTCGCTTGGGGGACGCGCGCGATTTGCCCGCGCTGTCCGCCGCCGCCGCGCGCGAAACCGAGCCGACGGCCAAGGCTTACGAGCTGATCGCTTTGGCGGCCTTAGGCGATGCGCAAGGCCGCAAGGCACTGGCCGCCTACCTGAGCGACGCCAACCCCGAACTGCGGACGTACGCGGCCGAAATGGCCGGCTATTGCCACGCCGTCGATCTGGCCGAGCCTTTGGTACACCTGCTGGACGATCCGGCGGTCGACGTCCGCGTCCGCGCGGCACAATCGCTGATCGTGTTGAGCAAGGACGCGTAAGCCTTTATTCCGCTGCGAGCGAGACGCAGACCAGCTCCTTGTCGTTGCGGGCAAACATCCGGCGGCCGGAAAACGCCGGATGGCTCCAAACCACGTTGCGGCCGAAGGCCTCGTTCGTGGGCTCGAGAATCTTGGCCCGATCCAGCTCCTCGTACTTTTCCGGCGAGAGCCGGGCGATGATCAATTCGCCCTGGTCGTTCATAATGTAGAAATGGTCGCCGTTGCGGACCATGAAGGCGCTGGCCGAATTGGCACGGCGGTCGCCGGTGGTGGCTGCGTAGGTTTGCCACAAGCGCCGCCCGGTAGGCAATTCGACGGCCCTCAGTTCACCCTCGCGATCCACGGCATACATCACGTCGCCGACCGGCACCACCGGGCTATCGACCGGACCCACGCCGCGATCGCTCGAAGTTCGCCACAGTTCGTGCACCTCCGGCTTGTCGGCATCCAGCCGCAGGCAGACGCCCTTGCCTTTCACTCCGCCGGCAAACAAGTACGAGCCCGACTGCCGCGGGGCGACGATCGACATGCCGTAGTCAGGTTCGAGCTTGACCGACCAAAAGACCTTGCCCGTGGCGGGGTCCAAGCCGTTGATGGTCAGCGGATCCCAGGCGATGAGTTGCCGCCGGCCGCCAGCTTCGATCAGCATAGGCGGGCAATAGCCGGCATCGGCGGCCGACAGTGCGTGCCAGATGTCTTTGCCGCTGTGCTTGTCCAAGGCGATGACGATACTCTCCGGCCCGCCACAGAGCAGAAACAGCGAGTCGCCATCCACCAGCGGGTGCGAGCAGAAGCCCCAGACCGGCGTCGGCGCCTGGAAGTCGCGTTTCAAGTCACGCTGCCAGATCAGCCGGCCGTCGCTGGCGTCCAGGCACAACAAGTTGCCTTCGGCCCCCAGCGAGTACACCCGGCCGCCTTCTACAGCTGGCGTGGCGCGCGGCCCGGACGGGTAGCTGATCGAATAGGGGCAGTCGTACTCGTGCTTCCAAAGTTGCTGGCCGCTGGCCGCGTCGAAGCACAGCACGCGTTCCTTGCCGCGCAGCTTGGTCCGGGCATTGGGATCATTGGCGGCTTCGCCCTCCTCGCGCACGTAATCGGTGACAAACACCCGGCCGGCTGCCACGGCCGGCCCGGCATAACCGCCGGCCACGCTCGAGCGCCACAGAATCTTCGCTCCGCCGGAGGGAAACTTCGTGATGGTGCCACTCTCGCGCCACAGACTATCGCGCTTAAGTCCCAGCCACTGCGGCCAATCGTCGCCGCGAGCGGTTTGGTTGCACAGCAGCAGGCACGCAAGCGCAAACGGGATCGGGCGAAGCATGGCGAGGTTTCCGCTGGGTTGTTCGAGCTTTGAGGCAGGGTCTCAAGTCCCCGCTTGAAGTGCCTCTGTAATGTACGTGGCCAGCACGCCGGCAGGCAACTGCCGCGCAGCCACCAATGGGAGGGCGAGGCTCCCGCCGAGCTTCCGGCGCCAGGTCGATTGCGAGCGCCGGCTCGGCAGGAGCCTCGCCCTCCCTGCCGGAGCCTTGCCCTCCCGGGTTGAAAGCCTGCCGGAGCGACAACTATGATGCAAGCGCACGCCAGCGAGACGCTCTTCTTTTTTGCACCCGTGTATTCACTAACCCATGCAGCCGGAATTGATCATCTGCGAGCAGTCCGGCCAGTGGGCCGCCGCCTGGCGCCGGGCAGCCCGGGCCTCGCACTGGGACATTCGGCTGCGCGAAGCACGCAGCCTGGACGCTTGCCGCCAGGTGCTCGCCGACGCGCGGGCCGGTTTTGTGCTCGTGGAACTGACAGGCGACAGCGCGGTGGCCGTGCTCGAATTCCTGGATCGGCTCGCGTGCGACTACCCGGACGCTCGCGCCGCCGTGCTGGCCCAGCGCGGAAACGAGGTCTACGAGCTGCTGGCCCGTGAGTTGGGAGCAATTCATTTTATCGATTCACCCCGGCGGCTCGCGCCGCTGGTTGACGTCGTCGGCCGCTACCTGGCCAGCCAGCCGCTGCCGGAAGAAAGCCTGCGACAACAAATTTGGCGGCGATTGCCGTGGAAATCGGCGGCCACCGCCAAGGCCGGAACTCATATGGGAGAGAATTAAGCATGGCCGATAGCGTAAGCGAGCAAGCGGTGATGTCCGCGCTCGAGTCGTTTCTGGATCCCGAGACGGGCCGCAGCGTGACGCAGCAGGGCCAGGTGCACGGCGTGCGCATCGAGGGCGACCGGCTGTCGCTGGTGCTGGCGCTTTCGACGCACTCGGCGCCCTTGGCCGACGAAGTCCGCGAGCAGTGCCGCCAGGTGCTCGCCGAGCGCTTCAAACAACTTCGCGACATCCAAGTGCTGCCGGCCATACACGAGCGGCCGGTAGAAAAGCTGGGCGAGATCGGACTCTCGGCCAAGAGCGTGATTGCCGTCGGCTCCGGCAAAGGCGGCGTCGGCAAGAGCACGATCGCCGCTTCGCTGGCTTTCGGTCTCAAAGAGGCTGGCAGCCGCGTCGGCCTGATGGATGCCGACGTGTATGGTCCCAGCATCCCGCACCTGCTGGGAGCCAACCAGCGCGCCGAGGCCGAAGGCAAACGCATCCTTCCGGTCGAAGCCGCCGGCCTCAAGCTCATGTCGATGGGCTTCTTCGTTCCGCCGGGCGAAGCGGTCGTCTGGCGCGGGCCGATGCTGCACGGAGCGATCACGCAATTTTTGCGCGACACGATCTGGGGCGACCTCGATTACTTGATCATCGACATGCCGCCGGGCACGGGTGACATTGCCTTGACACTTTCGCAATTGTTGCCGCTCTCCGGCGCGGTTGTCGTCTGTACGCCGCAGGACGTCGCGCTATTGGATGCGGTCAAAGCCATCGCCATGTTTCGCAAAGTGCAGATCCCGGTGCTGGGCATGGTCGAGAACATGAGCTCGTTCGTCTGCCCGGGCTGCGGCAAGCGTTACGACATTTTTGGCAGCGGCGGAGCGAAGCGCCGCGCGGCCGAGCTGGAAGTACCGTTCCTGGGTGAAGTGCCGATCAGCATCCAGGTGCGCATCAACGGCGACGAAGGTCGGCTAGCCGGCAATTTTAATGACCCGCAAGCCGCACCCTATTTAAATGCGATCGTGCACAATCTCGTGCGCAACCTGGCCCACAGCCGGCGTGAGAACCCGCCCTTGCCGAGCCTGTCGGTGCTCTGAAATTTGGGCCGCGGCCGGATATTAGTTGTCCGTTGTCCGTTGTCCGTTGTCCGTCGCAACTGACAACGGACAACGGACTAACTTCTTCCCCTGCAAAACGTTAGAGCCGCAAACCTCGCTATGAGATTTGCGGCTCTTTCTCGTCGTTGCAAGAGAAGTTGGGCGGCGGAATGAGGCTTCCGGGCGCGTCCTGCTGGGCCAGTCCTAAAGGACTCAGCCTCCATCGAGACGGCGCGTCCTGCGCGTCAAAGCCGCCTGCGGTTCAAAGGTGCTACTTCTTCTTGGCGGCCTTCTTGGCACCCTTCTTCTTCGTGCTCTTCTTGGTCGCCTTCTTCACACCCTTCTTCGCCGCTTTCTTCTTGGCCACGCGTTCGTCCTCCGAAAAAAGTTTGGTGGGCTCTTGCAGTCGTTGGCTGACTCGTGTCGGCCGCGCGACTTGCAAGCGCGATACCCACCGTTGACAAGAAACGACCTCCTATCGTCAGGCGCTCTCGCTCACAAACTCCAGCGAGCAACGACGCGCGCAGCTTCGTTGCCGCACGAGCGAGAGAGCCAAACTTGTCTGCATGGAGAAGCTCATTGCTATCATTTGTACGAATCTTGTTAATTTTGGCAACACCTTTTTGCTCGGCGCGCGAAATATTTTTTGCGCACGCCTCTCGTCGCGCTTACAACCGCGCGCCGCGCCAGCGCGCACAGCGCGACGATGCGCGACGCACATCGATGGAAAGCGAGCGCTCGATCGCGCCTGAAAATCAATCTTCAAACGCGCGCTCGCGCCGACCATCGAAACGCTTCAACCAACCATCGGCAATCCGCAACGCGTCGACCGACTTCTCATCATCCGTGGCATCCGTGCCATCCGTGGTCAGTCTTCTTTGCTTCTTCTTTTCTTGATCGCGACCAGCCTCTCTCCGCGCGTGTCATCGGAAAGAAACGTACGGCACACAATCGTCTAACGACCTGCGCTTACACTCGCCCACGGATGAACAGCTAGCTAGAACACGAAAGGAGGCGCAATGATCGCCATGCAAAAACAGCAGACGCCCGTTTCGAACCAGCAGCGCGAACATTTCGAGCTGCCGGCGTGTCCTGCGTGCACAGGCAGGCTGGTGGAAGTCCGTGGACAGATGCGCTGCGCACGCTGCCATACGCTGTGCGAAGACGATTGCGAAGGCGGGCCCGAGTGGCTCGTGCAGCCGGCCCACGAGGCCGAGATTATCTAGCGGTCGCGCAGGCGGCGATGGCTTTTGCAGCGCGGAATATTTTTTGTGTGGTTCGCAAGGTTGTGGCCGCAACCGGCCGCGCAAGGAGGAACTGCCGTGCTCGTACTGACCCGCAAAATCGGCGAGGAAGTGCTGATCGGCGACTCGATCCGCGTACAAATCCTCGAAGTCCAGGGCAACCGCGTGAAGCTGGGCCTGGTGGCGCCCGACGAGGTGCGCTTCAAGCGCGGCGAATTGCTCGATGCCCCTCCCAGGCGACGGGACCTGGTCAGCGCCGGCTGCGAAGCGGCCGCAGGCCCCTAAATCTGTCGCGGGGCAACTGGCCGGCCGTGCTAGCGCCGGACTGTCTTGCGAGCCGGAATCGCGGTTTCGCGCGGCAGAAATTGCCGCGCCCCCTTACATCCGGCCGGCCTGAGAATTAACCTGGGACGCAAACCAGCGCCGACCGGGATCAGCCGCAGCATGTTCGAGTCCAGCCCCTACATGAACGTCTCGCCGGGGACCAATATCCCCCGCGTCGTCAATTCCATCGTCGAAATCCCCAAGGGCCGCCGCAGCAAGTTCGAGGTGGACAAGGCCACCGGGCTAATCCGCCTGGACCGCTATCTGTATTCGTCCAGCCACTATCCGGGCGATTATGGCTTCATCCCCCAGACGCTGGCCGAAGACGGCGACGCGCTGGACATTCTGGTCATGGTCAACGAGCCGACCTTCAGCGGCTGCCTGATCGAAGCCCGCGTGGTGGGCTTGTTCCGCATGCGGGATCGCGGTGTCAACGATTTCAAGGTGCTGGGCGTGCCGCACTTCGATCCGCTGTTTGCCGAATATCAGGATCTCGAAGACGTGGAAACGCACTTCCTCCGCGAGGTCGAGCATTTTTTCGCGACGTACAAGCAGCTCGAAGGCGTGACCATCGAGCCCGGCGGCTGGGACAATGCCCACGCCGCCACCGCCGAAGTCCATTCGGCCGTGCAGCGCTACCGCGAGCGGCATAAGGTGTGAACGACGCCTGGCGAGCCGGGAGCGTTAGCGACCGGAGCGATCGAAGTCCTCCGGTCGCTAACGCTCCCGGCTCGCCAATAATTACTGCGGCAATATCGGCGTCCAGCCGAGCGCAAACGCGATCCGCAGCACGCACCAGATGCTCAGCCCGCTGATGATGTCCAGGCCCAGTCCGGCGCCAACCATCCGCCGCACGGGGATCAACCCGCTGCCATAGACGATGGCATTGGGCGGCGTCGAGACGGGCAGGGCCGAGCCAAAGCTGGACGCAAAGGTGGCGCCCATCAGCGGCGGAATCGGATCGATGTGCCCGTAGCTGCAAATGCCCCAGATCACTGGGATCAGCGTGCTGACGGTGGCCGCGTTGCTGGTGAACTCGCTGAGCACGATGCCGCCGACGATGGCCAGGGCCGTGATGATCCACACGTCGCTGGTTCCCAGCCAATCGAACGCGTGCTGGCCCACGGCCGCGGCCAGGTGCGTGAGCACCATTAGCCGGCCCAGGGCCAGGCCGGTTCCGAACAAGATCATCGTGCCCCAGTCGATCGCCAGAAAATCTTCGCCGGAGAGCGAGAACTCGCGCCGCCGCCAGTCGACCGGCAAGAGATACAAGAGCACCGGCGCCAACAGCGCCGTGATCTCTTCGGGAAAGCGATGGCTGAAAGCCTGCTGCACTTCCGGAGTTGCCACCACCGCCAGGACGCCGGGCGTGACCCACAAGGCGACCACCGTTAGGAATACGGCCAAAACGTTTTTCTCGCCGCGCCGCCACGGGCCCAGCCCGGCCCGTTCGGCTTGCAGATAGTCGCGCAGGGCCGGCATATCGAGATTGGCCGAAGCATGCGTCCGGCGCAGCCAGAAAAACAGCCCAACGAAGATCACCAGCATCAGCGGCACGCCGACCATGCTCCAGCGGAGGAAGTCGATCGAGCGGTTCAGGTATTCGGGCCGTTCGAAAAAGCCCATCGCCACCACGTTCGTGCCCGTGCCGATGGGCGTGGCAATGCCGCCGGTGCTCGACGCGTAGGCCGTCATCAGCAGCAGCGTCGAGGCATAGGGCGAGCGCGCGAACTGCCCATGCTCGGCACCGCTGGCGGCAGCCAGCACGGCAATGATGCCCATCGTGACGGGGTAGATCATGGCGGTGGCCGCCGTATTGCTGATCGACATCGACACGAGCGAGACCGAAAGCCCGACACCCAGCAGCACGGTCGAAGCCGTGCGGCTGGCCCAGCGCGTACACAGGATCGACAGCGCGATGCGGCGGTCGAGGCCATGACGCGTCATGGCGCGGCCGATGAACATGCCGCCCAGCAGAAAATAGACGCTCGGATCGGCAAACGGCTCGAGCACAATCCGGGCCGGCTGAAACGCCCCGCCCGTCCCAGTCGACGGCACGGCGCCCAAGATCACGGCCAGCGACACGGCCGCCAGCCCCGTGGCCGGAATCGGAATCGGCTCGGCAATCCACCAGATGATTGTCAAAAGCATGATGGCCGACAGCCGATGCGCCTCGGGCGAGAGACCGCCGGCAGGCACGAGCGCGATCCAGCCGACGAGCACGGCCGGGCCCAGAACCAGGCCGATGCGGTCGATCGGCAGCCGGGCCCAGAAGCCGGCCGAGGGCAGTTCGTTGGATTGACGTTTCTTGGATTTGCGCATCAAGGGTGCTTTTGCCAGGCCGATAAAGGGGATCGCCAACCGCTTGGTTTTCAGACTACGATAGACGGACTATGAATCGCGAACAATTGGCTGCGGCGGCCGAAGCCCTCTTGGCCGGCCGGCTCTCGATCACCGACTTTGTCGATCAGTTGGGCACTATTGCCGACGTGGGCGAGGCGCAGGTGGATCTCGATCGCCGGCGCCGCTGCGGTTTTCCGGAGGTCGTGTACGGCCCCGGCAAGACGGTCGCCGCGCTGGAAAAGATCTTCCACGCGCTGCTGGCCAGCGGCGCCCCGGTGTTGGCTACGCGCATTTCGCTTGAACAAGCTGCGGCCCTGGAGCCGATGTTTCCGGCCGGCCGCTACAATCCGCTGGCCAAGACCTTTCGCATCGACCTCGCGAGCACCCGGGACGCAAGCCCTCTGGCCCCCGCGCACGTGGCGGTCGTCACGGCCGGCACCAGCGACTTGCCGGTGGCCGAAGAGGCACGCGAAACCGCGCTCTGGACCGGCGCCCGCGTGACGATGGTGCAGGACGTGGGCGTGGCCGGGCCACATCGCTTTCCAACCCGATTGCCGGAAATCGCCGGTGCCGACGCGGTGGTTGTCGTGGCCGGAATGGAAGGCGCCCTGCCGAGCGTCGTGGGCGGCTATCTCGATTGCCCCGTGATCGCTGTGCCTACGAGCGTGGGCTACGGGGCGAACCTGGGCGGCATCGCCGCGCTGCTGAGCATGCTCAACAGTTGTGCCAGCAACGTGGCGGTGGTGAACATCGACGCGGGCTTCAAAGGCGGCTACCTGGCCGGGCTCATCGCCCGCAATGCCCATCGGAGCCGCAACCAGGCATGACCGAACAGCAGCCCAGCGAATCGCCCCTGCCGCAATTGCCGCCGCGCCGCGCGGACAGCCACAAGTACGATTTCGGCCGCGCGCTGTTGGTGGGCGGTTCGCGCGGCATGACCGGCGCGATCTCGATGTCGGGCATGGCGGCCCTGCGCTGCGGCGCCGGACTGGTGCAAGTAGCCGTGCCGGCCTGCTGCCAGGCCTGGGTGGCGCCCATCGAACCTTCCTTCATGACGATCGGTCTGCCTTGCGACGACGACGGCCGCATCTCCAGCGCCGCACGGCCGCAATTGATTTCACTGGCCGCCGGCGCCACTTCTATCGGCATCGGCCCCGGCTTGGGCCAATCGCCGGGCCTGGCCGCCATGGTGGCCTGGTTGTTTGCCAGTATCCCGCAGCCGATGGTCTGCGACGCCGACGCGCTCAATGCAATTTCTCGCCGGCCCGACTTGCTAGGCCAGCAGGCCGGCCCGCGCATTCTCACGCCACATCCCGGCGAATTCCGCCGGCTGGTGCCCGGCGACAAACACGCGCCGCGCGAACAGTTGGAGCAAGAGGCCCAAACATTGGCAAAGCAAACCGGCGTGGTGGTCGTGCTCAAAGGGCATCGCACGCTGATTACCGACGGTCAGCAATCGGCCCACAACACGACCGGCAATCCCGGCATGGCCACCGGCGGCACGGGCGACGTGCTGACCGGCATGATTACGGCGCTCGTCGGCCAAGGGCTGTCGCCCTTCGATGCCGCGCGGCTGGGTGTGTATCTGCATGGGCTGGCCGGCGACCTGGCCGCGGCCGAGTTGGGCCAGGTGTCGATGATCGGCAGCGATCTGATCCGGTTTCTGCCGCACGCGTTTCAGCGGCACGCAGGGCACAGCTAATGAACGGAATCGAATCCAATCCCTTCGCCCTGCTGACATTGATCGCCGCGCCGGCCATCCTGACCAATGCGTCGTCGGTGATGGGGCTGGGAACGAGCAATCGTTTTGCCCGGGCCGTCGACCGCATTCGTACGTTGTCGGCCGAGATTCAAGGCGACGAAAGCTCGCGCGAAAGCACCCGCTTGATGCGCATTCGGCAGTTGCACTATGCCCAGCGACGGTCGCTGTTGCTGGTGCGGGCCTTGTCGGCCTTCTATGTCTCGGTCGGCTCGTTTGCCGGCGCGAGCCTCGTCTCGCTGCTGGGGGCCGGCTTTTTCGTGCTCGGGCACGACTTGCTGCGGCATGTGGCCCTGATCGTGGCCTTCTTCGCGGGTCTCGCCGGCGTGGGCGGCCTGGTCGTCGGCTGCGGCCTGTTGGTCTTCGAGACCCGGCTGACGCTGCGCATCCTGGCCGAAGAAACCGATGATCTCGTCAGCACCGCCGACGCGCATGGTCAGTAGTCCGTGGTCCGTTGCTGACCACTGACCCCTACGGCTTCCACCGCAAATTCAAGATCCCGGGCGTCGCGACGAGCTGATCCAACACGGCTGGCGGCCGCGAATCGGCCAGGCGGCCGCGCCAGGTCACTTCACAATCGAGCTTGAGTTGCCGCGAAGCCGTGGCATATCCCAATCTCGTCGCGCGGATTCTCAACCCGCCGGCGGTCAAGATGCCGCGCAGTTCTTCCTCGGTCGGGCCGGTGTCGTCGATGATTAGCGCCAGCCGACCGGTTTTCTCCTGCGGCGCGTGCTGTTCGACCCATTTCAAGACGGTGAGCACGAAAAAACCCAGTACCGCCAGCGTCATGCCAAATGCGAGCTGCCCGCCGCCGATGACCAGGCCCATCATCGTGACATACCACAGCGTGGCGGCGGTGGTCACGCCTTGAATGCGGTCGCCGCGGCGCAAGATGGCACCGGCCCCGATAAAGCCAATGCCCGACAGTATGCCCAGCGGAAAACGCATCAGGTCGAACACGGCGAACGAATCGGGCGCTTTGCGACTGGTGGGCAATAGCAGATTGGCTTCGATCATCGCGGCGCAGGCGGCCAGGCAAACCAGCAGCGTTGTGCGCAGCCCCGCCGGGCGTCCGTGCTCGCCGCGATTGAAGCCGATGATGCCGCTGGCCAGCACCGCCAGCGCCAAGCGCGCTGCGATGTCCGTCCACTCGACGTGCAGCGGCATGCCTTCCATTCATGGCTCTCTAGGGGGCGAACTGGGAGGGCGAGGCTCCCGCCGAGCCAGGCATCATGCTCGACGTGCCGCCGGTGGCTCGGCAGGAGCCTCGCCCTCCCCATTTGAATGATTCAGCTCAGCTCCATTTGACTTCCCAGCCGGGGCGGTACGACTTCGTCAGCAGGGCATTGGCGGCCGTCGAGTTGGTGATCTTCAGCGCCTTGGAATCCCACTCGAGCGTCTCGCCGGGCGTGCGAATCGCCACGGTGCCCAAGAGAATCGTCTCGGTCAGCGGGCCGGCATAGTCAAAGTTCGACGTGGTCTTGCCTTCGCCGCGGCAGGCATCGGCCCACGAGGTGTAATGATCGACTTTGCCGACTTCCGGGAGTTTGTAATCGGCAAAGCGGTCTTCGGGCAGCAGCTTGGGCATCGCGTTGCCGTGCGGAATCAACAGCGAGCCCTTGGTGCCTTTGACCAGCGAACCGGAGCCGGGCAATTTGACGCTTTCCGGGATATCGAGCACTTCGCGCGGCGGCATGTGCTCCGCGCCGTCGTACCAGGTGACGTGCAGCATGGGTTCGGCCGTGCGCTCATTGCCGGGAAAGAGATATTGCACGGTCGACTTCTTGTACCAGGCGTCGTGACCGAATGCCGGGCTCTCGGCTCGAATCTCGCGCGGGGACTTGAGGCCGACGGCCATGAAGATCGGATCGAGGATATGGCAGCCGAAATCGCCCAACTGGCCGTTGCTGAAATCCTGCCAGCCACGCCAATTGAACGGATGGTAAATCTTGTCCTTGTACGGCCGCTCGGGGGCCACGCCCAGCCAATCGTTCCAGTTGAGCGTCGAGGGCACCGGGTCGCTGCCGGCCGGCCGGCCGTCGGGCGGCAGCCATTTCATTACGCCGCTCTGCCAGGAATGCAGTTCCTTCACCTTGCCGATGGCCCCGTCGTGTACCAGCCGCACGGCCGTGCGATAGAACTCGGCTGACTGCATCTGGTTGCCCATCTGCGTGACCACGCCGGCACGCCGGGCGGCCTCGGTCACTTGCCGGGCCTCGAACACCGTGTGCGTCAGCGGCTTCTGACAGTACACGTGTTTGCCGAGTTGCAGGACGGGCATCACGATCGGCGCGTGCATATGGTCGGGCGTCGAGACGATCACCGCGTCGATGTCCTTGGCTTCGTCCAGCAGCCGCCGCCAATCCTGGTAGCGCTTGGCCGAGGGAAACTTTTCGGCCGCCCGCCCCAAGTGCGGCTTCGATTCGTCGATATCGCACAGAGCCACGATGTCGACCTGCGGACTGGCAGACACCAGGGTCAGATCGCTCCAGCCCTTGCCGCCCGTGCCGATGCTGGCCACCCGCAGCCGGCCGTTGGACCCCGCCGCGCGCAGCCAACCACCGGCCGAAAGCGAAACGGCGGCTCCGGTCCCGGCCAAGGTTTGCACAAACAGACGTCGAGAGAGAGAGCGTGACATGCAAGGATTCTCCGGGTTTGATTCAAAAAGCCGCGACCGCTGGTCGCGGGGAACAGGCGACGACGCGCGACGAACGGTCGCGGCTTTATGGAAATACGACTGGTTACCCCTTTGGCCGCAAAAACTTTACGCACATCGGCCGCGGCACGCTCGGCATCGAGCCGGTGGGCTCGAGTCCGCCCTGGTCGGAATCGATGCGAAACACGACCAGGCTGTCGCCATCCTGGTTGGCCACGATCAGGTAGCGGCCCGTGGGATCGATGCCGAAATTGCGTGGCGTTTTGATGTTCGATCCCTGGTGTCCGGCCGGGGCCAGCCGGCCGGTCGCGTCGATTTGAAAAACGGCGATGCTGTTGTGTCCGCGGTTCGAGCCATACAGGAACTTGCCCGACGGGTGGACCTGCACTTCGGCCGTCGTGTTGCTTCCCTGGAAGTTCGACGGCAGCGTCGAGATGGTCTGCAACTCGGTCAGCCGGCCGCTCGTGGGATCGTAGTCGAAAGCCGTGACCGTCGAAGCCATTTCGTTGATCACGTAGGCGTGCTTGCCGTCGGGATGAAAAGCGAAATGCCGCGGGCCGGAAGCCGGCGCCACCTTGGCTCCCGGCGGATCGCAAGCCGCGAGCGTGCCGGCCGCCGGGTCGTAGTGGTACATGGCCACCAGGTCCAAGCCCAGGTCGCAAACCACGGCAAACTTATTGGCCGCGTCGAGATTGATGGAATGCGCGTGCGGCGCGTCCTGCCGCCGCGGATCGGGGCCGGCGCCGTGATGCTGCACGTGTGCCGTTTGCTTGCCGAGCTTGCCACCATTCTCGATGGCAATCACCGAGGCACTGCCGCTGCCGTAGTTGGCCACCAGCACATGCCGGCCGGCGCGATCGACAACCACGTGGCAAGGCCCGGCGCCGCCGGAGGGCTGCTTGTTGAGCGCGGTCAGATTGCCGTTGGCCGGATCAAGCGAAAAGGCGGCCACCCCGCCGGTCTTTTTTCCATCCATGTCGGCCACTTCGCTCACCGCATACAAAAACCGGCCGCTGGGGTGCAGCGCCAGAAACGTCGGATTCACCGTCTCGGCCACGGCAACCGGCTCGCTCAATTGGCCGTCGTCCAGCGTTAGGTCGCAGCGATAGATGCCCTTGCTCTTGCCCCCGGCCGAATGCGTGCCGACGTACACCCAGAGCTTTTCGTGCTTGGGTTCCGCGAGCGTCAGCAGCTTGTCTTCGGGGAAAGTTTCCAGCGAAAGATTGCGCCACTGCACTTCCTGCGGCACCTTGTTGGCGTGCAGTTGCAGGCCGATGGGCGCCTCGTGAATCCGATCCACTTCGGGCTCGCGCCAATCGGACACCAGCGTGCCGTTGAGCACGAAGCGCACGCGGTTGCCCTGGGCCAGGATTTCGATCTGGTTCCAATCGTGCTGCTTGCCGACCGGTCGGGCGATCGCGCCGTTCTGAAGAATCAGATTGCGGCCGTAAAGATCATAAAAGCCGTAGCCGGAGGGGAACATCACCAAGAGGCCGGCATACGTATACGGGTCGCCGCGCTCGGGGGCAACGCGACCCCACATGGCCACGCCCGAGTGCATTTCCGCTTCGGCCAGTTTGAAGTCGAGCGTCAGGCGGAAGTCGGAAAACTTGCGCTCGGTAAGCAGGTAGGTGCTCACTGGCACCGGCTCAGTGTTCTTGCCGACGATCATGCCATCCTTGACCGACCAGTATTTCTTGTGCCCGACCCAGCCGGTGAGATCCTTGCCGTTGAAGAGTTTGATTTTCTCGCGCTCGCCCTTACGCGGCGGGACGACGGGCGCCGGTTTGGCCGGCTGGCCTTTGTCATCGGCCGCGCGCAGCTCGACGGCCAGCGCCGAAACCAGCAAACCTAAAAGTGCGAAGCGAACGAACCAGCGGCGGGCAGTCATGGCGGGCAAATCTCCGGTGCGAAGGCGGGCAATTCCAGCGTGGGCGAGCCGGCGCCATTGAAACCGACTTTTCGGCCCAATGCCAGTCTTAGCCTCCAAGCCCGGCCCAAATTCCTTCAACGGCGTGCGGCCGGGCGGCTCATGGGTTATGCTCGGCTGTCAGCCCTCCCTAAGCCCTAACCTGCTCTGGTGAAACAAGTGCCGTTTCGAATCGCCCCGTGTGCCGTGCTCGCTTTCATCATGCCTCTGGCCGTCGTGTCCTTGACCACGGCGGCCGGGGCCGATGATTTTCCAAAAATTTACAATACCGAGCCGGCGGCATCGGGTAACCCGATGGCCGCGGCCGACGCGGCGGCGGGCATGCGGGTGCCACCGGGATTTCATGTCAACGTGTTTGCCGCCGAGCCCGACGTACAGAATCCGATCTCGATGGCCTGGGATGGCCGCGGCCGGCTGTGGGTCGCCGAGAACTACACCTACGCCGAACGCCCCAAGCGCTTCGAGATGGCGCTCCGCGATCGGATCATCATCCTGGCCGACACCAATGGCGACGGCCGCAGCGACCGCCGGCAAGTGTTCAGCGACGACGTGCAAATGCTCACGAGCATCGAGTTGGGCCGCGGTGGCGTGTGGGCCATGTGCCCGCCGCAATTGCTGTTCATTCCCGACCGCAACGGCGACGATCGGCCCGACGGCCCGGCCGAAGTCGTGCTCGACGGGTTCGACGTGCCGCCGGACAACGCGCACAATTTTGCCAACGGCCTGCACTGGGGTCCCGACGGCTGGCTCTATGGCCGCTGCGGCGCGTCGTGTCCCGGCCGCGTGGGCGTGCCCGGCACCAAGGACGAGCTGCGCGTGCCGCTCGTCGGCGGTGTTTGGCGCTATCATCCCCAGCGCAAACGGTTCGAAGCCCTCTGCCATGGCACGACCAATCCTTGGGGTCACGATTGGAACGAGCATGGCGAAGGTTTTTTCGTCAACACGGTCAACGGCCACCTATGGCATCTGATTCCCGGCGCGCATTTTCGCCGGCCGCACACGATCGATCCCAATCCCCGCGTCTACGAGCCGATGGAGATGCACGCCGACCATTGGCATTGGGACACGGGCAAGGATTGGATGGACAGCCGCAAGGCCACCGGCGAGCACGACCGCCTGGGCGGCGGACACGCCCACTCGGGCACGATGATCTACCTGGCCGATCAGTGGCCTGAAGCGTATCGCGGCCGGCTGATGACCCTCAACCTGCACGGCCGGCGCACCAACGTCGAGCGGCTCGAGCGCCACGGCAGCGGCTACCTGGCCCGGCACGAGCCGGACATCATGCAGGCGGCCGACACCTGGTATCGCGGCCTCGAGCTGGGCTACGCGCCCGACGGCAGCGTGCTGGTGCTCGATTGGAGCGACGCGGGCGAATGCCACGAAACGACCGGTGTACATCGCACCTCCGGCCGCATCTATCGCGTGAGTTATGGCAAGTCGGCGGCCGTGGCGCCGTTTGATCTCACAAAGCTCAGCCCGGCAGAACTGGCCGATTTGCACACCCGCCAGAATCAGTGGTTCGTGCGCCAGGCGCGGCGCGAACTGCTGGATCGCGCGGCTTCGAAACAAGACACGGCTCCCGCCAGGCGAAAGCTGAAGCATGCCCTGAATGCCGCGGGCAACGTCGTCCATCGGCTCGACGCGCTGTGGACGCTCTATGCGGTCGACGCTTTGGAAAACTTCGACCGTCGGCCCGTGCCGCTATCGGAACTGCTTCCGCTGGACACCTCGACCTGCGATTTCAAGGCTCTGCTGGCCGACGACAACGAGCACGTGCGAACCTGGGCGGTGCGACTGCTGACCGATGCCTGGCCCTTGGACTCGGTGTATGGGCCATCGCCGGCGACGCTTAAGAGCGTCAATTCGGGCACGCTCAATGTGCTCGTTGATCAGGCCGGGCACGACCGCTCGGGCCTGGTGCGGCTCGCGCTGGCCTCGACCTTGCAGCGGCTGCCGGTGGCCGATCGTGCGCGCCTGGCCGCGCCGCTGTTGGCGCATGCCGAGGATGCCGAAGATCAAAACTTGCCTTTGCTCATCTGGTACGGGTTGATCCCCGTGGCCGATGCCGACGCGGGGCAACTGGTGACGCTGGCGGCCGAGAGCAAGATCGGACTGGTGCGGCGGATGATCGGCCGGCGGCTGGCCGAGGATCTGGCCCGGCGCCCGGAACCGATCAATCAACTGCTCGCCGCGACCATTCCATCCGTGGACTCGCTGGCCGACGTGCTGGCGGGCATGAGCGAAGGACTGGCCGGCTGGCGCAAGGCGCCGCAGCCGGCTGGCTGGGCCCAGGTGCAGGCGGCTGTGAAAACATCGAACAACCAGGATCTGGCCCGGCGCGTGCGCGATCTTAGCGTGTTGTTTGGCGATGGCCGGGCGCTGGACGAAGTGCGCGCGATCGCGCTGGATGCCGATGCCGACATGGCCCAGCGCCGCGTGGCGCTCGCGGCGTTGATTGAAGCGCGGCCGGCCGATCTGCGCAAAGTCTGTGAAAAGCTGCTGGGCGTGCGGTTTTTGAATTCGGTGGCCGTGCGCGGACTGGCCCTGTTCGACGATCCGGCCATCGGCGTCAAGCTGGCCGGCAGCTACCGCAAGTTTCATCAAACCGAGCGGCCGCCGGTGATGGAAACACTCGTCAGCCGGCCGGCGTTCGCCCGGGCAATGCTCGACGAGATGGCGGCCGGCAAGATCGCGCGTGGCGATCTTTCAGCCTTTCAAGCCCGGCAGATTCGCAGCTTTGGCGATGCGAAGCTTACGGCCCGGCTGGGCGAGGTGTGGGGCCAGCTTCGCGATTCGCCGGCCGACAAGCGCGAGCAGATCGCCCGGCTGAAAACGCGGCTCACGCCCGACTACCTGGCCCAAGCCGATCGCTCGCGCGGCCGGCAAGTGTTCGGCACCGTTTGCGCCAGTTGTCATCGGCTATTCGGTAGCGGCGGCCAGATCGGCCCCGACCTGACCGGAGCGGGCCGGCAGAACATTGACTATCTGCTATCGAACATCCTCGACCCCAGCGCCGCAGTGGCGGCCGATTTTCGCATGTCGGTCGTGGCCCTGGACGACGGCCGCGTGCTCAACGGCATCGTCGTGGCTCGCACGCCGCACACGATCACGCTGCAAACGGCCAAGGAGCGCATTGCCCTGGAGCGCTCCGACATCGAAGCCCTCGAGCCCAGCACCGCCTCGCTCATGCCCGACGGCCTGTTGCAGCCGCTGGCCGAAACCCAAGTCCGCGACCTCCTCAGCTACCTCATGAGCCCCAGCCAGGTCCCCCTGCCGCCCGAGGCGACCGCGGCAAGATGAGAACGGCGCTCTGCGTACGCTTCTTGAAATCGTGTCAGCGATTGCCCCAGGCCCGAAGGGCCGAAAGTCGTTAGCCAGGGGCGTGAGCCCCTGTGAAACGCGCCACGCCACGAGACGGTCGAGCCCTGAAAGGGCGGCAGAGGGTGTCGCCCCTTCGGGGCTCTGGGATCGTTCGGGCCGAGTGTCCAGGGGCTCACGCCCTTGTCTTTACCCAAGTTTTTGACGCTCAAGTGCCCCGATCAGGCGTAAAGCGTCGAGTAACGATTCGATTTTCTGATAACCGCGCCAAACCGTTTGCCAGCCGGGTTCGCCGTCGCACTTGCGA
>DATATB010000094.1:0-38032 GCA_036268995.1 Pirellulales bacterium | reverse complement strand
GCTGCTGACCAGTCATGTGCGGCGCTACCATCGGCACTATCACGGCAGTGGACACGTGTGGCAAGGACGGTTCAAAGCGTTTCCGGTGCAACGCGATGAGCATTTTCTGAGCGTGCTGCGCTACGTGGAGCGGAACGCCCTGCGGGCAGGCCTGGTGAGCCGTGCGGAAGACTGGCGTTGGTCGAGCCTGTCCTGCCGCGAGGCGCGGGCCGATTGCCCGTGGCTGTCGCCGCCGCCCGTCGCCTTGCCGAGCAATTGGCGCAGCCTCGTGAATCGAGTTCAGAGCGAATCGGAGTTAGAATCCCTGCGACGCAGCATTGCCCGGGGAACACCGTTTGGGTCCGAGAGTTGGAAGAAGATTGCCGTCAAGCGGCTCGGCCTACAAGCCACGATCCGCCCGCGCGGCCGGCCTCCCAAGCCAGAAAAGTAGAATGTCCCCTTTTTCAGGCCGAAAAGTAGAATGTCCCCTTTTTCAGGCCCTTTTTCAGGCCTTTTTCAGGCCTTACTGGATGCGATGTTGGCTGGTGGGTGTGGCATTCGCATTCGCCGCGTCCGGCGCCGCGGCGCGCGCCGAGCAGCCACCGGCGCTTGCCGACGTGTTCGCCGCGCTCCGCGCCAAGGGCGCCAAGCTGTTTATGGCTAACGACGGCCAATTATCGGCATCCAGCGGCCGCCAGTGGCAACTTCGTGATCCGGTCGGCTCTGTCCTGTGCGTGGAGATTGACGGCCAAAAGTTCACGGACGCCGACGTCGTCGGGCTCCGCGACGCGGCCTGGCTCAAGGGCTTTTATGCACGGAGAACGTCCCTTACCGATGTCGGGCTTCGCAGCTTGCCATTGGGCCTGACCGACCTCGATCTCACCGCATGCCTGCAGGTTACCGACGGCGGGATGGAGACGGTCGGTAAGCTGAAGGATTTGCGGTTCCTCGACTTGGCGGCCGTACCGATCACGGACGCTGGCATTGACTCTCTGTCCGGGCTCACACAGCTCACACGGATTAGCGTTTCCGAGACGAAAATTACTGACGATTCGGTCAGGGTACTCCGAAAGTTCAAAGCGCTCGGACACCTTGACGTGGCCTTCACCGAGTTCGACGTCCACGGTGCCGACGAGTTGCAAAGAACATTGCACAACGTTGAGATCTACCCGCTTCGCAATCGATTCGGCGAAGTGCCCAAATGGCAGGGCGGCGACATCCGGCACGACAAGATCCGTTGGCAGCAGCTCCGTCGCCAGCTCAATCCGCCTCCGCCGCAGCCTCGCAAGCCACCCGCATGAATTCCTGGGCGGGTTGGAGACCGGAGCTGATCGGTGCTCCGTTGGCCGCCCATCCGGTCGCTTCGGCGCTGCTCCACGAAGCCGTGCAGAGGCACGGATCGCCCGCTGGAAATGCCCCTGCCCGTGCATTGCTGCCCCGCCGAGATCTTTCGGCTGTGGTGAATTGTGCGAGCGTTTCGTGCGATCAGCAATTCAACCGAAGTGAGTGGGGCTCAATCTACCGAGCCGATGATCGGTTGCAAGGAAATTTCCCTCCGATTGTCGGAATGCTGCGCGCCATTTTGGGGGGCGTTGCGATCCGCGTGCTAGCCCCGTGCGCATCGGTACGGCGGCCCGGACGCGGTGGTGTAAATACACCAGAAGTTACACATTGCTATCGCGCGGCTAGAGCGTAATTCGTCACACTCGTCGCACGGCATTGCGCGCTGGAACGAGACGGCGCTATGTGGCGTGATTTCAATTTGCGCTGTGTTCGTGCCCGTTGCCTTGCGTCGTGCCGCGATTGTCGCGGTGGCGCGGCAATCGGATGCGCATGGCCGAGTGTCTTGGTATCGGGGTTCGCAGGCTGCGGCGCTGGCTGAAAGGATGGGGCCGGCGCAAAGCGCACGGATTGCTGCGTGCGGCAAAATCAGGGGGCTGCGGCGCGCTGCTCGGTCTTGACGTGGGGCCAGGGGCGGGCGTCGGGGATCAGTTGGTGGATGCCTGCGGGGACGGGATAGTAGCGGCTCATGGCCCGCACCCATTGGGAGTTGTGGCAGATGAAGTTCGAGGCGTAGCGGATCCACATAAAACCCTGTTCGCCCCAGCCTTCGCCCCAGGAGTTCTTGATCTTCCAGGCGCCGTGCTGCCCGCGCGTATCGTCCCAGCCGGTCAACAGCACGACGTGATTGCTGAAGCCGTGTACTTCGTGCGGTTGAACCCCGGCTTCGTGAAACAAACCGCCGCGGTACTTGTGAAACGCCGGGGTCGAAAGCACCGAGACCGCCAGCGGACCGTGCGTCAGCAGCGCATGTTTGAGCTCGGCGATGGTCGGCGGCTGCTCGGTTTGTGAGACATAGCCCCAGGCGACTGCCCGATAGGGCAACTTGACGCTCAGCGGTTCTTTGGGCTTGCCATCGTAGGGATAATGCTGGAGCAGGGCCGTGCCGATGCGCAGAAAATAGTCGAAGGCCATCGTCGCGCTGCCGCTGATCGCCTTGGCGTGCAGCTTGAGATGGTCGAGCACTGGCTGCGTCGAGAGCACGACTTGTAGTTTGTCGCGGATCAAGAAACCGCATTCGAGCGCTTCGGTAGCCGAGTTGGCCCAACAATCGCCCGTGCGTTGCCGATGGGCCTCCGAAACCTTATTCAGATTGCACCAGTCGAACGCATTGATCGTCGACTTCGGCAGCCGCAGCTTGAGCTCCGGCTGCACTCCGGGATGACTTTGGGCGAACGCGTCGCGGGCTTCGTTGTCGAGCCGAACGCACTCGGCCGCCAGGTGATTGACACGCTCGACCCGAGCCAGCGATTTCTTGTTGGGCGGAACCGGCGGGAAGTCGATCGCGTGCCGGGTGCGTGAATGGTTCTCCTGCGCCAGCAGCGGGCTGCCAACGAGCCACGGCGCGGCAGCCGCCAGGCCGAGCATCCGGCGGCGCGAGCACCGTCGGCCGGACGCCTTTTCAAGCCAAGCACGCTGCATTTCGATCGTGGCACGCCCCGTTTGATTCGTCATGCGATTTACCCTTGAAAACCGCCGGTTGGCGCTGATTTTAGGCCGCGAGCCGATCCGGTCGCAACAGGCCGCTATTTTAGCAGTCCCGCGCGACCGCTAGCAGCACGACACCGGAGATTTCATCGGTTTGCCGCGGCCGCTGGGTGAACGGTTCGAAAAACGTGGCGGCCTCCGTTGCCTGGCGTGGACGTTTTGTCGCGGTGCTAGCAGGCCTTTTTGTTTGCAAAGGTCTATGACTGCCACGAGTTTATGCGTATCTTCTGCGGGCTTCGGCGCGGCAAGATGCGCGCGCCGAGCGAGTTTGGCCGTGGTCCGTCCGGGTCTTGAATGGATTCAGCAGCTCGGCGAGGTTCAATAGCAATGTCTGCTCCCACCGCAACGCGGCCGCGACGATTCTGCCTCGTGCTGCTCAAGCCGTCGCATTACGACGACGACGGCTATGTGATTCAGTGGCTGCGCTCGGCGATCCCCTCGAATTCGCTCGCCGTGCTGTACGGCCTGGCGCTCGGATGCGCCGAGGAGCGTGCGCTGGGCGATGACATGGAGATCGAAATCCATGCCATGGACGAAACCAACACCCGCATCCATCCCGGGCGGGTCGCGTCGCTGGTGGAAGGCGCCGACGCCGGAGTGGTGCTGCTCGTCGGCGTGCAGTCGAATCAGTTTCCGCGAGCGCTGGATATTTGTGCCGCGCTACGCAAACGTGGCATAGCAGTCGTCATCGGCGGCTTTCACGTGTCGGGCACGATTGCGATGTTGAAAGAGCGCGATCCCGACGTGCAGCGCGCGCTGGACATGGGTGTGTCGCTGTTTGCCGGCGAGGCCGAAGGCCGGCTGGCTCAGGTGCTGCGCGACGCGCGCGACCAGCGGCTCGAGCCGCTTTACAATTTCATGCAAGATTTGCCCGATCTCACAAATGCGCCGCTGCCGATTCTGCCGGCCGACCGTGTCAACCGCACTGCCGGCTCGGTGACGAGCCTGGACGCCGGGCGCGGCTGTCCTTATCAATGTTCGTTCTGCACGATCATCAACGTGCAAGGCCGCAAGTCGCGCCGCCGCTCGCCCGACGATATCGAGCAGATCGTGCGCGCGAACATCGCACAAGGCCTCGATTCGTTCTTCATCACCGACGATAACTTTGCCCGCAACCGCGATTGGGAGGCCATTCTCGATCGGCTCATTCGGCTGCGCGAAGTCGACAAGCTCAAGATGAGCTTCATCATCCAGGTCGACACGCAGTGTCATCGCATTGCGAACTTCGTCGACAAAGCCGCGCGGGCCGGCGTCAAGCGCGTATTCATCGGGCTGGAAAACATCAATCCCGACAACCTGTTCGGCGCCAAGAAGGGCCAGAACAAGATCACCGAGTACCGCAAGATGCTGCTGGCCTGGAAGCACGCCAGCGTGGTGACCTATTGCGGCTATATCCTCGGCTTTCCAGGTGACACGCCGCAATCGATCCTGCGTGATATCCGCATCATCCAGAAAGAACTGCCGGTTGATTTACTCGAGTTCTTTCTGCTGACGCCACTGCCGGGCTCCGAGGATCATCAGAAAATGCACGGGGCCGGCGTGTGGATGGACCCGGACATGAACAAATACGACCTCAATCACGTCACGACGGCGCATCCGCGGATGTCGCCCGACGAATTGTTTCGCGTTTATCTGGAGGCCTGGCGGACGTACTATTCGCCCCAGCACGTCGAGACCGTGCTCCGCCGGGCGATGGCCACGGGGGTCAGTCCGGGCAAGACGCTGTTCTTCATCGTCTGGTTCAAAGGTTGCATCACGATCGAGAAGATTCATCCGCTCGAAGGCGGCTACCTGCGACTCAAATTCCGCCGCGACCGCCGGCCCACGCTGCCATTGGAACCCGCCTGGCGGTTCTATCCCAAGTACCTGGTCGAAACGGTGTGGAAGCAGATGCAGTGGCTCACCATGTACCTGCGGCTGCGGTACATTTATCTCAAGCACAAGCACGACCCGCGCCGCCATGAATACATGGATTTGGCTTTGCAGCCCGTGGCCGACGACGAAACCGAGACGCGCGAGCTGTTCCAATCGGAGGCGGCGTTGGCGTTTGTGGACCACATGCACAAACGCGATCAAGCCCGGCTGCGGAAGGCGGCCTGACGGGGCGTGGTCCGTGGTCCGTGGTCAGTGGCAAGCCGAGCACAACTGGCAACTGGCAACTGACAACTCAGTTGTTGGACTCGGCATGAGCGGGTAAGTAAACTGCTACGGGCAGGATTTCGCGGCGGCTGGCGGCCGCGCTGGCCAATCCTAATCGCAACCCCGTAGGCGAGAGCGAAGATGTCTGTCGTGTTCCCTGGCCGTCGGTTCTGGCTCTTGGCTTTGGCATGCTTGTTGGCGGTCGCGGCATTGGAAATCGCGGTCGTCGCGGCACCGCCCGTCGCGGCTCCCGCGCCGCTGGTGGCGCCGTTCGATGCCGAACAGGCGCGCGGAAACCAGGAAGTCTGGTCGAAGCATTTAAAGATCCCGGTGCAGAAGAAGAATTCCGCCGGAATGATGATGGTCTTGATCCCGCCCGGCGAGTTTCTGATGGGCAGCACGCCAGAGCAGGTGGCCGAGGCCCAGCAATGGACCTCCGAGATCACCGTCCCGGCCAGAGCCACGTGGGTGACGAACCGCTGCAAGGTGGAAATGCCGCAGCATCGCGTGACGCTAACCAGGCCGATGCTGTTCTCGGCAACGCTGGTGACCGTAGCCGACTTCCGGCGCTTCGTGACAGCCACCGGTTATGTCACCGAAACCGAGCGCCTCGGCGGCGGCAACTCATTGAAAGCGCCCTCCGACGATCTGAACAACAAAAATGTCAACTGGACCACCAACCGCACGGATCAACAATCGGTCGGACAGATCACCTGGAACGACGCCGCGAGGTTCTGCATGTGGCTCTCGACCATGGAAAGGCTGAAGCCTTCCTACCGACCCAACGCCCAAGGTGACGTTCAGTTGATCCCCAATGCGCTGGGGTATCGGTTGCCGACCGAAGCCGAATGGGAGTATGCCTGCCGCGCCGGCTCGGAGACACAATTCTGGTTCGGCAATGCCCGCGAGGAAGTGGTCAAGTACAGCTTCGACCCGATGAATCTGCCCATGAACCCGTCGGTGGGCAGCACCGCGGCCAATCCCTTCGGTTTGTACGACCTGATGGGCCCGTCTCGGCAGTGGTGCCAGGATATTTATGCCGACGGCTACTATGCCCAGTCGCCCGCGGCCGATCCACCGGGTCCGGCCGAGGGAAACGCGCGCGTCATTCGCGGCTCCTATGCACAAACGGCTGCGGTGGAAAAACGCTCGGCGTTCCGGTTCTCGTATCCGCAGTACGCACGCTTCGGCGACGTCGGCTTTCGCGTCGTGCGTTACGCGGCGCTGGCCCCCACCGGCGGCCGAGCGCGTTCCTCGTCATCGGCGCACGCGTTGCCTCCCGCCGCCAAACCGTAGATTCGGCTCCGCGTCCAATGACGTTTGAATGGCGTATGTCACTGCCGGCTCGTGCAGCACGCGCCGCGGCGTGCCTAATCGTCGGGCGATTCGTCCTGAAAGGCGATCCGCCAGAGCAACACGCACGAGGTCAGCGCGGCCACCAGGAAGAACAACAGTGCGATCAGCGGATAGCCGAACAGCATCGGCCGCAGGTTTAGCCGCATCATCAGCGAGGCGCCGATGATCATCGCCGCCAGAATCAGGCCGGTCGTGATGCGGTTGGCGATTTTTTGCAAACCGGCCATCAACTTGCGCTCGTTGAAGGCGTCGACCGCGACCCGCAGCTTATTGTTGGCGACCAGCTCCGAGACCTTGTTCAACCGCTCGGGCAAGCGCTCGACGAATTCGGCGCTTTCCAACAGCGTCTCGTAAACGCGGTTCAGCGACAGTTGGCCGCCGCTTTGCCGGGCGAACAGTTCGGCGGTGTGGCGTTTGAGTGCCGCATTCGGATCGAACTCCGGATCGAGCGCACTGACGACCTTGTCGAGGTTCATCAGCGTTTTGCCGAGCATGATCACGCAATTGGGAAGTTTCAAGCCCGTCTCGCCGGCCGCCGCATTGAGCTCCATGACCACGCGGCCGGCCTGCAATTGGGCGACCGGCTTTCCCAGGTTGGCGGTGACCAGCCGGCCGACCTGCTCGCGGAACTCCATTTCGTGAAACACGCCGTTGCGATAGGGCCGGCCGACGGCGATCGCCTGCCGCGCCGTCTCTTCGGCGCGGCCGTCGCTGAGCGCCATCAGCAGCTTGAGCAGCCGCCGCTGCAACTCCGGTGTGACGCGCGCGACCATGCCAAAGTCCATCAAGGCAATCCGCCGATCGGTGGTCAAAATCAGGTTGCCAGGGTGCGGATCGGCGTGAAACACGCCGTCGATCAGCACCTGGTGCAGATAGATCTGAAACAACTGATCCGCCAGCGATCGGCGGTCGAGTTCCAAAAGCACCACCGGGCTGACGTCGGTGATCTTGGCCCCTTCGATATATTCCAGGGTGATGACTTTCGGGCTGGTGTAACCTTCGATCACGGCCGGGATCACGAACTGCTCGAACTCGGCCAGGTTGGCCTTGAGCGTGCGGCTGTTCTCGGCTTCCTGCCGGTAGTCAAGCTCGCTGGTCATGACTTCTTGCAACGATTCGACGATTTGCACGAACCGAATGCGGCGGCCGAACTGGGTATGCTCGTCGAGCACGGCCCCCAGCTCCTGCATCGCAGCCAGGTCGTCGCGGACCCGGTCGCGCAGGTCGGGCCGCTGAACTTTGACGACCACGCGCCGGCCGTCGCGCAGCCGCGCGCGGTGGACCTGCCCGACAGACGCGGCCGCCAGCGGCTCCGTCTCGAATTCGGCAAAGGCCTTGCTGATCCGCACGCCCAGCTCTTGTTCGATCGTGGTTTCGACGGAGCCCGGCGGCATCGGCTCGACATCGTCTTGCAACCGCGCCAGCGCTTCCAGGTATTTCGGCGGCAGGAAGTCCGGTCGGGTCGAGAGCAACTGGCCGAGCTTGATGAACGTCGGCCCCAAGTGCTCCAGATCCTCGGCCAGCGACTCCGGGCCGGGCTTGCCGTTGGTGCTCGGCTCTGCTGCGTCGTCCGTCACGGCCGATCCGAGCCCAATCTGCCGAACGAGATCGCCTTGCCCGTACTTCAGCAGCAGCTTTGCAATGGACCCGTAGCGCGAGACATACGCCGGCTTGAGCGAAATCATGTGTTATCCCCGCCGATCTTCGTCGCCGCATCTTCAGAGTAGCCTAGGCAAATGCACCGCGGCGACGGTGAGAACCCCCGCACCCTTGAAGGGGCAGCAAATCCTGTACCTTCGCTCGTTCGCCGCTCGCTCTGGCATCGCGGCACCCATTCCGCACGGCCGGCCCAGCGGGTAACCTTGCGTTTTAGGAACGAACGCAAAATAACTTCTCCGCAAACCCCTCGCCCCTTGCCCTCGGCCTGAGCTCGGGCCGAAGGCGGAGAGGCCGGGTGAGGGGCCTGGCAAATCGGGAAGTTATCTTGCGTTCGTTCCGTTACCCGGCCTGATCCTTATTCCCCACGCGTCATTATGGTCCGTACTCGTTTTGCTCCCAGTCCGACCGGATACCTGCATATTGGCGGCGTCCGCACCGCGCTGTTCAACTGGCTGTTTGCCCGGCGGCATGGGGGCCAGTTCCTGCTGCGGATCGATGATACGGACCAGGAGCGGAACGTGGAGGCGGCGCTAGCGCCGATTCTGCACGGCTTTCGCTGGCTGGGGCTCGACTGGGACGAAGGCCCCGAGGTCGGCGGCCCGTACGCGCCCTATTATCAGTCGCAGCGCTTACCGGCCTACCAACGGGCCGTCGACAAGCTGCTGGCCGGCGGTTTTGCGTACCGCGATTTCGCCACGCCGGAAGAACTGCAAACCGAACGCGAGACGGCCCAAGCCGAGAAGCGGCCTTTCTTATACAGCCGCCGCTGGATGGCCGAAACGCCCGAGGACGCCCAGCGTTTCGAGCGCGAAGGCCGCTCGGGAGTGGTGCGGCTGCGCATGCCGCGCGAAGGCACGCTGCGGCTGAAGGACCTGGTTCGCGGCGAAGTCGATTTCGATTGGGCCCGTGAGCAGGACCACGTCATTCAACGGGCCGACGGCACGTGCCTGTATCACCTGGCCAGCGTCGTCGACGATTTCGATTTTCGGATTACCCACGTGATCCGGGCCGAAGAGCATCTGTCGAACACCGCGCGGCAGGTGTTCATTGCCCAGTCGCTCGGCTATGCGCTGCCCGAGTATGCCCATCTGCCGTACGTGGCCGAGCCGGGCAGTAAGAACAAGCTCAGCAAGCGCAAGCTCGACAAGTATCTGAAGAACCGTGATTTCGCCCTGGTGAACGAGCACGGCCTGGCCATTGCCCAAGCGCTGGGGCTGGCGACGACCGCCGATACGTTCAATCCCGTGATCGTCGATTTCTACGAACAAGTCGGCTACTTGCCCGACGCGATCATCAACTATCTCATGCTGCTGGGCTGGTCGCTCGATGACAAGACCGAGTTCTTTTCGCGTCAGCAGATGATCGACAACTTTTCACTCGAGCGCGTCACCAAGGCGCCGGCCAGTTTCGACCCCAAAAAACTTTGGTCCTTCCAGGACCATTACATGCAGCAGTTGCCGCTGGACGAAAAAGTCGAGCGGACGCTCGCGTTTCTCGTCCGGGCCGGCTTGGTCGCCGAGCCGGTGAGTGCGGACGCGCGGCAGAAGCTGGCGGGCATCGTGCAAGCGGCGGGCGATCGGATCAAGGTCAGCGGCGACATCCTGGCGTACGCCGATTTTTTCTTCACCGACAACTTCAGCTACGAGCCCGACGCGCTAGACAAGCGCCTGCGCAAGCCGGGCGCGGCCGAGTTGCTCGAAAAATTTCGCGACCGCATGAAAACGGTCGAGCCGTTCGAGATCGGCCCGCTCGAGGCAGCCATGCACGAGTTCCTGGCGGCCGAGAACATCAAGATCGGCGACATCATTCACGCCCTGCGCGTCGCCGTGACCGGCAAGTCCGTCGGCCCCGGCATCTACGACTGCCTGGCCCTTTTAGGCCGCGACCGGTGTCTCGCTCGCATCGACCGGGCGCTGAAGTTAGTCCGGTCGTAGGAATCGCAGGACAGGGGATTGACCACGGATTTCACGGATGCCACGGATGGGAAGTTGAATCTCCGTGGTCAGCGGTTTCTGCGATTGGGGACCTCTCGTGGTCGGGCAGAGAAGGTTTCTCATCTACACATTGGCTATGTGGTGCCAACAAAGTGCAGGGCTGCCACGGCAGGTTCCGCGCGATGCCAAAGCCCACGAGCAGGATCAGCCAAAAGTACGCGACCTGCGCGCCGGAGATCCACAACGGTAATGCTCGCCAGCGAAAATATCGGCAGGCTACATACCACGCGCCCAGCGGCAATAAGCAGACCAGGAGCGGGTTCCAGGCCAGCGCATCTGAGATCCGCGAGTGCAGCAGCGCGTGCGTCGCCCGCAGGCCCCCACAGCCCGGGCAGTACAGGCCGGTAAACAAGTAAAGAGGACAACGAGGGAAAAAGTTTGCTCCGCTGGGATCGAACTGATAAAGCACGGTGGCGGCCGCCGCGATCAAGAGCGCTGCGGCAAACCAGTAACGGCGCGGCGAAAAACGAGCCGCGATGCCGTCAATGGGCGCCACCGATGGCCCCTCCGATCGCGCCCAAGCCCATCAGCAGAAAATAGGCGCCATTGATGGCCAGGCCCAAGCCGAATGCGACCCAGCACCAGGTCTTGGCGCTGTTCGAGGCCTGCAACGCGCCGGCATAGTCTCCACCGGCCGCTTTGCCGTCGACTTGCGCGGCATACACAATCGCCACGATCCCGAATGGCAAGCAACAGCACAGGGTTGTGAGAATCGCCTGCACCAGGTAATTCGGCACCTTGTCGCCCGGGCTCGACGCGCGGGTTGCCGCGATCGGCGGGCTGTAGGGATTCATCAGCGGCGCGCCGCAACTGGGGCAGGACTGGGCATTGTCGCTAATGGGTGCGCCGCATTTTGTGCAGAACATTGCGATCCTTTCAAAGAGGAATCAATGGCGAGTCCCAGATGCAAGAGCCACCGACAGCAGAAGCAACAATAGGAGCAGCGTACCGATTGCGCCCATCACGATGCCAAAAATGGCGCGGCCCATGCCGTGCTTCTTCGGATTCCGGCGGATATCATAAACCGCCAGAATTCCCGCCAACAGCGCGAAGGGAGCCGGAATCAGCAAAACGGAAATCAATCCCAGGTATCCGGCAATGATTGCCAGAACCGAACGACCGACCGGCAGCAGCAACCGCATCCCCGCGTCTTGGCCGATGTCGCCGCTCTCGGCCGGCGGCTCCGGCGGCACACAGGCCGCCCCGCAACCGCCGCAAAAGTGGACGTCGGGCACCAACTGCATGCCGCATTGCTGACAAAACATGCGAACTCCTCCGGCCGTCGCGACGCGTGAATCACTCGATTCGTCGGTCGACGTCCTTCTAGATGTAGACATCCTCACAGCCACATGCAAGCGTCGACCTGGATATTCCGGACGAAGGCTGAAAACGGCTGTCCCGCGGCCCTTCGTGGATCCGCCAAAACGCAAGTATCCGTGCGATTCCAAGGGGCGAATTTTTGAGACGAAGAGCGGCAAACCACGGATTTCACCAATGCCACGGATAACGATGTTGAATACCCCTGGCGATCCATTCCGCTGATCCATCCGTGTCATCCGCGCCATCCGTGGTAGAATTCTTGCTGTTTCCGTCCCACGAAACACACGGCGAATCACGGATTGCAACCTGTCATGGCGACGCCGCGGAAGTTTTTTGACTGTCCTCATTGCGGCGCCAGTGTTCCCGTCGGGGCCAAGGCTTGCCGCGAGTGCGGCTCGGACGCCGAGACGGGCTGGAGCGACGAGGCCGGCAGCATGGACAGCGGCATAGCTGAGGGCTACGACCCCGACGACGATTTCGACTACGACGAATACGTCGCCAGCGAATTTCCCGAGCACGCCAACACGCCACCCCAGGCGGCCATGATGAAGGTCGTGCTGGCGATCGTCGTCGTCCTCGTCGTGGCAGGCTTGGTGATCGCGACGATCTTACATTGAGCCGGTGATGGCCGTCCTGGCCGCACCGAGCGTGCCTCCGCGAGCCGGCCACCGTACGCATCCCGCTCCGCCGGGATGCAATGCCCAACCGCTCGGTGCCACCCGAAAGGTGCGCCATCGTCTCGCGGAGCGAGACGTCTACGGTGACGCGCTGTCGCAACCTTCACGCTCTCGGCTTCCAAAGATCGGTCGGCCGGGCCGCGCCAGCAACTCGCGATAATCGGTCAGGGCACAGCGAATTCCGAAACGCTCTGCCAGTGCTTGCGCGTTGCCCGCTGTCGGCGAGGCCACGGCGGCTAGAACCGCTTGCGGACAATGTTGTAGCGATTCAGCATGAATGGCCGAAATAAACTGCGATCCGATGAGTCCGACCGAGATCGGTGCATGCATGGCGGCATCCTCTTTGTAGCGGAATTCGTGAGAATTCCGCAGCGTTGCCGGGTGGCCCCGTCGGAAGTCTCACGACTTCCGCGACGAAGTGCGTGCCGAGGGGTCGCGCCATCTTGTATAACAGCAGTCGGGTAAGGCTGGGCACCAGTTCCTGATTTTCCGGTTTCGCCGACGAGGCAAGCTGGGGCAACTTGGCTGGCGTCTGGAACGGGGCGTGCAAGACTGCTAGGATCTGGTTTCGCGCCAGGCCAGTGGGAGATGATGCATGTCCGTGATCGAAGTTCGGTCGCTCAAAAAGTGTTATGGCACGGACGAAGCCCGCGTCGAGGCGCTGCGCGGCGTCGACTTGCAAGTTGGCAAGGGCGAATTCGTCGCCATCATGGGCCCTTCCGGATCGGGCAAGAGCACGATGCTGCACCTGCTGGGGGGCGTCGACGTGCCGACCACCGGCGCGGTGCTGCTCGAAGGCGTCGATCTTTCGACGCTCGACGACGACCAGCGCACGCTAATGCGCCGCCGCCGCATCGGTTTTATCTTTCAGTCGTTCAATCTGCTGCCCACGCTCACGGCCGAAGAAAACGTGGGCTTGCCGCTGCTATTGGACGGCGTGGCTCCGCCCGAGGCTGAACGACGCAGCGGCGACATGCTGCGGCGCGTCGAGATGTACGGCCGGCGCACGCACGTGCCCAGCAAGATGTCGGGCGGCGAGCAACAGCGCGTGGCCATTGCCCGGGCCTTGGTGATCGAGCCGGCATTGCTGTTGGCCGACGAGCCGACGGGCAATCTCGATTCGGCCAACGGCAAGCTGGTCACGGCCATGCTCCGCGAGCTGGTCGACCGGCATCAGCAGACGATCGTGATGGTCACGCACGATCCCAATGTGGCCAGCCAGGCCGATCGCATCGTGCGGCTGCGCGACGGCCTGATCGAACGCGAAGAGACCACCGAGCTGGCCCGCGAGCGGCGGATGGCAGTCGGAGAGCGCGCATGAGGCTGGCGCGGCTGAGCGTGCGGCAAATGCTGGCCCGGCCCGGCCGGACCGTGCTCACGCTGTTGAGCGTCGTGATCGGCGTGGCGGCGGTGGCTTCGGTTTCGCTGGCCATCGGCACCACGCGGCGCGCGTATCAAGACATGTTCGTGGCCCTCACGGGCCGCGCCGACATTGAGATCACGGCCGTCGGCACCGGCGGCATCGACCAGACCCTGGTCCAAACGCTGGAGAAGATGCCTGGCGTCGAGGCCGCGGTGCCAATGATGCAGAAGGCCACGGTGCTGTATCACAATCATCGCCGGATCCAGATCCTGGCGCTGGGCATCGATCCGGCCCGGGATCGGCAGGTGCGCGACTATGAGGTCGAGGCGGGACAGTTTCTCGACAGCGGCGACGGCGCGATGCTCGATGCGAATTTCGCCCGCGAGCTGGAAATCAAAGTTGGCGACACGGTCAAAATCAATATCGGCGGCGTGCGAAGCCTGAAGGTCGTGGGGTTGCTGGCCCCGACCGGCGTGGCGAGTTTTAGCCAGGGCGCTTCGCTGTTTTTGCCGCTGTCGACGGCCCAGCAGTTTTTTCGCCGGCGCGGCCGCGTGGACAACATCCAAGTGGTCAAGCGGCGGGGCACGGGCACCGAGGCCCTGTTGGCTGAGATCAATCGGCACTTGCCGCCTGGCGTGACGGCCGGCCAGCCCGCCGTGCGCACCGAATTCGCCGACGAATCGCTGGCCAAGACCGAGCGTGGATTGGATCTGGCGGCCGCGCTCTCCGAGCTGCTGGCCGTGTTCATCATTCTCAATACGTTCCTGATGAGCGTCACCGAGCGGCGGCCGCAACTGGCGATGCTGCGCGTGGTCGGCGCCACGCGCGGACAATTGGTGCGGCTGCTGGTGGGCGAAGGCTTCATCCTCGGCACGGTCGGCACGATCCTGGGCCTGGCCGCGGGAGTCGGCGGCGCGTATCTGATTACCCGGCTGCTGGAGCGAGCGCTGCAAGCCCGATTGCCGGCCCTGCATATCACGGCCGGCCCACTGGTGCTGGCCACCGTGCTGGGCGTTGGGTTATCGATGCTCTCGGTGCTGATCCCGGCGATTCGGGCCGGCCGCGTGTCTCCGCTCGAAGGGTTGGGGGCACGGGGCGGCGACAACCTCGGCCGCCTGCCGCACCGCCTGGCGATGTTGTCCTTGGTCATCTTGTTCTTCGCCGGCAACGTGCTGATCGCCAGCCTCACCAACCACGCCCCGGGCAGTTTCGCGGTTCCGTCGGGCGCGGTCGTGCTGGTCGGCCTGGTGCTGCTGCTGCCGGCCATCTTGCAACCGTTTTCCAAGCTGGCGTCTTGGCCCCTGTATCAGTTTGCGCCGGCCGAAAGCCGCCTGGCGCGCCGCCGCATGATGCAACATCCGATCCGCACCACGCTCACCATCGGCGTGCTGTTTCTGGCCATCTCGGCCGGCATCGGCCTGGGCACAACGGTCGTCAACAGCGTCGACGATTTGCAGCGCTGGATTCAGAAGACGATCGTCTATGATTTCTACGTGCGGGCGACGATGCCCGACATGGCCACGGGTGAGGCGGCCGACATTCCCCCCGATGCGGGCCAGGAGATTGAAAAGATTCCTGGCATCGCCCGAGTTGGCACGGTGCGGCTGGCACCGGCCAAGGCGGCCGGCTACCCGGTGATCATCATCTCCAAGGATTTTTCCACCAATGCAAAACTGCCGCTCGATCTGGCGATCGGCAATCCCGACCAGGTGCTCCGCGAGTTGTTCGATGGTCAAGTAGTCATCGGCACGCCACTGGCGCAGCGTGCCCGGCTGACCGTCAACGATACGATCGCCCTGGAGACCAAGGCGGGGCTCAAGCGCTTTCGCATTGCCGGCGTGTCCAACGAGGTGACCGTCGGCGGCATGGTGATCTTTGTCAACAAGGCGACCGCCGAAAAACAGCTCGGCATCAGCGGCGTGAGCACCTACGTGATCATCGCCAAGCCCGGCCAAGGTCCGGCGGTGGAAGCGGCGCTGCGCAAAATCTGCACCGACCACGGTCTGCTGTTCCAGTCGGCCGAGAGCTTTCGCTCGCTCGTCAACAGCGTGAAGAACGGCATCACCGGCGGGCTGTGGGTGCTGCTGGTGCTGGCCTTCACGATTGCCGCCTTCGGCATCGTCAACACGCTGACCATGAACGTCATCGAGCAGACCCGCGAGATTGCCATTTTGCGAGTGGTAGCCATGACGCGTTGGCAAATCCGCAAGACGATCCTCTGCGAAGCGGCCACGATGGGCCTGATGGGCCTGTTGCCCGGCGCGATCATCGGGGCCGGCATCGGCTATCTCATGGACCTGGACACGAGCCCGATTTGGGGCCAGCTCGTGGCCGTGCGCGTCCACCCGGGCTTGAACGCCATGTGCTTCGTGCTGGCCTATCTCATGTCGCTGGCCGCCGCCTGGGCCCCCGCCGAACGCGCCGCCCGGCTCGAGCTGATGACGGCGCTGCATTACGAATAGCAGTGTGCCCGTCCTGGCACTCGCCTAAGACTTAGCGGCGGCATGCATTTCGTTCCGCAGCCGTGTAAGTTCGTCGTCGATCGCCGCATTTTGTCCGGCCCCCAGCGGCTCATCGGCCAGGCTGCCGGCTTCGAGCTCGATCAGGGCTTCGGTTTCGCAATCGGCTCGCTCGAGATCTTCCCACAGAGACTCGGATTGCGCCAGCGCGCGGCCCAGCGCGGCGGCCGCGGCCTGCCCGCCGCAAGAGAGCGAATAAACGTGCGCCTTGGCCGACCAGGCGGCCAATCGCTGCCGGGCCAGCGCTTGCCGCACCTGCAGTTGGCCCAGGCTGGCGCGCAATTGCTCGTTGTGCCCGGCGGCCTGGCTCAATTGCTGTTCCAGCACGGCAGCCGCGCGGTCGTGCTCTCCGCGCTCGGCCAGTGCCCGGCGAGCCGCCGCTTCGTTGCCGGCAGCCAGCCCCTGCCGGGCTCGATTCAAGCCGCGCTCGGCGCGGCGGCGGTGTTCGGCCACCTGGTTCGATAGCAAACGCTCGGCTGCAATCGAGCGAGCCACCAGCGCCGAGAGCCGGCGAATCTGATCTTCGCTCTTGGCCAGCCGATGTTTGAGCATCGCCTCTGGCTGTTCGAGGCGGTCGAGCAAATGATTCAGATTGGCCACGATCACGTCCGCGGTATGCTGCAAGAGTCGCATGATGACGTTTCCTGTTTGTCGAGAATGGGATGAGTGAGCAACGAACGGGCTGCGGGAAGCGACGCGGAAGCGAAGTGTGGCGAGTCATCCAGAACCGGCCCCGCCGCGGGATCCGCGGCGACCGCCGACACGCCTTCGATGGCCGCGGCGATCTGCGCCACCAACTCCTCGGCGCGCGATGCCGGGGCGCCCGTGAAGCGGGCCAAGTGAATCATCGAGACCAATTCGCGAATCCAGGCCAGCGTCGCGCGCAGATCGATATACGCCTGGCGCCGCACCTGGTACAGCCGCGCCAGGTTGTCGCGACGTGCTTGTTCGCTTTTCAGCCAGCGGGCTTCGTCGGGCGCCTCTTGCTTGGTATCGGGACGATCGGCCGTTGGCTCGACCGTTTGGGCCAGCAGCGCATCCATATTGCGAATCCTGGAGGCCTGCACGCTCAAGGCCGCCCGCAATTCGTCGAGCCGGCTCTTCTCGCGCACCAGCACGTCTTCGGCCCAGCCGTCCATGCCGCCTAGCGCGGCATCCAACTCGTGCTGCACCTGCGCAATGGCCGCCGCGAGCGGATCGTCGGCCGGCGCCGCCGTCGCGGCCGGCTGCGTCTGGCCCGCGCGGGCCGCCAGCAGGATCGGCACAAACAGCGGCCAGAACAGCGCGGCGGCCACCAGGCTGAATCCGCGCCGCAGACGTCCCGGCCGGTTGTCGGTCAGATACGCCGCGCCGGCCACGCCCAAACCCACGAGCAGGTAGAACGCCAAAGTTTCCGGCAATTGCATGACATCGACCCCCGAAAAAAGCCGGCACATTCATGTGCCGTAGCCCGCGCCTATCCCAGCACCATCGCCAACCGATGCCACAGCGTGTAAATCACCAGCGGCGTGACCACTGTGTAGCAGGCGGTCCAGGCCAGCATGAATCGCCGCAGCAGGCAGCAACGCGCCTCCCGGCGGTCGGCAGGAATGCTGACCGTCAGCTTGAAGAATCCTTCGTACAGGCAGACGGCGCCCCACGTGCCCGCCAGAAACGGTAGCGCCAAGGCCAGTCCGATCCAGGCGGTGAGTAATGGCTTGCTGGCCGGAAAAACGATGGCGCTCAACGCAGCCGCCAGATAGACCGGCAGTACGCCAACCAGTGCCAGGGCGCCGGCCGCCATGCCTTTGAGCGCGTGCAATGCCACGTCGACCAGCGTAATTTTCAAACCGGCCAACAGCCCGTAGAAATAAAAGCTCGGCAGGCAGATGCCGTTGGCGCCGATCATGCCCAGGGCGTAGGCCAACACCAGGTTCATCGCCGAGCGATCGTACCAATGCGCGGCTGGCACGCCGGCCAGCCAAAGACCGTGCGTCCGCTGGATGGCGCCTAGCATCAGCGTGGCCACCAGCCCATAGGTGACGAATCCTCCCAAGGCAATGGCGAGAAATCGCGGCGCCAACTCCGCGGCGCGCTCGGGCTGGCCTAATTGCTGATCGAGTCGCGCCCGATTCTTCAACAGCAGCTCGACCAGGCTGTCTTGGTCGTCGACGGCCGGGCTGGGCACTGCGGCCGGTTGGCTTTGCCGCTCCAATTCGATCAGTGGATATCCGATTTCGGTCGACATGATGAAACGCTCCTCGCAGACTGGCAAGCAGGAAGTTTTCGTAAGGTCACGCGAACAAGCCGAGCAGGTAACACAGTTGGGCGCCGATCGCGCCCACCAATACCAGGAACCAATGCGGCTGCTGGTGCCGGCCGGGCTCCAACCGCTCGACGACGCGTCCGAAGACGTCGACCATCGAAAACCCGACGCCGGCAAAGACGAGCAGATTGATGGCCAGCACCACCAGTCCCGGAGCTTGCCGCGCAAGACCGGCCGGCAGCAGGCCGGCCGCGTCGTCGATGGCAACGGCGAACAGCCAATTGATGGGCACCGAGGCGATCAGCGCCAGGCCGCCCCAACTGGTCGTCACCAGCGCCGCCAGCAGCGTGGTGCTGGCCCGCAAGCGCGAGCCGCCGAGGCTGTTGAAGATGTACAGCGCCGGCAAGGGAATGGCCCAAGCCACGCCGGCGGCCAGCGTCAGCAGCAGGCCCTTTTGCAAGATGGCCGGCAGGCCGGCCCGCAGGCCCATCGTCATGCCATAGACCGTCGTGCCCAGGGCCGCGGTCAATCCCAGCGCCAGCCACACGGCCACGGCGTATTGCCGCTGGCCTTGGTGCCATTGCCAGGCAAAATCTTCCGGCTCGCGCAGCGCGCGGCCGACTTGCCGGCAGCCCTGGCGCAAATGATTCTGAAGCATGGTCGGTTCCCCTTGCTGCGAAAATGGATGAAATCGCCCTCGCCAGGCGATGTCCCGCAGCAAGGAGCCGGAATTAACCAGAAAAGCTACGAAGAAATTAACCACGGATCGCACGGATAACACGGATGAAGATTAAGAGGCGGCTTCCCCATCCGTGCCCATCCGTGAAATCCGTGGTCCCTTCTCTTCGTCTTTGCATAAGTTCCGGCGCAAGGCGGCATTGCCGAATTTTCCCACCTCACGACGATTCACTGCCGAGCCGGCCAGCGTAGAATGCTTGCGGGCCCCGATGGCAAATCAAACGATCGATCGAGTCCTCGAGCGGAATTGCCTGCTATGGAGATGACACCTTTGTGGAAAGTCCAGTCCGGCAGATTTGCCGGCTGGTATTCCAACGATGCCCTGTACGACGCCGATGGCAAGAACGTCGGCTATATGGCCGGCATGGTGGCCTATGCCCTCAGCGGCGCGCTGCTGGGCGAGGTGACGCATGCCGAATGGATTGGCCGGCCGGCGGGGACCGAACATCGCAGCCCCGGCCCGCGCGAGCATCGCGAGAACGTGGCCCACGCGCGGCTGGCCGACCGGCAGCCCTTGAATCTGGCCGGTTGGGAAGACCCCGCCTTCTGATCCCTTTAGCGGGCGACTGACAGACGGTTGCGCAGCACGCGAGCGATCTGCTCGACGCTCGCGCCCGCGAGCATGTGCACATGGTCGCCGGCCACGGTATGCAGTTCGATCGGGCCCGAGGCATAGGGGCGCCAACCCAACACATCGTCGCCTGGCAGTTCGACGGCCTGTTGGGCCGCTTTGAACAGCACGATCGGGCCGCTGTAGGGTCGCGGCCGGTACTCGGCGATGGCCTGCACGTTGGCCTGAAAAACTTCGAACACGTGCCGGGCGCTGCTCTCCAGGTCCAAGTCCACGGCGACCAATTGCGCCTGTTGGGCCCGCTCGACGAAGAAACCGAGTTGCTCGTCGGGCGTCATTTGCCGCAGCGCTTCCAGCGGCACTTGCTGTTCGTCGGGAAACAGGCCGGCCAGCATCGCCAGGAAGTCGGCGTCGCTGGTCTGCCGGTCGGGCGGCCGGGCGCCGGCGTCGAGCAAGGCCAGCAGGCCGACTTCGTCGCCTTGCTGCTGGAGCTGGCAGGCCATTTCGTAGGCGATGTTGCCGCCCAGCGACCAGCCGCAAAGCTGGTACGGCCCGCGAGGCTGCACCGCGCGGATCGCGCGGACATAATGCGCGGCCATGTCTTCGATCCGCGTCAGCGGCGCGTGACGGCCATCGAGCCCCTCGGCTTGCAGACCATACAGCGGCCGATCTTCGCCGATCGCGCGACACAAATCGCGATAGCAAAACACCGTGCCGCCGGCCGGATGGATGAGAAACAAGGGTGCACCTTGCCCGGCCGTAGCGATCGGCACAAGCGATGAACTGTCTGCGGTCGAAGCAGGCCGCGCAAGCAACTCGGCCAGTTGGGCCACCGTCGGCCGCTGAAACAGCACGCCCAACGGCAACTGCCGGCCGCACGTCTGCTCCACTTCGGCCACCATCTTCACGGCCAGCATCGAATGGCCGCCCAACTCGAAAAAGTTGTCGTGCACGCCCACAGGCTGCACGCCGAGCAAGTGCTGCCAAATGTCGACCAGCCGCGTCTCCATCTCATTTCGCGGGCCGACAACCGGTCCCGACCAGTCGGGCCGGCACATCGTGGGCGCCGGCAGCGCGCGACGATCGAGCTTACCGCCGGCCGTTAGCGGCAGGCTTTCCAGGAGCACGAACGACGAAGGCATCCAGGCCGCCGGTAAACGGTCCGCCAGCCGAGCCCGCAGCTCGGGCACCAAATGCCCCGCCAGCAGGCCTTTGACCGGGTCGGTGGTGTAGCGACTCCACGCGGCACGCCGCCGCGAAGCATGGGATGCCGTCGGCAGCTCTGTCGGTGCCAGATGAGTCGCGGCACCTTTACGGCAAAAGCTGACGTCAAATGCGCCCTGCTCGTCGGCCTCGCTCCAGCGAATGTGCGCCTCGTAGCCGCAGTCTTCGGCCATCGCCCAAAAGGCTTCGGGATCGAGACCGGCCGACGAGTGGGGCTCGAGTTCTCGCCGCAGTTCGCCGGCCGTGGCCGGTCCGGATTCGTCGCAGATCATTTCCCAACTATGCACGTCGGCCAGCACGCGGGCATTCGGCACACAATTAACTGTCACCTGCTCGGGCCGCTCGCGATGCAAGCGTTCGCGCAGCCGATTCAAACTGCCGAACTCCGCGGACCAGCACAGCGCGGGACCTGCGTTTAGCGGATGAGCACCAGAATGCAGCACCACGTCGTAGCGGAAGCGCGTCAGTTCGTTCGTGTCGCCGCCTCGTTTGAGCCGCGTTTCTACCCGCGCGCCGGGCATGCATTCATCGGCCCAGGCTGCGAACATGGCCGGCGCCACGCACAATTCCTGCTCCTGGTCGATGCGACGGGCGACCCGCTCGCGCAATTCGGCGCGCGACACGTCGTCGGCCGCGTGCGCCAGCTCGACCGACGTATGAAATGCGGCCAGCAGCGGATAGCTGCGAATGTCGCCCAGGTAAATCGCGCCGCCCGGCTTGAGCAGCCGCGCGATGCCGGTCATGACCCGCGCCAGGTAATCGGCACTGGGAAAATACTGCGCGACCGAATTCAGAATGATCACGTCGAATGACGACGCCTCCAACCCGGTGAAATCGTCGGCCGGCTGCTGAAGAAGCGTCACGGCCGGCCGCTGGGGCAGGGCAGCCAGCGACCGCTCGACGTAGGCCAGCGATGCCGCGGAAAAATCGGTGGCCCAATACTCGCGGGCCTGCGCGGCCAGGCGGAACAGCACCATGCCGGTCCCGCAGCCGATCTCCAGCACGCGGCCCAGCCCATCCGGCCGCAAGTCCTCGATCGCATTGACCGTGTGATCCAGCCATGCGCGCATCTCTTGCTCGACGATCGGCCGGCCCGTGTAGCTGGAATTCCAGCCGACGAGATTGAACGTGGGCTCAGCCTCGCCGGCGGCATTGCCGTACGTGCCCTCGAAAATCGAATGCCAGTGATCCACCTGCTGGCCTTCGACGCCCGCGGCCAACGGACTGCCGCCTTCGTCAGTCGCGGGCACGACGTACGCCACCAATTGCTGGCCAGCAGCGCCGTCGCGTGCTACGACCCGCGCGTCGCGCACACCGGGATGCGACTGCAAAGCGCTTTCGATTTCGGCCGGCTCGATTCGCAGGCCGTGGAACTTGAGCTGCTGATCGGCGCGGCCGAGAAACTCGAGGTTGCCGTCGGCCAGCCAGCGCACGCGGTCGCCCGTGCGATAAAACCGCCCGCCAAAGCCATTCACATCGGCGCGCGCCAGCGGGTTGTACACAAACCGCTCGGCCGTCAGCTCGGGATTGTGATAGTAGCCGCGGGCCAGGCCCACGCCGCCGATGAACAGCTCGCCGGTCACGCCCAGCGGCGCCGGCTGGCCGAAGGCGTCGAGCACGAAGGCCCGCGTGTTGGCAATCGGCCGGCCGATGGGCAGCCACTGGCCGACGACTTTCGGCAGCTCGTCGAGCGTGGTTTCCCACAGCGTCGAGGTCACCGCGGCCTCGGTCAATCCATAGGCATGCAGAAACCGTCCGTGCCCGTGCGTCAGCGATCGCCAGCTTGCCAAAGTGCGATACGGCGCCGGCTCGCCGCCCACCAGCAGCACGCGTGGCGGCTCGGCCAGCGTCTCGTTCTGCGCAGCCAGCTCCTCGACAAGCTGCCTCCACACGGCCGTCGGCAGATGCCAGACATCGATCCGCTGCTGCTGACAGAACTCGGCCAACGGCCGGCCACCGCAGGCCAGATCCGCGGGACAGAGCACCAGCGTGGCGCCGCTGACGAGCGCCGGAAAAATTTCCTCGGCCGAGGCATCGAAGCTGGGCGAAATGAATTGCAGCACGCGCTGGCCGGCAGCCAGACCCAACCGCCCGGCCAGATGCCAGGCATGGTTTACGAGCGCCCGATGGCTGACTTCCACTCCCTTGGGCCGACCCGTCGAACCGGAGGTATATATCACGTACGCTGGGCTATCGGCATCGGCCGGCAATGGGGTCGAACCTGCCAGCGCATCGACGGTCGGCTTCTGCCGCCAATCGACGACGATGGTCGGCGCATCGCACGCGGGCAGCGCCGCCGCCGTGGCCGGGTCTGCAATCAGAGCGGCAACCTCGGCATCGGCCAGCAGGCTTGTCAGCCTCGCGGACGGCCAGCCGGAATCGAGTGGCACATACGCGGCCCCCGCCTCGAGCGTGCCCAGCATGCCGATGAGCATGGCGGGGCTGCGATCGACGCACAGTGCCACGCGTGAGCCAGGGCCAATGCCGCGGCTGCGCAGTTCCTCCGCCAATCGGCTGGCGCGAAGCTGGAGCTCTCGGTAGCTGAGCGATTCGTCGCCGCAATCCACGGCCGGTCGATCGGCAAAACGTCGGGCCGCATCGGCCCACAACCCAACGAGCGTTTGATCCTGGGGAAATTCGCTTTGCGTATGGTTGAACTCGTCGAGCAGCCGGTGTTCTTCGGCATCCGAGAGCAGCGGCAATTCGCCGAGCCGCAAATCGGGATTGCGCGCCGCGGCGGCCAGCAGCCGCTCGAGCGATTCGAGCATGCGGCCGATCGTCGCCGACGTGAACAGCTCATCGCTGTATTCGGCTGAGAGCACGAGTCGGCCATGATGCTCGGAGCAAAACAGCGTCAGGTCGTATTTCGCCGTGCCGTTGTCCACCGCCAGCGGCTCGACCCGCAGTCCGCCGGGCTGATCGAGCGCCAGCGGCGCGTTTTGCAGCACGAGCGCCACCTGGAACAGCGGCGCGCGATTGCGGCTCCGCTCGGGAGCCAGTGCTTCGACCAGCTTTTCCAGCGGTACGTCCTGATGGGCAAACGCGCCCAACGTGGTTTGCTTGACGCGCGCCAGATGCTCGCGAAACGTCGGATTGCCATCCAGTTCGGCCGGCAGGGCCAGTGTGTTGGCAAAAAAGCCGACCAGCGATTCGAGCTCGACGCGCGTGCGATTGGCGATCGGCGTGCCGACGCAAAAACGCGTCTGCCCGCTGTAGCGCGCCAGCAGGCTTTCGAAGCCGGCCAACAGCAGCATGAAAAACGTCGCGCCCTCGGCTCGGCTCGCCGCGTGGAGTTCTTCGGCCAATTCGGGCGAGAGTTCCCGCGTCACCAGCCCGCCGGTGAAGCGTGGCGCGTGCGGCCGCGGAAAATCGGTCGGCAAATCCAGCGGCGGCGGCAACTCGGCCAACTGCTGTTGCCACCAGGCCAATTGCTCGTCGAGTGCCGGACCGGCGAACGCTTGCGTTTGCCAGACGGCAAAATCGACATATTGAATCGCCGGTGCGGCGGAAGCAGTCCGGCCTTCGGCCAAAGTTCGATACGTGGCTGCAATATCGCCGAGCACTACGCCCAGCGACCAGCCATCGGCCACGATATGGTGCAGCACCAACAGCAGCACGTGCTCGCGCTCGGCCAGCTCGAACAAGATGGCCCGGACGAGCGGCCCGCGTGCCAAGTCGAACGGCCGCCGGGCAGCCGTCCGCATCTGGTCGGCCAGTTCTCGCTCGCGATCGGCGGTTGCCAGATGCCGCAGATCGACATGCTCGAGGTACATCTGCCCGGCCGGCAAGATCTGCTGCTCCGGCTGGCCGTCGTGTTGCGGAAAAATGGTCCGCAAGCCCTCGTGCCGCCGCACCACTTCGGCCAGGCTTTGCTCGAGCAGCCCACGATCGAGCGGGCCGCTGAGCCGGGCCGCCGCCGGCAAGACATACACCGGATTGCCCGGCTCCATTTGATCCAGAAACCACAATCGCTGCTGCGCGAACGACAACGGCAACCGCCCATCGCGATCGACCGGCACGATGGCCGGCAGCCGGCTTGTCGATGCGCCTTGAGCACGCGCGGCGTCCACGCGCTCTGCCAGGTTGCACAGTTCGGGCGCCTCGAAGATCGCCCGCAGCGGCAGTTCGATTTCCCATTGCACGCGGATGCGCGACACGAGTTGCGTGGCCAGCAGCGAATGCCCGCCCAGGTCGAAGAAATGGTCGTGCCGGCCCACGCGGGCAAGTTGCAGCAGTTCGCACCACAATTCAGCCAGGGCTTGCTCGGTGACACTCGCCGGCGGGACGAAACCGCCCGACGGCTCGGCAGCCAGCCCGTCGGGCTTGGGCAGCCGCTGCCGATCGAGCTTGCCATTGGGCGTGCGCGGCATCTGATCCAGCCGCACAAAGCAGGCCGGCAACATGTAGTCGGGCAGTTGCCGCTTGAGCCATTGAGCCAGCGCGTGCTGTTCGATGTTCTGTTGTCCGGCCGGCACATAGTAGGCCACCAGCCGCGGGTCACCCGGCAGGTCGGTTCGCAGCAGCACCGCGGCTTCGGCCACCGCCGGATGCCGCGACAGGATACTTTCGATCTCGCCCAGCTCGATGCGATGGCCGCGCAGCTTGACCTGGTGATCGGCGCGACCCAGGAATTCCAGCGTGCCATTGGCCAGCCAGCGCACCAGGTCGCCCGTGCGATACAGGCGTGCCCCGCCGTCGCTGTTGAACGGGTGCGGCACGAATCGCTCGCGCGTCAGGTTCGGCAAATGCCGATAGCCGCGCGCCAGCCCCAGGCCGCCGATATACAGCTCGCCCGGCACGCCGATGGGCACGAGATTACGATCGCGGTCCAGCACGTACAGCTCGGTGTTGGCGATCGGTCGTCCCAGGGGGACCGAATTACCCACGCCATTAGTTTCGGGTAAGCGGACTTCGTATACGGTCGACCAGATGGTGGTCTCGGTCGGGCCGTAGACGTTCCACAGGCTTGTCGCACGCTGGGCCAATTGCGCGGCCAGCGCCGGCGGCAGCGCTTCGCCGCCGCAAATGATTTTGATTTGTCGGCTGGGCCGCCAATCGGCAGCGAGCAACAAACGCCAGGTGGCCGGAGTGGCCTGCATGACCGTGGCGCCCGAATGTTCAATCAGCGCCGCCAGGGCCTGGCCATCGACGGCGACCTCGCGCTCGGCAATCACCGTCTGCGCGCCGACCGCCAACGGCAGGAACAGCTCCAGCGCCGCAATGTCGAACGACAACGTGGTCACCGCCAGCAGGATGTCGTCGGACTCGAGTCCCGGCTCTTCGCGGAATGACGCCAGAAAATTAGCCAGCGCCCGATGTGTGATTTCCACGCCCTTGGGCTGGCCGGTCGAGCCGGAGGTATAAATCGTGTAGGCCAGATGCTCGGGCAGTGCAATCGGCTCCAGCGGGTCGTCCGCTTCGCGTTCAATGCTGGGCCAATCGGCGTCCAGTAGCACTTCTTCGGCTTCGTGCGGTGGCAGCCGGTCGGGCAGGCCGGTTTGCGTCACAAGCACCCGCACTTGGGCATCGGCCAGCATGTGAGCCAACCGCTGCGGTGGATAGGCCGGATCGAGCGGCACGTAAGCGCCGCCCGCCTTGAGAATCCCGAGCAGGCCCACGAGCATGTCGCACGAACGGTCGACGCACAGGCCGACCAGCACGTCGGGAGCCACGCCCAAATGCCGCAGATAGCGGGCCAGCCGATTTGAGCGGCGGTCGAGCGCCTGATACGACAACGAAGTGTGGCTATCGGTCACTGCAATCGCATCGGGCGCGTGCGCAGCCTGACGGGCGAAGATTTCCGGCAGCGTGTCGGGCGACAAAGGATGCCGCTGGCCGCTGCCCCATTCGCCCAGCCGCTGCCGATTGGCTTCGGCCATCACCGGCATTTCAGATAGCCGAAGTTCCGGCCGGGCGACTGCTGCAGCCAGCAGCGATTCCAAACCGGCCAGCAGCCGGGTCATCGTGGCCGCTTCGAAACGCTCGGTGCTGTACTCGGCGACCAGTTCCAAACCCTGCGGCCGCGGCCAGCAGTAGATCGTCAGGTCGTATTTCGCCGTGCCGTTGTCGACCAACAGCGGCTCGATCCGCACAGGCAATTCGCCGCCCGTGGTTGGCAGTGCGTTTTGCAAAACCAGGGCCACTTGAAACAGTGGCGAGCGATGCAGGCAGCGCGTGGGTTCGAGTTCGTTGACCAGCTTTTCGAACGGCACGTCCTGGTGAGCATAGGCGCCCAGGGTGACTTGCTTCACACGGCCGAGTAGCTCGCGAAAGGTCGGGTCGCCCGCCGTGTCGGTGCGCAACACCAACATGTTGGCGAAGAACCCAATCAGCGACTCGAGCTCGCGCCGCGTGCGGCCGGCAATGGGCGAGCCGACGACCAGGTCGTCGCAGCCGGTATAGCGGTGCAGCAGCGTATCGAGACCCGCCAGCAGGAACATGAACGGCGTCACGCCTTCGGCCCGGCTCGCCTGGTCGAGCCGCTGGCTCAGTTCCGATCCCAAGAGTCGCGACTCCAGCGCGCCGGCAAACTTCGGCTGCGGCGGGCGAGGCCGATCGCTGGGCAACTCCAGCGCCGGCGGCAAGTCGGCCAGTTGACCGCGCCAGTAGTCCAACTGCTGCTCCAGCCGCGGGCCTGGCAAATGCTCCCGCTGCCAGGCCGCGAAATCGACGTATTGCAGCGTCAACGGCGCCAGCGGCGACGCAGCGCCGCGGCAAAAGGCCTCGTAAACGGCCGACATTTCTCCGACCAGCACGCCCAGCGACCAACCATCGGCCACAATGTGGTGCATGCACACCAGCAACACGTGCTCGTCGTCCGCCAGCCGAAAGAGCACGGCCCGCAGCAGTGGGCCGCGCGACAAGTCAAACGGCCGCCGCGACTCCTGCGTTATCCGCTCGCGCAGTTGCTGCTGGCGGATCGACTCTTCCAGCGGCTGCAAATCCACTTCCGCCAGCTCGACCGGCTCTGCGGGAAGGATCTCCAGCCGCGGCTGGCCTTCGCTGGCGTAAAAGCGTGATCGTAAAGACTCATGGCGGCGCACCAGTTCGTCCAGCGTGCGGCGCAGGGCCGGCACGTCGATCGGCCCGGTCAGCTTCGCGGCGGTCGGCAGGTTGTAAAACGGATTGCCGGGCTCGAGCTGATCGAGAAACCACAAACGCTGTTGAGCAAACGACAGCGGCAAGCCCGGCTCGCGGCGAATCGGCACGATTGCGTCGTGCTCGGCGGGTTGATCGCCGTCTTTTGCAGCGGTGCGCTGGGCGGTGTCGATGCGTTCGGCCAAACCGGCAAGTGTCGGCGCTTCGAACAGCGCCGCCAGCGGCAGTTCGACATCCCACACAGTGGCGACGCGGGCCATCATCTGCGTGGCCAAGAGCGACTGCCCGCCGTGCAGAAAAAAATCATCGTGCCGGCCCGGCTGCGACACGCCGAGCACTTCGCTCCAGATGCCGGCCAGCACTTCTTCGGTGTTGGTTTGCGGCGCGTCGTCCGGCGAACGTTCGGCCGCAGCGGGCGGTGTCGCATCGGCTCGCCACTGAGCCAGCACCAGCAGTTCGTCCGCCAGGAACATTTGCTTGCAAGCCTGGCGCTGGACTTTGCCGCTGGAAGTCTTGGGCATGCTGCCGGACTGGATGAAGACCACGGCCGCCAGCGGCAATTCATGCTCTTCGATCACGGCGGCGCGCACCTGTTGGGTCAATTGTTCCAAGTCCAGCTTGCGGGGACGCAGCACTTCCTGCACGACGACGACACGTTCTTCGCCATCGATTTCGACCGAAAACGCGGCCCCGCCGTCATGCTTGAGCGCGGGATGTGTTTCTTCCGCCGTCCGTTCGATGTCCTGCGGATAATGATTCCGCCCCGCGACGATGATCAGATCCTTGATCCGACCGGTGACGAACAGCTCGCCATCGAGCAGAAAACCCAAGTCGCCAGTGCGCAAGTACGATGCCTCGTCATCGCCGGCCAGCCGAGCGGCGAACGTGGCCGCCGATTCCTCCGGCCGATTCCAATAGCCCTGGGCAATGTTCGGGCCCGAGACCCAGATCTCGCCCACGTGGTCGTCCGGACACGGAAGAAGCGTATTGGGATCGACGATCAGCACCTGGTCGTGATCGACCGGCTGGCCACTGGAAACGAGCGATCGCGTCGGCGTATCGCCCTCGCCGGCCGGCCGCACACGATTTTCTTCGAGCTCGGCAGCATCCAGCGTACACAGCACCGGCGCTTGTTCCAGCCGCGCGCAACTTACCATCAGCGTGGCTTCGGCCAGGCCGTAGCAGGGGCAAAACGTTTCGCGCCGCAGGCCGTAGGGAGCGAACTTTTCGAAGAACCGATCGAGCGTGTCGGAGCGAATCGGTTCCGAGCCATTGCACGCCAGGCGCCAGGTGCTCAAATCCAGGCCGGTACATTCAGCCGGGTCGATCTTCTTGACGCACAGTTCGTAACCGAAATTGGGGCCGCCCGACGACGTGGCCCGGTAGCGCGAAATCGCTTCGAGCCAGCGAATCGGCCGCTGCACAAAGGCCAGCGGCGGCATGATGACCATCGGGCGGCCGCGATAGGCCAGCAGCAGAATGCCGCCGATCAAACCCATGTCGTGATAGGGCGGCAGCCAGAGCACGGCGCTGGCGCCCTCGTGATGCATGCGGCCCATCTGTTCGAGATTCGCGAGCAGGTTGCCGTGCGTCAGGATCACGCCTTTGGGATCACCGCCCGAGCCGGACGTGTATTGCAAAAACGCGATGCTTTCGCTGCCGATGTCTGGCGGCAACCATTGCGATTCGTCGCCGGCAGACACTAGCGTGTCGGTGGCCAGCACGTGCTCGGTTCGCGGCGACTTGACGAAAAACTGCCGGCTCCACTCCAGGATTTCCGTCGAAGAGAGCACGACCCGGGCTTCAGCCTGTTCGAGGATGCTCATCAATCGCGGCAACACGCGGTTGAAACGCAACGGATCCGGCGGATAGACGGGCACGGCAATCACGCCGGCATACAGGCAGCCGTAAAAGGCCACGATGTATTCCAATCCCGGGTCATAAACCAGCAGGGCCCGCTCGCCGGAAAGCGAACGCGCTTGCAAGTGCGCGGCCAGCGCCGCGGCGCGGCGATCCAGCTCGCCGAATGTCAGCCGACCCTGCTCATGCTCGCCGTCGGGCAGAAAAACATAGGCGGTCCGCTCGGGATGCTGCCGGGCACGCTGCCGCACCATCTCCACCAGATGTCGAATCTCCGAGGCATCCGACGCTGTCGGCAAAACTTGATTGATAGCCATGGTGCGATCGACAACGAGCCGTGTGGGTAGCGACACAAGAGAGAAGGAACTCGCCCGAGCAGAGTCGGTGCAAATTCCGTGCGCGCCATGACATGACGCGAGATTTCAGCGGTCTGTCGGACCGCACTCAGGGCGGGCAACACCGCGAGGACACTCTATTATTCGCTCAAAACCTACGTTGGGCTCGCGTACTTTTCTTACAAATTACACATCTTCTGGCAATGTGGCTGGACGTCAAAAGCGCCATCAAATTGGCTGCACCTCTGGTCAAAACTGCCCCATATTTGCGTCGGCCGGCGCTCGCGACCGTGCCGAAATTGACGATTGTGCGGGCGGTAACTTTTGGCCAATCCCGGCGGCCGGAATGCCGCCCTAGCAGCCTGGAAAGCTGTGCCGAGCTTGACGCCAGCACCTGTCGTTGCGGCAATGCGAGCGACGATGTCTATCCCAGATGGTTCGTCCGGCCCGGAGCCAGCGCTCGATGGGTTGGGGGCCAGACCAGGCTGGGATGCCTATGGATCGCGTCTATTTCTACTGCCGCCTTTGCTGCTGCCTGTTGGCGCTGGCGCTCTCCGGCTGTAAGGGCGGCATCTGCATATCCACGAATTCCAAGGTCACGGCCCAGCCCGCCGCCACCGGACCGGTCGTGCCGATGGCCGTCGAGCAGGTCGACCCTTGCTCGACGCTCAAGGTGGCCGTGATCGACGTCGACGGCCTGTTGCTGAACATGGACATGTCGGGTCCTTACTCGCAAGGCGAGAACCCGGTCGCCATGTTCCGCGAGCGGCTGACGGCCGCGGCTTGCGACCCGGCGGTGCGTGCCGTCGTGATCCGCATCAATAGCCCGGGCGGCGGCGTCACGGCCAGCGACATCATGCACCACGACCTGCAAGCGTTTCGCATGCGCACCGGCCGGCCGGTCATTGCCTGCCTGATGGACGTGGGAGCCGGCGGCGCGTACTACCTGGCGACGGCGGCCGACCAGATTGTCGCCCATCCGACCACCATCACGGGCGGCATCGGCGTGGTGCTGAACGTCTACAACCTGGCCGATGCGATGGCCCAGCACAATGTCGTGGCCACGCCGGTGAAGTCGGGCGACAACATCGACCTGGGCTCGCCGATCAAAGGCCTCGACGCCTCGAAGCGGCAACTGCTGCAAACCATGTCCGACGAGTTCCACGCCCGCTTTTGCGAGCTGGTAACCATGTCGCGGCATCTGACGCCGCCGCCGGATCCCAGCCTGTTCGACGGCCGGGTCTTCACGGCCCGGCAGGCGCTCGATCTGCACCTCATCAATTCGATCGGCTATCTCGACGACTGCATCGCCATGGCCCGGCAGGCCGGTGGAGCACCGCAGGCCTCGGTCGTGCTCTATCATCGGGCGGCCGACCGCGCCTACACGCCGTATTCCATCACGCCCAACGTGCCGCTCCAGTCGGGGCTCTTCCCCTTCAGCCTGCCCGGCCTCGATCGGGCCAAGCTGCCCACGTTCCTCTATCTCTGGCAGCCCGAGCCGACGCTCGAAAAATCCGGCGGCAGATAGAAACCGCCACCGTAGCCATCCCGCTCCGCCGGGATGCAGGGCGCACCGCTCGACCTGCCCAGCGTCAAGCCGAGTTGCGCTACAGGCGTCTCGGCGGAGCGAGACGTCTACGGTGGGTTGACGCGATTGGACCGATGCGCTACCCTGCGCGATGGAGCGCAATTTGCGGACCCGGCCAACGGCGGGGCGTCGGGAGAAACGCACTCATGATTCGAACTCTGCTGGCTGGAACTTACGCGGCGGCTGCGCTGTGTGCCTTAACCGCTTCGGCGGCGCTGGCTCAGTCGCCCAGTGCGCCGTTTGCTCCGCGGCAGATGGAGCGCATCGAGCCGGGCACGGTCATCGTCGATCGGGCTCCGCCCGGCTGGTCGCAACTGGTGATCAAAAGCCAGCCGCGAGTCACCAGTGGCGACGTGAGCAAGGTGTCGCAATCCACCATCAAGCTGGCCGGCTTGTTCTTCAATGCCATTTTGATCAAGGTCGGCGCGCACGACGTGGCCGGGCAGCGGCGTTTTCAGTTGGAACGGCTGGCAATCGGCCAGGGCACGCAGGTGGACGGCAAGGACACGATTCTCTCGCACTCGCACCCCAGCTATCGGCAACTGGGCGCCAACCTGAGCTGGGTCGCCAGCATGGTGCTCGAGAAGACCGAGGAGCATTTGAATCAGATTCTGATCGTCGCCCGCTCGCCGACCATGGCCATCGTCGATTCACCGGCCACTTGGGTCCGCCACGGCGAGCACGTGCCGGCCATGGTGCGCTACGCTTGCCTGGTCGATCCACGCGACGGCCGGGCATATACGCTAACGTGGCTGCTGGATACCCAACCCGCCGGATATCGCCTGGCTGACGCGACGCTGGTGCTGATGCCGCCGAACCTGGTGGCCGATTGCGATATGCACGTCGACGCCGACAAATTCACGCTGGGCATTCCCGGCGCCGACGCGTTTGCCGTGAATCAACTGCCGCCGGGGCAGCGCAGGACGATGCCCGAGTCGATTCGCGCGCTGGCGGCCGAGAAGGCGTTTACGCCCGCCACGACCCATCAGCTCGAGGTGGGGCTGTGGACCGCGATCTTTCCACCGGCGGCCAGGCAGTCGGCTGCGGCTGCCGCCGGGTCCAGACCATGACGTTTCTGTCGCTGGTCCTGCGAAACCTGCTGCGCCGGCCGCTGCGCACCACCCTGACGACAATGGCCATGGCCATCGCCGTCGGCACGGTCGTGGCCATCCTGGGCATCGCCGACGGGTTCGAGCACTCGTTCATGAAGATGTATCGCCAGGCCGGCATCGATCTCGTCGTGCTCCGGGCCGGCGCCCAGGAGCGGCTGAGCAGTACGCTGGACGAAGACGTGGCGCCGCGGATTGCGAAACTGCCGGGCGTGAGCTGGGCCGTGCCGTCGCTGATGGACGTCGTGACGTTCGAGCAGGCCGAGCTGTATAGCGTGCCGCTGCGGGGCGTGCCGCCCGACTCGCCGCTGGTCGCCGAAGTCCCGATTGTGAATGGCCGAACTTTGCGCACTGGCGACGAGCGGGTCGCGGTGCTGGGGAAAATCCTGGCCCAGCAGCTTCACAAGCAACTGGGCGACACGATCCGCTTGTACGACGAAGAGGACTACCAGGTCGTCGGCATTTACGACGCCGGCAATGTCTTCGACGACGGCTCGCTGATGATTCCGCTGGGAGACTTGCAGCGGCTGATGGGCCGCCCGGGCCAGGTCACCGGCTTTAGCGTACACCTGGTTCGGCCGCTTGCCGACGGCCAGGTCCAGCGGGCGATTGCGGCCATCGAGCGGCTGAAAAATCCTCAAGGCCAGCCGCTGGGGCTCACGGCCCTCAGCGCGCAAGACCACGTCGAATCGATCACGCAAATCCGGCTGGCCAAAAGCATGTCGTGGATCACTTCGGCCGTGGCCCTATTGATCGGGGCCACCGGCGTGCTGAACACGATGTTCATGTCCGTGTTCGAACGCACGCGCGAGATTGGCATCCTGCGGGCGATCGGCTGGCCTGCCCGGCGCGTGGCCCGCGCGTTGATGTGGGAATCGCTGCTGATGACGGTCGTCGGAGCCGCCCTCGGCACGCTCGGCGCGGTCGTGCTGACGCGTTTGCTGAGCATGCTCCCCAGCGTGCGCGGTCTGATCGAAGGCCGCATTTCCTGGCCCGCCATCCTGGCCGGCCTGGCCTTGGCCCTAGGCGTCGGCCTGCTCGGTGTCGCCTACCCCGCCTATCGCGGCACGCAGATTCAGCCCACCGAAGCCCTGCGGCATGAATGATTGTCAACTGCATGTATGCGTGTTGACGACCATATCAACAGAGGTACAATTTCCATATGGCCCAAGTGGTTCTGACGCCCGAGGCGGTCGAGCAGCTTGAAGCGCTGGCCAATCCGATTCACGGTCGCGTCCTGAAGCTGCTGGTCCGCTTAGAGCACTGGCCTGAGGTGAGCGGTGCGAAGCCGCTCGCGGGCGATTTGGCTGGCCGCTACCGCCTACGAACGGGCGATTATCGCATTCAGCTTTTTGTGACGGGCGACGTGGTAACGGTGGAAAAGATCGGCCACCGTGATGGATTTTATGAGGATTAAGAGCATGGCAATGCAAACGATCATGGTGGACGGCAAGCCTTACGTGCTGTTGCCGCGCGACGAGTACGACCGGTTGGCCACGCTAGCCAAGGCGGCCGACTTGCCGCCATTGCCCAAGGCAGATGCCAGTGGCAATTACCCGGCTGTCGAATATGCCCGGGCGAGCCTGGCACGCAAAATCATCCGCGACCGTGCAGCCGCCGGACTGAGCCAACGCGAGCTCGCCAAGTTGGCCGGTATCAGCTTTGAGCACTTGTGCCGAATTGAGACCGGAAAGCATACCCCGAGCGTGCCGATGATCGACAAAATCGACCGTGCACTGAAGGCAGCGGAACGGAAGGTTCCGGCGAAAAAACGGAAGTGAACACGCCCAATCCAGCCCGGAGCCCTGCGGCACCGATGAGGCGTGATAAAAGCCCGGCCCGAGCGCGTCCCGTGGGGCCGGCCGAAATCTGGGCCGGCGCTTAATGCATGCCGGCGAAGAAGCGCTTTCCGCAGAAGACGCAGCGATAGGGCCGCATCAGGAGCAAGACGAGTGGTAGCTCGAACCATCGCCAACGCGATCGAGCGATATCACCCAGCGGACAACCGGGACAGTGCGGCGTGGACATTCGGGGGGCGGCCAATACGGCCGGTGAAAAAGCGGCAGCGGTGGTTGGTATCCGTACGCCTCGGCACGAGCCGCAGCCCCTGCCGGGTGCGACATCTTGTCGTATTGTACATTCCAACACCAGCGCCGCAAACTATCTCGGGCATAAAACGACATACGCCCCCGCGGCCAGCCCGTCCCCGGGCGAGTGCCACGCGGGTTATCGCTTGCCGAAAAGATCCTCGAGCAACTGCCGGGCTCGCTCCAGGCCTTGGTCCGTGAAGACTACGGACTCGGCTTTGCTGCATGGATCGCTAATGAATTCCCGCTCATACAAGCGGTCCATTGCATCCCAGTCAAAACCCTTCCACGCCCGAACCCCGTCGTGAAGTCCCAGGTAGAGCAATGCCAGCACCGCATCGTCAATCTTCGATTCGTCGAGTTCCATGGGCGCGACCCACGACCACGAACGAAGTACTTCCCAGTGGGCGGTAAGGGACTCGAAGAATCTACAGAATCCCCGGCAAATTCGCAAATCTCGACCGAGGCGCGCACACTTTCGCGCACAGTCGATGCAGCGAGGCCGGCGCCGAACGCGTCGGCCGGCCAACCCATCGACCCCGACTTGGCCGCCATCATCGACGCTTGGCCGACGCTGCCGCTGAGCACCCGCGACAAGATCATGGCGCTGGCCCGTGTGGCGGGCGAATGAGCCGGCAGGGTGCGGTCGGTGGCGGCTAGGCGACTCTCCGGGGGTAGCCCCCAAGCGCCGACCGCTACGCTGTAGGTTCAGCCCACGGGATTTTTGCCCGAAAACATCTACAAGCCGAGTAGTTGGCCAGTCTGAAATCAGGAATCCCGAATCGGCGCGACCCGCCGGCGCATGAAAAGACCGCGCCAGACGGCGGAAGCCCAGCGCGGCCTAGTCGTCACGCCGCCTGTCGCAACTTCCGTCATGCACTGTAGCAGAAGGCGCATGAAAAAACCCGCCGGCCCGACGCGCTCGATTTACGAAGCCCCGGGTACAATGCGGCATGACAAGCCGACGCAAGCGGAAACGAGAACGGCGACGAGCCGAGGCGACCGCTGGCCCCAGACTGCTAGGGGGCTGGGGGAGCCCTGCGCTTACGCCCGGCGATTGCAGCCTAGTCGGCCGAGCAATCCGCGCCGGCTGGCTGGAGCCCGACGCCAAAGGCCAAGCCATCTTTGAGCACGTCTTGGCCGCGGCCCTGGCGCCGAATGCTCACCCCCGCGTCCAGCTTGCCGGCTGCCGCGTGGCAATTGCCGCGGAGCAGGCCAACATCGACCACGGCTACTGACGGCCGCGGCTGGAGTCTCGGCCGACGAACCCACGCGGGCCTGGAAGCCGGCTTGGAATACTCAGCAGGCGGCCGATACCAGCACAGCGCAAACGCTTGGCGAGGCTTGGCCTATGCACGATCCCGGGGGCAAGCTGGGGGGCACCACCGAATCGATGCGAGCCCCACCCGGCGACCGCGTTCCCAATGGTCGGCTACCGCCGCAGGTATCGACAGGGGGGGCATCAGCTTTCGGCGGGCGGCCCATTGGCGACCGCTATGGCACCGCACGCGGTTTTTGGCAAAAAAACATAGGGGGTTATCGATTGTCTGACGCCAGCGGTGCTGACGACCGCCAGCCTGCAACACGTCTTTTTTCACGGGTTTTGAGCGCGCCGGGTAGGCCGGCGAAACCGGCGACCGGAAACGAATTCGGAAATGCCTTAACCCCTTACCTTTACGGGATTTTGCTGGCTTTCGGCCATGTCGTGCCATAGGATTTGAACGGCGGAAGGGAATCTCCGATTCCGTGGAGCGGCTGGCCAAAACCGAGCCAATTGGCTAATTTGGGCCGCTTCGCATGGTCGATATCGGCGGCTGGAACCTCCGATTTTCGATAGTTCGAGGAGATGACCAGATGGCCACCCTCATTCCCGCAGAGCTGGAAAGCCTCAACGCCGAAGAACGCGCGCGCCGTATCAGCGAGTTTGTTGCCAAGCGGCACGACCCGCCAAACGGTGAGCTTGCGGCGCTCGCTGTCGAACTGGCCGAGCTTGAAAAAAGCTACGGGATGCCGTCGGAAACCATGCGAAGTGAGTATGCCGCCGGCCGCCTGCCCGAGAACGCAGACATTTGCCGCTGGCTGATGCTTCTTCGCGTGAGGGATTCCCTTGTCACACGGGGCCGCTCGGCCGGCTAAGCACGGACCCTGGCCGTTCGACCACTATCTCGCGACCCATAACACGGTCATGGGTCACTACCGCGCGAGCGGGTTCATCGATCGGGACACGATCAGCTTCGTCCCGGCCGGCGACATCATCCTGGTTCAAGGGGAGATTGCCTGCAAGGGTTGCATTGTCATTGGTGTAACCAAGACCCTTGAATACGTCGCCCCCGATGATGACCGCGTTCAAACGACGCATTACGCCTACAACGTATCGGTTCGGGGCGTGACGAACGTGCTGCGCTATGACAATGAGCACCCCGGCCCAATGGCCGGCCATCCCGACGCGCACCACAAGCACGTTTTTGTTTGGAAGGCAGGCGACGAAGAAGACGTTGCGGGGTCGCCATTCTGGATCGGGGCTGACGGCTGGCCGACGCTCGGGGAAGTAATCCACGAAGCCCGAATTTGGCACGCCGAAAACTATGCGCGCCTACCCAATCCGGAAGGATTCGCGGCCGAGCTTCACACGGTCATGCGCCGATAATTGCAAAGCCGCGGCCCCATCGTCCGCGGCGCCGCGCTTGCTTCCGCCGGCTGCCGGCAAGATACTGGGCGGTTTCGCATCCGCCCAACCGCTTGGCACCGATGACGCCGCAACAGTTAATCGCCAAGTGGCAGCGGATCTGGCTTCTAGGGCGCAATTCTTTTCAGCATGGAGTGATCCATGCCGGTTGAAGCCAAGCCCCTGTTTCGGCCCGACGTGCTGCGGTCGCACTTGTCGGGCTTTCAACTCCCGGCCGTCGATTCGGCGAAACTGAATCATTGGGCCGGCGAAATCACGTCGGGCCGGCTGGATAAGTTTGGCGAGCAAGAGATTCTGCCCCACTTCCTGTCGGACATTTTCGTTGACCTGCTGGGCTACACCGGGCCGGCCGGCCACGAGCGCTACACGATCGGCTTTGAGCGGTTCGTCGAAGTCGACGGCAAGTATGCCGACGCCGTGCTGGGCGAGTTCAACGG
>DATATB010000093.1:0-50853 GCA_036268995.1 Pirellulales bacterium | reverse complement strand
AAAGTCGTACGGCTTTCGCGAGTACGAAACCATCGAATTGGCGTTGTATCATCAACTTGGCAACCTCCCTCAGCCCGAATTCACCCACAGATTCTGCTGAGGAGGCATAAAGAAGAACCGCCCGCGCATCTGCCGCCGCCGGCCAGCGACGGATCGGTCGTGATTGGTGGCGGAACGGGCTTCGTAGTCTTCCCGCACTATATCCTCACCAACAATCACGTCATCGATCAAGGCACCTCGTTCGAGGTACAGACCGGCGACAGCGCGCAAACCGTGCGGCTGCCCGCCAGGCTGGTCGCGCGGTCGATCAAGCCTGACCTGGCTTTGTTGTATTGCGAAGACTTAAAAGCGGCGCCGCTGGCGATCGATCCGGCCACTTGCGGACGCGGCACCGATATCATGACGCTCGGGTATCCCGAAATGTTCGTGCTGGGCGCTTCGCTCAAGGCCACGCGCGGCGTGATTTCGGCAGTGCCTAGCTCGGCCATCGACGACATGTATCTGTACGACGCCGTCGTCAATCATGGCAATAGCGGCGGCCCTGTGTGCAACCGCTTCGGCAATGTCGTGGCCGTGACCACGATCATGGTTTCCACGGCCGGTAAATACGGCGGCGGAATCCCAGGGGCGGCGGCTTTGGCCTTTGTACGGCAGCACGTACCGGGCTTTCACGATGCGCCGCGGGGGGCCAGCGCCATGGAATGGCCGGCCGTGGATCAAGTGGCCAGCCCGTCGACGTTGCTCATCTGGACCCGATCGCAAACTCCCGCGACGTCGCGGCCGGTCGTTTCGACCGGAATTTTTGAGGACCGCAGTTGCAGTGAGTGCGACGGCCACGGCACGGTCCCCTGCCAGTGCAGCGTGTCGGGCGGCGCGCGGCGGCGCCCGGTGTCGGCGGGCGTCTGCCGCGTCTGCCAAGGCAAGAAGGTCGTTCCCTGCCGCGTGTGCAATGGCAAAGGCATCGATCCGGTATTTCAGCCCAAGGAAGTCACGCCTAAACAGCCGACGCCGAGCGCGCCGCCCCCGCGCAATGGTTCGACAACCATCAATACTCAACTGGATGCCAACCTGGCGGCCAGCATTGCAGCGGCCGCGCGCGAGGGCCGACTGCAAGCCACAAAGCTGCTAGGCGCCGAGAAAGAAGGGAAGCAATTCGGCGTTTCTCCCGCAGACGGCGGAATTTTGGTTGGTCTCGATCCGCGGCGCGGCCCGGACGGACATGTGGTTGGCATCCGCCCGGTGTTTCAAACCGCTCGCGGCCTTCAAATGGGCCAATGGCACGGTTCGCCGCCCGTCAGCGGCGAGCTACCGCACCGCATTTTGCTGCGTCCGGGATACGCCGTTGCCGGCCTGCGTATTCCGCAAGGCGAAAGCTTGGACGATCTGACAGTCGTTCTCATGCGAATTGACGGCGATCATCTCAATCCGGCGGAGCGAGTGGAATTTCGTGTCACGTCGGCGCCGCCAGTCGGCCCGTTTGAAGAAATCGGCATGACGGGCTCGTTCTTTGTCGGCATCGTCGGCAAAACGGCCACATCACCTGACAATGCACTGCTAGGTCTCGGCTTACTCTCCATTAAGCCATAGTCCGCTTCGCCGGCGAGTGAGGGCCACCGCCCGAACAAACGGCACGAACGCGCCAGTGTGTGTCGGCTCCGTCCGCGCCATCAGCGGACAACGCAAGGGGGTCTTTACCCCGGTCCTGGGAAGCGCCGCAATTTGCTTGCGGGTCGCATCACAAAAGCCTTACATTCGTAAGGTAGCTGATTCACGGATGGCCTCACTTCGACAACCTTCAATGGGAGTCTGGCGATGCGGGCGATCTCGCGATGGGCCATCGTGCTGACGCTAGTTTTGATGCCCGTGGTGGCGCGGGCCGAGTTCCGCACGTGGTCGGCGGCCGTCGGCGCTTTTCGGGTCGAGGCCGAGTTCGTCGACCTGCACGATGGCGTCGTGCGCTTGCGACTAAAGGACGGTAGCCAGCGGGCAGTTCCGCTCGAAAAACTTGCCGCCGCCGACCAGCAATATGCCCAACAGCGGGCTAGCAAAGCGGTGGACGATAACCCGCGCTTAGCGAAGCTCGAGCGCGCGGCAGCGAAGTGCCCGTCGGCCGAAGAACGGCTGCGGCTGTACAAAGTCTTCTGTCAGGATCCGGAAACGACCGATGCCGATCGGCAGGCCGCCGCCGATCCGATGCTCAAACTGCGTGAGTTGGCCGAAAAGCACATGGTCTGGATGCGCGGCGCCTGGGTAACCCAAGAACAGTTCGAGCAAGTGCGAAACCAGGCCAATGCATTGATGCGGCAGGGCATCGAACTGCTGCGATTGAAGCAGGAAGACGGCTTTCGGCACAAATTCGCCGACGCCGCGGCCCTGGAGCCCGATTTGATTCGGGCCGACTTCCTGGCGGGTATGTTCTTTGCGCTTTCGGCGGCCGATTTTTCGAAGAGCAAACAATGCTTCGAGAAATGCCTGAAACGCGAGCCGGACAATGTGGCCATCCTGAACAATCTGGCGCTGGTCGAACTCAAGCGCGGCGCGACGCCACAAGCAGTGGCCATGTGGCAAAAGGCCGTCGAACTCGAGCCCAACCAGCACATCGTCCAGAATCTCGGACGATTGCTGAGGCAAGCGGGCGAGAAAAAAATCACCGCCAGCAAACATTCCACCGACGTGGCCTCGGAGCTGTACACGGGCCTGCTCTCGTCCGAGAAGTTCACGCCAGCCAGCGGCCGCCGAGGCTGGATCTTCATGCTGCTGGACGACGATCTGCTGTCGCTGGCCAAGAGCGACCCGAATAAGAAAAAGGAAGAACCCCCTGCGCACCTGCCGCCCCCGGCCAGCGACGGAGCGGTCGTCATCGGCGGCGGCACGGGCTTTGTCGTCGCTCCACACTACATTCTGACGAACAACCACGTCGTCGCCGGTGGCACGTCCTTCGAAGCGCAAACCGGTGAGGGCGGGCCGTCGGCCAGGTTTCCCGCCAAGGTCGTCGCCCATTCCGAGAAGCCGGATCTGGCCTTGTTGCATTGCGAAGGCATTGCGGCGGCCCCGCTGCCGCTCGATCCGGCGCCCTGCCGGCGCGGCACCGACATCATGACGCTGGGTTACCCCGAGATGTTTTTGCTCGGCGCATCGCTCAAAGCCACGCGCGGCGTGATTTCCGCAGTGCCCAGCTCGGTGGTCGACGACATGTACCTGTACGACGCGGTAGTGAATCACGGCAACAGCGGCGGGCCGGTGTGCAACCGCTTTGGCAATGTCGTGGCCGTGACGACGATCATGGTGTCGACCGAGGGAAAATATGGCGGCGGGATTCCGGCGGCCGCGGCGTTGGAGTTTGTGCGTAAACATGTTCCCGACTATCACGAGCCGGAACTGCAAACTGCCTCGCTGGAATGGCCGACCGTGGACGAAAAGGCCAGCCCCTCGACGCTGCTGATTTGGGCCCGCTCGCAAACCCCTGCCGCATCGCGGCCGGTCGTGGCGTCGGGGTACTTTGAGGACCGCAGTTGCAGCCAGTGTGCTGGCCAGCGGACGGTGGACTGCAAGTGCGCGGCATCCAGCGGGGCGCGCCGCAGGTCGCCCGCCACGAAGGCGGATCCATGCCCGATTTGCCAAGGCAAGAAGGTCGTGCCTTGCAGCGTCTGCAACGGTTTGGGCATCGATCCGGAATTCCTGCCAAAGCGCATGATTCCGAGCCCGAGCGCGCCCGGCACGCCGCCACCGGTGGCACATGCCGCTCCATCCGGCGAGGGTTCCATAGACTCCAGCCTGGCCGCCCGAGTCGAAGCAGCGATCCGCTCAGGCCGGATGGAGGCTTCCAAGCTATTGGGTGCCCAGGGAGGCGGAAAGCCTTTCAGCTATTTGCCCGCAGACCGCGGCATCCTGGTCGGTTTCGATCTGCGATACAATCAGGCTGGGCATTTGGTGAGTGTCCGTTCGCTGTATCAGACCGACCACGGATTGAACAAAACCGAGTGGCAGGGTTCGCCGGCTGCGAGCACCGATCAACCCGTCCGCGTCGCGGCCCGGCCAGGATATGCCGTCGGCGGCCTGCGCACTTCGCAGGGCAATAGCCTGGACGATCTGACCATTGTTTTTATGCGCGTTGCCGGTGATCGACTGGACCGGGCCGATCGGTATGAAACGCAAGCCAAAGCGGTCCCGTCGAGCGGCCCGACAGCGGAAGTCGGTATGCGCGGCGCGCTGGCGATCGGCATCCTGGGCCAAACCGGCCCGACGCCCGACACCCCGCTGATCAGCCTCGGGCTCACCACGATCGGATCGGATGAGCGCCCGCGGCGCGATCAGCCGGGCAATTCGTTGGACCCCGCCTTGGCTGACAAGATTCAGCAGGCGCTGCGCTCGCGGCGGCTGAAAAACACCGATCTCCTGGGCAATCCCAGCGGGGGCGAAGCGGTCACGACGCACTCCTCGGATCGTGGAGTCTTGATCGGCGTCGATCTTTGGTTCGATCAGGCCGGCCACGTGCTCTCCGTCCGTCCGCTATTTCAAACTGTCCGCGGACAACAGCGGACACGGCCCTGCGGTGCGACGCTTGGCACCCGAGACGTCCAGTTCATGGCGCGAGCAGGATACGCGATTGGCGGGCTGCGTGCTACGCAAGGCAAAGGCCTGGACGATTTGACGATCGTCTTCATGCGGCTCGACGGTGATCATCTCGACTCGTCCGGCCGCTACGAGACCTGTGTCAAGTCGACACCGCTGGCCGGCCCGAAAATCGAAATCGGCATGACCGGCGCGCTGATGGTCGGGACCATCAGCACACTTTCGTCGCCATCGCCCGATGGCACGCTTACCGGCCTTGGGCTGGTTGCGTACGAACCGGGCTCGTAGGCAGCCAGCGCCGGCTGCGGCTATCCCGCTAGCGAAGCTTTGTTTAAGCTCAACGCTACTGGGCAAGGCAGTCGTTCCGAACTGCGGCAGGCCCGGCGCCCGCACGATGGGCGCCGTGGATTGGCCGCCGCTACGCATGGTTCCCGCTTGAATCGCAGCACATCACTTTCGCCCGCCGCCATCTTGGGTCCCGAAGGGCGGATTGCCGCTCGGCTGGAGCATTACGAGCGCCGCGGTGAGCAGTTGGCCATGGCCGACGCGGTCTGGTCGGCGATTGGCAATCGCAAGCACCTGGCTGTCGAGGCGGGCACGGGCGTCGGCAAGAGCTTCGCCTACCTGGTGCCGGCCATTCTGGCCACGTGCCAGGCCGACGAAGGCAAGGAGCCAGCCGTCGAGCGCGTGGTCATCAGCACGCAAACGATCAGCCTCCAGGAACAATTGATTGGCAAGGATCTGCCGCTGCTGGCGGCCGTCATGCCGCTGGAATTCACTTCCGTGCTGGTCAAGGGGCGGAGCAATTACTTGAGCTTGCGGCGCTTGCAGAACGCGCTAGCCCGGGCCGGCAGCACCTTTCGCGAGCCGGAAGAGTTCGAACAGCTACGCGATATTGCCCGCTGGTCGAAGGAGACAGGCGACGGGTCGCTGGCGGATCTCGACTATCGGCCGCTGGGCGGCGTCTGGGATGAAGTCGAAAGCGACCACGGCAATTGTCTCGGCCGGCAGTGCCCTACGTACAACGACTGTTTTTATTACCGCGCGCGGCGGCGGATGCAGAACGCGCAGATTCTGGTCGTGAATCACGCGCTGTTTTTCAGCGACCTCGCCTTGCGACGCGAGGGCGCGAGCATTCTGCCCGATTACGACGTGGTCGTGTTCGACGAGGCCCATTCGCTGGAGAGCGTGGCCGGCGACCATCTGGGCTTGAGCGTTTCATCCGGCCAGATCGAATACACGCTCAACAAGCTGTACAACGACCGCACCAACCGCGGCTTGCTCGTGCATCACAAGCTGGGCGAGGCCGAACGCGAAGTCCTCGACTGCCGCTATCGGGCCGACGACTTTTTCCACTCCGTCAATCGTGCCGCCTCGGCCCTGGCCAATGGCCGCGTGCAAAAGCCCGAGATCGTGGGCAACGACTTGAGCCCCGCGCTCAGCAAGCTGGCCAAAATGGTCAAGCGGCACGGCGATTCGCTCGAGCGGCCGGAAGAGCGGCAGGACTTCATCGCGGCGCACGACCGGCTGCAAATGCTGGCGGGCGGCCTCGAGCAATGGCGCCTACAACAGTTTGATGAGAGCGTCTATTGGATCGACGTTCGAGCCGGCAAACGGCCCCGCACGACCCTGGCATCGGCGCCCGTCGACGTTGGACCGATCTTGCGCGAGCACCTGTTCGGCAAGGTGTCGACCGTCGTGCTCACCAGCGCCACGTTGGCCATCGGCCGCGAGCATTCGTTCGATTTTTTCAAACGCCGCGTCGGCCTGACGCAAACCGCGACCTTGGCCCTGGGCAGCCCTTTCGATTATGCCGAGCAGGCCACGCTCGTGCTGGTGCCGGATATGGCTGATCCGACCACCGCGCGCGTGCTCTACGAACGGCAGGTGCTGGCGATGATTCGCCGCTACGTGGAAGCAAGCGACGGCCACGCGTTCGTGCTGTTCACCAATTACGAACTGCTGCGGCAGGCAGCCGCGCAACTGGCCCCCTGGCTGGCCGAACGCGACCTGGGTCTGTATTCGCAAGCCGATGGACTACCCCGCACGCAGATGATCGAGCGCTTCAAGGCCAACCCGCGCGCCGTGCTGCTGGGCACCGATAGCTTCTGGCAAGGCGTCGACGTGCCGGGCGATGCGCTACAAACGGTGATCATTCCCAAGCTGCCATTCAGCGTGCCCGACCGGCCGTTGCTGGAAGCCCGGCTGGAGGCGATTCGCGCGGCCGGCGGCAATCCGTTCAACGATTATCAATTGCCCGAGGCGGTGCTCAAGCTCAAGCAGGGTTTTGGCCGGCTGATTCGCACGCGCCGCGATCGGGGACAGGTCGTGATTCTCGATCCGCGCGTCGTCACCAAGCGCTACGGCAAGATGTTTCTCGACTCGCTGCCCGACTGCCGCCGCGTGACGGCGAGCGTGAACGACGCGTCATGAAATCCGTATGCACGAACTCGACCTGCTGCTGACGCTCTGTGGTGCGCTCACGGCGGCCGTCGTGCTGGGATATCTGACGCAGCGATTGGGATTGTCGCCCATCGTGGGCTACCTGCTGGCCGGGCTGGTCGTCGGTCCCTACACGCCCGGCTTCGTCGCCAATCAGCCGCTGGCCGATCAACTGGCCGAGATCGGCGTCATCCTGCTGATGTTCGGCGTCGGGCTGCATTTCGAATTCAGCCACCTGGCCGCGGTTTGGCGTGTGGCCGTGCCCGGCGCGCTCATTCAGAGCCTGGTGGCCACCGCGCTGGGTTGCCTCGTCGGCTACGCATTCGGCTGGGGATGGTCCGCCGGATTGGTGTTCGGCCTGGCCATCTCGGTTGCCAGCACGGTCGTGCTGCTGCGAGTGCTCGAAGACAACGGGCAATTGCACAGCCCAGCGGGCCATATCGCCGTGGCCTGGCTCATCATCGAAGACCTGTTCACCGCGCTAGTGCTGGTGATTATGCCGGCGGCCTTTGCCATTCAACCCGGCGGCTTGGGTATCGGCTGGGCGCTGGCGTTGTCGCTCGTGAAAGTCGGCCTGCTGATCGTGCTGGTCGTCATCGGGGGTGGCCGCGTGGTTCCCTGGCTGCTGGCCCGCATCGCCGCGACCGATTCGCGCGAGCTGTTCACCCTCAGCGTGCTAGTCCTGGCCTTGGGCATCGCCGTGGGCGCGGCGCGGGTATTTGGCGTCTCGGTCGCGCTGGGCGCGTTCCTGGCCGGCATGGCCGTGGGCCGCTCGCGGTTCGCCGCCCGAGCGGCATCCGAGGCCTTGCCCATGCGCGACGCCTTCGCGGTTTTGTTCTTCGTCTCGGTGGGAATGCTGCTCAAGCCGGAATCATTGCTCGACGCGCCGTGGCTCGTTGCCGCCACCTCGGCGATCATCCTGTTGGGCAAGCCGCTCACGGCCATGGCGATCGCCGTCGCGCTCGGTCAGCCGTGGCGCGTGGGGTTGCCCATCGCGGTGGCCCTGGCGCAGATCGGCGAATTTTCCTTCATCCTCGCGACATTCGCCAAAAGCCTCGGCATCCTGCCCGAGAGCGCGCTGAATGCCATCGTCAGCGCCGCCATGATCTCGATCAGCCTCAACCCGCTCCTCTTCCGCGCCCAACAAGCCATCACTCGAAAACCGGCAAGCTAGCGCTCGCTGCTTGCCGTCTGTCAGTTATCATTCCGCATTCATCCTTCCGCATTTCCCTTTAGTACGCTCCGCGGCGGCTGAGCACGCTCACCGGCGTCAGCAGCAGCAGCTTGAGATCGACCAGCAGGTTCTGATGGTCGATGTACCACAGGTCCATGCGGACCCAATCTTCGAAGCCGATTTCGTTGCGGCCGCTGACTTGCCACAAGCAGGTCAGGCCTGGCTTGACGGCCAGCCGCCGCTGCTGCCACGGCTCGTATTGCAGCACTTCCTTCATGATCGGCGGCCGGGGACCGACCAGCGACATGTGGCCGGCCAGCACGTTCAGCAGTTGCGGCAACTCGTCGATGCTGGTCGACCGCAAGATGCGGCCCAAACGCGTGATCCGCGGATCGCGGCGGTTCTTGAAGACCGGGCCATCCATTTCGTTGACCACGGCACTCTGGCGGGCCACGGCATCGACGTGCATCGTGCGGAACTTGAGCATCGTGAACTCGCGGCCGCAGCGGCCCACGCGCTGCTGACGAAACAGCGGCATGCCCCGGGTCGTCACCATCAGCACCAGCAGCGTAACCAGCATCACCGGCGAGAACAGCACCAGCAACACCAGGCCGGCCGCGATGTCGAAAACTCGCTTGGCGATCGTATAGGCCAGGCTGCGATTGCCCGACGGGGCAATGTCGAGCACGCGCGTCAGCGGCAGGATTTCCAGCGGCGCCTGGCGCTCGGCCGGAGCGGATTGTTTGGGCGTGCGGGTCGTCGGGAAGTCGAGGAGCGAGGGCTGAAACATCGCCAGGGTGTTGTTGCTCATGAGTTGCAAAGCTCGCGGGTGCCAAGATCGGGCGAAGTGGTGAGATGGCGAGCAACAGAAAAGCAAAGTCAATGCCGGGGCCCGGCCGCACGTCATGGCCGACAGCCCGCAAGCACCAGCCACTTAATGAGTTGCGACACGGAAGTCCGCGCGATTCACGGCCGGGATGGGGACTTTTTGCTGCGCTCGACGTTGTGGCCGGTCAACGCATGTTGCCTGCCGGCAACGTCCCGCTGGCCGGCCGATTGGCTCGCTCATCGCCGGCGGGAGATATGCTTGAATCTGGCAGGACTTGGCGCGCGCGAGGCGTTGGCGATGGCCCGATACCGGCTCGATGTGCTCACATCGCTCGACGCGCTGCGCGCCCTGGCCGCCGATTGGGATGCGTTGTGGCTACGCAGTGACGCGCCGGCCCCGACTTCCAGGGCCGAGACGGTCGCCCAATGGGTCGAGGCCTTCGCGCCGCAAGCGCGGCTCTGCATTCCGGTGGTGCTGGACGACTCGCAGCCGGTGGCAGCCATGCTGCTTGCCGGCCGCAAAATCGGCGGGCCGCTGGAGCTGGGAACACTGGCGATCAACGATTGGTGCGACTGCGGCGATTTGCTGCTCGATCCGGCCGCGCGCACCGACGAAGCGCTGGATCTATTGCTGCAAGGCATGGTGCGTCATGCACGCTGGCCACTCATCCGGATCGAATCTACCGCCTTGGATCAGCCGCGCTGGCGATCATTGGTTGCCGCAGCCGAGCGCGCGGGGCTGGGCGTACACGTGCAGCCCGATTGCGAGGTCGGCCGCGTGGTGCTGCCGGTCGATTGGAAAGAGTACGAAGCCAGTTGGTCGGCCAACCATCGGCGGCACATGCGCCGCGCCGAGCGCCGGGCGTTGGCCGATGGTCCGCTTGAAGTGCGCGCCTACGAAAACCCCACAGGTCTGCAACTACGCGAGTTGCTCGAGCGCGGCTTCGAAATTGAAGACCTCAGTTGGAAAGGCGCGGCCGGAACTTCGGTGCGTCAGAATGCACAACTCGCCGAGTTTCTCGTGCGGCAGTCCGAGCAACTTGCAGCCTGGGGGCAGCTCGTGCTCGTGTTTCTCGAACACTGCGGCCGCCCCATCGCCTTCGAGCTGGGACACGTGGCCAAGGGCGTGTACTTCTCGACCAAGGTGGGCTACGACCCGGCCTATGCAGACTACACGCCCGGCCAGCTCTTGCGGCTGCTGTGGCTGCGCCGGCTGCATGCCGAGGGCACGGTGCGCACGGTCGACTTCTGGGGCCCGCTGGTTGATGCCACGGCCAAGTGGTCGAACCAATCGTATCGCGCCGGCCGCATGACCATCGCCATGCCGGGCTTTGCCGGCCGCGGGCTATTTGCACTGTACGGCCTGGCGCGTCGTGCCAAGCAATCGCTGGCGGCGCCTGGAGAGCCCTAGAACGTCAATCCCGGGAGTCTTTGAGCGATCGGCGATTACCGCCAGGGTGCCACTGCTGGCTTGTCCAGCAGTGCGACGCCGCGATGCGGTCCGATCGCACCCAATCGTGTTGCCGGCCAAGCGCCGGTAAGGACGTTCAGTCGCTTCGATTCACTGCTGGACAAGCCAGCAGTGGCACCCCCATGCCGGTTGGCATGAACCACGACTCTAGCCCTTGTCGCGGGCGGCCAAAGTCAGAAAACGCTCGTGCGGCAAGGTCAGCGACGTGAGTCGGATGCCGAACTTTTCGCCGACCTTGACCGGCTCGCCCTGGGCGACCGTTTGGCCGCCGATTTCCAGGTCGAGCATCTCTTCGCACGATTTTTCGAAGTGGATGATGGCCCCCGGCCCCAACTCGATGATGCGGCCGATGGGCTGTTTCTTCGAGGCCAACGTGACTTTCACCGGCACCTTGATCCGCAGCAGACTGCGCGAATACGTGATGGCTCGGGCCTCGATCGGCGCCGTGGCCAAATCAGCCTCGTCCGGCTCAAAGCTCTCGGGCACCGGGTTCACCACGTCGGAACTCACGGGAAGTTAGCCTTTGGATTTGTTCTACTTTGCCCAAAAATGCTCGCGGGGCTTGTGAGTCGCGCAAGTTGATACCAGGATCGGCCGGCCGGTTGAAGACAGCTTTTGCCAGTTTGAAAGCCGGATGCCGAGCGATTTGCCCGAAAGCTTGCTGCCTGGACTATCCTGTTTTCCTTGCTTTACACCCGATATAATGGGTCGATATGAGCACCGCCAGCTTCGCCGCCGGGCAGACCTTCGAACTCCGGCCCTACAAATCGCTCGACAATGCGACGCTCGAAGCGCGCATCCGCCAGGTGAAGGCTGAGCTGGGCTCGCGGCTGCTGGTGCTCGGCCATCATTATCAGCAGGACGAAGTGATTGCCCTGGCTGATCTGCGCGGCGATAGCTATCAGTTGAGCCGCATGGCGGCCGATAGCACGGATTGCCGGGCGATCGCCTTTTGCGGCGTGCACTTCATGGCCGAAACGGCCGATATCCTGGCCAACCGCCCGCAGCGGCTCGACGAGCGCGGCGGCCAGCGCGTGACCGTCGTGCTGCCCGACATGGCGGCAGGCTGCTCGATGGCCGACATGGCGATGATCGACCAGGTCGAAGCCTGCTGGGACGAGTTGGGCGAGGTGCTCGACACCCACGACATTACGCCGGTCACGTATATCAACTCGGCCGCCAGCCTCAAAGCCTTCTGCGGCCGGCATGGCGGCATCGTGTGTACGTCGAGCAATGCGGCCGCCGTGCTCAAGTGGTCGTTTGCCCGCACTGGCCGGGTGCTGTTCTTTCCGGACCAGCACTTGGGCCGCAACACGGCGCTAGCGATGGGCATCGCCGAGGCTGCCATGCCCGTCTGGGATCCGCATGCCGAGGCCTTAGGCGGCAACAGCCGCGAGCAACTGCTCAGCTCGAAGGTCCTGCTCTGGAAAGGGCATTGCAGCGTCCACCAGATGTTTCGGCCCGAGCACGTCGACCAGCTTCGGGAAAAATACCCGGACATCCGCGTCCTGGTACATCCCGAGTGTACGCGTGAGGTGGTGGCCAAGGCCGACATCTACGGCTCGACCGGCAAGATCATCCGCGAAGTCGAGCAAGCCCGGCCCGGCACGCGCTGGGCCATCGGCACGGAGTTGCATCTGGTGCAGCGGCTCAAGCAAGAACATCCCGAACAGGAAGTTCACTTCCTGTCGCCGGTGGTGTGCATGTGCGCCACGATGTATCGCATCGACCTGGCGCATCTCTGCTGGAGCTTGGAGAACCTGGCCGCCGGCACGCCGGTGAACGTGATCCAGGTTGACGACGACACGGCCCATTGGGCACTGGTGGCGCTGGAGCGAATGCTCGAAGTAAAATAACCTCCGTCTGCGATCGAGCATAAAGCCGCGACCACTGGTCGCGGGCCAAACTAACCGATTCCATTTTTTGAAAAGGGATCCCATGTCCTCGAATCTCTCGGGCGCAATGGACAGCCGCGCGATTGCCCTGGAAAACGCGCACTTCATGAGCCGCGTATATGCCTGGATGACCAGCGGCATCCTGGTTACGTTCGGCATCGCTTACGGCGTGAACCAGGTGCCCGCGTTGGCCCGCCTGGGCAATCAATATCCGCTGCTTCTACTCGGGTTGTTCCTGGCTCAATTGGGGATCGTGTTCTACCTGTCAGCCGCCATCAAGACCATGCGGTCGACCACGGCTATGGCCACCTACATGTTCTACGCCGGGCTGGTCGGCCTGACGTTTTCCGTGATCTTCCAGGCCTACACCGAAGACAGCATCGCGTCGGTGTTTCTGCTCACCGGCTGCTGCTTCGGCGGGCTGAGCGCCTTCGGCTACATCACGAAAGTCGACCTCGGGCCGGTCGGCTCGTTTTGCACGATGGGACTGTTCGGCATCATCGGCTTCTGGCTCGTGTCGATGTTCTTTCCGAGCATGCGGGCCAATGGGTCGCTGCAGCAGGGAATTTCGATCTTTGGCGTGCTGATCTTCGCCGGCCTCACCGCCTACGACACGCAAAAGATCAAGGCGCTGAACATCATCGGCAACTCGGGAACCGACGAAGATACCAAAGAAGCGATCTTCGGCGCCTTGACGCTGTACCTCGACTTCATCAATCTGTTCCTCTTCCTGCTCCGCCTCTTCGGCCGCCGAAGGAACTAGGTGGAAATGCGGAAGTAGGAATGATGAATGCGGAATGACGGATCCGACGATCACGTCACCGCGTATTCATCATTCATCATTCATCATTCATCATTCATCATTTCCTTGCATGACTCTCGACTACGACAACCCGCTCACCGGCCGCTATGCCTCGCAGGAAATGCGCCGGCTGTGGGGGCCGCAACGCAAGTTTCGCACGTGGCGGCAGCTCTGGGTCATCCTGGCCGAAGCCGAAGCCGAGTTGGGCCTGAAGATCACGCCCGCGCAGATTGAAGAGCTAAAAGCTCACGTCGATACCATCGACTTCGACGCGGCCGAAAGCTACGAGCGCAAGCTGCGGCACGACGTGATGGCCCACGTACACGCGTATGGCGATGCCTGTCCGCAGGCCCGCGGCATCGTTCACCTGGGCGCTACAAGTTGCTATGTGACCGATAACACCGACCTGCTGCTGTTGCGCGAGGGACTTGAGCTTGTCCGCTTGCGGCTGGTCAATGTCATCGATCGGCTGGCCGCCTTTGCCCAGGCGAACCGGCAATTGCCTTGCCTGGCGTACACGCACTTGCAGCCGGCCCAGCCGACGACCGTCGGCAAGCGCGCCTGCCTCTGGGCCTACGACCTGGTGCAGGATCTGGCGGAAGTCGAACATCGGCTCGAGCACTTGCAGGCCCGAGGGATCAAGGGCACGACCGGCACGCAGGCCAGCTTTCTCGAGCTGTTTGGCGGCGATCATGCCAAGGTGCGGCGGCTGGACGAACTCGTCTGCCAGCGGATGGGCTTCGAGTCGAGCTACGCGGTCACCGGCCAGACGTATTCCCGCAAAGTCGATTCGCAAGTGCTGGCCGCGCTGTCCGGCGTGGCTCAAAGCGCCCACAAGGCGGCCACCGATTTGCGGCTCTTGCAGAATTTCAAGGAACTCGAAGAGCCGTTCGAAGAGCACCAGATCGGCTCATCGGCCATGGCCTACAAGCGCAATCCCATGCGGGCCGAGCGTATCTGCGGACTGGCCCGATTCGTGATGAGCCTGGAAACGAGCGCCGGCGCCACGGCCGCCACCCAGTGGCTGGAGCGCACGCTCGACGACAGCGCCAACCGGCGGTTGACGCTGCCGCAAGCGTTTCTGGCGGTCGATGCCTTGCTGCTGCTGTACCAGAACATCGCCACCGGGCTGGTCGTGTATCCAAAAGTGATTGCCCAACGGCTGGATGCCGAGCTGCCTTTCATGGCCACCGAAAACGTGCTGATGGCTGCCGTTGCTGCCGGCGGCGACCGGCAGGAATTGCACGAGCGCATTCGCCGCCATAGCCAGGCGGCCGCCGCGATGGTCAAGCAGCATGGCGCCGCCAACGATCTGATGGAACGGCTGCAAGCCGATCCGGCGTTTGCCCGCGTCGATCTGGCGGACGTGCTCGACCCAGCCAAGTTCATTGGCCGCGCCCCGGAGCAGGTGGACGAGTTTCTGGCGGAAGTGATCGCCCCGATCCGCGCTCGCTACGCCGGGCTGCTGGGCGCCGCCAGCGAAGTGTGCGTCTAGCGCCCCGGTGTAATGGCGGCTTTCTTCGTCATTCTGCGGCCCAGGCTTTGTTGGGGGCTGCTGGCGTGTGATCCAGTGCTCGCCGAAACATCGCCGCTGTGATCGAAGTAGTTTTTATACTTGTGTGGCGGGCTGTGGGTGACTGCAGAGCTGTGCGACGAATTGTTGTATCGAGGGTAACCGTAGCGCGAATAGCCGGTTCCGCCATATCTGCCGCTGTAGGTGCTGTAGGCGCCGTAGCGGTTGCCCGGAAACCCGTATCCGCCTATCACGCGGCTGCCGCCGTAGCCGCCATAGGTGCCACCCCCATACCCGCCATAGAGGCTGCTCCCACCGAAGCCGCCGTATAGGCCGCTGCCGCCGTAGCCACCGAACCACCCGCTCCCGCCATAGTTGCCATAGGCGCCGGGAATTCCGGGTCCAGGGTAACCGCCGAGGCCGGTTCCATTGACCGGACCGGCTCCAAAGATTTGGGCTTGAGCCGGCGCCGCCACCGCACCCACGGCTAGTGTTACTAAAGCCCCGAGGATCCAGCGTTTCATGGCCCGTCCCCCGCAAATAGACCGGCCCCTGCTTTGAACACATTATTTTGTGCACGTCGCGTGCCACTCAGCTAGCACGGCATTGGTGCGGGGAGTTGTCGCAGGCTCGCGGCGTTTCCGACCGGTGTACTGCTCGCCAGCCGACCGGGCGGGTTGCTTGCGAGTCTCAAACAGTGGGAAATCCGCTCTAGGGGCAAATTGCGGCCATTGCTACAATCCGCGGCCGCTTGCCGATCAGATCTCATTTGCCGCGCCGGGCATTGCAATGCTCCGGGGGTGCGGGGTCTGTAAAGCAAGCTTGCAGTGCGCGAAGGATTCGCCCGCAGCGGAGATCTACCGATGTCGTTGACACGTTTGTTCGCGGCCCTTGGCCTGTCGCTCGCCCTGGCCAATCTGGCGATGGCTCAACCGTTGTTGCCGCCGCGCGAGGCGGTGCCCGAACCCCAGCAGCCTCAGCCGTTGGCCCAGCCGCCTTTCCAAATCGATCGGCAGCAAGAGGCCAACCTGGACCTGTTGCTGCACAATTGGCAACAGACCAGCAGCCGGGTAAACACGTTTAGCTGCACCTTTACGCTGTTCGAGTACAACGCCGTGTTCGGCGCTGCGGACAAGCCGATGCGCGTCGAACAGGGCGAGATCCGCTACGTCCGGCCCGACAAGGGACTGTATCGCGTCAAATCGAAAGGCGGCGAACACTGGATGTGCGACGGCCGGGCCATTTACGAATTCAGCTCCGCCAAGTCACAGCTCATCGAAAGCCGGCTGCCGCCGGAATTGTGGGGCAAGGCGATTGCCGATGGACCGCTGCCGTTTGTGTTCGGCGTCGATGCCGGCAAGCTCAAGCAGCGTTATTGGATGCGGATCACGACTCCACAGCAGGCCAAGGGCCAAGTCTGGCTCGAAGCCTATCCGCGCACACGCCAGGACGCCGCGAACTTCAAGAGGGTCGACATTATCCTGACCGAAGCCGGCCTGGAGCCGTACGCCTTGCAGATGTACGAGCCGCAGGGCAAGGTGCGCAAGGTCTACCAGTTCGCCGACCTGAGCATCAACAGTTCGCTGCACAAGGTGCAGGAATTCATGGGCGGCTTCGTTTCACCGCAAACGCCCTTGGGTTGGCGGCACATCATTCAAGACGCGCCGGTCACCCCGCAGCCGCCAAACGCTAACCCCACCGTTTCGACTCCTCAGAATCCCGCCCAGACGCAAGCCGGCCGTCAGCCTCAGACGCGGTGAAGCGGAAATGCGAAAGTATGAATGCGGAATGATGAATGCGGCTCGACTGAGCTCGCCGAAGTCCGGAGCTGACGCCAGCTCCGGCATTCATCATTCATACTTCAGCATTCATCGTTTCCCACTTGCCGCCGGCTGTTGACCCGTGAAATTCGACGGGATAGCCTGATAGATAGGTCCCCAAGCAATCCGGTACGATCGTCCCCGTACCCAAAGGGAGGGGCATCCTCCATGGTCGGGGATTGCGAAAAAATCGCGCTGGCTAGCGCCGATTGCGGATCGAAACGGCAACTCTTTGTGCGTGCATTCGTATTGAGTACTGACGAACCGCCTTTGCGCACCAGTTTCTCAGGGCCGGTCCGAGCCGCGAGCGCTCGCTTGGCAAACGCCTAGGCACTTGTCACTCTCGCTGGAGCGTCGTGCCACTCCGTAGTTTCACCGGCTGCGTCGGCTGCCGGTCAATATTCGTCGTGGGGATATCGGCCGGCCTGGGCAGCGGCCGACAGCTTTGGTGGGACGCTGTGGGTTTGGCTCGGGAGCTTGCATGTACGAACTATCCCCGCCCGTCGATCCGCCGCCGCGCGGTCCGGACGCGCAGGCTGAGCCGCCTGCCGATTTCGGCGGTCTGGACGACGCGAGCCATTTGCATCGTCAGCAGGGCGTGAACCCGGCCACTGGCCGCAAGGCTGGCCGATCGACGTCCTGGGGGCCGCTGGCCCTGCTCGAAGCGGCGCTCGTGTTGGCGCTGGGTGGCGGGCGGCCCAAACGCCGGGCGCTGCGCCCGCCGCTCCCCCTGCCCGACGTCATGGCAGTGGGCAATCGGCCCATCGCGCCGCCCCCAGTCTGCCAGCCGCTGGATGACACACAGTTCCTACCAAAGATGCTTTGGAACCGGCTGGTCGCCTGGGCGCGCGAGAAGGGGCGCTACCATATGGTCAGTACGATCGCGCACGCCATCGCCATCATCATCATCGGCCTGTTGGCGGGCCATTACCAAATGTCGGCCCGCCACGACGAGCCGGCCTTCGACGCCACTTTGAGCACCGCGCTGCCCCAAAACGACATCGTCCGCTTCAAGCTCGGCGACGCGCCGCTGGAGCCTTCGGTGCTGGACACCGCCGCACTGGAGCCATCCGAGCCGGTGGGGCAGATCGAGCAGATCAACGACGATTCGCTGGTGTTCGAGGAAAAAGGGGGCGGCAAAGTCGCCGACAGCGAGGATCACCTCGGCGGCATGGGCGGATTCGAATTCAAGGCCATTGGCGCAGGGCCGGCCGTGCAGGGGCCCGGCGGAGTGGGCATGGGCGTCGGCACGGGCGATCACGCCGGCAGCGGCGGGGCCGGAACCGGCTTTGGCGGCCGTGGCTCGGGCATGCGCGAGGCGATGGCCGGCGCCTTCGGCGGCACACGGCAGACCGAGCGCGCCGTGGCGGCGGCCCTCAACTGGATCGTACGGCACCAAAGCCCCGATGGCAGTTGGAGCCTGGAAGACTTTTCGCGTCGTTGCAAAGACAAAACGTGTACCGGCCCCGGCGACACCAAGAGCAACGCCGCCGCCACGGCCCTGGCCCTGCTGCCATTCCTGGCCGCCGGCCAAACGCACCAATCGAAAGGGCCGTACCAGAAAACCCTCCGCGGCGGCCTGCATTGGCTCATGAACAATCAGCTCTCCGATGGCAACCTCGCCGGCCGCGGCAACTTCACCCTGATGTACACGCACGGCCTGGCGACCATTACCTTGTGCGAGGCCTTCGCGCTCTCCAGCGATCCCAAGCTCGGTGTGGCCGCACAAAGCGCGGTGCAATTCATCGAAACCAGCCAGAATACGGCCGGCGGCGGATGGCGTTATAATCCGGGACAGCCGGGTGATACCTCGGTCACCGGCTGGCAGGTCATGGCCTTGAAAAGCGCACAGATGGCCGGGCTGAGCGTCACGCCTAGCGTGCTCAAAGGCGCCAAAAAGTTTCTATTGAGCGTCGCCAGTGGATCGGCAGGCAGCGAGTTTTCGTATCTCGAGGGGGAAGAGGCCACGCCCACGATGTCGGCCGTCGGCCTGCTCTGTTCGCAATACCTGGGCGCCGCGCGCAACGACGCGATCATGGTCAAGGGCTTGAGCTACCTGAACCGTCACCATCCGCTCAACGAGGAGCGGGACTGCTATTACTGGTACTATGCCACGCAAGTGATGCACAACATCCCAGGCCCACAGTGGGATGCCTGGAATCGGATCCTGCGGCGGATCCTGGTCAAGACGCAGATCAAGGACGGCTGCGCGACCGGCAGTTGGGATCCGGAAAAACCCGTCGCCGACGAGTGGGGCCATCATGGCGGACGCCTGATGCAGACCAGCCTCTCGACGCTGAGCCTCGAAGTGTATTACCGCTACCTGCCGCTGTATCGCCTGGACGGTTCGGGCGACCAGGCGCCTGCTGCCAGCCCCGAGGCCGAAACCACCGATTCGCCCGCCGCGGATTCCAAAGACCGCAGTGCCGCGACGCCCGCGGCCGGCAATTGAGTTCAACTGAGTTCATTCATGCACCGTGCTCCGCCATCCCCTGCCCGCCCGCTCGGGCGAGGCGTCTGTTCGAAGTTGCTGCCCGCCGCCGTGCTGATGCCCGCCGCGGCGCTGATGCTTATTGCCTGCGGCGCACCGCGATGCGTGGCCGCCGAGCCGTATCGGGCATTCCTGCACGGGCTCTGGGCGCGCGGTTATGGCGATGCGGCCGTCGATTACGTCCAGGCGCAGGGTCAACGCTCGGACCTGCCGGCCAATATCCAAGCCGCGCTCGAGTTGGATTTGGCCCGCAGCCTGCGGATTGCCGCCGAAGAGGCCGGCAGCAGCGAAGCCCGGTCGCGCCGGCTGGCTTCGGCTCGCACGCATCTCGATCATTTCCTGAGCGAGAACGGCGATCGACCTGGACTCGGCGGAGCGCATGCCCTGCTGGGCGAGCTGTCCCTGGACCGGGGTCAGGAGCTGCTGCGTTCGGCCCAGTCGGGACCAGCCGACGTTCGTCCGGCGAAGCTGGGCGAGGCGCGCCAGGAATTCGAAGCGGCCCGGCCGAATTTTGCCAAAGCCGCCCGCGAGCTCGCCGAGCAATTGGCCGCCATGCCGGCGCCCGTCGAACAGCGGCCGGCGACGCCCCCTGCGATCGTGCCCCCTGCTCGCAAGCCGGGCACGCGTGGGCACGCCAAAGGCACGGTCAAAACCCTGCCGCACTCTGCGGCCGCGGCGGAGCCGCGGCCGCTGGCGAAGCCCAAGGCGAAGATGCCCACCGAGCGGTCGCTGGTCGAGGAGCAATGGCTCGATGCCGAGTTCAAGACGGTGATCGTCGACTATGACCTCGCCCAGACGTACGGCCCGGCCGACGAGTTCTCGAAACAAGAATCACTGAAAGCCGCCGCCGAAGGCTTCGACAAGCTGTTTCAACGGCATCGCCTCGGCCGGTTGGGGCTGGTGGCCCATTTCTGGCAGGGCCGCGTCGAAGAGCAACTCGGCAACATTGAAACGGCGCTGGACATTTACGACGAAGTGCTGGCCATCGTGCCCCACAGCGCCGACCGCCAGCTTGCGCCGGAAGTCATGGACCTGCTGTGCCAGGCCGAAGGCCGCCGGCTCGACTTGCTCGACAAGCAGGGCGAGCGCGACGAAGCCATCGCCGAAGGTGAGCAATGGGTCGAACAATTCGGCGCCGGGCACTCCTCCGGCAACCTGGAAATTTCGCTCGCCTTGTGCCAGCTGAAACTGGCGAAGGCCGTCACGCTCTCCGGCGACGAGCGCACCGGGCTGACGAAGTCGGCGCTCGCCGTCTTGGCTGAAATCGCCAAGCTGCCCGGCAGCCACCAGCGCGAAGCGGTGCTCTTGTGGCGCAAATATCTGAAGGATGGCGATGGCGGCGGCGGAGCCGACTTTGCCGAAGCGCTCGCCGTGGCCGCGGCCTCCGCCCGCAATGGCCTCTGGGACGAAGCGATCGAGGGTTACAACCGGGCAATCGAGATGGCCCACGAGCCGGCCGACATCAAGCGGGTGCCGGAGGCGAAACTGGAACTCGCGCGTGTGCAATACTTTGCCGGCAAGCTGGACGCGGCTATCAGCACGGCCGATGCGCTGGCTCGCGATCCGCAGGTCGGCGACGTCGCTCCGGCGGCCGCACTGCTGGCCGTCAGCGCGGCCTATAAAGCCATGTCCACGGCGGAAGCTGCCGAAAAGGCGACGGCCGAGGCACGCGTCGAGCAACTCGCCACGAATGTCGTCCAGCGCTGGCCCACAAGTTCCCAGGCCGACGACGCGCGGCTCACACTGGCCCGGCTGAAGCTCATGCACAATGATCTGGCCGCTGCGCTGCCGCTGCTGGAGAAAATCGGACCGACATCGGAACATTATCGCGCGGCGCTGTATCTGACTGCCCAACTCTATTGGAAACAACATCTGGAGCAGCCCAAGCGGGCAGCCGACAAATCGGGCCAGCCTGCACCGGCGCTCAAAGCGGTCGCGGCCTTGGAAACGCTGATCGGCGCGGAGAGCAAAACACTCAGCCCTGGCAGCCCGCTGCCGGAGGAACTGCGCGACGCCCTGCTCATGTTGGCCGAAATCCGTCTGGCATTGAATCAACCCGAGCAGGCCGCGCCGCTCGCGGAGCGCTTGATTGCCTCGCTTAAGCTCGCTGGCGGCCGGGCCCCGGATGCGACGGGCATGCGCGCCTATGCCGTGGCAATGAAGGTCTATATCGCCAATCACCAACTGGCCAAAGCGCACGAAGCGGCCGCACTGCTGCTGGAAGCCGGCCCCGATCTGCGGCAGGTAAACTCGGCGCTGGTGGATTACGTCCGACTGGTCAAATCGCTGCCCGCCGACAAGCAGCCGCCGGCCGACGGCCTGCCGGGCACGCAGCCCAGCGCCTCATTGCAGTTGGCCGGGCTGTTGGACAAGCTGGCCGAGCGCAAGCAGTTTTCGCTCTCCGACCGTGTGTATCTCGGCACCGTGTGCCGCGACTTGTCGCGTCGTGCCCAGGCCGTGGCCTTTTTGCAGGGGGCCTTGCGGCAATCGGCCGAAGAGTTGCACGATCCGACGCCGCAGATGGTGCGCGTGCTGACCCAGGTCCGGCTGTTGGTTGTCGATCTATTGCGCGCCGAGCGCCGCTACGCCGAGGCCTCGTCCGAGGCCGACCGCCTCGTCGCCGACAATCCGCAAGTCCTCGAGCCGATGATTCACCAGGCCCAAGTCTTGCAGGACTGGTCGAAGTTGAAGCCGGAAAAGCTGCCCAAGGCGGTGGCCGCCTGGACGCGCGTGCGCAACGTACTACAGGGCCTGCAGCCCAAACCGCCGGAATACTACGACGCCGTTTACAACATGGCCGACTGCCTTTTCCGCGAAGCCCGCGCGTCGGGCGACGACAAAAAACTGCTCCAAGCCGAACAAGCGCTCAAAGCCACCTTGGCCCTCTACCCCAACCTGCACGGCCCCGAGTCCGTCAAACAGTTCCAGGAACTGTTAGCGCGCGTCGTCGCCCACCGCCCCCACGCGCCGGCCACGCCCCCCGCGCAGTAGCCAGATGGATATCGTTTGCCCGTCGCCCCGAAGGGGCCGCTGTGCTGAAATCCAGGCGAGTGTGCTGGAATTCAGGCGAATTGAGAGCCCAAATACTGCACACCCATCCGGAAATACTCCCGCAACCGCGCAGATCCGGTATAATCGAGGGGCAAGATCTCGCACGCCCGCCCCAAACTCCCTCCTGATGCCGCAAAGCTGCATGCGTACTGTCGATCTTTGGCTGAATTTGCGCGCCGGGGTCCACCCGCTGGCGGCTCGTTCGTGGCTACTTGCAGGTTGCCTGACGCTGGCGGCGAGCGTGGCCGTGGCCGACGAGCGGGCTCCGCTGACGGTGCGATCGACCACGACCGCCGAAATGCGCCGCATTGCCGACCGCTATTGCTTCGAGTGTCACGGCCGCGGCAGCGAGGAAGGCAATCTCGCGCTGGACAAGCTCGTAGACGATTCGAATCGTGCGAAGCGGCACGCCGCGTGGCTGGCCGTGTGGAAGAACCTGCGGGCCCAGTCGATGCCCCCCGCCGATGAGCCCCAGCCCAAGGATCACGAGCGGCAGGCGCTCATCCAGTGGATCGAGCGCGAGGTGTTTCACCTCGACCCTGCCAATCCCGACCCGGGCCGCGTGACCATTCGCCGGCTGAACCGCGTGGAATACGAGTACACGATCCACGATCTGCTGGGCGTCGATTTCGACGCGGAGGAGGCCTTTCCCGCCGACGACACGGGCTACGGCTTCGATACGATCGGCGACGTGCTGACGATTTCGCCGCTGCTGGTGGAAAAATACCTGGAGGCCGCCCGCGCGGTTGTCGCCAAGGCGGTTCCGCCGGAAGGGCCGGGCGTGCCGCGTCGAGGAGTCTCGATCGGCGGCTTTCGCGCGGGCAAGAAGAGCAAGAAGAACGCCTATAAGGTTCCCTTTGCCGACGCGGCCACGCTCGAGCAGACGGTGAACATCGATGTTGCCGGCCGCTATTCGGTACGTTTCGAGGTCCGCGCGGCCGGTGCCGACGAGGCCACGTCCAACACGGCCCGCGTCAGCACGGTGGTCGATCACCAGCCGCTCAAAAGTCAGGAAATCGGCTGGGACAACAACAACACGATCGTGCTGGCCGGCGAGGCGAAGCTGTCCCGCGGCCGGCATGCGCTGGGCATCGAGCTGACGCCGCTGGATCCGCCGCAGCCGGGCGAGGACCGGCTGTTCCTGACCGTCCGCAAAGTCGAATTGCAAGGGCCGCTGGACGGCACGCTCCGCGAATACCCCAGCCAGTTTCGCCGCGTCTTTTTCGACGGACCGCCGCCGGCCGATGCCGAGGGCCGGCGGGAATATGCCGCCAAAATTCTGCGGCATTTCGCCGATCGCGCATTTCGCCGCCCGATCGACGATGTCACGCTCGAGCGGCTGGTGGATTTGGCGCTGCCGCTGGACCGCACGCCACAGCCGACCTTCGAGCAGGGGATTGCCGACGGACTGACCGCCATCCTGGTGTCGCCGCGGTTCCTGCTGCGGGCCGAGCTGCAAACGCAGCCGGACAATCCGAGCAAGATCGTGCCGCTGGACGAATTGGCGCTGGCATCGCGGTTGTCGTATTTCTTGTGGAGCTCGCTGCCCGACGATCAGCTCTTCGACCTGGCGCGGCACCAGCGGCTGCGTGCGCAACTGGCCGAACAAGTGGACCGGATGCTCGACGATCCGCGCAGCCAGCGGTTTGTCGAAAACTTCGTCGGCCAATGGCTGCAAACGCGCGACGTCGATGGGTTCAGCATCGACGCCAAGAAGGTGCTGGGGCTGCCCACTCGCGATGCCAGCGTGCGAGTCTTCAACAGCGCGGTGCGGCGGGCCCTGCGACAAGAGACCGAAATGCTGTTTGCCCACGTGCTGCGCAGCAGGGCCAGCGCGCTCGATCTGCTGACGGCCGACTACACGTTCCTCAACGAGCCGCTGGCCAAATTTTATGGCATCGAGGGTGTCGACGGCGACAAGATGCGTCAAGTGAACCTGGCCAAAGACGGCCATCGCGGCGGTATCCTGACCCAAGCCAGCGTACTGCTCGTGACCTCCAACCCCACGCACACCTCGCCGGTCAAGCGGGGCCTGTTCGTGCTGGAGAATCTGCTCGGTAGTCCACCGCCTCCGCCACCGGCCAATGTACCGCCGCTGGACGTCAAGAGCGTCCGCAAAGGCGGCCGGCCGCTATTGCGAACGCTCCTGGAAGAGCATCGCCGCGATCCGCTGTGCGCCTCGTGCCATTCGCGCATGGATCCGATCGGGCTGGCGATGGAAGAATACAACGCGCTGGGACTATGGCGCGAGCGCGAATTCGCCAAGCCGATCGATACGGCCGGCCGGCTGATCACGGGCGAGAAATTTGCCGACACGCGCGACCTGGAGCGGGTGATTGCCACCCAGCGGCGTGGCGACTTCTATCGCTGCCTGTCCGAAAAGATGCTGACCTACGCCGTCGGCCGCGGCATGGAGTATTATGACGCGCCGACCGTCGATAAACTGGTGGCGTCGCTCGAGCGCGACGGCGGCCGCTTGCGAACGCTTGTGCACGGCATTGTCGACAGCGCGCCGTTCCAAAAACGCCGCGGCGACGGATCGCAGCAATCCACGGCACCCCGGTCAAAACCCGCCCCGCGTGCCGCCGACGCCGCAGCGCCAAAATCGAGTCCTACACCTGTACCACGGAGCCGCTAGCATGACTCTCGATCGCCAGGCCGCTCGTCGAAAGTTTTTGCGCGGGATGGGCGTTTGCATCGCGCTGCCGGCGCTCGACTGGCTCGCGCCGCGGCACGCTGCCCTGGCAGCCGGGACCGGACCAAAGGCCACTACGGCCACCGGCGCACCGCTGCGGATGGCGTTTTGCTATATCCCCAACGGCGTGAACGTCGCCTGCTGGACGCCGAACGGCGAAGGAGCCAAGTACGAACTGAATCGCACGATGGAGCCGCTGGCCGATTTCCGCAGCGACTTCCAGGTGATCACCGGCCTCGAGCAGCGCAACGGCTTCGGCGGCAAGGATGGGGCCGGCGACCATGCTCGGGCCAATGCCACGATTCTCACCGGTGCCCGGCCGAGAAAAACCGCCGGCGCCGACATCCAACTGGGCGTTTCGGTCGATCAGTTGGCGGCCCAGCACGTGGGCGATGCCACGCGGTTTCCGTCGCTCGAACTGTCCTGCGACGGCGTGCGCAAGTCGGGCGCATGCGATTCCGGCTATTCGTGCGCCTACCAATTCAACCTTTCGTGGCGCACGCCGACGTCGCCCATGGCGCCCGAATCGAACCCGCGGTTGGTGTTCGAGCGGTTGTTCGGGGCCGGCTCCAGCGGCCAGCGCAGCGAAGCCTTCCGCCAGCGGCAACAGCAGCAGCGATCGATCCTCGACTTTGCCGCCGACGAGGCCGAGCGGCTGCACCGCCAATTGGGCCGCAACGACCAGCACAAGCTCGACGAGTATCTGACCGGCGTCCGCGACATCGAGCGCCGCATCGAGCGGGCCGAACGTTTTGGCGATGTGGCCGACCCCGGCGTTGAGACTCCCTCCGGCATTCCCGGCAATTATCGTCAACATTTGCGACTGATGAGCGATATGCTCGTGCTCGCGTTTCAGACCGACTCGACGCGGATCGCCACGTTCCTCATGGCCCACGACGGCAGCAATCGCACCTTTGAAGACATCGGCATCCGCGACGGCCATCATTCGCTGTCGCACCACATGAACGACAAGGCCAAGCTGGAAAAAATCGCCAAGATCGACGCGTTCTATACGGGCGAACTGGCTTATTTTCTCGGCCGGCTGCGCAATACGAAGGATCGCGACGGTCGCACGCTGCTCGAGAATTCCATGATCGTCTACGCCAGCGGTCTTTCCGACGGCAATCGTCATCAACACAATAACCTGCCGGTCATCCTGGCCGGACACGGCGGCGGCCTTTTGCACGCCTCTCGCCACCTGAAGCTAACGCAACCGACTCCGATGACGAACCTGTACGTGAGCATGCTCGACGCGCTCAAGGTGCCGGTCGAGCAGTTCGGCGATTCCAACGGCCGCCTGGAAATCTAAGAAGTCGTCTTCAAACGGGAGGGCGAGGCTCCTGCCGAGCCTCGACGCTCACCTGCGGCGTACGGCCGGCTCGGCGGGAGCCTCGCCCTCGCAGCGGCGCACCCGAACTGCGCTGATGCCGGGATATCGCTCCAGTAGATAGTCGCCGACGGCCTGGACCAGTTCCTGGCGCGCACGGCGCCGCGAAAACGTGTGGTCGGCGTCCGCGATAAAAGACAGGTGCAGCCGGCCGGCTTGGCGCATGCGCTTGGCCTGGCGGCGAGCGCGATACGTCAGAATGCTGTAGCCGGGATCGGTCTTGGCGAAGAACATGGCCAGCGTGCGGCCATTGGCGGCCACGCGTGCCAGATCGGCCGGCAAGTCGTCTTTCGTGGGATGGCCGAGGCCCGCGGCGAGTGAAGCGGCCGGCGACTCGTGCTTTCCCGCCTGCGGCCTGGGAATGGTGTGCATCAGCCGCCGGGCAATGATCCGAGCGGCTTCGCGAAATCCGACTTGCGTCCGGCCAGTAAAAAACTTGATCAGCTTCTTCGGCTCCAGCGCCCGGGCCATGCAGCGATGATGCTTGAGCACCTGCTCGATCGAGGGCATGTCCAGCGACATGCCGTCTTTCCAGAAGAACGTCAACGGATTGATCAAGATGCTTTCCACCAGCGCCGGATCCGATAGTTGCACGGCCGCCTGAAACGCCGTGTACGCGCCCGAGCACAGCCCCAGCAACACGCACCGCTCGATCCCCAACCGGCGTTTGAGCTGCTCTAGCGTGCTTTCGATGTCGCAAAACGCGGCGGCCGAATAGGGGTTGTTTTCGTCATCGCAGTCGGCCGCCACGCTGTCGCCCAAGCCGCCGAGATCCAGCCGCAGACAACGAAACCCCAGCGCGGCAAGCTCCCGCGCGAGAACCAGGTTTAACCGGCTGGCCCCGATGCGATAGGCCGAACCCGAGTTCAAGAGCACGATGGTCGGCAAGCACTCGTTTGGCACTTCGGGCTCGCTGATGATGCCGAACAACTTGGGTTCGCTGATCTGAAAGGTTCGCTCGCGTAGTCGCCCGTCGGAGCAATCGGTGGCGAGCGCCGCCGGCTTGACGGCCGGGCGAGGCGCGGCTTCGACGCAGATTTGCTTGCCCAACCAATTGGTGATGGCGTCGATGGCGATTTGCGGCACCTGGCCGTGGTGGGGCTCGATCAGCATCTGCGCCACGCCCGGCAGCATCACTTGCTCGGCCGCAATGCCCTGCGCTTCGCAACGGGCGCGCAGGCGGTCGTCGGCCGGCGCGTCGTCGCTGGCCACGATCAATGCCCGCCGGCATTTGAGCTCGCTTTGCAGCAAGTTCCAGCGCGACAAGTCGTCGATCGTCTCGCGCGTGAGCAGAAAGCCCGCCGCCTCGATATCGGCCGCCGGCTGGCCGGCGGTGCTCGGATTCGTCTCCGCCGTGAGATCGATTACCTGCATCTGCCGCGTGTACGATCGGCCGCTGGTCACGGGCGACCACAGAACAAACCGATCAATGTCACGATCGCTGAAGGCCTGGGCAGCAATCAGCGCACCCATCCGCAAACCGACGACACTCACCCGCCGGCAACCGAGCTCATTTCGCAACCAGGCCTCGGCATCGCGGGCGTTGGCCACCCAGGTCGCACAGCGTGCGGGGTCCGCGTCGCTGCCGGCCGAATCTCCCGTGCCGTGCCAGTCGAACCGCAGCACCGGCAGCCCCAGTCCGGCCAAGGCATCGGCCAGATGCCGCAAGCCACGATGGGCATGAAGCTGCTCAAATCCGATGGGCGGGCAAATCAGCACGCCATGATCCAAGCCCGCGTCATGCGGCGTCGTGTGCAGCCACGCAAACAGCGACTCGCCCTGGCTGGCCAGGAAAAAAGGAGTCTGCCGCACCCGCTGGGGCATTAACATCGGCGCTGCTGAAAGCGATAAATCATAATCAATGGTGGACGTGGACATGGTTTCCATCGTTTATGCAGAGCCGCCCAGGGCAATCGTGGTCGCATGCTCGAGATTCAACGCTTCGACGCAGCCTTTGAACGGCCGGGGTGTGGACTCCAGGCCGCGAAACACAATGTTCTTCGTTCGCCCCGGCGGCAAATGAAAATAATTGTCGTCGGGCAGAAAGCCTTTTGCATGCAGCCATACGCCGTGCAGGAAGCAATCGGACTTTAGCGAGATGCGGCACTCGCGCTCGTTGACCATTTCCGCCGAGGTTTCGATTACCGCCGGCACGCGCGGTGGATTTCGCCGCCGAACAAAATGAAACGCATCGCTTTCGACTCGGCGCGACTCGTCGTACCAGGTGGCCACGACGACGTCATGATGCGGCGGGCCAAAGCGATAGGCGTAATTCACGTCGTAGAAGCGGCCCAGGATCTCGTCTGCTTTCAGCACCTTGGCGGAACGTGCGGCCAGGCGGACGTCGATCTCGGCCCGGGCCACGATCAGTTGCGGCTCGCGCAGCAGCACGACCTCGAGCCAGCCGCCGCAAGGCTCGGCCGTTTCGTTCAGCAGGTGCAGATCAAGTCCATTAAGGCCTTCGTCGGTCAGCACCAACTGGCGCGGCTGCCAGGTGCGCTTGAGATGATAATAGGCCGCCTTGGGCGTGCCGCTCGAGTCGACGATGCCCCAGCCCGCGCCGGGCCACAGGTCTTTGTAGAACCACACCAGTCCGCCGCGATTGCGGCTGTGGCAGCTCCGCCACTCGGAAAAGGCCCGCGCCATCATTTCGCCGGAGACCTGCCGGCTGAGCTGCAGGTACCGGTTCATGTCCCACGACCGCAATTGCACCGGATCCACGCCGTATGATTCGCGCAGATAATGGTCGCGCACGTCCTCAAAATCCCAGCCGGCGCCCGTGTCGCGGGGCACGCGGCGTTTCCATTTCGGATCGTGGATCGCCGGCTGCGCGTCGCCGGTGATCTCGTAAATCATCTGCGGGTCGGCAACATTGGCGAACCCAAGACACTCGGGCGTGAACTTCACGTCGGCTTGCCGCAACTCGGCCGGCGAGCGCAAATAGGCCCCAACACCGTAATAATGCGTCAGCCCCGAACTGGCATGAAACGGCAGGACTCCGCCGCTGGGTGTCGAGGGCACATAGGCCGTGCCGGGATGATGGGCCGCGCACAGTTCCGGCAGCCGCTGGCCAAACCAATCGTTTCGCCACAGTTCGCGCGGCATGCCCAGCATGGCGGCTTGCTGCTCGATTTCGCTGTTGCCGCAGTAGACGGCCACGCATGGATGCCGGGCCAGCCGCGTAAGCTGCTGAATGGCTTCCTGGGTAATGTTGTCGCGGAACGACTCGTCTTGCACCGGATAATCCATGTTGGCGAACATGAAGTCCTGCCAAACGAGAATCCCCAGCTCATCGCAAATTTGATAAAACAACTCGCTCTCGTACGTCATCGTGCCGCCGACGCGCAGCATGTTGACGCCCGCCTCGCGTGCCAGCCGCAAATCGTGCCGCAGCGACGCTTCGGATCCCGCATGCGTGAGCAGATCGCTGACGGTCCAGCAGGCGCCGCGGCAATAGATCGGCTGACCATTGACTTCAATCGCAAAGCCGTGATCCGCGTGCACCTCGAGCTGGCGAAACCCGATCTTCCCGCAATCGAAGCGGTGCGCGCCATCGGCCGTTTCGAGCAGCACTTCGCACGGCAGCAGCGTCTGATCGCCATGCGTATGCGGCCACCAGAGCGGTGGATCGGCAACCCGCAGTTCGCCCACCAGCGACTGGCCGCCATCTTCCAAGCAAACCGCGATTTCCGCTTCCCATTGGCCAACACGGACCACGGCTCGCTCGACCTGCGCGCTACCGAGCACGCCGGCGCGGACCGTTACCAGGCCAGTTGTGCCTTCCAGCTGGGCAGCGATGTGCACGTCGGCCAGCGACACTGCGGACGTTTCCAGCCGCACATCACGCCAGGGACCAACAGCCGGCGCCACGGGCGACCAGCCGGGAATGCGCCCCAGCAGCGACGTGCGATGCCAGCGCAATTGCTGCTGATTGACGAGGTTTGTTTTCCAGCGCGGCCGCGGACGCTTGCGCTTCAGGTCTTCGGCGAGCGAGCGGAAGCCGAGCACCAGTTCATTGTCGGCCGCCAGGTGCGACGACACGTCCAGTCGATACGCGCGGAACATGTTATCGGTCACCAGCAGTCGCTGACCGTTCAGCCAGACTTCCGCCAGTGTGGCCAGGCCGTCGAAATAAAGCTGGCACAGTTGCCCGGCAGGCTGCTCGGGCATCTGGAACGACGTGCGAAACCACCAATCGGAGGCGTCGAGATCAGTAGGTTGATCCCAACTCCATCGGCCATTGCAGTGGAGCGCCGCGGCAACCGTGCCCGGTACAGCCGCCGGCAGCCAGTCAACCGCGGCCGTGGCAAGCTGGTCGGGATGCGCGATGGCGCCCGGCGGCTGCGCGCAGCACGACCACGCGCCCAGCTCAATGGCCGCAGAAGTCGGCGCTTCGCAAAGCTGCGTAGCCGTTGAATCGATCATTCATACGATTCCAGAGCGGGAGCAGACGAGGCTGGACTTCAACTCCTGCACCACCGAATTCCACGTGGCCGCCATGTCGTCCAGCGGAGCGAGATCGAGCGGCTTGTTGCGGGCCATCGCCCGGGCCAGTTGAAACTGCAACGTCTTGGCGCCGGTCGACAGCACGGTAAGCCCCGCGACCGACTGCTCGAGCCCAATCTGTTCCAGTTCGTCAAGCCATGCGAGATACGTCGCCGCCAGCTCGTAACTGGCGCCGAACTGCCGCAGCGTCGCGAACGAGTATTGATGAAACACTTCGAGCGAGGCCTTTGATAGCCACTGGAGGTCGGCCGCCAGGCGCGGCTTGAATTGCTCCAGCGGATTGGCCTCGGGCAGCAGCTCCAACTGCCGGCGCAAGAGCCGCAACGAAGCCTGCCCCAGCGCCTCGCCGCTCAAGGCCCCCTCCGGCCGGCGTTTGACGAACTCGACGTACGGCGGCAGCATCTCGGGGCTGGCCCCGGACAGCCGAAAGACGTTCTCAAAATCCTCGCCTGACAGATGGTAATAGCCCTGCCCGTGAAAATAGCCCAACTGCCGCCGGGCTACGTCGATTTCCATGACGGCCACGGTCGATTTGACGTGCTCGCGCCGGTAGGCGGTGCCAGCCGTGTCGGGCAGATAGATCGAATCCAGCTCGACGAGCACCGGCCGGCCGCGGCCGACCTGCTCTTCGACGTGCTCGACCAGCGGCCGCCAGATCGCCAGCTCCTGCACGTCGAGGCCGTACAACTCATCGAGCGCGGCGTGCGGGAACTTGAAGAACGTCCACTGGTCGCCTTCGAAATCGATCGCCAGCGTGAAGGGCATTGCCGCCAGCGGCTCGAAACCCCAGGCGTGCAGCAGCTCGACCCACACGTCGACGTAGCAGTTGGTTTCAGCCCAACTGCGCTCGTGCGTGTGAATGCGATGCCGCTGGTAGGTGTCCGGATCCAATCGTAGGATCTGTTGTTTCATAGCCCCAGCACATTCTTCACGTCGGAAGGCCAGCGGTCGGGATCGCTACCGTGGGTCATGAACAAAGCCAGTGCGATGCGCTCCAGCCCGAAGCCGATGCAAGCCGTGTGGGCGGGCTGGCCGTCTTCCAGCCGGATGTCAAAGGCGTGGCCGAAGTGGTCGAGGTGGTAGTTGCACGAGGTGATGGCCGTCGGCTTTTCGGCCGAAGCCACTGCGATGACCAGCTCGAACTTCAGCACCTGTTCGCGTTGCGTGGCGGCCATCATGCGTGCGCCGCGGCCGAAGAACGGATCGTTGGCCACGACCGGCTGCACGTCCAGCCCCACGCAGTTGAGCATCTCGCGGCCGGTTTCCAGCCAATAGTCGCGATGCGCCAGCGCCTGCTCGGCTGTACCAAGCCGCACGAATTCGCGCTGCCGGAAGATCTGCATCCGGGCCGGGTCGATCGACGGCTCGTGCCGGAACACGAACGACCGCAAATCGACGATTCGCCCGCCGGCCGGCAACGTACCGGTCGCCGTGGGATATAGCGGGTAGCAGGCCGCCGGCGTCATCATGACCTGCGTCGGGGTCAAATCCCGAGTCCAATCTTCGCCGCGGTTGCGCTTCTCGAGCAGCGAGGCGTGGTCGCGTACGTCGCCCGTGAAGCTGTGTACCGAACCCATCAAGTCCGGAAACGTCTCGATGTGCGTGGTGCGCAGATAGTCGGCGCGGTTCAGAATCGCGGGAAAACGCATGACCTCGGGCTTGAGGTGCCGGCCCCGGCGCGTGACGAACTGCTCGAACCGCTCGATGACGTCTTCGAAAACGCCGCTATGGCCGTACAGGCCCGGTACGCCCAGCGGAATCAGCAAGCCGACCGAAGTCAGATGCTCCAGGCAGCCGCGGTAGGCATCGGTCAGCGTGTCAGTGGCGGTACACATGTCTTAGTATCCTTCTTTATGCGCCATGAGCATGGTGGCGTTTAACTTGGTGATGCGATCGTTGTTGACCATCAGTGCCGCGCCGTAGGCGTCGCGCAGATGCCGCGACAGGCTGTGCTTCGAGTCGTTGCGATAGCCTTCGATGCCGCAGATCATCAGCGCCCGCCCGACGACGTCGACGATGCGCTGCGAGCACGAGAGCTTGAGGTTGTTGGTACGGATTGAAAAACCGAAGCCGTGCAAGGCCCCCGAAGCGCCGCGGGCCAGCAGATCGCGGTATTCCGTGGCAAGGCTGTAAACGTTGTGCCGCATTTCTTGCAGGAGCTGATCGGTCTCGGCTAGGCGAATGGCCGAAAGCGGCGTCTCGCCCGGCGTTTTGCGGGCCTGGGCACGGACGCAAGCCCGGGCACGATTCACCGCATCGGCCGCGATGCCGGTCCACAATGCGCCCCAAACGATGTGCGAATAGGGATGCATCGTCTGCGACAAGATCTCGTCGAAGGCGGTCGGCAGGATTTGATCCGCCGCGCCCCGGGCCGAGAGCGTGAAGCCCGAGCTGCACGTGCCGCGAAAGCCCATCGTGTCCCAGGTCGAAAGCGGCTCGGCCGCAAACTCTCCGCGCCGCACCAACACTTGCACTTGCTCGCAAGCCGCGGCTTCGGGCGATCGCCGACAGGTGACCAGGATGTCGTCGGCATATTCGCCGTACGAAATGACCGGCGCCTTTTTGATCAGCGTGAACTCATCGCCGTGCTTTTCGACCGCGCAGACGCTCGAGCGCAAGTCGCCGCCCGTGCCGATCTCGGTCGTGGCCGAGGCCATCAGCCGCTGCTCGTCGACCAGTTGCCGCAAGTACTTGCGGAAATAGGGCGAGTGCTCGGCGTGATGGACGACGCACGCCACCTGGATTGCGTGCATGGCGTAGATCATGGCGGACGAGCCGCAGTAGTGCCCCAGCGCCTCGCAGACGCGGGCCGTTTGCACGATGTCCAGCCCCATGCCGCCGAACTGGCGAGGCACGTAGGCGCTGAGCAGCCGCGCGTCGCGCAGCGCGTCGATGGCTTCGGCCGGAAAGCGCGCGCGGCGGTCGACATCGGCCGCGTGCTCGGCCAGCACGCTGCTGCCGATCGCGTGGACTCGGGCCAGTAGCTGGGCGCAGTCGAGCTCCGGCTCGGCTGAGATCACGGCAGCCGAGGTCGCGGCATCGGAAATGATCATGGGTGGTTTCTCGGCAGAAATGGGGACGGCGTTATTTCACGAGTTCCGAAACGGCTTCCGCAATGGTTGCCACGCTACGAAACGTCGCCCGACCCAGCATGCGTTCGGGAAACTCGATGTCGAAGCGATCCTCGATGGCCAGCATCAGGCCCACGGTGGCCAGCGAGGTGAGGCCCGCCGCGTACAGATCGCTATCGTCGGACAGGGTGGCCAGGTCTGCCTGCAAACAATTTTGCTGGCTCACGATTTCGCGAACCATGGCCGTGGCTTCAGACTGCTGGCTCGAAACATTCGTTGCCATTGCACAAACTCCGGAGTGGCTCGCCCCCGTTGCGAGTCAACGAGGGCGCGAAGCGAAAACTAGCGCGCCATGGAAAACTCTAGCTCGTAATCGCGCTCTATGCGGGGGGGAACTGCCGATCATCGCATGTTGTTTTTTTTCAACATGCCGACACCGGCCCCGTCATCCCGATCAAGAACGGAGAATCCAGCAAGATTGATGCTGGGTCATGCCGACGTGCGGGTAGTAGCTTTCGGCTTTCGGGGCGGCCAGCAGGATCAGCGTGGTCTTCAGCCCCGCCGCCTCGTGCGTGTGCCGGATCAAATGCCGGCCGATGCCTTGCCGTTGGAACTGCTGGTCGACGGCCAGGTCCGACAGGTAAGTGCAAAAGCTAAAGTCCGTGATCGCCCGCGAAACGCCCACCAGCAGGCCCTCGCTGCGGGCGGTGAAGATGACGTCCGCCTGGGCCAGCATCGTTTCGATCGTCGGCCGATCGTGAACCGGCCGGCGCTCGGCCAGTGTCGATCGGACGAGCACGTCGATAAATTCGTCGGCTTGCAGATCGGGTTCGAGCTGATAATGGATCATCGCTGCAAGTATACGGCGCCTCAGACGCAAAGGAGCCCGTCGGCGGCCGATCCCAAAAGCCCTATGCCGCGCGCGATTGCCGGACAGCGCTGGTCGCCAGGCGGTACAAATCACCGCACAGGCTGAGCAAATGCTCCTGCGACCCGACTTCGTGGCTCACGCGGTCGGGAACGCCGAATTTGCGGAAGAATCCGACCCTGCAACCCGACAGGGCCAGGACGTCGGCAATCGCCGAGCCCAGCCCACCGGTGACCGAGTGCTCCTCGACCGAAAGAATTCCGCCGGTTTCTGCGGCCGCGCGGAGCACGGCTTGTTCATCGAGCGGCTTGACCGTGTGCATGCTCAGCACGCGCGGCACCAAGCCCTCGGCGGCCAGCCGCTCGGCAACCGCCAGGGATTCTTGCAACATGCCACCGGTGCTGATCAGCGTCAGTGCCCGGCCCGATCGGACCTGGATCGCCCGGCCGAGCTGGAACGTCGGCGGTGACATATGCAGCACCGGTTCGCGCGCCTTGCCTAGCCGCAGGTAGCAAGGGCCGGCATGCGCGCAGATCGCGCGGGTCGCGAACCGCGCTTCGACGGGGTCGGCCGGAGCCACGATGGTCATGCCGGGCAGTGCCCGCAGGATGGCCAAATCCTCGATGCCATGATGCGAGTAGCCCTGCGGGCCATAGGCATATCCGCCGCCGACGGCCACGATCTTGACGTTGGCCTGGTGGTGGCAAATGTCGTTGCGCAGTTGTTCGAGGCAGCGGAAGGTGGGAAAATTGGCGATCGAATAGATCACCGGCAGCTTGCCGCTGTGTGCCAGCCCGGCCGCGATGCCGGCCATGTTCTGCTCCGCGACTCCGACATTGAGATAGCGACGCGGAAAACGCTGGGCGAAAGTTTCTAGCACCGAGTAGCCCAGGTCGGCCGTGAGCAGCCAAATGCGGTCGTCGAGCTGGGCCGCTTCGCAGAGTGTTTCGATAAAGGCGGTTCTCATCGCGCCGCCTCGATTTCGCGGCAGGCGGCCGCCAATTGTTCTGCATTGGGCGAGCGGTAGTGCCACGCGAGCTGGTTCTCCATAAACCCCACGCCACGGCCTTTGATCGTGTGCGCGATGACCACCGTGGGGCGGCCGGCCACGGGCGGAAGCTGGCTCACGCTCGCGAGAATCTGCGGATAGTCGTGGCCATCGATTTCGCGAACCGACCAGCCGAACGCGCGCCACTTGTCGGCCAGCGGCTCGAGATCGAGGACTTCGCCCACGGTGCCGAAGCTTTGGATTTTGTTGTAATCGACGATCGCGGTCAGATTATCCAGACCATGATGCGGCGCGAACAAGATCGATTCCCAGTTCGAGCCTTCGTCCAGCTCGCCGTCGCTCAACAGCGCGAAGACCCGATATGGCCGCTCGTCGCATCGGCCGGCCAGGGCCATGCCGCAGGCAATCGGCAGGCCGTGACCCAGCGAGCCTGACGACACCTCGATGCCCGGCACGCCGTGATGACTGATGTGGCCGGCCAGCCGCGAACCGTTCTGGCAATACGTATCGAGCCACTCGACGGGGAAAAATCCACGCTCGGCCAATGCCGCGTACACGGCAGCCGCCGCGTGACCTTTGCTCACGACCAGCCGGTCGCGATCTTCCCAATCGGGTCGGGCCGGATCTACGCGAAGCGCCGCGCCGTACAACACGGCCAGCAGGTCGGCCATCGAGAAGCAACTGCCCACGTGCGAGGCGTCGGCCGCGTGCACCATCCGCAGCACGTGCAGCCGGATTCGTCGCCCGAGCGCCCGCAAGCTTTCGAGCTCGATCTCAACTGCGTCGCGGCTGGCAGGCGCCGATGGCATCCAGCGATCTCCTTCAGGCAGATTTTGCCAAGCGGCGGAGAGTGGGTGCTGTGTAATCCGTCTCCAAGCAGGCTTCCAGGCGTTCCAGTGCCAGCCGGACTCTGCCCGATGCCGGCGAGCGGCCGGGCCGGTCGCGCAGTCCGAAACGATCGCGCAGCACCGTCTTGGCCAGCGCCACGCGCAGGAAGTACAGCCAGAAGCGCAGCTCGAAGTCGGCTGGCAGACCGCAGACAGCCCGATAAGCTGAGAGCAGTGCCCGATGACGACGCCGCGGGTGGAACGTGGCCCAGCAGGCGAGGTCGAACACCGCATCGCCCGACAGGCAATCCTCCCAATCGACGAGAGCCGTGATGGTGGTTCCGTCGGTGAAAACGTTGTGGCTGCCAAGATCGCCGTGCAGCAGGACCGGCCGAATGTCGCCGAACTGCGAGATGGCGGCGGCGAATGCGTCGCGAATGCGCTGCGTCTCCGCAGCGTCGATCGCGCCCAGGTCGCTGGAGCGATGCAAATGCCTGGCGAAATTCGTTTGCAGATAATCGGGCCACGAAATCCACCGCCCGCGAGGCTCGCGATGTTCATGGACGGCCGGCGGCAGCGCGTCCAGCAGACCAAAGCCACGGGTGCCGATCGTGTGCAGCCGGGCGAGCAGCCGGCCCAATTCGGCCAGCAGCCGAGTCATCCGGTCTTCGTCGCCATCGTAATGACTCAAAGATTTGCCAGCTGCTTCTTCCAAAAGCTGGCAGGCGTGGGTTCCCGGACCGCTGGAAGGCTCGACGGCCAAGACTCGCAACGCCGGCAGCGAGGCCGCGCTCAAGCGCTCGTAAACCCAGCGATCGCGATCGAGCAGATGCTCATGCTCTGAGCGATTCAAGATGCAAAGCCGCGCGATCACCGTCGGTCCGGCCTGCGAGGAAACGCGAAACAGGCGATGAAAGGTTCCCTGCTGCTTGAGCGGCACGACGGCCGACGGCTCGACCGCAAAGTGCCGGGCATACGCGGCCGCCGCCTGCTCTGCCAGCGGCGCTATGTCCAGCGCGGCCAGCGACCGCAGATATTCGTCGGACGCGGCGATGTCGGCCTTAGGATAGAAGCAGGACGTGCGGCCCAGGCTGACGTGGTGACGGGGGATTTTCATGCGGTGCCGCTTCCTTGCTGCCAAGCCCCTTGGTACGGATCATCTGCGAAATGTGCCGGCCGGACATCAGGCCGCGGTTTTCGACGCGCCGCGACCAGGGAAGCCCTCCAGCTCGAGCTGTTCGTAGCCCAATTGCCGCTGGAAGAGGATCGATAGTTGCTTGATCTGCGCCTGCTGGTCCCCGCTCAGTAGGTTGGCCGTCGCGAGGTTGGCATCGGGCGTGGCGGTGCGGATCGTGCCCCAGGGATAAACTTCGTCGAGCCGCGTGCCGTTCCAAGACGGAGCGAGGCACGTGTCCGACCAGGACAAACCCAGTTGCGCGCACAGCTTGCCGAGTGTCGCCAGGCGATCGGCGACCAGGTCCTCGAAGCGGACAACATGGAAGTTGCGCGGATATTTTTCGGCGTACGTCAGCGCCAGCATCTGGCAATAGTTCCACGTCCAAACCCAGCGCTCCAGTCCCAGCGGGAACGGCCGCTTGAGCGTGTCGGAAAATGCCGAATAGGGATTGCGCACGACGTGAATGATGTGGGCTTGCGGAAAGTCAGCCACGATTTTTTCGGTATCCAGGCACAGGACCGGACTGTAGCCCAAGTACGCCGTTTCGCGCCCGCTGTGTTGCCGGTTCTTCCAGGCATCGAATGTCGAGCGGAAGAACGCCTCGACGAGCGCGGCCCGCGTGCGCGGCTGGCCTTGCATGTAACCCACAAATGCTCGGCGGCGGTCGGCTTCGTCCAGCTCCAGCGGCATGTGCCGAAACTTGCTGCGGTCGGGCGTGCGCAGCATGACCTTTAGCTCTTCGTCGAAAAACAGCTCGTAGTCCTGCTCCGGCTGGCCGTCGAGCGGAAACTCGGGCCAGCGATACTTGAACGGGACATAGCTGCTCAGATAGTCGGAAACCGCGCTCGTGCCCAATTGTGATTCGTAGGGATAGACGAATAGCTCGGGATGGCCGTCGAGTAGGCGATGCACAGTGTTGCCACCGTTTTCGTACATCGCCGAAATCATGATCAACTTGAAGCCGGACATCGAAACCCATTTTGATTCGCGTGCGCGCGAGACCGGCGTGCTAGCAGTCTCGTCAGCTATCGGACTTGGCGGCTGTTGTATCTTGCGCCGGGCAAATGGGTCAAGTTCGGTTCCGGGACGTCGTGCTCTTCGCCAGCAGCGCTCGCGCAATCAATCCGAAGCGCCGGCCGCGAGCGGAAGTTCAAGCGTCCGCGTTCGATGACCAGCGGCCGCTTGCGAACTTGGAAATGGATGGCGCTGATGTACTCGCCCATCACGCCCAGGAAAAACATCGTCACGCCCAAGCAGAAGAACAGCGCGATCATCAGCGGGGGAATTCCGGATCCGGCCGGGGCATGAAACACGAGCCCCGCCGCCAGTCTATAGACCGCGAAAGCCGTGCTCGCCAGCGAGAGCCCGAGACCCAGCAGCAAGCACAAGCGCATGGGCAGATTGCTGAACGAGATTAGCCCATTGAGGGCCTGGTCGACGAGGTGATACAGGCGGTTTTTGGAGATCCCGCGCTGGCGTCTCCGCCAGGTATACGGCACGCCACGCATCCGAAAGCCGCAAGCGGCAATCATGCCGCGAATGTACGGGTAGTAGTCGTCGAATTGCCGCAGCGCGTCGACGACGACTCGATCGACCAATTGAAACTCGCCCACGTCCGGCGGCAGGTTGATGTTCGCCAGCAGCCCGGCCAGCCGATAATACAGCCGGCGCGTGGTGCGCATCGGCCAGCCCTCTTGCCGATTGGCGCGGATGCCGTAAACGATTTCGTAGCCCTGCTCCCAGGTGCGGACGAAATCGACGAGCACCTCCGGCGGGTCTTGCAAGTCGGCGGCCAACAGCACGACCACGGCATCGCCGGCCGTATTCAGCAGGCCGTTGAACGTCGAGCGAAAGGGGCCGAAATTACGGGCGTTGAAAATCACCTTCACGCGCGGATCGTCGGCGGCCAGCTTCCGCAGGCAGGCAATCGTGCCGTCGGTCGAAGCATTGTCGCAGAACAGATGTTCGTGATCGTACTGCGGCAGATGCTCGGCAAACACACGCGCCACCGCATCGCGGCACTGGCGGATATTAGCCTGCTCGTTGAAGCAGGGCGTAATCACGCTAATCAATTTTCGCGGCGCGGCGTTCATCGGGCCAGAGTCTCTTTAATATAGTTACCCGTCACCAATCGCTGCTGCGCGGCCTGGGCTCGGTACCAGGCCACGGTCTTTGCCAGTCCGATCGTCAGTTCGATTCGCGGCCGCCAGCCGGTGGCCCGGGTCAGACGCTCGATGTTGGCTTCCAGGTGCATCACCTGGTCTGGCCGATAGCTGACTTCTCCGAGGCCGATGGACAGCGCGGGATCGATCGAGTCGCGGAGCACTTCGATGATCCGCCGGATCGTTTCGGTCTGGCCGCTGCCAACATTGAAAACTCCGGAGGCGCTGCTGGTCTGCACCGCGTGGCAAATCGCCTCGGCAGCGTCGGACACGTAGAGATAATCCCAACGCTGCTGGCCCAACGTCACCGCTGGCCGCTCGCCGCGCAGCAGCGCCAGCGCGACGTACGGCACGAGCCACGACGGATGGTCCTGCGGCCCATAACACGAAAACAGCCGCAGCCAGGCGAACCGCAAACCGAGCGATCGGCACAGCCGCTGCGTCTGGCGACTGGCGGCCAGCTTCGCCTGGCCATAGCGTGTGGTGGGCCGAGTGGGCATCGACTCGTCGATCCGCTGGCCGCAGGGGCCGTATTCAGCTTGCGAGCCCAAACCGATCCAATGCCGAGCACCGGCCGCGTGCGCGAGACGCACACAATCGAGCGCTGCCTGAATGTTGTCGTCTTGTCGCGGATTGTTTCGTTCCGCACCAAGTACGCCACTCCACGCCAGGTGCACGACGGCCTCGGGAGCAAACCGTTCGACAGCCGCACGGGACTCGTCGAGTCGGCAGAGATCGCCTGCGATAAGCGTCAGCCGCGACAGCACGTCGTCCAGTCGCCAGGTATCGGCACCGGGGCGAACCAACACGGCGACGTCGTGCAATCCGAATTGGAGCAAAGCCCGCACGGTGTGCGAGCCGATGAATCCGGTTCCACCGGTCAGCAAGACGCGCATGAGTGGGATCCTGGATGGGGCTGGTTCGCCAGGCAGGTTTCGTAGTCGGCAATGTCGCGCAGGCACTCGGCCTGCATGTTGTCGGCGGAGCGGTAGTGTTGGAACCAGCGCACGGTCCGCTCGACGGCCTCGTGTACGTTCCACTGCGGCTGCCAGCCGAGATCCCAAATCGCTTTGTCGATGCACAGGCACAGCACGTCGGCCTCGGGCGGATCGTCGCTGTTGGCCGAAACCTGGATGCACGATACCTGCCCCCAGGCAGCGGCAAATCGAGCGGCCAATTCGCCGACGGTCACTTCGTCGCCAGGCATGGGGCCGAAATTCCAACTGCCGCACAGCGGCATGCCGCCATCGGCCAGCAAGGCAGCGGCCAGGCGCAAGTAGCCGCTCAAAGGCTCCAGCACGTGCTGCCAAGGCCGTACAGCGTGCGGGTTGCGCAGCCGTATTGGCTCGCCACGACCGAGCGAGCCCACGATGTCGGTCACGATCCGATCGGCGGCCCAGTCGCCGCCGCCAATCGCATTGCCGGAGCGCACGGTGGCCAGGCTAACTCCGTGCCGGCTGAGTTGCTCGGGTGGAAAAAACGACGAGCGGTACGACGCGGCGATGAGTTCGGCCGCCGCCTTGCTGGCGCTGTACGGATCGCTTCCGCCCAGCGGATCATGCTCGCGATATCCCCACGCCTGCTCCCGGTTTTCGTAGCATTTGTCGCTGGTCACGACGATCACGGCCGAGCGGAGGCCGACGGCGCGAATCGTTTCCAACAAGTTGGCCGTGCCCAGCACGTTGACTTCGATCGTCCTTAGCGGCTCGGCGTAGCTGGCGCGGACCAGCGGCTGGGCAGTTAGGTGGAAGATCACCTCGGGCTGGCAAGCGCGCAGTGCCTGCTCCAGGCTGGCCCGATCACGAATATCGGCCTCGTAATGGGCCGACAAGACCTCGCGCACGCGGCTAGCAGTAAAGTTGTTGGGCTGCGTGTTGGGTGCGAGCCCATAACCAGCGACGCGCGCGCCGAGCCGGGCGAGCCACAATGCCAGCCACGAACCCTTGAAGCCGGTGTGACCAGTCAGCAGCACCGACCGACCGGCAAAGGCTGCGGGGAGATTGTCGTGTCTCGTGTGCATCGTCCCAGCTTCCATGCTGTGCACTGTTCAAGCCGCGGTCTGGCACCGCTGAGGCGACCCGGCGTTCCAGGCTGCCTTGCCCGAACTCCACAAATCGTTCAGATATTTGAAGTCGCGGCTGTTATCCATCGGATGCCAAAAGCCGTTGTGCCGGTAGGCCATCAACTGGCCATCGTCGGCCAGCCGGGTGAGCGGCTCGTTTTCGAAGACCAGCCGCGGGTCGTCGGTCAAACGATCGAAGATCGCCCGGTCGAAGACGAAGTAGCCGCCGTTGATCCGCCCCCGGGCGAGCAGCGGTTTTTCCATGAACTCGACGACTTGTGTTCCATCCATTTCGATTTCGCCGAAGCGGCCGGGCGGATGAACCGCCGTGACCGTGCCCAGCTTGCCGTGCTGGTGGTGAAACCGGATCAGTTCCGCCAGGTCGATATCCGCGACGCCGTCGCCATAGGTCAGCAGGAAGCTGTCACCGCGGATGTACTTTTCGATCCGTTTGATGCGGCAGCCGGTCATGGCGTCGATGCCGGTTTCGGCCAGCGTAATGCGCCAGTTCTCCTGGGCCGGATGAGCATGCACCTGCAACTGGCCCGGCTCGTTCAAATCTAGCGTAAAGTCGGCTTCGGCCAGGTGATAATCGAGGAAGTAGCGCTTGATGACCGAGCTCTTGTGGCCCAAGCACAGAATGAATTCATCGAAGCCCTGGTCGGCATAGCCCTTCATGATGTGCCAGAGGATCGGGCGATTGCCAATGGGGATCATCGGCTTGGGGATGTCGTCGACGACGTCGCGAATGCGCGAGCCTTGGCCGCCGCATAAGATTACGACCTGCATACCTCCCCCCTTTTCTGCCCATCCTGGCACTGCTGGCGCGTGCAGACTTACACCCGGAGAGGTGAACGCGTCAAGCTCGAATTCGCCCGTGGCCCGTTGTCAGTGGTCCGTTGTCAGTGGTCCGTGGGCGGGGCAGGCGGCTGCGGTGCTGGCATTGGCTACTAGGGGTCCATGCACTCGAGCTGCACTTGGATGATCTCGGCGGAACAGGCGAAAAACGCGTCGAGCACCGTGGGATCGAAGTGCGTGCCGCGGCCTTCTGTCAGGATGGCGAAGCACTTTTCACGCGGTATCGGCGGCTTATACGGACGCGCACTGCTCAAGGCGTCGAACACGTCGGCCACCGCCGTGATCCGGCCTTCCAAAGGAATGTCGTTGCCTGCCAGGCCCAGCGGGTAGCCCGTTCCGTCCCAGCGTTCATGATGCGTTTGGGCGATCCGGGCGGCCAGCGAAATGATGGGCGAACTGCTGATGTTCAACAAGCTGGCGCCCAGGTCTGCATGCTGCCGCAGCCTCATGGAGTCGACTTCTGTCAGCGGCGCCAGGATTCGATTGCCAAAGGCACAATGACGCTGCATGACGGCGAACATTTCGGGATCGAGCTTGCCGGGCTCGTGCAAGATCGCGTCGGGGATGCCGATCTTGCCGACGTCGTGCAGTTGGGCGGCGAGTTCCAGCGCCTCGGCATCGGCCGGCCGAAAACCGAGTGCCCGAGCAATGATGCCGGCAAACCGGCCGACGCGGATAACGTGTCGCCCCGTGATGTCGTCGCGGTATTCGGCGGCACGGGCCAAGCAATGAATCACCTCCTTGCGCGAGGCCTCGAGCTCGGCCGTTCGGCGGCAGACGATCTGTTCTAAGTCCTCGGCGTGGCGAGCCAGGCGATCCTGAAAATCCTTCGTGGTCAGCGCGTTGCGCACGCGCGGCACCAGCTCGAGCGGATCGACGGGCTTGGCCAGGAAGTCCGTTGCACCCAGTTCGAGTGCCGAGCGTCGGGTCTCGGCTTCGGTCGAAGCCGTCAGAATCAGCACGGGCAAATGCCGCGTGCCGGGATCGGTCCGCAACAGGCGCAGGATTTCCAATCCCGTGATCTGCGGCATCACGATGTCCAGCAGCAGCAGGGCTGGACGTTGCTGTCGAATGGCGTCCAAGGCGGCCGAGGCGTCGGAGAGCGTGACGATCGACTTGTATCTGGCGTCGCGGAGATGCTTGCGCACCATCAGGCAATTGAACGGTTCGTCATCGAGGACCATGATCGTCATGTCCAGGATCGGATCGGCATCCGCGGTGCTCGAGGCCGCCACCGCTGGCAGCAGCGCAGCGGCACGATCGGTCGACAACGGTGATCCGGCAACCAGCGGTGCAAACTCTGGGGCGGGTGTGTGAGACATTGGAAGGTGGGTCATGGTTCGGATTCGAAGTAGCTGGAAAGTAGGTTACGAATTCATGCTTACGGCGCCGCGCTCGCGACCACGCGCCACGACAAGGCCACTACAACCTGGAGTGCTTCGCCCAGTTCGGGCAAGGCGCCCTGCCGAGCGAGATGCTCGAGCCGCAGCGCGGGCTCAGTAAAGGCGTGAAAACCCATCGTGCCCGCCGCGCCCTTCAACCAATGTGCCAAGGCGGCGAGCTGTCCGAGATCCTGGCTTTGATAGGCTGCCTGCATGGCCTCGATTTGTTCAGCCAGCCGCACCACAAAGCCCGCCACAATTTCGCGGAAGTCGGCATCATCCATCGGCAACGTCGAAGTCAACGGCTCCAATTCCGCAGCGGCCGCAGGCTCGGGAGTGCCAACGGCGGCCGGAGCAGTCTCGCTAACCAGAGCTTGCTCTTCGACCGGTGGCTCGCTGGCTGGCGCAGGTGCCACCGGCAACAGCTCTCGCAGACAAGCCAGCAGGGCTTCGATCTCGACGGGCTTGGGCAGAAATGCCGAGCAGCCGGCTGCCAGGCATTTTTGCTCTTCGCCCTTCATCGCATTGCCGGTGAGGGCCACGATCGGAATCGTCAGCCCGTGCTGGCGGAGTCTGGCCACGGCCGAATAGCCATCCATGACCGGCATTTGCATATCCATCAGAATCAAGTCGAACGGCTGGGCTTCGGCCATTTCGGCCGCCTCCAGGCCGTTGACTGCACCCTCCACACGGATGCCCGCTCGGGTCAGGATCAGCTTGATCAATTGCCGGTTCGACTCGCCGTCGTCGGCCACGAGCACGCGCGCCGGCGGGAGCTGGTCAATCGGTGCCGAAGGCGAAACGGCCGCCTTTCGAGCGCTGCCTGCCACTTGCCTCGTGTCCGCCGATTCGGTGCCCTCAACCGGCTCGGCGATGATGGCCACGGTGAATGTGCTGCCTTTGCCCGGCTCGCTGGCCACCGTGATGCCACCGCCCAAGGCTTCGGCAAAACGGCGGCTGATCGACAGCCCCAATCCCGTGCCGCCAAAGCGGCGCGTGACGGTGCTGTCGGCCTGCACGAACGGGTCGAAGATCTTGGCCAGCGAGGCCGGCGCAATTCCAATCCCCGTGTCGCTCACGTCGATCAGCAATTGCGGCCGCTGGCGATCAGGCTCGAACCGCATGCTGATGCCAACGCCGCCGCGCTCGGTGAACTTGAGGGCGTTGCCCACCAGGTTCGTCAGAATCTGGCGCAATCGCGTGGGATCCGTGTGGACTGCGGCCGGAACGCGATCGGCGATTTTCAGTTCCAGCGAAACGCCCTTGCTGGCGGCCGGGACCTTGAACAGATCGAGCACTTCGCCCGCCAGCTTGGCCGGGGCACAGGGCTTCTTTTCGACTTCCAGGACACCGGACTCGATCTTCGACAGGTCGAGGATGTCGTTGAGCAACTCGAGCAGATGCTTGCCATTGGAATGAATCGTGTCGAGATACTCTTGCCGCTGCGAATCGCTATCGACGAATCCGCGACGCAGCACGTCGGTGTAGCCCAGGATGCTGTTCATGGGCGTGCGGATTTCGTGGCTCATGTTGGCCAGGAAAGCGCTCTTGGTTTGATTGGCGGCCTCGGCAGCCTCCTTGGCTTTGGTCAGCTCGCGCTCTTTTTCCTCGAGCGGGGTGATGTCTTCGAAGCTGGCCAACACGCCACGGTATTCGCCATTGCTGCCGAGCACGGGCGACGAGTTTGTCAGGAACGTCCGCAGCTGGCCGGAAGACGTTTTCAGCCGCAAGGTGTCGTTGGTTTGCGCAGCCTTCGTCTCCAGCGCCCGCGTCCAGGGACGCATGCCAATCAAGCTGTTGCCGGCGTCGTCGACCCACGGCAGTTGCGAAGCGATCCGGCCCAACAACGCCTCGGGCGCCTTGCCGAGCAACGCCGCAAAGGCGTCGTTGGCCAGCACCACGCGGTCGCGCGCGTCGATCACCAGCAGGCCTTCGGCCAGCGTGTCCAGCGCGGACCGCACGTGCATCGGCACCGCCCGCGAAGGATCGAGATACTCCAGGATCTTCACCAGGTACAACCAAAACAGCAGGAAGCAGGCCGAGGCCACGAAGGCCACCATCCGGCAGCGCGGTCCGGCCGCCAGCTGGAAAAAGCCGGGCGGCTCGAGCGGGCGAAAACTCAGCTCGACCGTGCCCCAGCGCGTGCGGCCCGCGCGGATGGGCACCTGCACTTGGGTTTCCGTCGAGACATCTCCTGCCAGCGGCCGCCACTTGGCCTTGTGATGATTGATATCGATCGACAGCTCGCCGCTGGCGCGGCGCACGCCCGCCGACACGATCTCGGCATTGCGGTCTAGAATCAGGCGCAGCATCGTATCCAGCCGCTTGGTTTCGCGCTGGCTCACCAGTTGCGAACCGCTGATGGCGATCACTTCGCACAACGTCTCGCGCCCCTTGATGCGGGCATTGCGCTCGTCGGGAATGACTCCCAGCAGCATGCTCACAAACAGCACGCTCACCAACAGGCATACCAGCCCGAGCGTGATGCGAATTCGTGTCGAAAGCGTGCTCATAGTACGACTTGGTGTTAACTCGCCTGGTCGGCGGTTTCGAGGATTGAGCCCAGGCTCTCGTCATCTTCGTCATCGGAGCTGTCAAGCTCGTCGAAGCGATTCAGAACCACCAGCGGATCGATCAGCCGCCAAGCAGGCATCTGCGCGACGAGGCTCGAGATCAACATGCCGCCCCGCACCATCCAAATCACGTAGCCGACGGTCAAACCGGTCGAAACCGTCAACGCCGATCCAATCAGCATCACCTCGGGCTGGATCGCCGATTGAACTTGTTGTTTGAGCGAATCCAGATCGCTCCACAACAAGGCGCTGCCAATACCCGCCATGCTCGTGCTGCGCGCGAATTTGCTGGGTGTCGGAGCCGTCGCTGCCATGGCAAAGGCGATTGGCGCCGAATCGACTGTGGCAATCGGCTGTGCAGCGGGTCGGACAATGATCGGCGCTTGAACCTGGCCAAAGTCCGTCGGCATGGCTGTATAAAGAATCGAAATGGCCGTTGCCGCCTTGGCATGTTCCACCGCCGGCAAAGGAGCCGGCAGTGGGCCGGTTGAACCCGTGAGGATCGGCCCACTGGCAGCCGGCGAGTTGTTTGCAGCGGTGGCGACGGGTGAACTTGGCGCTAACGACTGGCTGACCAGGATCGTGGGATTGACCAGGTTTACCGTAATGCCGGCGGCAGCCGTGGCCGCGCTAAAAGCAGTCGAGCCGCCGCCCAGGCTGGCGTCGACCGTGGCTCCGGCCGTGCCGCTGGTCTGGTCCCAGGCCCGAAACGTCAGGCCGCCGGCCAGCGTGCCGGACCAGTTGGCCGTAGGCACAAATCGAACCAGCGTCGCGGGAGTCGCCGGCAACAGCAGCGCGGCACTGGGCGATGGAGATGCAAAGCCCAACCACGTCTGGCCACCGTTGAGCGAGTATTGCCATACGCCGTTGGAATTGTTGACGCCGACGACCGCGATGCCGACCGTGGCCGCCGGATTCGCTTCGGTCACCTGGCCGGTGAGCAAAGCCGAGACGGGCGTGCCAGCGTTATTGAACTGATTGACCTGGATCGAGGCCAGATCGTTGGCGCCGTTGAGCACCGGCGAGTTGTTCACCAGAATGCCACTGGCGGCGACAGCCGTGCTGAACGCGGTTGATCCGCCGTTGCTCGTCACGTCGGCCGTGCCGCCCGCCACGCCGCTGGTCTGATCCCAGGCTTGAAACGTCAGGCCGGCGCTCACATTGCCAACCCAGTTAGCCGCGGGCACGAAACGCACCAGCGTGTTGGCATCCGCGGCCAGCAGCAGCGCCGAATTGCTCGACACGCTGCCGATGTTGGTCCAATTCGCGCCCGCATTGAGCGAATATTGCCAGGTGCCGTGCGAATCGTCGACCGCCACGACGGCAATGCCCGATGGCGGACCATCGTGGTCCGCCACTTGCCCGGCGATGAGTGTCGAGACGAGCGTGCCGGCGTTGCTCGTATCGTCCATCAAGATCGGCGCCAGATTGTTGGCGCCCGCCAGCACCGGCGCGCTGTTGACCCACGTCACATTGACGGCCATCGTCTTGGCCACAGGGTCGAGATCGACGCCGCCATTGGCCGTGCCGCCGTTGTCCTGCAGCTGGAAAGTGAAGCTCGCGTAGTTGGCCCCGCTGGCATATGCGACCGGCGTGAATTTTAAGAGTCCGGCATTGATGTCGGCCGCGCTGACAGACTGCCCGGCGATCACTGCGGCGCCGTTGTCGGTCAGGCTGCCGGCAGTCGGCAGGGCGTCGATCTTGACGGCCAGCAGGCTGTTGGCCGGTGAGTCGTGAGGATCCGTGAAGCCGAAGTCGGCAGCCTGCAACGTATAGGCCGTGTTCTCCAAAGTGGTGACGGTGTTGTTCGTGCCCGAAGGTGCACTATTGACCCACGTCACGTTGACGGCCATCGTCTTGGCCGAGGGATCGAGATCCACACCGCCATTGGCCGTGCCGCCGTTGTCTTGCACCTGGAACGTGAAGCTCGCGTAGTTGGCCCCGCTGGCGTACGCGGCTGGCGTGAACTTTAACAGTCCGGCGCTAATATCCGCCGCACTCACAGACTGCCCAGCGGTCACGGCGACGCCGTTGTCGGTCAGGCTGCCGGCGCTTGGCAGCGCGTCGATCTTAACGGCCAGCAAGCTGTTGGCGGGCGAGTCGTGCGGATCGCTGAAGCCGAAGTCTGCGGCTTGGAAGGAGTAGGCCGCGTTCTCCAGCGTGGTGACCGTGTTGCTTGTGCCCGAGGGCGCACTGTTGACCCAGGTCACATTGACGGCCATCGTCTTGGCCGAGGGATCGAGATCCACGCCGCCATTGGCCGTGCCGCCGTTGTCTTGCACTTGGAACGTGAAGCTCGCGTAGTTGGTCCCGCTGGCGTACGCTGCCGGTGCGAATTTTAAGAGTCCGGCGTTGATGTCGGCCGCACTGACAGACTGCCCGGCGGCGACTGCCACGCCGTTGTCGGTCAAGCTGCCGGCTGTTGGCAGGGCATCGATCTTGACGGCCAGCAGGCTATTGGCCGGCGAGTCGTGCGGATCGCTGAAACCGAAGTCGGCCGCCTGGAACGTGTAGGCCGCGTTCTCCAGCGTCGTGACGGTGCTGCTCGTGCCCGAGGGAGCACTGTTCACCCAGGTCACATTGACGGCCATCGTCTTGGCCGAGGGATCGAGATCCACGCCGCCATTGGCCGTGCCGCCGTTGTCTTGCACCTGGAAGGTAAAGCTCGCGTAGTTGGCCCCGCTGGCATACGCGGCTGGCGTGAACTTTAACAGTCCGGCGCTAATATCCGCCGCACTCACAGACTGCCCAGCGGTCACTGCCACGCCGTTGTCGGTCAAGTTGCCGGCACCTGGCAGGGCGTCGATCTTGACAGCCAGCAGGCTGTTGGCAGGCGAGTCGTGTGGGTCGCTGAAGCCGAAGTCGGCCGTTTGGAACGTGTAGGCCGCGTTCTCCAAAGTCGTGACGGTGTTGCTCGTGCCCGCGGGGGCGCTGTTGACCCACGTCACGTCGATGCTGCTCGAAGCACTGGCCGTGCTGAAGGCCGTGCTTCCGCCGTTGGTGTTGACGTTGGCAGTCGCGTAGCTCGTGCCGCTGGTCTCGTCCCAGGCCTGGAACGTGATGCCACTGGAGACGGTTCCGGACCAATAGGCATTGGGAACGAAGCGCACCACGCTCCCGACCGGCAGCAAAAGGGCCGAAGTTGTCGAGACCGAACCGATCGCAACCCAGGTCGTGCCGCCGTCGGCCGAATACTGCCAGGCGCCGTTGGTGGTGTTGACGGCCGTGACGGCAATGCCGGACACCGCGCCCGGGTCGGGATCGGTGATCTGGCCGGCAATCAGGGCCGAGACCAGCGTGCCGGAATTGCCGGTCGCATTCTCCAGGATGGTAGTCAGATTGTTGGCGGCGGCCAGCACCGGCGCCGTGTTCGCCGCTACCGTTGTGAATTTGACGATGAAGCCGTCGTCCTGGCCATTGCCGGCGCCCGAATCAAGCGACGTGTCGTACGCGCCGCTGGTGAGTTCATCGAAGTCGGACGACGCCGTGTAGCCGGCGATGTAGATGCCGCCGGAGCCATCTTCGGCAATCGCTTCGGCTTCGTCGTCGCCGCTGCCGCCCAAATAGGTTGAATAAATCAATCCGGCGCCGGACGCGCTGATCGTGGAGAAGAAGCCGTCGTCAGTGCCGCCGGCATAGGTGAGCTGGTAGGCGTCGGCCGTCACGGGAAACGATCCGGAAGTGAAGCCGGTCACGGCGGCCTGGCCGCTGGAGTTCACGGCAATGCCGGTTGCCTGGTCATCGCCCGAGCCGCCCAGATAGGTCGAATACACGAGCGAGCTGTTGCCGGTCTTGGTGGGATTGAACTCGCTGACAAAGGCGTCGTCTGTGCCGCCGCCATACGTCGATTGATAGGCGCCGGCGGTCGTCGGCAAGCCGCCGCTGGTCCAGCCGGTCAGATAAACATTGTCGGTTGGCCCCAGGGCCAGGGCATTGACGCTGCTCGTGCCGCTGCCGGACAAGTATGTCGAATAGGTGACGTTGTCCGACGAGTTGTAAACGGTCAGGAAACCGTCGGTGCCGCCGCTGAACGAGCCCTTGTAGGCGTTGCCCGTGGTGGGAAAGTCCGACGATTGTGTCCAGCCACCAATGTAGATGTCTCCGGAGCCGTCGACGGCCACCGAGGTGGCCGCGGTGCTGTTGCTGCCGGCCAGCAAGGCGTCGAACGGCGCCGAGGAATTTCCCGATTTAGTCGTGTCGACCTCGACAATAAAGCC
>DATATB010000092.1:0-2097 GCA_036268995.1 Pirellulales bacterium | reverse complement strand
TCTCGTGTTAATTGCAGAAGTGCCTTGCTGCGTTGGACGAACGTTCGAAAAATTCGAATCGTCTCGGGATGGGCAGACATGCAAACACGCCGTAAAAAAGTGAGCAGGCCGAAAACGCGCCGCTTCATTCGCCGCGCTGATATTGAACCGCAACCACGGCCTCGGCCACAAGGCCTGGCCGGCAGCATCGAGCGTAAGAAATCGGCGGAAGATCGACCCGATAGGCGCCGAAATTCCGGTATTCATCACTCATCGTCCCGTCATTTCTTCCCGCGGGGCAGCTCGTCGCCTTCGGCAGTGTAGGCCGGCGGCATATAAAAGTTCACGGTCGCCAGCGGTTCGTCGCCCGTGTTGCGAATTTCGTGCTTCTGGTTCATGACATCACGAAAAAAGCCGCGACCACCGGTCGCGGCTTGATGGAAAACAGTTGTACGGGCAAAGCCGGCTGTCGCTTTACCGATGATAGCCGAGCGATTTGACGACGCCCAGCATTTCTTCGTAGGTGATGAAGCGGCGGCGATGCACGAGCTTGTATTTGTCGATGGCCGCGGCCAGGTCCTGGGCTTCCAGCGAGAGTTCGGAGTGGCTGTCGGCAAACTGGCGACGCTCGCGATTGGGCGACTGGCCCGGCTCGCCACTGCGGCGATCAATGAACACGTGTGGCTGCACGGCTGGAAGATCCACGATCATCGTCATCGCTTGCTGCTCCTTGCGGAAGCTGGCGCCAAGAGGGCCCGCTGACCGCGGTTGCCGGGAAGGAAATGGTGGCGGGGCAAATTGCCGTCATGGAACCCTACGTTGCAAGCCAAGATCCGTCAAAAGAGGTGTCCGCAATTCGGCGGCGCGCTAGATCAGGCCGGGTTGGCCGGCAGCGATCATAACGACTATGCCGGCGCCGGCCGGCGATTAACGCGTGATGCATGCCATCGTAGCGGTAGCGGAATTCGTGAGTATTCCGAAGCTCGCGCAGACGTCGGAAGTCTCACGACTTCCGCTACGGTCGCAGGCTAGCGCGTGATGCGGCCGGTGGACTGGCGGGCGAGCCCCAATTGCGCGGCCAGGCGCCGGCTGGCGGCGTGGCGCGGATCGATGGTCAATGCCCGTTGGACGTCGCGCCAGGCGTTGTCGGCCAGACCGGCCCGGGATTCGGCTTCGGCCAGGCTGCAGAGCAGCGCGGCATCGGGCGTGCCGCGCGCGGCGGCCTGGGCCAGCGCGTCAACCGCATCCTGCTGGCGGCCCATTGCCGACAAGGCCATGCCTTCCAGATAACTGACTTGCCGCGGCTCCTCGCCCGGCGGATAGGTGTCGGCCAGCGTTTGCAGGTTCACCAGCGCCCGCTCGGGCTCGCCAAGGCGGCGGTAGCATTCGGCCAGTTCCAGCAGCGTGTCGCGGCTATCGGGAGCGAGGCTCAAAGCCTTGTGAAACGCGGCCAAGGCGTCGCGCTGATGGCCGCCGGCAACTTCGATCCGGCCGGCCAGCATCCAGGCCGATGGCGAGCGGGGATTGATATCGATGGCCGACCGCACATCTTGCTGCGCTCGCGTGGCGTCGCCTGAAGCCAGCCGCATTTCGGCGGCCCGCACCAGCAGCGTGTCGTCCTCCGGCGACAGCCGAATGGCCTCGTCCAGTTGGGCGAGGGCCTCGGCCCGCTTGCCCCGGTGCCACAGCGCCTCGGCATAGTGCCGATGAGCGTTGGCGTCGGAGTCGCACGTTTCGACCGCTTCGTTGAACAAGTGCTCGGCCGTCGACCAATCGCCGGCATCCAGGGCACTGACACCTTGCTGCGACAATTGCCGGCTAGCGGTCAACGATCGCGAGACGGGGCCCTGGGTGGCAGGCAGCCGGCAGCCCGATGCGGCCAAAGCCAGCACCAGGCAGCCGGTCAGCCGAGTTGACTGCCGGAAGAATTCGCCCGCCCGCGGCATGCTCCAGCGCGCAAACATAGCGAATCCTGCCTAGCACGCAAAAAACGGCGAACTTCGGGGCGGCGGATGCTAACAGAACCCCTCGCCCGCAGCAAGGCGATTGGCAGCTAGCACGGATTCCAATTCGCAACCGGCGAGCCGGGAGCGTCAGCGACCGGAGGAAGCAGAAAAC
>DATATB010000091.1:0-4543 GCA_036268995.1 Pirellulales bacterium | reverse complement strand
GATCAATGCTTGGACGCACGCGATCCTGGCATTCGAGTTGACCCTTCCGCTGCTGGCCTGGAATCGAATTTCGCGGCCGCTGATTCTGGCCATCGGCGTGCTGATTTGGGGCCTGGTGGCCGTGCTCACCGGGCTGGTGAGCTTTGCCCTGGTCATGGTCGTGGCCAATCTCGCGTTCCTCTCGCCCGACCAGATGCGCAGCCTGCTCGGGGTCGTCGGCTACCGCCCGGCAGCGCCGGCAGCCAGCAGCACCTCCCAGGGCTGACGCCACGGGGCTCGCCATTTGAACATGGAATCCCGCTGGCTAGCGCTGCGGGGTTCGCCTGTTTTTTAGGAGCCATGCCCAATAAAGACCCGGGCGGCCGCTTGTTTTGGCCCTTTGGCCGAACGAGAATATCCGTCTCGCGTGGGTCCCGCCGCTCTCGTTGATTTCCAGGAGCCTCCAGCCGATGAAATCTCTCGATCGTCGCCGCTTTCTGACTACCTCGGCCACACTAGGTGTCGCCGCCGCATCCGCGGGACTGACGCCCGGCGCCTGGGCGATTGAGCCGGTCGCTCGCAAGGGCGGGCCGAAATTCAAATTCAGCCTGGCCGCCTACAGCTACCGCAATCTGCTGGCCGGCAAGACGCAGCAATTGAAGCTCGAAGATTTCATCCTCGACTGTGCGACGATGGGCCTCGAAGGAACCGAGCTAACCTCGTACTATTTTCCGCCCGACGTCACGCCCGATCAACTCCGCGCGATCAAGCGTTTGGCCTTAAGCCAAGGGCTCGACATTTCCGGTACGGCCGTGGGCAACGAATTCAGTTTGCCGCCGGGAGAGAAGCGCGACGCGCAAATCGCCCACGTCAAACACTGGGTCGACAATGCCGCCGTGCTGGGCGCCCCGGTGATCCGCATTTTTTCCGGCAAGGTGCAGAGGGGTCAGACCGAAGCCCAAGCCCAGCGCTTGGCCATCGAAGGCATCGAGGAGTGCTGCCACTATGCCGGCGAGCACGGCGTGTTCCTGGCCTTGGAAAACCACGGCGGACTGACGACCACGATCGACGGGATTATGAACCTCGTGCAAGCGGTCCAAAGCCCGTGGTTCGGCGTGAACCTGGACAGCGGCAACTTCCAGAGCTCGAACCCTTACGACGACCTGGCGCGGCTGGCTCCGTATGCCGTGAACGTGCAGATCAAAGTCTCGATGCGGCCCGCCGGCGGACCGAAGGAGCCGGCCGATTTGAAGCGGCTGGCCAAGATGCTGCGCGACAGCGGTTATCGCGGCTACATCGTGCTCGAATACGAAGAAGCCGAGGATCCGCGCCAGGCCTGCCCGCGGTACATCGAGCAATTGCGCGCCGCGTTTGCATAGGCGGCCCGGGTAGCGGAAGTCGTGAGAATTCCGAAATTGGGAATCGACGCCGGTAGCGGAATTCGTGAGAATTCCGGAGAGCGCGGACCGACATTTCGCTGTACGGAAGTCTCACGACTTCCACTACACGCGAGCCAGGAAGTCTCAAGACTTCCGCTACACGGCGCTTACCGCTGCGTGAGGCCCTGGGCCGCTTGGCTCATGGCGCCGGGGTGGCGGCCGTCTTCCAGTCCTAGCCGCTTCATCTTTTTGTAGAGCGTGGTGCGATTGATGCCCAGGCAGTCGGCCGTGGCGTGACGGTTCCAGTTGTTGCTTTCCAGCACCTGCAGGATGATCTGGCGTTCCGGCATTTCCATCGCTTCTTTGAGCGATCCTTTGGCCGCCGCGGCGCTGGCGGTGGGCAGTCCAACCGGCATGTTCACCGGCAGGTCTTCCAGCCCGATCACGTCACGCTTGCCTAAGAACACGGCCCGCTCCACGACGTTTTGCAGTTCGCGGACATTGCCGGGCCAGTTGTAGCGCTGCATCGCAGCGATCGCCTCGTCGGTGAAGCCGCGTACCTTCTTGCCCGCCTCTTCGCAGACGCGATCCAAAAAGTGCTGGGCCAGCAGTGGAATGTCGCTCAAGCGATCGCGCAGGTTCGGCAGCTCGACGTTGATCACGTTCACCCGATAGTACAGGTCCTGGCGGAAGCGGCCGACGCGTACCAGCTCTTCCAGGTTTTCGTTGGTCGCCAGAATCACGCGGGCATCGACGTGGAACGTCTTGTTGCCGCCCACCTGTTCGAACTCGAATTCCTGGAGCACGCGCAGCAGCTTGACCTGGAAGGCGGGACTGGCCGTGCCGATTTCGTCGAGAAAAATCGTGCCGCCGTCGGCCTGCTTGAATTTGCCGATTTTGTCGGTGTTGGCCCCGGTAAACGCGCCGGCCACGTGCCCGAACAATTCGCTCTCGAGCAGCGCCTCGGGCAGGGCTCCGCAGGCGACTTCGACAAACGGCTGGTCGCGCCGCGAGCTGCGCCGGTGTACGGCCCGGGCGATCAGCGATTTGCCGGTGCCGCTCTCGCCCGTGACCAGGATCGTGGCCTTGGTGTCGGCCACGCTGTCGATCACGTCGAACACCTTGCGCATGCGGACGTCGTGGCCGATGATGTTTTCCATGCCGAAGCGCAGATCGAGCTGGGCCTTGAGATTCTTGTTCTCTTCCAGCACTTGCCGCTGGTTGAGCGCCCGCTCGATCGACAGCTCGAGCTCTTCGTCGATGAGCGGCTTGGTGAGCAGGTCGAAGGCGCCGGCGCGAATGGCCTCGATGGCGGTTTCGACCGTGCCGTAGCCGGTAATCAGAATGACGGTCGTGCCGGGACGGGTGCGGCGGCAATGTTCGAGGATATCGAAGCCGTCGGCGTCGCCCAGGCGAATGTCGGCCAGCACGAGGTCATACGCGCGGCGGTCGACCGCAGCGACGGCAGCCTGGCACGTTTGGGCGGTGTCCACTTGAAAGCCTTGCTCGGCTAGCCAGTCGGCCATCGACTCCAGGATTTGCCGGTCGTCATCGACCAGCAGCAGGCTGGCGCGCTTCACGTTGGCTTTGGCGCTCATCGCTCGCTCCCGACGCCGCATGCTCACGCCGCCACGGGGTTCGTATCAAAACCCTGCGGCCGGCCCGGCAAACGTCGCATCCACTTATGTTTTAATCGTTTATGAACAATGCCTTGACCCTGGCACCCGGGCCCATAAGGGACCGGCGCGCAGTTGCCCGCGAAGGTATTTAGGTCACAACTCGGGCAGGGTCAAAGCGATGCGGCTTGGCTGGGAGGGCAAAATGCAGCCTGGCGCTAGTAGAAACTCCGGAAAAGATGGCATTGGCGGCTGGCGCGATTGGGAAATTGCCACGCACCCGTGCAGGCATAAGATACCCTTATAATGACATGCCAATCTTGCAACCTTTCTGTCGGGGAGTTTCCCCGGCCGGCATGTTGTGCTACCCAATAGTCTTTTCGGCGTCCCTGGCTTTCGTTTGGCCATGCGGGACGCTTCCCACGTAAGGAGGGATCTGCCATGGGAGTTCGTCTCCTGATCGCGGACGATCACGAGCTGGTGCGCTCGGGAATCCGCAGTTTGTTGAATGACCAAGATATCGAGGTGGTGGGCGAAGCGGCCAACGGCGTCGAGGCCGTGACGCTGGCCAAGCAGTTGCAACCCGACATCGTGCTGTTGGACATTCGCATGAGCGACGGCGACGGCCTGTCCGCGCTGGAAGAAATGCATGCCCAACTGCCCGACACGAAGGTCGTGATTCTGTCGACCTACGACAACCCCACGTACATGGCTCGAGCCCACGCTTTGGGGGCCTCGGACTATGTGCTCAAGGGCGCCACGGCCGAGCAGCTGCGGGCCACGATCCATGCCGTGGCCGGCGGCGAAGTGCCCAGCAAGCACGGCGAGCTGCATCGCGTGGCCGGCACCATGGCCACTCGGCAGAAGCAGGTCGACGAGGAAGTCGCTCTGACCCAGCGCGAGACGCAGGTCTTGCGGCATTTGGCGTTGGGACTGAGCAACAAGGAAATCGGCCAGTCGCTGTCCATCAGCATCGAGACGGTCAAAGAGCACGTCCAGCACTTGCTGCGCAAGATGGACGTCAGCGATCGCACGCAAGCCGCCGTCTGGGCCGTGCGCCGCGGCCTCGTCTGATTCATCGTCGGCCTTCAGGCTCGAAAGACTCGAGCCACCGCCGACGCAATGCCAGCGATATCCCGCCAACGGCATGTCCTCGCGCGCACACCTTGGCACGCGCGGGGCCGAACGCGTCCGGTGGCTAATCGCAGCCGATGGATTTGTCCTGCGATCTGCAATCCTTCCGCGCGGATCGGCCCAACAAGCCGGGCAGGATTTTTTATTTCCGTGATTGAAATTGGCCACTGGCTGCGCTATCATCTCGCAACACATCGCTGAGGTGGGTATCCGCAGGGCCTGACGTAAGAATCAGGTATCAAAAAGAGCCCGTCGCAAGCTGGTCGACTTCGACCATCGCTTGCGCCGGGCTCTTTTTTTTTGCTTTGAGCCAAGCCCCGCGTCCGAGCAACGGCTCCGCCCATCTCGCTGCCTTTCATCCTCATTTTCCGAGGCCGCAGATGACCGACAAAAATCCCGATTTGGAAAAACTCATCCCCGTCGACCTGCTCCCAC